>JBCDLT010000012.1:0-112713 GCA_038745065.1 Pseudomonadota bacterium | reverse complement strand
GCGTTCGGCGAATAGGCCAGATTGGCCGACCCGTTTGAATTGACGAAGTTGCGCAGGGCAACAATCGACCCTTCGACCACGACTTCGTTCGTGCCGTTGCCCGATACCAGCGTCACACCGCTGCCGGGCGTGAAGGTCAGTGTCCCGTTGTCAACCCGGAGCGTCAGCCGTTCAGGGGTGCCGCCGGTCTCGCCGGTGTCGTCGTCCCGGTCCTGAAGCTGGAACTGGCTGAGATTGCTGGTATTCGTCGTGTGGTAGTCGCGAGCGCTCTGGAACACGTCAGTGAGCGGTGTGTCTTCATCCGTAAAGGCCTGCGCGTCCGGGAACCGACCCTGGCGTTCCCAGGCCGGGGTGTCGTTGACACCGGTGACCTGAACCTGCAGCACGAGCGGATCGCTGGTAGCCGCTGGCGTGCCGGTATCGCTGACGGTGATGCTCAGATCGCGGGTCGCCGGGCCGGCCGGAGAATCTTCGGCAATGCGCAGGCGCAATTCTTCAAGGATCGCCTCGACTTCCGCGGCAGTAAAGGACTCGGCGACGCCGGCCGTCACAGTGATGACGTTACTGGAATTGTTGCCGGTAATCGTTGCGTTGATCAGCTTGTCGCGCAACGCGCCGCCATGGTCCTGAGGTCGGACCCGCAGCGTATCGCCGTCCACCGCGTTACCGCTGGTGTCAGCAAGGCTGATCGTGATGACGCTGAAAGTCGAGCTGTCGGCATCCGTGACCGTGAAGTCGACGCCGCTCAGAAACTGCAGGCCGCCCAGATTGCCCGGGTTGTTGCTGCCGTCGCGCTCGGTGAACGCGACTGTCTCGGCATCCGCATCGACAACCGGCGGCTCGTTGTCCGTTTCAATCGTGATCGTCTGGCTGGCGGTTCCCTCTTCTGAAGTGTCGTCGGCGGTGAGGCCGGGGTCGATGCCGGTTTCGCCGCGGTCGTTGTAAGTGACCGAAATCGTGGTCGACGGCGACGGCGATCCGCTGATCGAGCGATACAGGATCGTGCCGGTGCCCGTCCCGCCCAACAGGGCGTTGATCTGGGAAAGTGTACCCTCCAGTTCCACCGACTGGGAGCCGTTGCCGCTGACGATCGAAACGCCGGAATTGCCGACATCGACGGTCAGCGTGCCTTCGCCGACAGCCAGGGTAACGGTTGCAGGACCGCCTGCCGTGTCGGGATCGTCCGCCGAAAATCCGGTGCCGTGAATGGCGAGATCCACTTGTTCCGTTGCGGCAAGCGGACCTGCAGGAGGCGTCACGACAGGCGTTGAATTGACCGCCGTGACATCGACCGCGATGTCGAAGCGCGTGTCGGTTTCGAAAAAGGCGATCGTGCCGTCGAATCCGCCGACAAACAGATCCGGGTCGCCGTCACCGTCGATATCCGCAAAGGCCGGACGCGCCTCGGTCTGAACCGTCAGCGGGTCAAACGGATCGGCCGGACCGGTCACAACCGTGAGATTCGGATTATCCGGATCGCCATCGTTGCGCAGATAGGTCAGGGCGCCGTTGAAATTGGCATCCAGCGACCCGACGATTGCATCGAAATCGCCGTCACCGTCGAAATCGACAAAATCCGGTTTGGAAATCAGACCGGCGTTGAACCCGTTAAAGGGATCATCCGCACCGGTAACCAGGGAAAAGGACGGCGCATCAGGATCACCGGTATTCTCATAAAACGCCACACTCCCGCCGAAGCGGCCGACAAAGGCATCGAAATCGCCGTCATTGTCGATGTCGACAAAGGTCGGCGAGGCAAGAAAGCCGCCGTTTTCACCGTTGAACGGGTTTCCGGCACCGTCGACGCGCACGAAGACCGGCGCCGTGTCGGTGCCCGTATTTTGATAAAAGAATATCGATCCGTCCTGCTGCGCGACAAAGGCATCGAGGACACCGTTGTTGTCGATGTCGACAAAGGTCGGCGAGGCATCAAACGTAACGGATACGCCGTCGAGCGGATTGTCCGTGCCGGTTTCTTCCGTATAGGACGGCGCCTGCGGCGAACCGGTATTGCGGAAAAACCTCACATCGCCATTGACGGAACCGACGAAGACATCGAGATCGCCGTCCGCATCGATATCGACAAAGGCCGGTGCAGCAGCGTTGCCGACACTGATACCGTTCACCGGATTGTCTGCGCCGGTTTGCTCGGTGAGCGTCTGCGTGGTGCCGCGGGCTTCCATGCCGCCGCCATCGACAAGCGTCAGGGACAAGGTGCGCGACGCGACAGGCGTATCGGAGCCGTTCGAAAAGACCAGATTCTCGATCACACGCTCGACCGCGGCATTGTTTGCATCGCCATTGAACGTAATGACGAGGTCGGCGCCGGCGGACCCGCCGGTAAACGACCCGACAACGGTGCCGCCAACCGAGATGGTGTTGCCGCTGACGCTGGTTTCACCAGCCGCATTGCCCAAGGATTGCACGGCAAGCACATCGTCGGCAGCCAGCCCGGAAATCGTCAGGACGCCACCGTCCCAGTTCTGTTCCTGATCGCCGACTGTGACGTCGCTGTCGAGCACGACCGGGGCGTCTCGCTCCAGAACCGTTGCGGACATCGTCAGATCGGTGAGGGAAGGGGCCGTGTTCGTCGGCACGAACAGCAATGTGTGTGCGTAGCCATCGATTGAGGCGGTGCTGAGCGGCAGGCCGGCCTCGATTGTTCCGGTTGCCACTTCAAGGTCCCAGTTGCCGCCAAGGCCCGCGCCGCCGGTCAGATCGTCGGAGGCCGCGAGATCGGCGTTCGTCAGGTCGGCCATCAGGTCAAGGAACGCCTTGCCGGCGGCATCCTCGCCGATATTGCAGCCGTAAAGAAGGATATCGGCACCGTCATTCAACGCGGAATCCCATACGGTGAATTCCGATGCATAGGTCTCCGCATTGGCTGCCGAGAGGACCGTGTTGCCGAGCGTGACAGATCCGGTTTCGCCATGCGACAGGATATGCAGTTCCGCAATGCCGGTTTCGCCTGCAAGGAGCGAAGTGATCTGGTGAATACCGTCCGTGTCGCCCGACAGGTAGAAGATTTCCGCTGACGGATCGACACCGGCCAAGAGATCCTGGGCGTCGGCGACCGCGGCATCGACAATAATGATGATACGATCTGCAGGCGCTATTGCATCGCCGGCTCCGTCGCCATTGTCTGAAGCGGTGTTGTTTCCCGCCTCTGAATCCGTATTCGACTGAACCGCGGGCTCCTTTACCTGCGCCGCCTGATCGTCCTGGCCGGCAGGGTTGCTGTCGGCCTGATCGACGGCCGCCATGGCGATCGCGCCGTCGAGCATGACGCGCGGTTCAAGGGCCAGCATTTCGGAAGGGAGGGCGTTGCCGCCAAAGGTCCGGGCCGATGCGTTATGTCGCGTCAGAATTCGTTGGGATTTCCGGCGCGGACTCGAAGCATCGATCAGGGACATCGCGGTACTCACACTCTAAAAACGAATTGCGGCCCAAACTCAACCTCAAGCAGCAACTCGACGCGTTTACGGACAGTTAAGGTGAGCAACCGGTAAACGAACTTCGCATAATTGTCATGATGCAATGCATCAGCATGGTTTGCCAACATGGCAAATGAACAGCGTTAACCTGCATAAACCACTGAAACTCCAACAGAAAAAATAGTAATCACTTTTTGAAGCAAGTCCGGCCCAAGACGTTGCGTTACGTCCATCTCGGCAGCTTGGTGTCCTGTCATAACCGACAAGGGTAACAAGAACCGCACAATCGTGCGAATCACTGGGCCGGTAAAGGACTTCCCGGGTCTGCGAATACGGGTTCCAAAGCAGGCGAACGATCCTTGGAAACCGCACCCAACAACGCCTCTCTTCAGCTCCGGCCGTCGAAAAGGAAATCGGGGACCGCTGGAAAAGCGGAAAGGCGCGTTTTCAGTCCGAACGAGAACAGATCCCGGCGGAGCTTTTCTGGTCACTATCCCTTCGACGAGGCCCGTAATACTTGAGGCAACGTGGCCTCGGATACTTTCTCATGGACCGCCCAGCCGCGATCGACTACGACTACAGGTTGGGGAGCGGCCGGCCAGTTCCGGCACAGCATGCAGGCGGAGTGTGTTCTTGGGTCCGGTCAAGATACTGGCGGGGTTGTTGGTGATCGGGGTGCTTGGTGGGTGTGCCGGCACTCCGCAGGACGTGATCGGAGTGGATGGTCAGGCATTCAGTGCCATCGACGTCCCCGATATCACAAAACACCGCATCGTCGTGGCCAGCACACGCGCCCTGTCGTTGGACAATCCAGCCCGCATGTTCACCGGCGCTCGGAGTACGGACCTGCATTTTGCGACGGTCGACATGTTTGTTCCGCCTAGTCACGAGACCGGTCGGATCGAACGGGCCGATCGGTTGCCGCCCGACCCGCGCACGGACATGGTCGCGCTGAACCCGCGCATGCTGGAGGGCAAGAGCGGTTTTGTCGGCCAAATCGAACGGGAATTGCGCGAACGATCACCGGCCGACCGCAACGTGCTGGTCTTTGTGCACGGCTACAACACGAGCTTCGATGCCGCGCTTTTCCGGTTCACTCAGTTTGTGCACGACACCGGCTACCAGGGCGTCCCGATCCTGTTCACATGGCCCTCCGGCGGACGGGTGACCGATTATGTCTATGATATCAATAGCGTGCTCGGTTCCCGCGACAGCCTTTTGGAAACGTTCCGTCTGATTGCCCAGACGCCGGCCCGGCGCGGCGACATCGTCGCCCATTCGATGGGCAATTTCCTGACCGTCGAAACCCTGCGCCAGGCGGCGATTTCCGGCCTGTTCGGAAACGGCGAACGGCTCCGCTACGTGATCATGGCGTCGCCGGATATCGATATCGACGTCTTCGAAACACAGGTCCGCTCGATGCCGCAGGGTTTGCACAAATTCTACGTGCTGCTGTCGGAAGACGACCGGCCGCTTGCGATTTCAAGGCGCATTGCAGGCAGAGTGGATCGGGTGGGCAACAGTCCGGAAATCGAGCGGCTTGAAGGGCTCGGCATCAATGTTGTCGACCTGTCGCAGGTCGAAGTGAAGGATTCACTGCACCATTCCAAGTTTGCCGACGCGCCGGCCATCGTCCAGATGATCGGCAAAAGGCTGCAGGACGGCGAAGACCAATTGTCGACAGCCGGCGGCCAATCGGTCACCGTCCGCCTCGTTCAGGGCGTGGTGAGTACCGCGACGGGCGTGGTCAACACCGCGACCGCAATCCCGCGCAGCATCTTGCCTGCGGATCAGCGGGTATTTGTGGACCGTTGACGCCAGAAGGCGAGGGGCCGCGCCTTCCTATTTCACCACAAACATGTAGCCGCTGCCATGGACGGTTACGATTTCGCCGATCGCAATCGGTATGAGCTTGCGAAGCCGGGATATCAGAACATCGACCGTACGGTCGCCATGCGCCCAGTCGCGACCGCTGATGCTGCGGGTCAATTGGTTCCGGTTCAACAGGGTGCCGTGTTTCTGGAGCAACAGGGACAACAGCTTTGCCTGCGCCGGGGATAACACCGAAGACTGCGAACCGATGCGCAGTCTGCGCGTCGCCACGTTGAATGTCATCTCGCCGATGATATGCCGTGTCACCGGCGGACCTGAGGGTGACAGACGCGACGGATGCAGCATGTTCCGGATCCGGCTGCTTAACTCGGCCGGATTGAAGGGCTTCGTCAGGTACTCATCGGCACCGAGTTGCAGGCCCAGCAAGCGGTCTTGTGTTTCTCCCATGCTGCTGAGGACGATGACGTGCGCCTCGGTATCCTGGCGGATGCGTTGCAACAGGACGAGACCGTCGCTGCCGGGAAGCTTTCGATCGAGGAGGATCAGGTCGAATTGTTCCTTATCCAGCATCGCCTCGGCTTCGGCGAGATCGTGGGCGGCGCGGTAGCAATGGCCTGCCGAGTCGATGATGTCTTCCAGAAGGATTTGCGTAACCGGATCGTCGTCCACGCAAAGCACGTTGGCCGCTACTGTCGTTTCCTGTGCCAATCCCGTCATCGCGGCCGATCCGGTGTCAGGCCCTGGAACGCCCGCCATGATGCGTAGGACGTGAGATCTTCCCTCAGCACGCCGAATTGCCGCGAAGCCGCGTCTGCGGTCCCGCCGGTCCGGCACGTTCGTTCGAGCTGCCTCAGTTCCCGCTCGATATCCTGGAGTCCCAAGGCCGCCGCCGCACCGATCAGACGATGCGCCTTTTCGCCGAGCGCCGGCGCGGATTGTTCGTTGACCGGAAGAACACGCGCGGCAATCAGATCTTGCCATTGCTCCGCAAAGGCGGATTGCATGGCGAGACGCGCCTGTTTCGACATTGTGTAGATTGGCGGCGCATCGTCGTCGGAGGCGTGGCGCTCGCCATGCAGGACAATCGACGTCAGGGATTCCCGACCGACCGGCTTGGCCAGCACGTCGTCGAACAAGTCGCGCTCGCCGGTTTTGTTCAGAAGAGTCTCGACATTGGCAGTGAGCGCATAACAACGGGCTTCCTGACCCCGGGCCCGAAAGCGCCGAACAAAGTCAGCACCGGTACCGTCGGGCAGAGCGTAATCGGCCAGAACCACGTCATACCGGCCGGCTTCGGTCATCTTTTCCGCCGTCGCGACACTTGCCGCGCATTCGACCGACACGCCACACCTTGTCAGGAATTCTGCGGTCACCGAGCGACCGATGATATCGTCATCGATCAACAGGCATTTGAGCTGGGTACATTGCCGTGCCCTGAAAACCGTCCCATCCGAAAGCATGTCGTTCCGGTCCGTCTGCGAAACCCGGTAGGGAATTTCAAACCAGATGACCGTGCCCGGATGGCGCAGGGCAAACCCCATCGTACCGCCCATCGCTTCAACGAGATGATGTGCAATCGCAAGTCCAAGGCCGGCGCCGCCGCCCGGCGTGTTGCGGGCCCTGAGTTTTGTGTAGGGCACGGAAAGGGCGCGCGCATCGTCAGACGTCAGACCCGGACCGTGATCGGAGACCGCAAATCGTAGTTTCGACGTCCCGTCGTTCTGTCGGGATTCGACGAGGAGGTCGACGCCCTGGCCGTCGTCGTGACGGATCGCATTGGAAACCAGGTTGCTGAGCACCTGCTGACACATCGACCAGTCGAGCGAGATCGTATCGGCAAGGCCCTCCGCAATATCGACGGCGAACGGAACCGAGCGCTGGCGAGCCCAGACGGAAGCCGCCCGCCGAAAGTCGCGCATCGCCGACCGGATGTGGATGTCCTGTGGCCGCGGGACAGGCGCGGCATTTTCCAGTTTCGAATAGTCGAGCACATTGTTCAGTGTCTGCAGAAGGGTTTTGCCGGCACTTTCGATCGTGTCGATGTAAGGTCTTGTTGCCCCCGGCCGTGCAGACCGAAGAAGATCCGTGGCTCCGAGCACGCTGTGCAGAGGTGTGCGGATCTCATGGCTCATCGTCGCCAGGAAACGGGACATGGTCTGTTCGGCCTGCTGCGCCTGCTCGGTCGCTCGACGATGGCTGGTCACGTCGTTCAGCAGGATCACCTGGCCAAGCGAGGTATTTTCCAAAGTATCATGCAGATCTCGGGTGCGCACATCGAAACAGCGACGCCCCGATCTGGTGTCGAGCCAGAGCCCGTTGTCGCTGTGATCAACCGATATTGTGATGGTGCGCACGAGATCCTGAAGCGATTGTTTCTGCCGGCGCTTCGATTTCAGATAGATCAGCTCGCCAGCTTCCGCAGCCCCGAGAAACAGCTCAACCGCGGCCTGGTTCGCATTGACCAGACGACGGTTTCTTCCCAACAGGAAAGCCGGATTGCGCAGGCTTTCAAAGACGGCGAAATACCGGTCCTTGTCGAGCGTGACGGCCCGCGCGCGTTCCTGCAATTCGCGGATACGGCGGTCGCTGTTCGGTTCGTTCCAGTCGGACGCGATGCTCAGGCCCGCCTCATCGAAAAAGTCGCGCACGCGACCAAGATGGGCGCCGGTGAGCGGCAGATCCGGAGAAGCGCTTTCCAGTATCTCCACATAGAGATTGCGGAAATGCGCGAACAGTCCGAGATACAATTGCAGCGTAATACCGAGGGACCGGTGAAGGCGGGCGATCCGGCGCATGTCGGCGAAGCGAGGATCCGATCGATAGTCGATGTCAGCCGAAGGCCCTTGCGGCTCGTCCCGATCGGCCGACAAATGGCCGGCCAGGTAGACCGTCAGGCTTTGGGTAACGCCGTTAATGGCTTCGACCCAAGCGGCACGAATTGTTGTCGTGTACGGCGCGTAGCCGTTCCGTTTGGCAATTTCAATTGAAGTATCAACGAGTTGATCGCGATGTTCTTCAAGAAAACGTCGCAGATCCTCGACTGAAAAAACGTACTCGGCGTTTCCTGACGCTTCTGCCTTTGCCGGCATGATCACCGCGGCCTTTCCGGCCGCCTCCCCGGATCGCGACATGACGCCGATTAAATCACCTGCGGTATATGCCGTAAAGGCAGCGGAAAAAACCGCGTTTACATACGTTTACAACTTCGAACAACTTTGCAACCTTTGCCGGCTGTTTGCTCGCTATCCTTCCTGAAAACAGACCGCGACTCGAGATCTTGGGTCCGCGGATCTCAAGGCCCGGGATGACATCAATGCTACGCATGAAGCGAGGGGATTTCCTGAAGACCGGCACGCTGGTCGGTGCCGGTGTCATGGCGACCGACAAGGCCTGGTCGCTTAACCGTCTCGAACCCATCGAGGACACGCTCGCGGCCGAATATCCCTATCGCGACTGGGAAGATCTCTATCGCCGGGAATTCACCTGGGACAAGGTCGGCAAGGCCGCGCATTGCATCAACTGCGTCGGCAATTGTGCCTTCGATGTCTTCGTCAAGGACGGCATCGTCCTGCGCGAAGAACAGCTTGCCAAGTATCCGCAGATCAATCCGAACGTGCCCGACGCCAACCCGCGTGGCTGCCAGAAGGGGGCAATCCATTCGTCAGCCATGTATGAGGGCGACCGGCTGCGCTATCCGCTGAAGCGGGTCGGCGAACGCGGCGAGGGCAAGTGGCAGCGCGTTTCCTGGGACGAGATCACCACTGAAATCGCCGACAAGATCATCGACATCTTCGAAAATCACGGTCCGGGCAAGATGATGACGCATACCGGATCGGGCAATCTGTCCATGGTGCGCCTGGCTGCCCCGTACCGGTTTGCCTCGCTGCTCGGCGGCGTCCAGCTCGATATATTCACCGACGTCGGCGACCTGAATACCGGTGCCCATCTCGCCTACGGCAACCCGCTGGAAAGCTTCACCTCCGACGCGTGGTTCGACGCCGACTACATCATGATGTCGCTGTTCAACCCGAACGCGACCCGCATACCCGACGCGCATTACATCTGGGAGGCCAAGTATAACGGGGCCCGGGTGGTCTCCGTTGCGCCGGACTATAATCCATCCTCGATCCACGCCGATCTCTGGATGCCGATCGAACCGGGAACCGACCCGTTCCTCGCGATGTCGTTCGTCAACGTGATCATCGAGGAGAATCTTTACAAGCCGGAATTCATGGCCGAGCAGACCGACCTTGCCGTCCTGGTGCGGACCGACAATGGCAAGCTGCTACGGGAAGCCGATCTGAAAGACGGCGGATCGGACCAGGTCTTCTATCATTGGGACCAGAAGACCGGTGCGGCCGTACCTCTGAAAGGCTCGATGGGTTCGGACGACAAGACCCTCGATCTGGGAGAGATCGACCCGGCGCTTGAAGGCACATTCACTGTCGAGGGCATCGAGGTAACGACTGTCTTTGAGAATGTCCGCAAGGAAGCGGCCCGGTTCCCGCCGGAAGAAACCGCCGCGATCACCGGCATCCCCGCACAGACTGTGCGCGAGGAAGCCCGGCTGTTCGCCAACGCCAAGAAGGCGATCCTGATGCAGGGGTTCAACATCGGGCGCTACTCGAACGGCATCTACACGGGCTGGGCCCAGACCCTGATGCTGGCCCTGACCGGGCATGGCGGCAAGACCGGCGGCCTCGACACGTCATGGGTTGAATGGAATCACGGCAAGCTCCTGGAACTCGCGCTCTTCGGGTTCGAGAAATTCCCGCGCCTGGAGGCCGGCGGATTGGGCGAATTCATGCGCGGCGGCATGATCGAGCATGCCCGCAAGCATTTCGACAACGACAAGCTGAAACAGCGGGTCGGCTTCGACATCGACGAGATGGAGGAGATGATCAACGAGAGCATCTCGGAAGGCTGGATGCCCTATCACGGCGACATGAAGGGCCTGATCTCGATCGCCGACAACAAATTCCGCCGCAACAAGTTTGCCGACAAGTACCGCGAACGCATCCTGCACGAAGTCGAAGAGCTCTTCGTCAACATCAATGTGCGCATGGATTCAACCGCGCAATGGGCCGACTACCTGCTGCCGGCCGCCAGCCATTACGAAGCCTGGGACCTGCGATCGGTCGGTTTCCACCGCTTCGTGAACGTCTTTTCGCGGCCGGTCGATCCGATCGGCGAGGCCAAACCCGACTGGGACATCATGGAGCTTCTGACGAGGAAGATCCAGGAGCGGGCCGTTGCCCGCAGTGTTGCCGGTTATCAGGACGGCAATGTAAGCCGCGATCTCCACACCATCCATGACGATTTCACCATGGGCGGCACGATCCTGACGGATTACGACGCCACCAAGTGGCTGGTCGACAACGGCCCGGAATTCGGCGGCGTCAGCCTCGAAGAGGGCGCGGAACAGGGTTTCTTCGTCATGTCGGAAGCCGGCGGCGCCAACCAACCGCTTCCGGCATCGGAGCCTTACAATCCCTTTATCGCGCAAACGGAAAACAAGAAACCGTACGATACGCTGACCGGCCGCATCACCTTTTACTGCGACCACCCGCGCTTCGTGAAAATGGGCGCGGCCACGCCGACGGCGCGCCACCATGCCGGACGGGAAGCCTCGAACTATCCGCTGTCCTTCTATTCGCCGCATACCCGCTGGGGCATCCATTCCAACTGGCGCTCCAACAAATACATGATGCGGCTGCAGCGCGGCGAACCGAACATCTACATCAACCCCAAGCTCGCCGCCGCGCGCGGCATTACCGACGGCTCCAAGGTCCGGATCTTCAACGGCATCGGCGAGTTTTTCGCCCAGGCGAAGTTTTACCCGAGCCTGCCCGAGACCGCGATCATGATGGAACACGGTTGGGAGCCGCACCAATATGAGCAGGGCAAGCCGATGAACAACGCCATGGCGACGCTGATCCAGCCGCTGGAATTGTGCGGTGGCTGGGGGCATCTCGGCTTCAAGCTCTGGAAATACAACGCCAATCAATTGGCGCATGAAAGCAGCGTGGACGTCGAACCGGCCTGAGCCGTGCAGACAGTCGCGAGGGAGGAACAAGATGGCCGTCAAACGTCAATTGAGCATGGTGCTGGACCTGAACAAGTGCATCGGGTGCCATACCTGCACGTCCGCCTGCAAGCTCCAGTGGACCAATCGAAACGGTCGCGAATACATGTACTGGAACAATGTCGAGACGATGCCGGGCACCGGATATCCGAAGAACTACGCCGATATGGGCGGCGGGTTCGACCAGGACGGCGCGCTGCGGCTCGGCGAGGAACCGAGCGCTGAGGATTACGGGGTTCCGTGGGACTACAATTACGAAGAAGCCCTGATGACCGGGACCGATCCGTGGCTTCGCCCCAATGTCAAACCGACCTGGGGCGCCAATTGGGACGAGGACGAAGGCGAGGGCGACTATCCGAACTCCTACTATTTCTACCTGCCGCGCCTCTGCAATCATTGTGACAACCCGGCCTGTCTGGCCGCCTGTTCGCGCAACGCGATCTATAAGCGCCAGGAAGACGGCATCGTCCTGATCGACCAGGAACGCTGTCGCGGCTACCGCTATTGCGTCGGCGCCTGTCCCTACAAGAAGGTCTATTTCAACGAGGAAATCTCGAAGTCGGAAAAGTGTATTTTCTGCTATCCGCGCATCGAGAAGGGCCTGCCGACCGCATGCGCCAAACAATGCGTCGGCCGGATCCGCTGGATCGGCTATCGGGACGACCAGGACGGTCCCATCCACACGCTGGTGGACAAATACAAGGTCGCCCTGCCGCTGCATCCGGAAATGGGCACGAAGCCGAACGTGTTTTATGTCCCGCCGATGTCGCCGCCCAAGATCGGCGAAGACGGCATTCCCACTGCGGAAAGCCGGGTCCCGCTGGACTATCTGGAAAGTCTGTTCGGCGACGGCGTCAAAGAAGCGCTCGATACGATCACGGCCGAACGCGCGAAAAAGGCCGAGGGCGGCGAGAGCGAATTGATGGACACGCTGATCGGCTATCGTCATGCCGAAATGTTCAAGTTGAGCTGAGGCCATGTCCGTCGATATCGTCGCCGGGATGCCGATGGGGGATGCGCCGGCACGGGCGCAGGCCAAGGAAACGCTTTGGCGATTGACCGCGCTGTGCGCCGGCCATCCGTCGATCGAATTTTTTCAGGCGATCGCCGATGGCGACTTTCGGCAGGCTTTTGGTCAGGCCTGGACAAGCCTGACAGGACGGCCCTGGACCGCACCGAAACCGGCGGAAAGCTTCAAGGCGTTCGAAGCGGGATACATCTGGGCTTTCCTGCACGGTCACAAGGGCCGCCCCGTCGCTCCGCTGCTGGCCGGGGACCATGAGGTTCTGCTCGGCGGGCTGACGCGCCCGGTATACATGCTCAATCTCACCGCCTTTTACCGCCATTTCGGACTGAAAGCCGCCGTCGACGATGAGGGCTTCAACGATGAACCCGATCATCTGGCGACGATGGCCGAATTCATGGCGGTGCTCTGTCACCTCGAGGCCCGGGCGCTGGCCGACAATCGTGATCCTTCCGGATATCGACGGGCACAGCGGGACTTTCTGTGCCGCTATCTGTCGCCCTTCCTGGAACGGGTAGTGCACCGGCTTGGGCGCGAAGAAACCGGACTGCTTTCACCGGACATCGGCGCCGTGTTTTTCGAAATGGCCGCCTGGTCGGCCGTACAAATCGCAGAATTGGAGGCACGGGTCGGGCCGTTTCGCGATCCGGACAAGAACCCGGCTCACGGCGCGATGCCGGCAGTACAAGACGGCACCGGTTCGGCCCCTCAAAACCTCTGGGGATAGGGAGATCACAATGAGATATTCGTCCCGCCTGGCAGCAGCCTCGACGCTGATCATCGCCTTCGCAACAGCCGGCGCATTTGCCGAAGGGGTGTCGATTTCAGAGGCTAACGTCAAGGAGCTCGAGGCCGGCGATGTCATCAAGGTCTCGAAGATCCCCGACGGCGTCTATCTGCGCAAGGTCAACGATCCGGACGACGCCATCTGGGAGCGTCTGCCCGAATATCGCGTGCGTCTGGCGCTGGCGCCGCCGGTGCATGAATCCGTCGAGCTGCGCATCGGTGATGATGACCAGGCCCAGGACGTCTACCTGAACCTGGCAAGGACATCCGACCGGTTCTACGTCCGCATGCGCTGGCGCGACGACACCAGGGATGTCGAGACCCTGCACGACAGGTTTCGGGACGGCGCGGCCGTACAATTCTCGCTCGGCACCGATGAGACCTCTCCGATCATGGGAACGGGCCCCGATGAACCTGTAAACATCTGGTATTGGCGACCGGACAACGGATCGGTTTCCAGCCTTGCAGCCGGCGGTCCGGGCAGCACGACGATACTGGAGGATCAGCCCGTATCCGGCAGTTCCCGCTATGACGCGGCTGAAGGCAACGCCGCCGGCGTCTGGACGGTCGTCATGTCCCGACCGATCGCGGCCGCCGGCGAACATCAGGTCAGCCTCGAACGGGATTCCGTGCCGCTCGGCTTCGCCCTCTGGCAAGGCAGCACCGAGCAGCGCGACGGATTCAAGACCGTATCGGACGGCTGGATCATCGCCGACATGACCGATCCGAGCTAGGGAAGGGGCCGCACATGTTTCCCGACAACCAGGCGTCCGTCGATTGCGGCCTCGGCTATGCGTGCCAGTTCTGCCCGCAGGAGGACACCTGCGGTTTGAATAAGCCGCACCACAACAAGGTGCTCTTAGAAAACCGCCTCGCCGAGATCGACCAGATCATCGTGGTCCTGGCCAACAAAGGTGGCGTCGGCAAGAGCACGATCGCCGCCAATCTCGCAGCCGGACTGGCGAACAGGGGCTTCCGGGTCGGCATGGCGGACGCGGACATCCATGGGCCGAACCAGAGCCGGTTCTTCGGTTTCGCGGGAGCGCATACGAGGCTGACCGATACCGGATTGCTGCCGCACCGGTTCACGGTCCCGTCGATGGAGTATCCGGTCGCGGTCGGATCGCTGGCCTTCCTGATGAAGGACGACACGACCCCGATCGTCTGGCGGGATGCCTACAAACACGATTTCATCCATCACCTCGTCGGCAGCTTTCATTGGGGATCGCTCGACTATCTGATCATCGACATGCCGCCGGGCACCGGCAACGAACTGATCACGCTGTGCGACCTGCTCGAAGGCTGCAACGTGTCGTCGGTGCTGGTCACGACCCCGCAGGCGGTGGCGCAGATGGACAGCCTCAAGGCGGCGCGGTTCTGCCGGGAACGCGGCCTGCCGATCATCGGCGCCGTGGAAAACATGGCCGGCATCGTCTGTCCGCATTGCGACGGTGAGTTTCATGTCTTTCCCAACGATGCGCTCGACGACGCGCTGAAGGCTTTCCGGATCGAGCGTCTTGCCTCAATCCCGCTGGCGCCCGAACTTGCACTTGGATCCGACGAGGGCAAACCGGTCGTTGCCGTCAAGCCGGAAAGTCCGGTGGCCCGGGCCTTCGACCCGCTGATCGATGCCTGCGCCGCGCTCGGGCGGGATCACTTCGCGGAAGCCGTCGCTCATACGTTGAACGACGTGTTCGCGGAGAACCTGGCGGATGCCGACATGCAGGCCGCCTTGCGTGAGATGCCGGCTGAAATGCCGGGCGAACTGAATGACCTGCTCAATGGCGAGGCGACCCGGCTGAGGGACGCCGCCTCGGCTCCGGTACGGCCCGGCGAACGATCATGACGCTGATCGGCGACGACACTTTGGAGAATCCTTCCCGCCGGGCATTCTTTCGGGACCCCGCCGCACTTCGAATGTCCCGGCCGCCGGAAACCTGGCGCCGCATCGACAGCCTCAGCGCCGGCTCGGGCGACGTGTTCTGGAACGGTTGGGCCGACTCCGAGGGCGTCTTCGTCCACGGCGATGAAGGCGCGATCTTCCATTCCGATGGTGCGCAATGGATCCGGCACCTGACCCAAGTCCAGGCACCCATCCACGCCATGTGGGGCACGGCCCGAAACCGGCTCTGGGCGGTTGGCTGGATGGGCCTCATCATGCGCTATGATGGCGAGACCTGGCACAAGGTGAGGGGATGCGTCGTCGATGAAAACGGTCGGTATGCATCCGGACCTGAAAACACCCCGCTGTTCGGCATAGCCGGACATGACGACGGCAAGGCCTGGGCCGTAGGCGATCGGGGAACGATCCTGCATTTCGACGGCATCGACTGGAAACCGGAAACCTCCGGCGCCCGCGCTCACCTGCGGGCGATCCAAAGGCTCGCCGACGGAACCATGCTGGCCGCGGGCGGCGATGGATGTGTCCTTTTGCGGTCCGACGATGGCGCGTGGTCGCGCCTGGAATGCGGGATCAAATCCAACTTCACCGCAATCCTTGCGCTGGAAGACGGCGGTGCCCTGCTTGCGGGCGGTCGCTATTTCGTGGATGGAAACGGCTTTCGCGGGGATCTCGTGCTGTTGCGTGATGGCGGCTTCGTGAAGCTCTTTGCCGACGAGACCTTCAGCCGCGTCCGGGATCTTGCCGCCTATCGCGACGCTGTGATCATGGTGGGCGATGCCGGCCAGATCCATACGATCGGCAACGGCACGCTCTCGCGCATTGAAAGCGGCACGACCCACGACCTGCTCGGCATCGTAGCCTTGCCGAACGACGAAACCATCGTCGTCGGCGATTTCGGCACGGTCCTGGCCGGAAACGAGAACGCGCTATCCGGGCTTCACAAACCATCGGTGCGCACGGGCAAGGCGGCACGGTGGACTGCCATGGAAAGTCCGACCGATCGGCAATTATGGGGCGCGTGGACAGACCCCGTGACCGACGTCACCTATGCCTGCGGCGAAGAAGGCACCGTAATGGCGCTTGACCGCGGCCAATGGGAACAACTGCCTCCCGCCGGCGCTCTCGGCATTCACGATCTCGACCGGGCGCCGGATAGCGGCCTGCTCGCCGCGGGGCAATTGGGCGAGATCCATCATTTCGACGGTTCCACATGGCGCAAAGCGTTCGACCTTCACATGGATGTCACCATCCTGTCCCTCTGGTCGGATGGAGGCGACGGAATTTTTGCCGCCGGAGACGAGGGCCTTGTCCTGCAACGGCAGGAAAGGGACGGGGATTGGTTGCGCATGCCGAGCGGCACAACAAGTGCGCTCTACGGATTATGGGGCAAAGATGCCGCGCATTTGCTCGCGGTCGGTGATTTTGGCCTTGTCATGCGCTGGAACGGCAAAACCTGGGACGCGTTCAACGCGGGCACCGAACACTTCCTGTTCGATGTCTGGGGGCGCGGGCTTGACGATATTTATGTCGTGGGGCTGTCGGGCACGATAGGCCATTTCGACGGACAGCGCTGGACCATCACCCCGGCGCGCGCGCGCAACGACCTCCTGGCCGTTGCCGGGACCGACACCAAGGTTGTTGCGGTCGGCGCTGCCGGCGCCGCAATGGTTCACGAAGGCGCGCACTGGAAGGCGGAACCAACAGGATGCGATGCCGGCCTGCGCGCGGTCGCCGTAACGCGGCACGGTGAATTCTGCGCCGTCGGCGACAGAGGCACGATCCTGCGGCGGACAGGCGACGACTGAACAGTCTGGGAACAATGGCGGCGATGTCAGTCGATCACGCCTGCGGGTTCTGAACGCCCAGCGCGACCCCATCATGCCCCGGATCCGCTCCTCCCGACAACACACCGTTGTCAATGCGGATGCCGTGCACGGCGGCGATACCAAAGGTGAGGGCGGACCGGATCACGTCGTAACCATCCGCACGCAACGGGTCGACCAGATAGTCCGGAATGCGATTGGTGATGTCGATGGCATTCGAGGTCGAGGAGAACCGCGGAGCCGAGACCGCATGCAGCATGGACATGTCAAAATCCATGACATTGAGGAGCGCCTGCAGAACGCCCATGGCGATCTGCGTGCCGCCGGGCGCGCCGAGAACAACCGCCGGCTTCTCGCCCTTGAAGGCAATCGTCGGACAGACCGAACTGAACCGGCTCTTGCCTGGCGCGATCGAGCCTGCAGATCCCGGTCGCGGATCGAAAACCGCCATGCACCCGTTATACATGAAGCCGAGACCGTCCGAGATCACGCCCGACGGCATGCCGAGCGAATGGGTCATGGTCACGCACGTACCTTCGGCATCGACGACTGCGACATGGGTGGTGTCCTTCGGTTCCGGTTGGCCCAACCGCTCGACGGTAAGCTTTTCGCCGGCCCGGATTCGCCCGGCAATGGAGGCGGCATAGTCCTTTTGCGTGAGGTGGTCCGGGATCGTCACGAAATCCGGATCGCCGACATGGGCGTCCTTGTCGGCGGTGGCTGCCTTCATCGCCTCGCAAACGGTGCGAATATACTCCGTCGAGTTATGGCCCATGGAAGCAAGGTCAAAATTTTCCAGGATGTTGAGCATCTCGACGAGCATGATGCCGCCACCCGGCGGATGGTTCGTGGCGATGTTGAAGCCGCGATAGGAACCACGCAACGGATCGCGGCGCGTCGTCCGGTAGGCGGAAAGGTCGTCGCGGGTGATCAGGCCGCCATTGGCCTTCATGTCCGCCTCGATCTCCTCGGCGATTGCGCCTGTATAGAAGATCTCGGCGCCCTCTCGGGCGATCCGCGACAGCGTTCGGGCGAGATCCGGATTGGCGATGTGGTCGCCGATTTTTTTTATCGATCCGTCATCGCGGAAATAGATCGACCGGCCGGTCGCCGACAAGGCAAGCCGGTCGCGCACATCAACGCGGCCGAGATCGGCGCCATGCGTGTGCCAGTAGTGCACATGCGGCCGGATCGCAAAGCCGGCCTCGGCCTGCCGGACAGCGGGTGCGCAGATGTCGCCCCAGTCCCAGCTTCCGAAATCCCGCACCAATTCAGAATAGGCAAGAAGCGCACCGGGCGTGGTGACGGCCTGATAGCCGAGATCGTTCACGTGCCCCTTCAGGATGAACCCGAACCCGTCGCGTGCCTCTCCCTCCAGCAGCTCCAGCCACATATCCGGTGTGGCGGCAAGCGGCGTCTTGCCATGGAAGTCTAGCGTGGTGTGGAGAGCCATTTTCGGGCTGTAGACCTGGCAGGATCCGAACCCGGCAATGCCGCACATTTGCGGATCGACGACGCCCTGGACAAGCGCGGCCGCAACTGCGGCATCCACGGCATTGCCACCCCGCATGAGAACACGGGCACCCGCCTCGGACGCCTCCGGTTGGGCGGTAACGATCATGGCGTTCGGCGGCATCGGCATCGGTCTGGTCCTGGATTGTCGTGGGCTGGAGGGGCGGAAGCCAGGCCCTTGAAGCGGACCGGGAGTGTGATGATCCTACCGGTGAGCGGTCTTGCTTCGCAATGGGCACCATGCCGATCGCCAGGCCGCGCCTTGCCCTGCGGTTCGTGCAAACACGCGGTGCGAGCGCCGGTCACGGTCGTCCGGGGCGGATCTCCCAGGCTCGGTTGCATGCGGACTTCATGCATATGCCAGACGTTGCTTGCAAATGGCATGCGAGCGCGTATCCTTTCATCTTTCCGCTGACGCGCGGCCTCGGCCCGCACCCCGCAGGCGGCAATGACACGTGTATAAATCACGGAAATCATTCACGATTCAGATATCCTGGGGAGGATGATCCCAATGTCTTTCAGACTTTCCCTTGCCGCTGCGCTGGCATTGTCTCTGACTGCAGGAGTGGCGATGGCCGCTCCCGAGAAGGTTTCCGGGCCGGGTCATGATCCGGCCTGTTTCGCACCCTGGAACGACGAAATCGGCTACTTCCAGTGGGACAAGCGGGACGGCCCGCACAAGATTGCCGTCGTCAACGGCTTCGTCGGGAACACCTGGCGGATTCAGATGATCCAGACGGCCAAGGCCTTTGTCGAGCAACCCGAAATCGCCTCCCAGATCGAAGAATTCAAGGCCGTGTCGACGGGTACCGACGTCGCCGCTCAATTGGGCGCCATCGAGGACTTCATCAATCAGGGCTTTGACGCCATCGTCACGATTGCCGTGTCGCCAGAGGGTTTCGATCGGGTCATCCGGCTTGCAGATCGCAACAGCGTCGTGCTCGTCCCGTTCGACAACGTGCTCGATACGGACAAGGTGATGCAGGTCAATGAGGACCAGCTTGAGATGGGTCGGATGTACGGACGCTGGCTGCTCGAACAATTGGGCGACAAGCGCGACGGCAAGATCCTCGAAGTTCGGGGTCTGCCGGGTAATTCCGTCGACCGCGACCGGCATCTTGGCTTCCGTGAAGTCTTCGAGCCGGAAGGCTCCTGGGACATCGTTCAGGTCGTCGGCAATTGGGACGACGGAACGGCGCAAAAGGTGACGGCCGACGCCATCGCAGTACACGGTCGGTTCGATGCGGTCGTCGTCCAGGGCGGAACGACCGGAACGGTGCGCGCGATGCTGGATGCCGGACACGATATGGTGCCGATTGCCGGCGAGGCGGAAAACGGTTTCCGCAAGCTTCTGGCCGAGCACAGCGACGACGGCCTGAAAGGGATTTCCATCGGCCAGTCTCCGGGCATGGTCGCGATCGCCATCAAGGCAGCCCTGGCGGCGCTGGACGGCAACGTCATGCCGCAACTAATCTCGGTTCCGATCCCGTTTGCCAAATACGACGAACTGGAGGCCGGCAAGAATTACTGGCCGGACCTGACGGACAATTTCTTCACCGTCAACGAGTTTCCGCCCTGCGGCGTGAACATCACGGCGCGTGAAATCATGGCCAAAGACGCGGAAAATACCCAGTAACGCAGTCCCCGCCGCCGCCGTTTCGGCGGCGGCACTTTTATGTCCGTTCACCGGAGAGGCCATGACCGGAACCCCGCCTTCCGAACAGGCAGCCCCGCCGCATGTCGTGCTGACCGGCGTCAGCAAGCATTACGGCGGCGTTACGGCACTCGACAATGTCGACTTCTCCTGTGACCTCGGTTCTATCCATGCCGTGCTCGGCGAAAACGGCGCCGGCAAGTCGACGCTGATCAAGATCATGGCCGGCGTCGTCCAGCCGGACGAAGGATCGATGACACTTGCGGGCAAACCGCAGGCGTTTCGCCATCCGGCTGCTGCCAATGCGGCCGGTATCGTCTGCATCTTCCAGGAATTATCCCTGGTTCCCGATCTCTCGGTGGCGGACAACATCTGTATCGCCGATCCGCCGCGACGCTTCGGCCTGATCGATTCAAGGGCGCAGCGACGCCACGCCGAGGAAATGCTTGCCCGGATCGGCTGCGAAGACGTCAACCCGCTGACCCGGGTGCGTGATCTGGCGCTGTCCCGCCGTCAGATGGTGGAAATCGCAAAGGCGATCTCAAAGGATCCCACGGTCCTCATTCTTGACGAAGCCACGTCCGCGTTGACGGCCGCCGATGTCGACCGCGTATTCGAGATCTTGCGCCGATTGCGGGATTCCGGCATTTCCATCCTGACGATTTCCCATCGCATGCACGAGATCGACGCCGTGGCCGACACCTGTTCGGTGTTTCGCAACGGGCGCCATATCGAGACCTTCAAACAGGGCGGCCGCAGCGAAAAGGAAATCGTGCAGATGATGATCGGTCGCGAGATTTCCGCGCATTTCCCGCCCAAACCGCCACCCAAAGTCGGTGAGCCATTGCTCGAAGTGCGCAGCCTCGGCTGGGAAAATCGTTTGAAAGAAATCGATCTGCTTATCGGCCGTGGCGAGATCGTCGGGCTCGGCGGCCTCGACGGGCAGGGACAGAAGGAATTGCTGATCGGCCTTTTCGGGGTGCTGAAAGGCATGCGCGGCGAAGTTCGGGTGGATGGCAAATCGGTTTCCCTGACATCGCCGAATGCTGCCAAGAAGGCCGGCATCGACATGGCGCTTATCCCGGAAGACCGCAAGACCGAAGGCCTCATGCTGCCGATGTCGATTGCGGACAATCTGACGATCGCCTCGCTTGAGCAGTTCTCGCGCGGCCCCCTGGTCGATCCTGCCGCACTCGACAAGGCGGTCGAGGACGGCATCGATCGCATGCAGATCAAGATCGGATCGTCGGGCGATGCGGTCTCGACGCTGTCGGGCGGCAATCAGCAGAAAGTCGTGATCGCCAAATGGCTGATGACGGAACCACGCATCATCCTATTGAACGATCCGACCCGCGGCATCGATGTCGGCACGAAGCAGGAAATCTATCTTCTGTTGCGCGCGCTCGCCGAGGAAGGCGCGGGTATCCTGTTTTATTCCACCGATTACGAAGAACTCATCGGCTGCTGCGACCGGGTGGCGGTCATGTATGACGGGCGGGTGGTGAGCGAGTTGGAGGGCGAGGCCATCACCGAGGAAAACATCATTTCGAGCGCCCTGAATCTGGCGGAGGCCGCGCAATGAAGGGTCGCGGTACGATGGGCGACCTTGGCATTCGCCTGACGCACAATGCAGGCCTGCTAACCGCGATCAGCGTCTTTATCGTCTTCTATGTCTTCTACAACATGAACCATCCGCGGGGATTTTCGACCGCGGTCCTGATCCAGAATTCCAACGAGGTCTACACGCTGGCCATGGTCGCCATGGCGCAGACCGTGCCGGTGCTGCTCGGCGGTCTGGACCTTTCCGTCGGCGCGATCATGACGCTGGTGAATTGCCTCGCCAGTCATCTGCTGAACGGGTCACCGCTGCAGATGTTCTTCGGCATCGTGGTCTGCATGGCCGCAGGCGCCGCCTGCGGCTTCCTGAATGGCTGCGTCGTTGTCTTCGGTCGCATTCAACCGATCATCGCAACGCTAGCGACCGGCGCCATCTTCGTCGGATTGGCTCTGTTCCTGCGCCCGACGCCGGGCGGCAATGTCGACGGCGATCTGTCCTGGGCGGCGACCAACGATCTGTTCGAGATCGCGGCGACCTACGGGTTTGCGGATGACGGCGAAGCGGCCTGGTTCAAGCCCATCGCATGGATCCCGGTCCCGCTGTTGCTCCTGGTCTTCGTGGCGCTGTTCGTCTGGATCCCGTTTGCGCGGTCGGTGACCGGGCGCACGGTTTATGCAATCGGGTCGGGCGAGGGCGCCGCCTACATGTCGGGGCTGAACATTGAACGCGCCAAGATCGCGGCGTTCACGCTCGGCGGTTTTTTCGCCGGGCTCGGTGGTCTCTACCTTGCCCTGCAGACCTCGTCGGGCAATGCCGATATTCCTCAGGCCGGTGCCTATACGCTGAATTCCATCGCCGCCGTCGTGATCGGCGGAACCTCGTTGCTTGGCGGTGTGGGCTCTGCAATCGGCTCGATCTTCGGCGCGCTGGTGCTGCGCACGATCTCCTTTAATTTCCGGATTTTTGAGATCGATCCGCTGATGCAGCCGCTGTTCGAGGGCGTCGTCCTGCTCGTCGCCGTCAGTCTCGGAGCGCTTCGGGTGCTGCGGGTAAAAAATACCTTAGAATTGTTCCGGTAGCCCGCCATGGACACCATTGCGCCCAAACCCGATACGGCAACGCGTCCTCCGCTTCTCCGGATTTCGCAGGAAAACCAACCCATCCTGGTTGCTGCCGGCTTTATTCTTGTCATCCTTGCCGTGGGCACCGCCTACACGCTGAGCACGCAAGGATCGGCGACGTTGCTCTCCCCGACATACCTGTTGCAGCAATTGCAGGTCGGATCCTTTCTCGGCATCGTCGCCGCCGGCATGATGCTGGTCATCCTGCTCGGCCATATCGACCTCTCGGTACCCTGGACGATTGCCGCGGCAGCCATGATGGCAACCGCTGTTGGCGGCCCTGCGGCGATCCCGGTCGGGCTTGCCGTCGGTCTTACTGTCGGCCTCGTCAACGGCATGGGTGTCGCCTATCTGCGCATTCCCTCGATGATCTTCACGCTCGGTGTCAATGCGGTCATGCGCGGCCTCATGGTGGCCCATACCGGCGGTTTTGCTCCGCAAACCGCGGCAACCGACCTGATGCAATGGCTCGCCGTTGCCAAGATATTCGGTATTCCCGTTGCGCTCCTGGTCTGGGCGACCGTGTCGATCGGGATGGTCGTTCTCTTGAACCGCACATCTGTCGGCAAATACATCTACGCGATCGGCAACAAGGAGGCGGCTGCCTATCTGGCCGGCGTTCCGACCCGCGGCATCATCGTGCTTGCCTTCGGCCTTTGCGGCATGGCAGCCGGTCTCGCCGGCACGCTCCTCGCCGGTTATTCGACCAAGGCCTATCAGGGTATGGGCGACGCCTACCTCCTGCCGGCCATTGCTGCCGTCGTGATCGGCGGCACGCATATCCTCGGCGGACGCGGCCGCTATCTGGGCACGCTGATCGGCGTGATCCTGATCGTGCTCCTGAACTCCGTCCTGTCGATCATGCAAATGCCGGAGGCAGGGCGACAGGTGATCTACGGCAGCGTGATCATCCTTATGCTGCTGGTGTATGGCCGCGGCACCAAGATCACCCAATAGAAGCGTGCCACAAATCGCGTGCCCAACCACCAAGAGAATGTGACCTGCCATGATCACCGACACGTTCGACGTCCTGGACAAACGTTTTACCCGCTATGCCATGGGCAATGTGCATCGCGAGGTTCTGCATACCGGCATGCGCTGGGCCGAGGGGCCGGCCTATTTCCCTGCCGGCAAGTTTCTCCTGTGGTCCGACATTCCGAACGACCGCATCATGCGGTTCGACGAGACCGACAACTCGGTCTCGGTCTTCCAGTCGCCCTGCGGCAACCACAACGGTCACACGGTCGACCGGGAGGGCCGGCTGGTCTCCTGCGAACATCTCAACCGCCGCGTCAGCCGGATCGAAATCGACGGCTCCCTGACGGTTCTGGCATCGCATTTCGATGGCAAGCGCCTCAACTCCCCCAACGATGTCGTCGTCAAATCCGACGGCTCGATCTGGTTCACCGATCCGACCTACGGCATCGACGGTGAGTATGAAGGCGACAAAGCCGACAGTGAAATCGGCGGGTCCTTCGTCTACCGCATCGGTCCGCAAAGCGGCGCCGTCACTGCGGTTGCGACGGATTTTGTGAAGCCCAACGGACTTGCTTTTTCGGCTGACGAAAGTCTGCTCTACATCGCCGACACCGGCGCGACTCATGTCGAGGACGGTCCGCGGCACATCCGCGTGTTCGACGTCACCGACGACGGCACACTCAGCAACGGCCGCTTGTTCGCCACATGCACGATCGGCCTCTTCGACGGATTTCGAATCGACGTCGACGGCAACGTGTGGACCTCCGCCGGCGACGGCGTGCATTGTTATACGCCGGACGGCGATCTGATCGGCAAGATCCTGACCGGCGAGGTCGTCGCCAACGTGGAATTCGGCGGCATCAAGCGCAACCGGCTCTATATCTGCGCGACGACCAGCCTTCAGGCCGTCTATCTCAACACCCGGGCCGCTCGGCGTCCTTGAGGCCTGATCGGTCGGAAAATCTTGACGGGATAAGACCGTCTCGCCCGAATTGAACGATGAACGGGCATCCAACATCCGAACGGACCGGCATCATCGAACGGGCGACCTATCCCTCGGACGCGTTTGCCATCGACGTCTGGGTGATGCGGCCCGTAACACAAGGGCGGTTTCCGGTCATCCTTTACAATCACGGGTCCAAGAAGCGGGCGGACGGATATATCGATTCCGGTTGTCCGACCCTGAGTTTCGACACGCCTGTCTGGGCCGGCGTCAGTGCCGGGCTCTGCGCGGTGGTCTTTCCGGAGGGCCGGGGGTACGGCGCGTCAACCGGGCCCGGCCTTGAAGCCTGCCATGACATGGCGGATGTCTGGTCATTCCTGAAAGGCCGCGGCCGCGACGCTGCCGCTTGCGCTGCCTGGTTGACCAACCTGGCCTGGGCCGACACGTCGAGACTGATTGTATGCGGCTGTTCGCACGGCGGCATCGTCAGCCTTCTGGCCCAGGCGGACCTGAATGTCTGTGGAAGCGTGCTTCAGGCACCGGCCACCGGCGATCAGGCTCCGGAAGCCTCAATGCCCGACCTGATCGACGCCCTGAAGCGCTCGAAAGCGCCGATCCTCCTTCAACACGCAGAACACGACCTGCATGCCCCGATCGAGTTTTCAAGATCGTTGTGCCGTCTCGGTCGCGACAGCGGAAAGGACATGCGCCTTCTCGAATATCCGTTTCAACGGTCCATGGGCGGCCACGACCAGTTCGCATGGCGCAACCGGCGGATATGGGGCAGGGACTTCAACCGCTTTGCCTGCCAGTCGCTCGGCGTAGCCGGCGATCTGCTCGGCGGCTGCCAGTAACCCGTCGCCGGCCGGAACCCGTCATTCAGGCGTTTCGCCGAAGGCAAGCCGTATACTGCGCTTGGTTTGCGGACCGACACGGCCGTCGATGGCGCCGGAATCGTAGAAGCCGTTTTCCGACAGCTTGCGCTGCAACCCGCGCAGGGTTTCCTGCTTGTATTGATTGGGATTTTCCGTCAGTTCCGACAACACGTCCCGGCTGCCGGCGCGCAACGCCCGATAGAGCAGCGTGGCGGCATCGTCGGCGGATTTGCCCGTGACAATGCCGTCGTCGATCAGGGCGGCATAGTTGAACATGGCCTGCGGATGCCCGAGTTCTGCAGCCCGTTGAAAATAGCCGAGCGCCCGACGGGGATCGGCCACCACGCCGAGCCCGCCGGCATAGTGGAGAAATCCGAGTTCATTGATGGCGTCGGCAAAATCGAGCCCGGCCGCACGGTTGTACCATTCCAGCGCCTTGCTTGCATCCTGGGGAACGCCAAAGCCCTTTTCATAGGCACGCGCCAGTTCGAACTGCGCCTCCGGATCGCCCTTGAAACCGGCCTGACGGAGAAACTCCGCGGCTTTTTCCGGATTGAAGCGTCCGCCATCCGGATCCTGGTACATGTAGGCAAGGCCGATCATGGACCGCGTATCGCCCTGGTTTGCGAGCGCGGCGAGCTGGGTCTCCGTATCGCTGCGCGCCACGCCCCAGGCCCGGCGCGGATCTTCCTGACTGGCGATCTGTGCCCCGTCGCCGGCCAGGAAAAGCGGGACGCCAGGCAAGGAGCCGTAAAAGTGCGGCTCCTGGAACCGCCGGGTCATGCGCAACACATCGTCCCGCACCCTGCGGAACATCATGCTGATTTCCAGGTCCGGGGTTGGCATATGCGCAAGCAGCGCCTGCGCAAATGGCGAATGGGCCCCGCGGCCATCGAGCGCGACAGCCCCGTCCTTGGCCGCATAGACAACCAGCGTGCCGCGGTCGGGAGAGGGCGGCGCCAAACCGGAGCCGCCGTCAGACTGGGTTGCCGAAACGACATTCGAGACGCCTTCCAGCCCGGTAAACGGGTTGTCACGGCATGCATCGAGAATGACGATGCGCAACCGGCGAGCCGATCCGGCGGCCGACAGGACCTGTTGCAGCGAAATCGTGCGCCCGGTTACGTCTTCAGCGGTTTCGAAAGTCGCATCGGCCGGCACGAGGTAGTTCTGGCCTTCGACCTCGACCCCGTGCCCGGCATAATAGACAAGCGCCACATCGGCGGTTTCTGCCGCGAAAGTGAACCGCTCCAGCGCCGCGGTCATATCATCGCGGTTGCTGTCCAGGACGTGATCCACCTTGAAGTCGAGTTTGCGCAGGGTATCGGCGATCGCCTGTGAGTCCGCTACGGTGTTTTTCAGCGGAGTGGCATGGGCATAGGCGCCAATGCCGACGACCAGCGCGATACGTTCGGCGGCGAATGCAGCCGGCACGACCAGGAAGTATATCAAAAGGGCAGCAAGCAGCTTCATTGGCCATCAATCCCGTTCGACCAGAGTGTTGCATTCCACATCGTGCGCTCGCGAGCCTGTTCGATCGCGGCGTACCGGCTCCCACGCACCTTGACACAGTGTACCGGTTTGCCGCCCGGGCGGCAAAGATACCTAAGACCGCAAAATGCGACGCGTAGACCCAAGCGATTGCGCCACGCGCTCGTAGTGCACCCGGCGCCGCTGCGAATTCTCCGCGGAACGCAGCAGCCGCGTCTCGGCTTCCTGCACGATGGCTTCTGCGGTCACGGTCGCTTCCGGCAGCTTTTCCGGTGCGACCGGCGTAAGCCTGCGCTGCCGCGTAACGCCCGACGTGACCTGGATCGTGTGCCTGATTTTCGGTTGGGCGGGATCGCGGTTCTCCCGTGCGACCCGGCGCAGGTCCTTGCCGGCCTTGACGAGGATCTGACGCGCCTCTTCGTATTCGCCGCGGCGCGGCAGGGTCCGGCCGGCCAGGATCAGGCCCTGTCCAAGACAGTCGATCCGATATTGTATGCCGACCCGTTCGCATTCTCCGGCAATCTGGGCAAGCGCAGCCGTCAGCACATCTGTCTGCGGGTTATTGAGTTCAAAATCCGGCGTCCACAAGGCGCCGAAAGGCGGTGTGCCGCTGCCTTCCTTGCCGTCTTCGGTATCGACATCGGTCTGTCCACCCGGGCCTATTCCGCCCCCGGGTGTCCCGCCTGGAGTATTGCCGCCGGGAGTTCCGGTGCCGCCGCCAGGGGTGCCACCACCAGTCGTACCTCCGCCGGTGGTACCGCCACCTGTTGTGCCTCCACCGGCCCGGCCGCCTCCGTTACCACCCGGAGGTCCAGCCTGCGCCAGAATCACCGGCGCCGACACGTGGTTCTCCACAACATCGCGGTTTACGGTCGGCAAGGTCCCTGAAACGGCCACAGCCGAGATCGGTGCGTTTATCTGCGCGACGCGGGCTGGACCGGCAAATCCGGTCGGCTCGGCGTGAAGGCTGACGGCTGCCGTTGTCGTAAGCAGCAAGGCGGCAATACCGCCGGCCGTGACTGAAACGATGGACCTGTCGCTGGACGGTTTTTGATATGTAGACCTGAACAAGATCATTGACCCGGACTCCAGTTAAAGATGATCTGAACGCGGGACATGCCGTCAATACACCGCAAGACGCGCGCTCATTGATGGAAACAACCGCGGGTCGAAAAGGATTCTGCTGTGTCCCTGCATGTCGATTTTCCGGTTCTATTTCCCCAAGTGTGATTCAGTCGTGAATTACGCGCGTTGTCCGATTTTGTGCCGCTATCTTAAATGTGTTCAAGCAAAACCTTTCGCAATGACGCGCTCAAACAAACACTTTCCCTTGATATCAATTTCTGGGGTGCGAGTGTAATCTAGAAAAGCGAATGCGGCGATTTTGCGCCCTTTAGTATTTGCACGTAAATCAGGCGGAAAAATCAAACAGAATTTTGGGCGGCCTTGTGTTCAATCAATGACAACGAGTTCGGAGATATCGATCGGACATCCGGCCTGGCGGCCGTAAGACGGCGAGTTCGGCAATCGCGCAGTCTTGGCGTAAACGGAGAACGGCCTTGCGACATCGCGCGCACGAAATCTGGCGTTGGATCCAGGCTGAAAAAGGCGCTCCCGCAATTGCATATCATTTGCATTGATTCTTCTCGCCGTTCCCCGCATGCTTCCCCGGCACGCTTTACTGTCACTCGACGGCCCGCCTTCTGGGTACTGCTTGGCCCAAAGCGATCTTCACATGGAGGTAGGCTGTGTCGGAGCAGAGCGCTGAGCGTCTGGAAAGACAGATGTCGAAAGCGGCCCAGTCAGTGGGCTACGAATATACCTCAATCTCACCGGATCGGATGAACGATGCTGACGAACAGCCCCCCTTCGCGGGCGTGATCGGCGTGCATCGACTGCGCAATGGCGTTGCGCTTTGCGCCAGCGATCTGGTGACGTTGCGAGACACTTTGCACGACGGACAGATTGAGAGATCGCTGACGATCGCCATTGCTCTTAACGGAGATCCCGTCGATTGCGAGTTCGGGCCCGGACGACGTTTGTATATCGAACCAGGCCATTCCGCGATCGTGTCGGCTTCCGACGTGGCGCGCCTTGCCAGCCGCGTGAAGGCCGGCCAGTCGCACCGGGGCCTGATCGTGCGGTTTCAACCGGACCATCTGATGGATGAAGAGGTCGTTGAGACAGTTGACCAATTGACCCGATCGACCTCGATAACCGAATTGCGGCTCCCGCTTCGAACCTGCCTCTTGGTCGAAGATCTGTTTGAGCCGCAGGCGATCGGCGCCGTCGGCACATTGCTCGCCGAAAGCTGCGCATCCGACCTTTTGGCGCAGACCCTGATTACAGTTCGCAACAGACCGGCATTCTCTACACCCAATCTGTCTCGAAAGGACCGGATCCGGCTTCACCGGGTTCGCGATTACCTGCTGGCCGAGCCTGAGATCGACCACTCTCTCACCGACCTGGCCCGCATCGCCGGATTGAGCGTCAGCGCGTTGAAGGCCAAGTTTCCGGTCCTGTTCGGAATGCCCGTATTCGCTTTTCTGCGCGACGTCCGTCTGGATCGGGCACGGACCGGCATTGTCTTCCAGGGGTGGACGGTCGCCCAGGCAGCTTTCTTCACCGGATACCGCCACCAAAGCAATTTTTCCGCCGCCTTTCGCCGAAAGTTCGGGATCGCACCGAGCACACTTCGCAGGCGCTAGATTGGCCCTGACCTCCCAAAAAGGCGGTGCGACCGAGTGTGACGCTCAACGGGGAGCTTCCGGCTCGACCGGACGCTGCTAAACCGCCTGTTTGAAGGCGGTTGGAGAGGCCGATTCCAGGCCTTCTGCATACGGAAAATGGCCTTTTGAATAAACCTGACATCTGGCGTCAGTATATAACGGTCAGATACCTCTGTCCCCCGGTTGCCCTGCACGGACGACGCAGAAGCGACCGCTGGCACGGCTCGGTGCCAATCATGATTGGGCGATGTGAGGTAAGGCATGGTGGGGCGTTTTTGGCAAAGCGATCTGTTCCAGGTTGTCGGACAGTGTGGGTCACTCTTGATGTTCTTGGTTCCGGCGATCTTGCCGACGCATGCGTGGGCACAACAAGTCGACGACAGTGGTACGATTTTTCTCGATCGGATCGACGTTACGGCACGCAAGGTCGAAGAGCCGGTCCAGCGCATTCCGTTCGGCATCAGCGTCTTCCAGTCCGAGGATATCGAGCGTCAGCGCATCCGGGATGCGCGCAGCTTCGGACGGTCCGTACCCGGCTTCAATTTTGTTGATACCGGTTTGCGCGGCAGCAATTTTCCCAACATCCGCGGTGTCGGTTCCTTTTTCCCGCAATCGGCGGACGATACATCGGTCCCGGTATTCATCGATGGCGTCCCGGTGCCGGTCCGCGCGCAGGATCGCGAGTTTTTCGACATTGAAAGAATTGAGGTTCTCAAGGGACCGCAAAATACGATCTACGGTCGCAATGCCCAGGCGGGTGCCATCAACGTGACGACGGCGGACCCCAGTCCGGACCGGTTTTTCGAGATCGGCGGAGAACTCGGCAATTTCGGTTCGGGCCGGGTCACCGCTCTCGCCAACGGTCCAATCAGCAAATCGCTTGCCGGGCGGATCGCCGCGCAGTTCGACACCCGGGACGGCTATATCCCGGAATTCAATTTCGGCGGCGAAGTCGGCGAACAGGAGCTTGTCAACGCAAACGGCAAGCTGGTGTGGTCGCCGGATGACCTGACAAAGGCTACGCTTGCCCTGCGCTACGGGAATTACGACGAGCAGCCGGCCGGCGGTGGCTGGCTCGAAGACCCGAATTTTCCAAGGTTGTTTCTCGACACGCTTCCCAGCTACGAGGTCGAAACCGTGGGTGGTGGCCTGACCATCCAACGTGATTTCGACCGCGCGACCCTGACATCCGTGACTGGCGTCCAGTACTACACCCTGGACTTCTTGTCTGACGACACGGACGGATTCATCTTCAACGCCCTGACAGGGTTGCCGCCGGCCGTCTTCAACGTACCCGGGGCCGATTTCCGGACAATCAGAGACGAAGATATCCAGTTCTCTCAGGAAATCCGGCTGAACGGCGAATTGGCAAACGGCACGCAATGGGTAGCCGGTATCAACGCGTTCCGCTCCGAGCTGGAATTCGATTTCACCTTCAACAATACGGGTTTTATCTTCGGCGACTTTCATAACGAGTTCACGTCGACGAGTTTCGCTGCGTTCGGCGAGGTGACGGTTCCGGTGTCGGATCGGTTGCGCGCGATAGCGGGTCTTCGGTTTACGCACGAGATGCGCGATTTCGACGGCATGTTCGTCGACCGGTCCGGTGGAACCTTGGGCTTCAATTCCCAGGAATCCGAAGACGAATCGTTCAATCTGGCGACCGGGCGCGTCGCCTTGACCTTCGACTTCCTGCCGGATTTGACCGGCTTCGCCTCAATCTCCCGCGGAGCCAAGGCGGGCGGTTTCCAACTCGCCGACACCGATGCCGCTCGCGGTCTGCCGAACAGCCGCTTCGATCCGGCCTTTACACTGGCCTACGAAGCCGGTTTGCGCGGCTCACTGTTCGGCGGCCGCATCAATCTCAGCGGATCCGCTTTTTTCAACAACACCGAAGACGAGCACGTCCAGGTGTTTCAACCGCTGACGTTTCAGTCCGTCATCGAAAACATCGATACGCAGACCTACGGCCTGGAACTGGAGGGGGCATTTCGCCCGATCGAAAGCCTGACCTTTTCCGGCGGGCTCGCCCTGCTGGAAACCGAGATCACCGGCTCCGATGACCCGTCCGTGCCCACCGGCAACCGGGTACCGTTTGCGCCTCGGGTGGCTGCAAATCTTGCCGTGCAAGTCGAACAGCCGTTGAGCCTGCTTGGTCATAGCGGCCGGGCATTCGGACGGGCGGAGTATCAATATGTCGGTTCACGCACGGTCGATCCGCAGAACACGTTCGACATCGACTCGTTCAACGTTGTCAACCTGCGCGCGGGCTGGGATTCCGAACGGGTCTCCGTATACGGGTTCGTCGACAATCTGTTCGACGAGACCTATGCGGAGACGGCTTTCCTGTTTGGAACGAACCCCGCGGGGCAACGGGTCTCGGTCGGAATTGCGGGGCAACCGCGTCGTCTTGGGGTCGGGGCGAGGCTTCGGTTCTGATGATCGTAGCAGGGGTGACAATCCTGGATTCAGGCTTAGGGCGTTTGATGGCTGTGCGTCCAGGCAATGATGCACAGCCAATGCGGCCATGGCAGCCATGCGGGCTGACCGAGCCGGCTTCGAAAGCGCTGCCGACAGCAAAGACGGAACGGACTTTACAATGGTCTCTTACGGGGATTGTTCGATGTCGATCAAATATGGGAGCCCGGCACGCCTGATCGCCTCTGCGTTCAGGCATGCCGCCACTTTATTGCAGAGCGCGAGGGTCCCTGCCGGTTCTGTATTCGAGAACCGGTTTTCCGATGGGCGCATGGGCGCGGTTACCGCCCCATGAGCGAGAAAGTCGAGCAAAAATCCCCGTCACCGATATCCCGCCTGATTGCGCCGGTCACCGGGCGAATTTACCTGGCATGCGTCTTTCAGGCCTTCAGCACCGTATCCGGCATTGTCCCTTTCATTGCCGTTGGCGAACTTGGCCGTGTCCTGCTTTCCGCTGCTCCGGTCGACGAGGAGCGGGCCTGGTGGATCGTCGCGGCCGCGGTGGTCGCTCTGGCCTGCCGTTTCCTTTTCCTGATGACGGCAAGCGGCCTCACGCACCTCGCCGATATCGACCTGCAATTGATTTTGCGCCGGCAAATGGCCGCCCGCCTGTCCCGGGTCGCGCTCGGCTGGTTCGACAGGCGCAATGCCGGCGCCGTCAAGAAGGCACTGCAAGACGATGTGACGGCCTTGCATCATCTGGTCGGCCACTCCTACACGGATATGGTTTCCGCACTCATCACCCCGGCTATTACCTTCGCCTATCTGGCATGGGTGGATTGGCGGCTTACCCTCGTTGTGTCGATACCGTTGGTATTCGGCATCGGTCTGTATGCCCTGCAATTTCGCGGGTACGGCGCCAAGATGACCGCGTACAACAACGCGCTGGGCGCGGTAAACACAGCTGCGATTGAATTCGTCCAGGGCATCGCCGTTATCAAGACGTTCGGCCAGGCAAGACAGGCTTACGGACGCTTCATTGAGAAGACCGGCGAGTTCGTCGACTATTTCTGGAATTGGGTGCGTGGCCTTTTGACGATCTCCGCCGCATCCGAGATCGTGATGTCGCCGTTGTTTTCAATCGCCATGGCCCTTGTCGGAGGATTGGTGCTTGTTGGCGGCGGCACAATGCCGGCCGTCGACGTTCTGCCGTTCGTCGTGCTTGCTCCCGCTCTGACGGCGCCGTTCCTGACCCTGGCCTTTGCACAAAACGACATGATGCTGGCGAAAGAAGCGGCGGCGCGCATTGTCAGCCTGCTGGACACACCGGTGCTGGCCGCCCCGGTATCGGATGCCCGCCCCGAGAACAGCCGGGTTGCCTTCGACGGGGTCAGTTTCGCCTATGACGGTGAAACCGAGGTGCTCAGCAAGGTCGATCTCGTGCTTGAACCGGGAACGGTCACGGCACTTGTCGGACCATCCGGCTCTGGCAAATCCACGCTCGCCAGGCTTTTGCCGCGGTTTTGGGATCCGCAGGCCGGATCGATTTCGATCGGCAAAATCGCCTTGCCCGAGCTTGCACCCGATGTCCTCTACGAACAGGTCGGTTTCGTCTTTCAAAACGTTCAGCTTGTCCGCGGGACGATCGCGGAGAACATCGCGCTCGGACGGCCGGATGCCACCACCGAAGACATCGAGGCGGCCGCCCGGGCAGCGCAGATCCACGACCGCATCATGGAGTTGCCGCATGGCTACGCATCGGTCGTCGGACAGGATGCACGCCTGTCCGGTGGCGAGGAACAGCGTATTTCGATTGCCCGAGCCATCCTGGCCGATGCCCCGATCGTCGTGCTCGACGAGGCCACGGCCTTCGCAGACCCGGAATCCGAAGCCGCAATCCAGGATGCGCTCTCGCATCTCATCGCCGGGCGAACCCTTCTGGTGATCGCCCATCGCCTGCATACCATCGTTGGGGCCGACCAGATTTGCGTGATGGATGAAGGCCGTATCGTTGCCCGGGGAAAACACGACGACCTGTTGCGCGAGTCTCCGCTTTATCGCCGCCTATGGTCAGCCGGCGGGCCCGGCCGGGATGTCTGCCTGGAGGCAGTCCAATGATGCGCAAACTGCTCACCGTTGCGGGACAGAGTGCGCAGGCCCCTCTGAAACGGAACTTCGCGGGCCTCTTCGCCGAGGCGGTCCTGATCGGTATCGGTTTCGCGCTCCTGGTGCCGTTCCTGCGCGCCTTCCTTGGCGGCGATATCGAACTTGCCTGGCGTTGGCTGGGCGTGATCGCTGGACTTCTTATCATTTATGCTCTCGTCCGGTACTGGACACAGATGACCGGCTATCGGGCCGCGATCGCGCTTGCCAGAATCCTGTTTTCCCAACTTGGAACGCATATCTCGCGCCTGCCGCTCGGCTGGTTTGTCAGCGGTCGTGTCGGCCAGTTGGCGCGCATGACCAGCAAGGGCGTCATCGATGTCATGGGCGTTCCGGCGCATCTGCTGCGTCCGGTCGTGGCCGGAATCGTGACCCCGGCAACGGTGGTCGCGCTGATGTTCGTTTTCGACTGGCGCCTCGCGCTTGCGGCATTGCTGACCGCACCCGTTGCCGCCCTGGTTTACCGCTGGTCGGGCAGTCTCGTTCAAACCACGGATCACAGGGTCGATGCTGCCGCTGCCGACGCTGCCGACAGGATCGTGGAATTCGCCCAGGCTCAGGCGGTCCTGCGCGCTTTCCGGCGGGGCGAGGCAAGCCTCGGCAAACTCGACCAATCCCTCGTCGAACAGCGCCATGCAGCCCGCAACCAGATCTTTACCGCGGCCCGCGGGATAGCGAGCTTCATACTGGTCGTACAGGCAGGGTTCACGATCGTTCTGCTGTACGGTTTCAACCTGGCGCTGGGCGGAGAAATCGATCCCGCCGAATTCATCGTCCTGCTCGTTCTGGCGGTTCGCTATGTCGAACCCTTGATCATTGCCGCGGACCTGGAAGGCGCCTTGCGGATCAGCCGAAACAGTCTGGACCGGATGGACCGCCTGCTGGCCACGCCATCGCTGCCCGAGCCCCGTTCCCCGAAAGAACCGGACGGTGTCGAGATTGTTTTCGACGACGTTGATTTTGCCTACGAGAAAAAACCGGTCCTGAAAAAGGTCGGCTTTATTGCGCCTGAACGAGGTATGACGGCGATCGTCGGGCCGTCCGGTTCCGGCAAGACCACCATTCTTCGATTGATCGCACGGTTTTGGGACGTCAATTCCGGAGCTGTGCGCATCGGCGGCATCGATGTGCGCGATCTGGCGACGGAGGATCTCATGGGCATGATCTCCGTCGTGTTTCAGGACGTCTATCTCTTTGACGGCACAATCGCTGAGAACATACGTCTCGGCCGACCCGGCGCATCCGATGCGGAACTCCTGGAGGCCGCACGGCTGGCCCGTGTCGATGAGATAGCCGAAAAGCTTCCCGATGGATTGTCGGCAAGGGTGGGTGAGGGCGGTGCGGCCTTATCCGGCGGCGAGCGCCAGCGTGTTTCGATTGCCCGGGCGATCCTGAAGGATGCGCCGATCGTTCTCTTGGATGAGGCCACGGCGGCGCTTGACCCCATCAACGATGCCGCCGTGCAGGAAGCCTTACAGGCGCTGACGGATAAAAAGACCCTGATTGTCGTTGCGCATCGCTTGCAGACCATCCAGTCTGCCGACCGGATCCTCGTGCTTGAAGGCGGGCAGATCGTCGAAACCGGCAACCATGCCGATCTCCTGAGCGCCGACGGACGCTACGCCGCCTTTTGGCATGAACGCAACCGCGCGGCGGGCTGGCGATTGCAGGATACACCGCAGCCGGCGCTGCAGCCGGAGCCGTAATTCTGTCGCAACGGCTGTTTCGCCAAGCCTTATTTGCCATGGCAAACCAGTGGCCGGCTGAGCTTCGCGATCAATCAGCGCTCAGGACATAAAACGTGTAGCCGTATACGCTTTCACATTCACGAAACAGCGCGATCTCCAGGCGTGTATCCTCGATCACCTGGGCGAGTACCCCTTCCGCAGGCTGCAATTCCGCCATGCGCGCCTCCAAAGGGCCGTAAAAATTCTCCCACCAGGCCGCGGTCGGCAGGCGGCGCGTCTTGAGGACAGTAAAACCGCACGCAACCGCCGTTTCACAATTCTCCGCCTCTGACGCCATCGTCGGGTACTCGTTGTCCCAAAAGGCGACGGCTCGAGCCGGGCGTGCTTCGGTAAACCAGCTCATTTCGGAAATCACGGCAATGCCGTCACCGCCAAGCAGCCGGCGCCATTTCTCCAGCGCGCCACGAAAGGTCAGATTGTAGGCCGCTCCTTCGGACCACAAGAGGTCGAGCGAGCCGTCCGGCCAATCGAGCGCACCCATATCGGCTTCGATCGCCCGGACAAGATCGCTCAAACCTTCGGCCTTTGCCCGGTCGGTCAGCGTTTCCAGAAAGCCGGGCATCTGCTCGACCGCCAGTACCGGCAGCTTGAAATGGCGCGCAAGCAACAGACTACCGGCGCCGGTGCCGCAGCCGAGATCGGCAATCCGGGGCTGCGGAGAGGGCAAGGCAAGCTCGGCCAAAAGCCCCAGCGCAAAATCGTCATCGCCAGGCCCCAACCGATCGAGCCCGCCATACAATTGCATCATCGCCTGGATGAAGGTCGTGTCGGCTTCGGTCATGGCGGCTGGTCCTGGATAACGGCTTTTCGGGGATTTAGAGCAGTATCGGCCTTATCCGGTCCGACCCCGTCCATGGGCAGTTTACAGCGCTAAACGCCGAACAGCTCCGGCGGCCATGTCAGTTTCCGGGCACGCTGAAAGGCGGGCCGTGATGAAAGTCTGTTGTTGTAGTCTCTCACGATCGTGTTTTCAGGCAGAAGGTCATTGAACAGCGCCATTGCAACGACACTCCCGATGGCCACATCAGCCGCTGTGAAAGCGTCCCCAAGCAACCAGGAACGCCCCTTTAGCGCGCCGGCAAGAACGTCGACAACATCGTGCGCGCTGCCCCACGTCGTCTGCTTGAGCGGTCGGTCAAGGTTCGACGCATAGACGGCGATCGCCGGGTCGATCACCGATGTCGAATAGACCAGCCACTTCAGGTATGGGGCCCGGTCAGGCGATTCTATTTTGGGTGCTAAAGACCCGTATCCAAATCGATCCGCAAGAAAGGCGCAGATCGCTGGACGCTCCGATACGATGGCACCGTCGACTGCGACCGTTGGCACCTGGCCCGACGGATTGATCGCAAGATAGTCGGGTTCCTTGTGCTTCCGGTCCCGAATGTCGACGTCCACGACATCATAGGGGACCTGGAGTTCTTCCAGAATCCAATAGCCTGCAAGTGAGCGCGAGGCTTTTGACGCGTAAAGAGTGACCTGTACCATTTCCATCTCACGTGATCGGCTTTGCCGGATTTCGATGATCCCGGATCAGTGCGGAGCGGACAAGTCGGCAATGGTTCGCCAACCGGACAGGATCATTCCGGCATCGGCATGGCACTATCCCACGCATGAAGTACGAAAGCATGCGCGGTCCCGGCGAGACGGAACAATTCACTGCCGATAGCTCACAGGCCTGAACCCGCCCGGGTCGCGAACATGGGTGTCCGCGCCGTCGATGCGATCCGTATTCTGCAAGCTGACAATTTCAAATTCCGCGGCACCGCGACGGGTCACCATGGAAATCACCGCGACGCGCTCACCCGCCGGCGCACCATCCGGACCGGTCTGCCCCCGAAGGATCGAGACCGTGTGCACGATGTGGATATCATCGCTCAGTTCGCGCACGGCGAGTTCGACGATTTCGAGCTGCGCGTTCTGGAAGATCCGGCGAAAACCATAATCATGCGCCTTTCGGATGGCGCGCCGGTTGCGCCACCACAATCCGACGACGTTTACAAAATCGGCGTCCTCGGAAAACAACGCCGCCAATCCGTCGGCATCATTGTCGTTCCATCGATCGAAGAAAGCGCGGGCGACCGTCTCGCCAGTGTCAAACATTGAGAGGTTCTCTTGTGTCATTCGCTGAACGCATAGTCTTTGGGATTGCTTTTCCGACCCTGTGGAGGGCGTCAGAGCCGCTTGACGGCGCGTCAGCGTCGCCTGCGCGACCCTTCCTGCCCAAAGGGCCGGAAAGGCAATCCTAATGGCATGTACTTCTAATTCACCACACTAGTACCGCGTCGCAGAGATACTAGAAAGGAACGGAGCCGCGATCGCATCGCCGCGTGACGAACTCCCGGACCATTGACTGATGACACGCAGTGCGATCCGTTTGCGTTATGCTGGCGTCTTCGCACCGGTGCGTCGAAAGGGAGCAAACGTTCGTGGCAAATCCAGAAACAGGCAATTCGGTTTGGCTCGATCTCACGATCGAAGATGCAGGAGCCGTCAAAGACTTCTACAGCGCCGTGTGCGGTTGGGTTGCTGAGGATCACGACATGGGCGACTACGTTGATTTTTCGATGAAAAACGACGCGGGCGATGTTGTTGCCGGCATTTGCCACGCACGAGGCGACAATGCCAAGCTGCCGCCGGTCTGGCTGCCTTACATCGTCGTGGAAGACCTGGACAGCGTGATCGAAACGGCGCGCCAGAAAGGCGGCACTGTCGTCGATGAACGGCGCATGGGCCGTTCGGGTGGCATTGCAGTCATCCAGGATCCGGCCGGCGCCTATCTGGCCTTCTGGCAGAAACCGCAGACTTAGCGGCATCGCACCATTCCGCAGCGCTCGGGTCGGATTGGGTCCCGGTCGGATCGGGCTGTCGAGGCCGTGCCGTCTCTTGCCGGACGCAGGCTGGTTGGACCGATCAGCCTTCCGGCCGGTCTCCGCTGGCATTGACCGTTGGCGGGTGAGCGGGATCTTCCGCCCATAAAAGATCCGAGATGACACCGGATACGGTGCCGCTTGTGTCATTCACAACGCCACGCAGACCAAGCTGTGCGATCGTGAATTTCGACGTGTGATCTTCAAACGCGACCTGGAAGATTTTCACGATACAATAGCCTTTCAAGATTTTTGAATACACTGTTGCGACACGAATGAAGCAGCCTTTAAAGTAAAAAAGTGCTACGTGGTATGTATTCGTCTTATTCGCCGCAATCGGATAACGCCCGTACGGGAGGAGCAATCATCTTGTCTGACGGCGCATCGATAAGGCGATCAATCGTCGACCCGATTGCACGGCACCGGTCGCAATCGCCGGTGCACTGGCGATCTTCCGAGGAATTGCCTGCAAAACTGTCTGATTTATCGGCTGACATTTGATTTCCCAAAAGCGCGAACGCGATTCGAAACGAGCTCTACACCAACGATTAAGAGCACAGCCGGAGACATCAAAACAATTCAGAGAAATACGTAAATTTACTTTAGAATTCTTCGAATATATAATTATTCTAATTAAAAACTACGCATTTAGAAAAACAAGGATGGCGCAGCCGCCAGGGAACCCGCAAGGCCGCATCTTGCCTATCTGCCGGTGTGCCGACCGTCTTTCTCATATTGTAAGTCAAGGCGGATGGGCATTCGGCAGCGGTATGATAACCGCTGCACAAAGACGCCCCCATCGGTTGTCATTGCTGCTTTCATTTCAACAGTATTCAATCTATTGGACAGTCAATCGCGGCTGGAGAGCCGGCTGCGGTCCGGGTCCAGGGCGCTTCCGAAAGGTGTCCGCTCTGCGATGGCCCGCATTGCCCGGCTCCCGTTACTTTTGCTGCACAAATGAGCCACAAAGGGAGGTTCATGAAAAATCCCGACCGGCCATGGACGGCGTTTTATGGTCCCGACGTCCGCAAGGATATCGGGGAACCGGCCTACCGCAATCTGCCCGACATGATCCGCTCGGTGGCGGAAACCTATGGAGCCGCCAGAGCCTTCACGTGCTGCCTGCCGAACGGCATGAACGGCACGCTCCGCTTCGACCAGCTCGATGACATGTCCGATGCACTGGCGGTGTACCTGCGTGAAGTCGCCGGGCTTTCGGCGGGCGATCGTGTCGCCGTTCAGATGCCGAATTCCCTGAGCTTCCCGATAGCCGCGTTCGGCATCCTGAAGGCGGGTTGCGTGCTGGTGAACGTCAACCCGCTCTACACCGCAGAGGAGATGGCCAAACAGTTCGAGGATGCCGAGCCGCAGGCCCTCATCATCGTGGACATGTTTGCCGACAAGATCCCGGCAGCGACCCGCGGCCATCCCGTGCCCAATGTGATCGTCACTAGGGTCGCGGAGTTCTTCCCGGCCATGCCGAAGGGCATTGTCGGTCTGGTGCAGAAATATTGGGACCGGTCGGTCAAACCGATTGAGGTGCCGCATATCCGGCTGCCCGACGCCCTGGACGCCGGGCGCAGCCACATCGCCAAAGATCGGATCGAGGTGCATGGCTACCACCAGACGGTAACCACCGACGATATTGCCGTGCTGCAATATACCGGCGGCACGACCGGCGTGCCGAAGGGCGCGATGCTCACCCACGGAAACCTTGTCCTGAATACCGAACAGGCAATCGAGCTGTTCGGTAGCGATCTGGAAAAGGGTCGCGAAGTGATCCTGACCGCGCTGCCGCTCTACCACATCTTCGCTTTCACCGTGAATTTCCTCGCCTTCTACCGGCTCGGGGCGCGCAACATCCTGATCCCAAATCCACGGCCGCTTTCCAACCTCAAACGCGCCGTTGAGAATTACCGGATCACCTGGATGAGCGGTGTGAACACGCTTTTCAACGGGCTCAGCAACGAGCTCTGGTTCCTCGACACACCGCCCCGGCACATGAAATTTGCCGGTGCCGGCGGCATGGCGCTGCAATCGTCCGTCGCCGCGCGCTGGCGGGAAATCACCGGGACGGAAGTGATGCAAGGCTACGGGCTCACGGAGACCGCACCGGTCGTGACCTTTGAGCCGCCGGGCAAGTCCCGGGAAGGCACGATCGGCATTCCCGTTCCCTCCACCGAAGTCGCTTGTTTCGGCGAGGACGGCACGCCTCTCAAAAGAGGCGAGACCGGTGAGATCGGCGTCCGCGGCCCGCAGGTGATGAAGGGCTATTGGAAGAAGCCCGACGAAACCGCGAACGTGATGAACGGCGCCTGGTTTCTCACCGGCGATATCGGTTTCATGGACGACGACGGCTATGTCCGCATTGTCGATCGCAAGAAGGATCTTGTCTGTGTGTCCGGCTTCAACGTCTACCCGAACGAAGTCGAGGATGTGCTCGCGGCACATCCGGCCGTGCGCGAGGCGGCGGTGATCGGCGTACCCGATGCATCAACCGGTGAGGCGGTAAAGGCCTTCATCGTCAGCAACGACCGGAGCCTGGACGCAGATGCCGTGCGCGCATATTGCAAGGAGCACCTGACCGGCTACAAAGTGCCAAAAAAGGTAGAGTTTCGCGAAGACTTGCCGAAATCCAATGTCGGCAAGACGCTCCGCAAAGACCTTCGCGCGGAAGATCAGGCGCGAACAGACGCAGGATAGGCCGGCATGGTCGGAGCCTTCGAACAGGCGCTCCTGGCGCTTATGATCTTCGTCATCATGCTCGGGATGGGCGCATCGCTGACGCCGAGGGATTTTTACCTGGCGCTGAAACGGCCGCAGGGATTGGCCATCGGGCTGATCTCCCAATACGGTTTCATGCCGTTCATCGGCTTTTTGCTCATCACGTTCCTGCCGCTCACCCAGGCGCTTGCGATCGGGGTCCTGATCATGGCCTGCATGCCGGGCGGCACGACGTCGAACATCTTCACCTATTTTTCCAAGGGCAATCTCGCCCTGTCGGTCCTGATGACGGTGACGTCGACCGTTTTCGGGGTGGTGCTGATCCCCGTCATCCTGGTGCTCTACGCTGCGGCGCTCGATCTGCAGATACCGCGTGAGAACATCATCGCTACGTTGATCCTGCTACTCGTCCCGGTCGCGATCGGCATGATCCTGCGCAGGCTGAACGCCAATGTGGGCGCCGTGACCGAGTTTATGGGCTCGATGCTCGCGCTCTTTTTCATTGCCTTCATTGCACTGAGCTGGATCCCGCGGAACTGGCAGTTCCTGATGACCACAACGCCCGACACCTATGTGGCCGCAATCGGTCTTGGTCTGTTCGGCATCACGATCGGATACGGTTTCGCGCGCCTGTTGCAACTGCACCCGCGCAATGCCCGGACGGTTGCGTTGGAGACCGGCATTCAGAACGGTCCGCTGGCCATCGCCATCATCGCGTTTACATTCGCGGGTGACGAAGCCCAGAGTTACATGGCGGTCCCGGCGCTCTATTCCCTGTTCATCGTCATCACCTCCACCCTGGTGACGCTGATCTTCCGGCGGGCCAATACGGCGGCGGAGCAGAAATTGCCGGATGGCTTGCTCTGACCTGCCGATAACCTGGATCGCGGACGTGCCGCGCATTTTCACCAGGACCCGGTCAGCAACGCCCAGACCCTATGTGCTTAGAGCGGTTGGCACAGACGCCGAAGTTTCTCCGCATCGGCCGCTTCGGCGGGGGTATAGGTCAAGAGCTTCAGGTCAGGACGGCCGTCCACGGCAAACGACGAAAACTCGAATGCGATCGGCCCGGCCAACGGATGCCGGATCCTTTTCAGGCCTTCTCCGGTCGAACGCACATCATTGTCAGACCACATTGCGGCGAATTCGGCACTGTTTCCGGACAGCTCAGCGAGCAGTTCGACAGCACGATCGTTTTCGCCGACGCGAGCCGTCTCGGCACGAAAGGTCGCCACCAGAAAGCGCGCAACGCTTTCCCAATCCTCCTGCGCCGCACGCGTCCCGGGGTCCAAAAACATTCTTCGCAAAATGTTGCATTCGTTTCTTGAAAGCCCGGAATAGTCGGTCAATGCAAAACGGGCTGCATCATTCCAGGCGATGACGTCCCATTGAGGTGTTACAACAATTGCCGGAATGAAGCTCAACGCGTCGAGGAATCGCTGGAGGCGCGGGGTCACGCCGTCTTGCGATACAGGCGAGGCCTTGGGCGGTCGACCGATGCCGACGAGGAAAAGGTGCTCCCGTTCGGCTTCGGTGAGCATGAGCGCATCGGCAAGACTTTCCAGGACCCGCGGCGACGGCGCGCCACCGCGGCCCTGTTCGAGCCACGTATACCAGGTCGTGCTGATGTTTGCCCGTTGCGCGACCTCCTCGCGTCTGAGCCCCGGCGTGCGACGCCGCCCCGAAAGCCCGAAGGCCGCAGGATCAAGCCGCCTTCTGCGATCTTTCAGAAACGCGCTGAGGCGGTTTTCCGCGTGCATGACCCTTCGATCCTGGCAGTGATTATAACAGTATAAAGTACCATCTTTAACAGGATAAGTAACTGACCGAAACTGCCTCCGCTGGCAAGTTGGAGGACATTGATGAAAGTACTAGTGACAGGCGCTACGGGATTTATTGGTTCCAGCATTGTGGGAGAACTCAGCCGCCGGGGCCATGACGTCATCGGGCTGGCACGCAGCGACAACGCGGCCGACGGGCTCTTCAAGTCGGGACTTGAGGTCCATCGCGGCGACATCGCCGATCCCGAAAGCGTCGTCTCCGCCCTCCACAGGGTGGACGCGGTCGTCCACACCGCCTTCAACCACGACTTTTCCCGATACCTTGACAATTGCAGGGCCGACGGCCGATTGCTGGATGCGCTCGCTCGCAAATTGGAGGGCACCGATAAGCCGCTTATCGCGACCTCGGGAACCATTGTCACGGCGACCAGCGAAGTCACCACCGAAAATGACGACGCCTCGGACCAGGTTCCGCGCAGCGCTTCGGAGGCTTTTCTGAGCTATGCGGATTGCGGCGTGCAGACCAGCGTTGTGCGCCTTCCGCCGACCGTCTACGGCCGCGGCGACACGGCTTTCGTTCCCGCCCTGATCGCTCTTGCACGCGAGCGCGGCGTGTCGGCGTACATCGGCGACGGCGCGAACCGCTGGCCCGGAGTCCATCGCAACGACGCGGCCAAGCTCTTCTGCGATGTCGTGGAACTGCCCCGGTCCGGCGCGCGCTACCACGCAGTCGCCGAAAGCGGCATTCCATTCAGGACGATTGCCGAAGCGATCGGCGAGGGGCTCGGCGTGCCGGCCGAAAGCATCCCGCCGGGCCGGGCCGAGGCGCAGTTCGGCTGGTTGGCAATGTTCGCCGCAATCGACACGCCCGCCTCAAGCGAATGGACGCGCAACGCGACAGGGTGGGCACCGCGCGAGCAGACCCTCATCGAGACTATGCACAACGCCGGTTACTTCGACTTGCCAACTGCCGGAGAATAGAACGCCGTACGTTCATATGTCGGGCATTTTCCAGTGATCGACCGGAGACCGGCAAATCGTGTTGGACCGTGATCCCGACAGCCGGTGCCGAAGGGTTGCGGGCCCGGTTTGACTGCCTCACATACGGGTGCCGGCCTCTGCACTGGCCCAAAGGTATACGGACCGACAAAACCATGCCTGCAATCATGATGTATTGCGTTCACGAGGATGTCTCGACCCTCCTGGACCTTCTCGGCACCGACATTGCATTCATCGTCCCGGACGGAAGGCAAAGGTGGAGGGCTTCCCGCGAACCGACGGATCCGCACGAACCGCGGATCGCGCTGTGGCATGTCCCGAGCGGTGCGCTGCCCCTGATCGACAGCACGACACGTGCGCAAGGCGACCAGATCGCAGATCCGTGGTCCGGATGGCAGGAGCAAATCTCGGGTACGGACTCGGGTAGCCCCTATTTCGGGGACAGTCCGAATGTGATTTGGCTGAATATCCGTGTAGTGGGACGCGAACCCGAAAGCGTATGCGGGATGTCGTCCCTCGAATGGCTCGGCAATCGATATTCCAGCTTTCGTCCAGCGCATCCGGAATCGACGAAATGGTGGCGCAAGATCCGGCGACGGGTTGCCCGTCTTGCCTGCAAAGTGCCGCGTGGCGGGGCGGATGCGCCAGGCGATCCGGAAGTCTTTGCCTTCCCGCATGCAGCGGCGCGGCTCGGCAAGGCGGATCGCAATCCGTTCTCGCTCGACATGAAAAACGGTTCGATTGCGGACGGAACTCATCCGCTAAGCGCGCTCTTTTGAGGATCGGGCCAGGACGGGTGTTTTCGGCGTAGCGGCGCTTTGCATCAGGGACTTAAGGGTTCTTTCTTGAAGGTCCGCGATACAAATCCGCACAACGCTTGTCGCGCTCCAAGAACGGCTCCTGTTGCAGGGCCGATGCAAGGGAGACCGCCGGCGGTACCCTTCAATATCACCAGCGTCAGGTCACGCCCTGTGGCCAAAGCGCCATCCACGCCAGTAGCAGAGCCATCCCCACAATCGCCTGTATGACGGCACCGCCGGCAAGGATCCGGATGACGCGCGCCTCGCTATCCTCGTGCTCGAGCGCGTCGCGGCGGACCAGCCAGTAATAGCTGTCGTTCGGGAGAATGGCGATGAATGACCCAAGACATATGGCAAAGACAGCGGCAATCGGATTGGCCCCGCTGGCGGCCACGATCGGAGCCGCCACAGGTGCGACTGCAGCGAATGTCGCCATGGACGAGCCCTGCGCCAGTTTGAAAAGGACCGTGAGCCCAAACAGACCGATAAGGGTCAGCATGCCGCTGCCGGATTGAACTATCCTGTCCAGCGGGACCAGGCCGGTGAACACGGCACCAAAGGCGCTCGCTGCGCCGATAACCAGGAGCAGGGATCCTGTCCGGCGGACAGCACTGTCGAGGCACTCCCGCCGCGCCCCGGCAGGCGTTTGAAGGAGGGCTAGGAGCGCGGCCGCTAACAGCGCGCCCTTAGGCAGGAACAGAAAGTCCAGGGCTCCGATGCCGGTCCGCCCGACGACACCGCCGATAATCAGCAGGCCCGCCATGATCAGAAAGGGCGCAAAGGCAGCAAGCAGCCGGCCATCCACGCTCGGTGGCGCGGCTCCCTGAAAACCTGTGACACCGCCGCTGAAACGGCCCCAGGCTATCCCGGCGCCCCACACCGGCAGCGTCAGCAGCGCGCCGCACAGCAACAGGATCGTCGGCTGAAGCACTTCCGAGCCGGAGACACCGAGGCCTGCCGCAACGATCAACGGACCGGCGGGGTAGAGAAGCTTGAACCCTGTATAGGCACCAAAGGCCATGTCGAGTTTGTAGCGCCCCGCGGCAGGCGCCAGCGCGGCATAGGCGGTATCCGGGCAGATCATGCCGGCGCCTGCGACCGGAGAGGCCAGAACGGACGTCCGACCGGCCGCATCGGAGGCCACATTCATGCGCGAAAGAGCTGCCGCAAGCGTGAACGACGGCAACAGGATCAGCGCGAATTCACCGAGCGCCCGACCGAAGCCATCATTGAAAACAGTGATCAGTTCGCTCGCGCCAAGCCCGCCACCAAGGCCGAGCAGGAGCGCAAGAAGGACCATCCAGACCACCAACGGCAAATCGGGTAACCGCCGTTTTATGTCGGTGATGGAGGAGAGGGAGGACACGGCTTCGGACATGGTCAAAGGAGTCATGTTGTTTGAGTTTCACTCATGATAGAGTTTCGAAGAGCATGCCCAAAATGAGAAAATGAGAAGACATCATGAGTTCAACTCATGCCAGGCCGCCTTTGCGCGCGCTTCAGGTATTTGAGGCCGCCGCGCGCCACGGCAGCTTTACCGCAGCCGCGAAGGAGCTGGGCATCACACAAAGCGGCGTGTCGCGCCAGGTCTCGGATCTTGAGGCTACACTCGGTATTCGGCTTTTTGTGCGAAACGGTGCGCGGATCGCGCAGACACCGGCGGGCGAACGTCTTTCGGGTCAATTGGCAGATGCGTTTATCCGCATCTGGAATTCGGTTTCAGACATCAGACGATCCGAACAGGTTGTCACGCTGTCAATGCTGCCCTCGATCGCCACACGCTGGTTCGCGCCCCGCCTCGGCCGTTTCCTTGCACGTCATCCTGAAATCGACCTCCGCATCACGGCATCGCGCCACCTGGTGGATTTTGCTGCCGAGGGCATCGATGCGGCGATCCGGTACAGTCCCCGGCCATCTCCCCATCTGGAAGCCGTCAAGCTCGGAACGGAGACCGTTCAACCAGTTTGCTCCCCCGATTATGCCCGTCGGCAAGGCTTGCAGGTTCCGGCCGACCTATATCGTGTCACGCTTCTCCACGGAGACATTCCGGAGGACTGGTCCTCCTGGTTTGCGGCGGCCGGCTGCAAGCAGCCGCCTCCCTCGGGTCCGCGCCTCGGCGACGACGCCGCTATTCTGCAGGCGGCACAGGACCACCAGGGCGTAGCGCTCGGGCGATCGCTGCTGGTCGCCGACGACATCGCCGCCGGTCACCTGATCTCACCCTTCGACGTATCGCTGAATGCAAGTCATGCCTATTGGTTCGTCTACCCCAAGAGCTCGGCGCCGACAAAAGCAATAAAGGCCATGCACACGTGGCTCGCAGCCGAGTTTGCCCATGAAACCGAAAATCCGGTCCCAGACGCCCAGATCTGAGATCGCCACGCTTCGTGGAAAGGCGATCCATTCGAAACGAGTGTGTTACCCATGTCTTAGGTACAATCTGTTACCTATGTGTCCGGGTCGGACCGATCGAAAATGGCGGATGGGGTGGGATTCGAACCCACGGTACGGTTTCCCGCACGCTGGTTTTCAAGACCAGTGCCTTAAACCACTCGGCCACCCATCCTCAGAATGTAGGGTCTTTCCATCGGCGAAGGCGTGGTGTCAACCGGTTTGTCTTTCACAGCATCCGCCGTGGTGACCACGGATATGCGGGAGCGCCGCGGCTTTTCACGGGTGCCCGAACGCCTGTCCCTGCGCACTGAACTTCGGTCTGGCGAGATGCCGGCGGGCAGAATGGCGCGGGCGAGGGTGATCGTCGAACGCGATGGCTCTGGACCCGACGATCACGTCTACGTATAATCCCTGAGAAACTGGGCATTCGGATTAAACCGATCGCGCTTTGCCCGCGTAGGTATCTGTGAGCGCGTCGTAATGGCGCGGCGCCGACAGGGCGAGACAACGCGATCGAATTCAGGAGGCCTTTATGGCACGCATGCACGTATGGACCCTGGCACTTGCCCTTGGTCTCGGCGGGACCTTCGTGACGGCGGAAACCGGTTCTGCTTCCTCTCAATTGCTGAGCGGCAAGGAGATCAAATCGACGGTGGCCGGCAAGCGCATCTATCTTGCCGTTCCGCTCGGCGGTGAACTACCGCTGCATTATAAGTCGAACGGTCGAGTCGACGGCAGCGGCGAAGCGGTCGGTCTTGGCCGCTATCTTGCGCCGAAGGATTCCGGGCGCTGGTGGGTTGCCGGCAATTCGCTCTGCCAGAAATGGCAGAAATGGTATGACGGGCGGCAATTCTGCTTCACGCTGGAAAAGGTCGGTCCGGAAAAACTGCGCTGGCGCCGCGATGACGGACGCTCGGGTGTTGCCCGCATCGGGTCCTGACCCCCATAAACAACACTCGGCCAAACGACATGAAGCGCCCCCGGGCGCTTCTTTGCTTTTGGCAATAACGCTGCCACCACGTGCCGCTGCAAGCACCGGGCAGAGCGCCTTCATGGAGCCACAATTGCGGCACAGTGTTGTTTCCGTGGCCAAATTTGCATGTCATTAACCTTGCCGAAAGGTCTTGGCGAAGCGTTATCAGGCGGTTAAGACTCGCCGCCTAATGCTGGCAAAGTGGTGGGGACACGATCGTACAGGGGCGCCGTCGGCAATGCCGGGCGCGCGATGTGTTCCGCTTGCGGCCAACAATAGGTTGAGTGGGGCGGCATGGGACAAAAATCAGGCGTGACGGGCAGGGGGTGCCGCATGGGTCCCCGGGCCCTGCTTCACAAGCGCAAAAACCATCTGATGTTTGCTGCCGCCTCGGCGGCCCTTTTCGCGCTCGTCGGCTGTTCCGGCGGCGGCACGAATGTCGCCACAGGCGAGATCGACGAAAAGTATGGCGTTGCCGCGAGCCCGCGTGTGGTCAAGACCGGCAAATCCATTCCCAAGGGCGGCGGCCGATACATGATCGGCAAACCCTATAAGATCGCCGGCAAGACCTACCGACCGCACGAGGATCCCGACTACAAAAAAGTCGGTCTCGCTTCCTGGTATGGCGACGCCTTTCACGGCCGGCTGACCGCCAACGGCGAAGTCTATGACATGCATCGTCTGACGGCGGCGCACACGACAATGCCGCTGCCGTCCTATGCCCGCGTCACCAACGTGAAAAACGGCCGATCCGTAATCGTGCGCGTCAACGATCGCGGCCCATTCCACGGCAACCGGATCATTGACCTGTCGAAACGCACGGCGGATCTGCTCGATTTCAAGAGCGCCGGCATCGCCAAGGTCAAAGTCGAATATGTCGGCAAGGCGCAGCTCGACGGCCGCGACGACGATTTTCTGGTGGCCTCCTATCGTGGCCCAGGCGGCGTCACGCCCGGCGGCACGTTTCCGGGCACCCGCGTGGCCAGTCTGGACCGCACACCGCCCGGCTCTGTCACGACGGATACGCCGCGCTCCGCACCGGTCGTTGCCTATCGTTCCCAGGACGCAAAAAATCCTGTCAGTGGCAACAAACCACGCGCCGCGTCGCCTGAGCGTCGCGGGGAACGGGCCACCGCGCCGCGCCGCCTTGCCAGCGCCGGGACCAACCGCACGAGCATCGATGATGAGATGCTGAGTTTTGCAGGCTACGGACGGGACGGGCTGCCGGCCACCTACGGGTTCCAGAGGGTTGCCGACGGACGCGGCACGAGCATTGCAGCAGAACCGGTTGCCACGCCGCGCCGGCCGGGTCTGTTCGGACGGGCACGCCCCGTCGGCACAAGGCCGCCGGCAGACGTGCTCGGATATGCACCGTCTTATGCGACGCAGAGCCGGATCGATCGCGCTTTCATCGCGATGGGCGTCCTGTTTTCCGACGGATCCTGATACCGTTTCCGGAACCTCGATACGTTTTAGAACGCTTACACTCGCAGACGCCCGCTTTGTCCGCAGTGGCGTAACCGACGACCGGTTTTGTACTTCCCGGACCGCTGTCGGCAGCGCATGCTTTCCAACTGACCGCTTTCCAACGCAGAGCCGCACCGATTGACAGGGGCGGCAGTCCATGGTCCGACTCGATACGAAAAACCGCGACCGAGTGCCTTACTGCCACCGTTTGCGCGGCGATCGTGGCGCATGAGGACGTGACTGACGCTGCAAACCCAGCCTTCAAATATCGCGACCGGGGAGAGATCAGATTGAGAAAAAAAACCATTTTATATCAATATTTTAAGATGATAAGCGGAAGTATTTTCTGCGCTGCGCTTGTGATTGGAGTCACATTCAGCAATTCCGCATACTCAATTGAATTTAAAGCAAAAAATATGATCTTGCTGGACGAGACGTCGCGCAGCATCATGTTTTCGCGGAACGCCGACGAGAAGGTCGCTCCGGCCGCGCTCACCAAGTTGATGACCCTTGAAGTCGTCTTCCACGCCTTGAAGACAGGCAGCCTGTCGCTCGAAACCGAATTCACCGTCAGCGAACATGCGTGGCGGACAGGCGGCGCGCCGTCGCGGACAGCAACGATGTTTGCCGGCTTGAAGACGGATATCTCCGTCGACGACCTCATTCGGGGTGTCACGGTACATGCAGCAAACGATGCCGCGATCATTCTCGCCGAAGGCATGGCCGAGAGCGAGGCGGCCTTTGCCGAACGCATGAACGAACGCGCGGCGGCCATCGGGCTTACCCAGTCGCGCTTCACCAATCCGACCGGCTTCGAAGATCCGGAGATGGTGGTGACCGTCGATGATCTCGCCCGCCTGGCATTGCACATTATCGAGGAATATCCGGAATATATGGGATATTTCTCCGAGCCGGAATTCACCTGGAACAAGATCCGCCAGACCAACAAGAACCCGCTCGTCAAACAGGACATCGGTGTCGACGGGTTCTTTCTGGGTTGGGCGGAAGGCAATGGATTTGCGATCGCGCTGACGGCGAAACGCGATGATCAGCGCATCGTCGGCATCATGCACGGCCTTGCTTCCAAGAAGGAACGCGAAGCCGAAGCCAAACGCATGATCGACTGGGCCTATCAGTCGTTCACGCCACGGATCCTGTTCGATGAAGGCGAACAGGTTGCGCGCGCCCGGGTTTTCGGTGGATCGTCCACCCATGTGCCATTGCTGGGTAACGGTGCGGTCAGTATCCTCGTGCCGAACGGAATCGATGAGCGAATCAGGGCACGTGTGGTTTATGAGGGGCCGGTACGGGCACCGGTTTCGAAAGGTCAGCCCATCGGTCACGTCGAAATCTGGCGCGACGATGTGCGGGCTCAGCTAACGCCGCTCTATGCCGCATCCGACGTCCCGGTCGGCGGCCTTACACGCCGCGCGGTCGACGGCGCCCAGGAATTGCTGTTCGGGTATTGGTAGGAAAGAAACAGTCGCGGCCGGGCGCGGCCGCGACAATGGACAACAGGATTGACGGCACGGTTCATCACATTCGAAGGCGGGGAGGGAGCCGGCAAGTCCACCCAGATCAGGCGACTGGAAAAGACCCTGCGAGCCCGATCGATCGATGTCGTGGTGACCCGGGAACCGGGTGGGACGACAGGCGCCGAAGCCGTACGCCACGTGCTTTTGTCGGGCGCTGCCCGCTCGCTCGGCGCCAAGGCCGAGGCCATGTTGTTTGCCGCCGCGCGCATCGACCACGTCGACCATATGATCCGACCGGCCCTGGAAGCCGGCAAATGGGTATTGTGCGACCGCTTCACCGATTCCACCCGGGTCTATCAGGGCGAAAGCGGCGTGACCGAGCCCGTTCTCGAACTGCTTGAGACCGTCGCCACCAACGGTCTGCGCCCGGACCTGACGCTAATCCTGGACGTGCCCGCCGATGTCGGTCTCAAACGCGCGGCAAAACGCATGCGTACCGGTTCCGGAGCGGATCTCGACCGCTTTGAAAAGGATGACCTCGCCATCCATGTGCGCCGCCGGGACGCCTTTCTTGCGCTCGCCGAACGCGAACCGGAACGCTGCCTCGTTGTCGATGCGAACACCACGCAAAAGAGGACCGCGGACGCAATATGGCAGGCGGTCGAAACCCGGTTCAGCACCGATCTGGGCGGCGATGACAAGGATGCGTTTGCCTCGATCGATGCGGCACTCGCAGCGTTGCGAAGCGCCGGCTGACCTGCAAAGACCGGTCCGATGAGCGATACACCGCCGGAACCCCGAACCGTTCCCTATCTCTTCGGACACGGGAAAGCGGAGGCCGGTTTTCTCGATGCCTTTCGCAGCGGGCGGTTTCACCACGCATGGCTGATCACCGGGCCGGCCGGTATCGGCAAGGCGACATTCGCCTTTCGGGCCGCGCGGTATCTGTTCGATCATCCCGATCCGTCGGATCCGGAGCTCGCCCTGCATGCCGATCTCAGCGTGGATACCGCGTCACCCTCCTTTGCCAAGGTCGCGGCGGGCGCCCATCCGAACCTGTTGCATCTGACCCGCCCCTATGACGACAAGGCCAAGCGCCTGAAGACGGAGATACCTGTCGACCTTGTCCGGCGAACCCAGTCCTTCTTTGGCACCACGGCGGCAGAGGAGGGGTGGCGCATCTGCATCGTCGACAGCGCCGACGACCTGAACGCGAATGCCGCCAATGCGCTCTTGAAAAACCTCGAGGAGCCGACCGCGCGCGGCCTCTACCTGATTGTCTGCCACAATCCGGGCCGTCTTCTTCCCACGATCCGGTCGCGCTGCCGGGTCCTGCGCCTGACCGCTCTTGAAAGGAGCGACCTGGAAAGGGCCGTTCGAACGGCACTTGAAGCGCAGGATCTGACGGTGTCGGAAGACGACCTGCAATTGGCGCTCGAAGCGAGTCGAGGCAGCGCCGGTAAAGCATTGATATTTTTGGAATCAGGCGGCCTGGATGTGATGAACGGCTTGAAGGGATTGACCGCCCGGCTCCCAGCAATCGACCGGCGCGACCTGCATGGCCTTGCGCAATCCCTGGCCGCCCGTGAAGCGGAAAGCCGCTACGACCTGTTCTGCGACCTTGCCTACGATTATGCCGCCGACCGCGTTCGTGCCGACGACTGCACCCTTGCGGCCCGCATGCGGTGGAGCCTTGCCGGTCAGGAAATCCTGGAAATCGGGCGACAATCCCGCATCTTCAATCTTGACCGCAAACAAGCTGTCATCCAGATCGTCGAAACACTTGCCGGCGCGGCCGGTTCTCCGATATCCCCAGAAGCCTGAAGTCAGCCGGGACCCGCCGCCACCTATCGACCCCGTCGGGCGCCCACCGAAGGAAAGCATGATGGCCGAAGCGCCAAAGTATTACATCACGACGGCGATCTCCTATCCGAACGGAGCGCCGCATATCGGCCACGCCTACGAAGCGCTTGCCACCGACGTCATCGCCCGTTTCAAGCGCCTGGACGGCTATGAGGTTTTCTTTCTGACCGGCACCGACGAACACGGCCAGAAGATGCAGCAAACGGCAGAGCGGAACGGCCAGAGCGCGGCCGCCTTTGCCGACCAGCAGGCGCCGCTGTTTCGCGAAATGGTCGCTGACCTCGGGTGCTCGAACGATGATTTCATTCGCACCACTGAGCCGCGGCATATTGCTGCCAGCCAGGAAATCTGGCGCCGCATGGCCGCGAACGGCGACATCTACAAGGACAAGTATGCCGGCTGGTATTCAGTGCGCGACGAGGCCTATTACGCGGAAAGCGAAACGCGTTTGAACGGCGATGGCGTGCGGATCGGCCCGCAGGGATCGCCGGTCGAATGGGTCGAGGAAGAAAGCTACTTCTTCCGCCTGTCCGCCTATGCCGATCGGCTGATTGCGCTCTACGAGAAAGACCCGCGTTTCATCGGCCCCGATGAACGGCGCAACGAAGTCATGAGCTTCGTAAAATCGGGATTGAAGGACCTGTCGATTTCACGCACCACATTCGATTGGGGCGTGCCGGTGCCGGACGACGAGCGGCATGTCATGTATGTCTGGGTCGATGCGCTTACCAATTACCTGACCGGCGTTGGTTTTCCTGATGCTGAAAGCAGCTGTTACCAGCGCTTCTGGCCGGCCGATCTGCATATCATCGGCAAGGACATCGTGCGGTTCCACAGCGTCTACTGGCCGGCCTTCCTGATGTCAGCCGGCATTCCTTTGCCGAAGCGGGTCTTCGGACACGGCTTCCTGTTCAACAAGGGCGAGAAGATGTCGAAATCGGTCGGCAACGTGATCGACCCGAAAAACCTGATCGGCCATTACGGGCTGGACGCCGTACGCTACTTTTTTCTGCGCGAAGTGCCGTTCGGGCGCGACGGCAATTACAGCCACGAGGCGATCGTCGGGCGCATCAATGCGGACCTTGCCAACGATCTCGGCAATCTCGCCCAGCGCTCGCTGTCGATGATCGCCAAGAATGTCGACGGCACCATGCCAAACCGGGCCGCGCTCGAACCGCAGGACAAGGCTCTCCTCGACGCGGCACTGGCGCTCGCCGACACCTGCCGCGCGCATATGGACAACCTCGCTATCCACCTGGTGCTCACCGACATCTGGGCGGTGATCGCCGACGCGAACCGGTACTTCGCCGGTCAGGAGCCGTGGGCACTGAAAAAGACCGATCCGGAGCGCATGCAGACCGTGCTCAGTGTGACCGCGGAGGTTCTGCGGCTGGTCGGGCTGATGATCCAGCCTGTCATGCCCGCCTCCGCCGCACGACTGCTCGACGGGCTCGCGGTCCCGGCCGAGAGCCGGACCTTTGCGGGCATGACCCTCGATGATAGCGTGCCGGCCGGTACGGCGTTGCCGGCGCCGTCACCGATTTTCCCGCGCTATGTCGAAGACGACGCGACGGACGGTAAGAGCTGATGCTCGTCGACAGCCATTGTCATCTGGATTTTGCCGATTTCGATGCGGAGCGGGACACCATCGTCGCGCGGGCGCTGGACGCCGGCGTGCGGCGCATGGTGACGATCTGCACCCGCGTGCGCCGCTTCGAGGCGATCCGCGCGCTCGCGGAGACCTATGACGCCGTCTATTGCTCCGTCGGAACCCATCCGCACAACGCCGATGAAGAACCGGACATCACCACCGACATGCTCATCGAGCATGCCCGGCACGACAAGGTGGTCGCGATCGGCGAAGCCGGCCTTGACTACCATTACGACCGGTCGTCCCGATCCGAACAGGCCGCCGGGCTGCGCCGCCACATCGCGGCGGCGCGCGAAACGCAATTGCCGCTCGTCATACACTCGCGCGATGCCGATGCCGACATGGCGGCGATCCTGACGGAGGAAACAGGGAAGGGGGCCTTCCCTGCCGTCCTGCACTGCTTTTCCTCCGGCCGCGGCCTGGCCGAAACCGGAATAGCACTTGGTCTCTATGTCTCGTTTTCCGGAATTCTGACGTTCAACCGGTCCGAAGAGCTGCGCCGGATCGCTGCCGATCTCCCGAAGGACCGCCTGCTGGTCGAAACCGATGCGCCGTATCTGGCGCCGGTTCCGAAACGCGGACGGCGCAACGAACCGGCCTATGTAGCCCATACCGCCGCCGTGTTGGCGGATACGCTCGACATGCCGGCCGACGAGCTCGCTACGCTGACCACAGACAATTTCTTTCGTCTGTTTTCAAAGGTCGACAGACCCGCTTCATGACCGATCAGACAGACCGTCACGATTTCATCTTGCTGGGATGCGGCTCGTCGGGCGGCGTGCCGCGCATCGGCAACAATTGGGGCCTGTGCGACCCGAACAACCCGAAGAACCGGCGGCGGCGTTGCTCGGCGCTGGTGCGCCGGCATGGGCCGAACGGGTCGACCACACTGGTCATCGATACCGGCGCCGACTTTCGCGAACAGATGCTGTCGGCCGGCGTCTCAACGCTCGATGCAGTGCTCTATACCCATCCGCATGCGGACCACATTCACGGCATTGACGATCTGCGCGTGCTGGCGATTTCCATGCGCCAGCGCGTCGACGTCTATATGAATGACCACACCGCCGAACGCGCCCACTCCGCCTTCGGCTATTGTTTCACCACGCCGCCCGGATCCAATTATCCGCCGATCCTGACCGAACACCGGATCGACCCGACACAGCCGATCGTGGTCGACGGCGCCGGCGGTCCGATCACCGTCACGCCGGTCGTCCAGAACCACGGCGAAATCGACTCGCTCGGGTTCCGCGTCAACGGCATCGTCTATTCGAGCGACGTGAAGGATTTCCCGGATCAAAGCCTCGACCTGTTGCGCGACATCGATGTCTGGGTCGTCGATGCGCTCCGACTGACGCCGCATCCGAGCCATTTCAGCCTCCAGGATGCGCTGGACTGGATCGAGCGCATTCGGCCGAAGCAGGCTGTGCTGACCAACATGCATATCGACCTCGACTACGATACGCTGATGCGCACGCTGCCGGACAATGTCGTGCCCGGTTATGACGGCATGACCATCACGCGGCCGACGCAGACCTGACGCAGCGCGAAAGCACCGGGCGGTAAAGGCCTGGGGATTTGCCGTCCGATGGCGGCACAGGCACTTGACGACAATTGCCAAAACCCGCGCTGTGCGGGCAGCGGTTTCAACAAGCGGATCGTGATGACTGAATCCTTTGGCAGAATCACCGAAAACCGTGCGCTGAGGCTGCATGGACACCACGCACAATCAGCACAAAAAAGTTCCATAATATATCTTATGAGAATCAGGCTTGGCATCGCGGGGGAGACTTTCCTTTCGCAAACGGAGTGTCGCCGCCCATGACAAACGCCCCCCTGTCACCGGACAGTGCCGAGACAACCGACATGGCGGATGAAGCCAAGGAAGCCAAGAACGCTGTCGATGCACAGACCGACGCCCGTTCCGACATCCGCGGCGGATCGTTTCGACCGTCATCGGACATCGCCATGCTGCTGGCCGTGATGGACCGGCTGCGCGATCCGGACGGCGGCTGTCCCTGGGACCTGGAACAGGATTTTTCCTCGATCGCGCCGTACACGATTGAAGAAGCCTATGAAGTCGCCGATGCTATCGAGCGCGGCGATTTCGAGGATCTCGTCGACGAACTCGGCGATCTGCTGCTTCAGGTGGTGTTCCATGCGCGCATGGCCAAGGAAGCCGGACGGTTCGATTTCGGCGACGTGGTGCATGCCATCACGAAGAAAATGATCCGCAGGCATCCGCATGTGTTCGAGACCGGTGCCGATATATCGTCCGGGGCCGTCAAGAAGCGCTGGGACGAGATCAAGGCGGAGGAACGGGCCGAAAAAGCGGCCCGTAAGGCGAAGGCCGGTATCGTGTCGGAAGATCCGGTATCGGTCCTGTCGGGCATTCCATCGAACCTGCCGGCGCTCACCCTTGCCCTGAAGACTCAGAAAAAAGCAGCAAAGGTCGGATTCGATTGGGACAATCCCGAGACCGTGCTCGACAAGATCGTCGAGGAAGCGCAAGAAATCGTCGACGCCAGAAAGGCGCAGCATCCGAATGCCGTCGAGGAAGAAATCGGCGACCTCTTGTTCGCGGTCACCAACCTGGCCCGCCACCTCGGTGTCGACCCGGAGAACGCCCTCAGACAGACCAATTCCAAGTTCCGCCGGCGCTTCCAGTACATCGAGGCGGCTCTCGATCGAACCGGCAAGACACCCGAGGAAGCCACACTTCAGGAAATGGACGCCCTGTGGGACGAAGCCAAGGGCGCGATGCCCGGCAAAACAAAAGTGTCCGATTATACCTGATCGGGCCTGCGGAACCCCGATCAGGCTTGCGGAACGATGTAGGCGCCTGCCTTCGTCCTGAAATGGGCCGCGCGCTCCGGCGGCACCCTGAGGCTCAATTCCACATGCGGATCGTCGCCGGTCGCATCCCGTCGATCCAGAACCTCGACCGAATTGTAGAGCCAGGCGAGCAGCTTGCCGTCGGTTGCCGGTATGCTGACATCGTATCGTCGGGAATCCTGAGCCAGCCGGTCTTCGACGATCTGCAGCAGGTCATCCAGTCCGGCGCCGGTCAAAGCGGAGATGGCGACACCCTCCCTGCCCGCGACCGGTTCAAATTCCGGAACCAGGTCGATCTTGTTCCAGACTTCGATCACCCGCTTGTCGGTTTCCGGATCGATGCCCAGCACCTTGAGTGTCTCCGCGACGTCCCGGGCCTGGACTGCGGTATCGGGATGGCTGATGTCCCGAACATGCAGGATGACGTCGGCCAGAAGCACTTCCTCAAGCGTCGCACGAAATGCTGCGACCAATTGGGTCGGCAGGCTGGAGATGAAACCGACCGTATCCGACAGGATGGCCGTGCCGCCATGCGGCAGGTTGATGATGCGCATGGTCGGATCGAGAGTCGCGAACAGGAGATCCTTGGCAAACACCCCGGCGCCTGTGAGCACGTTGAACAAGGTCGACTTGCCGGCATTGGTATAGCCGACGAGCGCGACGACCGGATGTGGCGCCTTCTGGCGCTTCACCCGATGCTGCTCGCGGGTGCGTTTGACCTTGTCCAGATCCCGTTCGAGGCGGTTGATCTTGGTTTGCAGGATCCGGCGATCGGCCTCGATCTGCGTCTCGCCCGGCCCGCCGACAAAGCCTAGTCCGCCACGCTGGCGTTCAAGGTGGGTCCAGCTGCGAACGAGGCGGCTGCGCTGATAGGTCAGATGGGCAAGATCCACCTGCAACCGCCCTTCCCGCGTCTGCGCCCGATCGGCGAAGATTTCAAGGATGAGCCCGGTCCGGTCGATCACCTTGACCGACCATTCCCGCTCCAGATTGCGCTGCTGGACCGGCGACAGGTCGGTGTCGATATAGGCGAGATCGGCCTTCTCGGATTTAAGGACCGCCCCGATTTCATCGACCTTGCCGGTCCCGAAATAGGTCGCGGGGCGGATCGCCGGTACGGAAATCACATGGCCTGTTGCGATTTCAAGATCGATCGCGCCGGCAAGGCCGAGCGCTTCTTCCAGTGTCGCTTCGGCGGACCGGGGCGCGACGGGCGGACTGCCCTGCCCGGCTCCCGGTGCTGCCGTCGGGCGTGTTTTCAAAATCGGTACGAGTACAACGACGCGTTCCCGTTGCGGACGCCGGTCGATCAGCGCGCCTTCGGCGTTCCGCCCGGGAGCGCTTTCAAGGGCCTTGCGGTCGTCTACGGGTTTCAAGTGTCGGTCAGGTCCCGGTTTTTTCTGCCCCGTCTTCCGCCGGATCGAAGAGTTGTACCGGCTGGTTCGGCATGATTGTCGAAATTGCGTGTTTGTAAACCAATTGGGAATGTCCGTCGCGGCGCAACAAAACACAGAAATTATCGAACCAGGTCACGACGCCCTGTAATTTGACGCCGTTGACTAGAAAGATCGTAAGGGAAGTCTTGTTTTTGCGAACATAGTTCAGAAAAGTGTCTTGCAGATTTTGCGCACGGTCCGCCATCGTCAGTTTTTGCCTTATATGTATCTGAGGGTTACTCAAAAGGTTACAGCCTGGCCCGCCGCCGCGGCGTACGGGTCGTCAGCCCTTCATATAGAGTATGATTTTTGTGTGTGGACGCTCCCTCGTTCGGCCCGACACCCTACGCGGTCCGCGAAGCCCAAGTCAATTCGCCAACAACTCCGACTGTTCCGCATAAGTGTGGAATTTAGCGCGCAAGTTTGATGCAATTGTTCCCGGATGTCCATTACCAATCGGTCTATCGTCGATCGCCGTAACCGGCATGACAATCGTCGACGCCGCCGTGATGAAAGCCTCTTTCGCCTCCAGGGCTTCCGCTACGGAAAACGGGCGTTCCTCCAGGGTCAACCCCTCCCCGGCAATGGCCTCGGTGACGACGGCACGGGTGATGCCGCGCAGGATCCCGTGGTTCGCCGGACGGGTGACGATCCTGCCATCTTTTGTCACGATCCATGCATTGGTCGACGAGCCCTCCGTGACCATGCCGCCATCGTCGACAAACCAAGCTTCTTTGGCGCCGGCCTCGCGTGCCTTTTGCTTGGCCAGCACATTCGGCAGAAGCGAAACCGACTTGATGTCGACCCGGTCCCAGCGGTTGTCCGGCAGCGTAATCACCTTGACGCCGGCCGATGCCGCTAGGTCGCCCTGTTCGATCGGCACGGACTTTGCCGTCACCACGACCGATGGCGGCACTTCAGGGCCTGGAAAGGCGTGGTCGCGGCGCGCCACGCCGCGCGTGACCTGGACGTAGACCAGGCCCGACCGCACGCGATTCCGCCGGATCACTTCGCGCAGGATCGTGCCGGCCGTGCGCCGGGAAAACGGGGCACGGATGGCAAGTTCCGACAACGACCGGTCGAGACGGTCGAGATGCCGCCGTTCATCCACGATCCGCCCGTCACGGATCTCGCAAACTTCATAAACACCGTCGGCGAACTGATATCCGCGATCCTCGACATGCACACTGGCATCGGTATGCGGCACGTAACGGCCGTTGACATAGGCTATGCGGGACATGAAGGGCTCCGGGCGGGAAATGCGTTATTTGTTAAACCAGTATGTCCGATTTAAGGCGCCAAACAAGGCCAAGATTTCCATCCGGCCAAGGATCATTGTCGCACACAGCACTGCTTTCTTGTCATCGGAAAAATCTGCAATGGCCGGCCATTGGTCGGCCCCCTGCAGCCAGCCGCTCGCGTAGATCGGCCCTGCATTGGCAAACGCCGATGCAGCCGCCAGGAGCGCGCCTTCCAACGGCAGATCGCCCTCGGCCAGATAGGCGCCCAGGACCGGCACGAAAATGACCACAGTCAGGAAAAATGCCCAGATCGCCTTCATGATCTGGATGTCGTAGTGCTGGCCGCCGAACTTGGCCGGCCGCACGCCGTGCGGGTAGATCAGCCGGTTGAGTTCCCGGCCGGCCTGCACGAACATTGCCCCGATCCGGTAGAACTTGATGCCGCCTGCGGTCGAGAAACTGCCCGCTCCGATCAACACAAAAAACAACACGATCGGCATCGGCATGACGGAAAAGCTGCTCTGCCGCGCCTCGAACCCGGTCGTCGTCACCACCGAGATTCCCGTGACCAATCCTTCCCGCAGAGCCGTCAGCGGGTGCAGCACGTCGGCTGAGCCGGCTGCTTCGAAAAGTCGCACGGCATAGGCGAGCCCCAGGGCGATTGCAACCGCAAAAACGAAATAGGTCTCGCGGTGCATTGCCAGCATGCGCCATCGCGACTGCATCATGCGGAACCAGAAGATGCTGCTGGCACCGGCAAGCATGAAGATACAGACGACGATCTGCGCGGTGTTGCTGTCAAAACTCTCCAGATTGCCGTCGCGCGGCATGAACCCGCCGGTTGAAAGCGTGCTGAATGCGAGGCAGATTGCATCGAAGAGCGACAACCCGCACGCCAGCAGGCCGACCGCGCAAAGGCCCGTCAGAACGGCATAAACACGCGCGATATCGAGAGCGACCCGCACCGAGTTTGTGACTTCACGACCCGTGGCGCCGCTCATCAGCGCAATCTGGCTCTGCGGCAGCCCGCCCACCCCGAACGGCGCGATGATCAGCACAAGCGACCAGAGCGTCAGGAGGCCGCCAATCCATTGCAGTTCCGACCGCCAGAGCACGATGGCACGCGATGTCTCGTCGATCGGGCCGATCACGGTGAACCCGGTCGTTGTCATCGCCGACACCGCTTCCAGATAGGCATCGAGCCAGCCCAGATCCGTCGCCGTGACCATCGGCACCGCCGCAATCGCCGGCAGCACCGTCCAGGCAACAAGCATCAGCAAGTAGGATTCGACCCGATTGAGCCCGCTTGCTCGACCGCGCACGGCAAAGGCAATGGAGCCGGCGAAGAAAATGGTCAGCACGATCATGATGACAAAATCGGTCGTAGCCGCGGTTTCACCGGCGACGGTTCCGGCAATCGCCGGCAGCACCATGGTGCAGGCAAATGTCCACAACAACGTGGAAAAGACGTTGAGAACATTGGTCATGGCAGGAGTTCGCCCGACAGTCCGCCTGGCGTCAATCCGACAGACGGACAGTCTGCACAAAAAGACCCGGTGCCGCACAACGGGCCATGGACCGATGCATGCCGTCGGATGCGCATGGGATGAAGCAGAGGATCAATCCCTGTCCCAACAAGGGGTGCCACACTAAAAGAACTCCAGGCTGACCCGGAACATCTGCTCGACCTGGCGCACGCTTTCGGCGAGCGCGAAGATGACGATGCGGTCGTGGGCCTGAACGCGGGTTTCGCCCGTTGGAACGATGACCTTGCCATCCCGGTGGATGGCACCGATGCGAATGCCGTTCGGCAGGTCGAGCGCGGCCAGCGGCTTGCCGACAAGCGACGAGGTATCGAGCGCCTCGGCCTCGATGACTTCCGCCTTTCCGTTCTGCATGGAATGCACGCCGCGGATCCGGCCGCGCCGCACATGGCGCAGGATTTTCGAGATGGTCACGGCCCGCGGATTGACGTGGGCGTCGATGCCGAGCACGCCCGCGAAAACCGGATAGGTGGTTTCGTTCAGGAGGCTCAGATTGCGGCGTGTGCCGAGCTTCTTGGCCATCACGCAGGACAGGATGTTGACCTTGTCGTCATTGGTCAGGGCAACAAGCGTATCCGCGTCCTGCACGTCGGCTTCGCGCAGAATGTCCTGGCTGAGCGCACTGCCGTGCAGCACGACCGTGCGGCGCAGGCGCTCCGCGATATCGATCGCCCGTTCCCGGCTTTGCTCTATGATTTTGATCTTTGCCGACTTCTGACGTGCTTCGAGCGAATTGGCGACGTAAAGACCTATATTACCGCCGCCGGCAATCACCACCCGCGCGACTTCCGGTTCCTCATGCCCGAAAATCGACAGCGTGCGCCTGACCTGATTGGCCGGAGTCACGACATAGACCAGGTCCTGCTCGTACATGGAATCGGTACTGGTCGGAACGAACAGGTTACCATCCCGCACTATGCCGACCACGACGGCGCCGAGATCGGGAAACAGTTCGGTCAATTGCTTGAGCGGCGTTTCGATGATCGGGCAGTCGTCGTCGCAATGTATGCCGAGCAGGAAAACATGATCGTCGATGAACGGGATCGCCTCTACCGCGCCCGGATAGGTGAGCCGCCGCATCACCATTTCGCCGACCTCGACCTCCGGCGAAATGATCACGTCGATCGGCATGTGATCCCGGGAAAACAGGTCGCCCCAGTGCGGCGCCAGATAGGATTGCGCCCGCACCCGCGCCACCTTCGTCGGCACCTGGAACAGCGTATGCGCCACTTGGCAGGCGACCATGTTGACTTCATCGTAGAGGGTGACGGCAATGATCATGTCCGCCTCGCCGGCACCGGCCTGGGCAAGCACGTCGGGATGCGCTCCGTGTCCGACGAAACCGCGCACATCAAGCGTGTCGCGAATGGCGTTGACCAGTTCGGGAGAATTGTCGATCACCGAAACGTCGTTCGCCTCGGATGCCAGCCGTTCGGCAATGCCGTAGCCGACCTGTCCGGCGCCGCAGATAATGACCCTCATGACGACGACCGTGGTCGAACCGCGTCGCGGCCGGTCCGCGTTGATCGGCGGTGCGCCGGTATGCGATGGCCGCGCCGCACCGACCTGCCCTCATTCTGCATGACCTAACCCAGCCCCAGTGTTTTCAGTTTACGGTGGAGAGCCGACCGTTCCATACCGACGAAATCCGCCGTCCTGGAGATATTGCCACCGAACCGGTTGATTTGCGCCTGAAGATAATCGCGTTCGAAGATCTCGCGGGCTTCGCGCAGCGGCAAGGCCATCAGATGCTGGCCACCGGAACTGGAAGCGACCGACGGCATCGAGGTGCCGAGTTCGTTAGGCAGGAGATCGGCGGAAACGGTGCTGTCCTCGTCTCCCCGTGTCAGGATCACCAGTCGTTCGATGTTGTTCTTCAACTGGCGCACATTGCCCGGCCAGTCATGCGCCTGCAGCACCGCCATGGCCTCGCTCGAGATTTCCCGCCCGGGAAGTCCGGCACTTTCCGTCAATTGCTGCATGAAATGCGATACGAGGTCCGGAATATCCTCCCGTCGGTCGCTGAGCGGCGGGACGCCGAATGGCACGACGCTAAGGCGGTGATACAGGTCCTCGCGAAACCGTCCGGCCGAGATTTCCTGCCCGAGATCGCGTGCGGTCGAAGAAATGATCCGCACATCGACCCGTACCTTTGATCCGCCACCGACGCGCTGGAAGGTCTGGTCGACCAGGACACGCAGGATCTTGCTCTGGGTTTCGGGCGGGATATCGGCGACTTCGTCCAGATAGAGCGTACCGCCGTGGGCCTCTTCCAGCGCCCCGGTCATCTTGCGGCCGCCCTGCGGGTCCTCGACGCCGAACAATTCCTCTTCCATGCGGTCCGGCGTGATAACCGCCCCGTTGATGGCAACAAAAGCGTTCCCGGACCGGCTGGACGCATGGTGGATGGCACGCGCCACGGTTTCCTTGCCACTGCCGGAGGGGCCGTGGATCAGCACCCGGCTGTTGGCCGGACCGACGCGCTCGATCATCTGCCGCACCTGATTCATGGCGGATGACCGCCCGACCAGCTCGTCGCTGACCGCACCGCGCTGGCGCAGATCCTTGACCTCGCGCCGCAATTTCGTCGCTTCAAGCGCCCGTTCCGTCACGATCACGAGACGGTCCGCCTTGAAGGGCTTTTCGATGTAATCGTAGGCGCCGCGCTTGATGGCCGATACCGCCGTCTCGATATTGCCGTGACCGGAAATCATGACGACCGGCAGGTCGGGATGCTGTTCCCGGATGATATCGAGGATCGCCAGGCCGTCCAGTTCGCTGCGTTGCAGCCAGATATCGAGATATATCAGTTGCGGCCGTCGTTCTTCGATAGCCCGCAGGGCCGCCGTGCTGTCGGCAGCCGTACGGGTCTCATATCCTTCATCTTCCAGGATACCGGCGACGAGTTCCCGGATGTCCATCTCGTCGTCGACAATCAGTATGTCAGCTGCCATTGGCGTCGTCGGGCCCCGTATTGTTTTCCTCCGACGGAACGTCGGTCGTCGATGATGGGTGCTGTGGTTGTTCGACCTGACCGAGCACGACCCGGACCAGCGCCCCATGTCCGCCGGTCGCGCATTCCGCCGCGTCCAGCAATTCGATATGGCCGTTATGCTCTTCGATGATCTTGCGCACGATGGCCAGTCCGAGGCCGGTCCCCTTTTCCCGGGTCGTCATGTAGGGTTCGAGCAGGTTTGCCCGGTCCTCCACCGGAAATCCCGGACCGTTGTCCTCCACGTCGATGATGAAATCCGATCCGCGTTTGGCCACGCTGACATGGATCCGACCGTTTTCACCCTCCTCGAACCGGTAGGCCGCAACCGCCTCGCCCGCATTCTTCACCAGGTTCGACACCGCCTGCACGATCAGGCGTTCATCGAAAAAGCCTTTCAGACCGTTTTCTGGAATCTCCGTGGTCACGTTGATGTCGGACAGGGCCACGCTTTGCAGGAACACGGCTTCGCGAACCATCGACCCGAGATCGCGTTCCGCCATGACGGGTTTGGGCATCCGGGCGAACGATGAAAACTCGTCGACCATGCGGCCGATATCGCCGACCTGACGGACGATCGTGTCGACGCATTGATCGAAGACCTTGGTATCCTCGCCGATCTTCTTGCCGTAGCGCCGCCGGATCCGCTCGGCGGACAATTGGATGGGAGTCAGCGGGTTCTTGATCTCGTGGGCGATGCGCCGGGCCACATCGGCCCAGGCTGCACTGCGTTGGGCGGTCACGAGATCGGTGATGTCATCCATCGTCACAACGATCGTCGCACCGGATTCGCCCGACGCGTTCCCCGTCGCCCGCGCCGCAAGGATCCGAGTTTTCTGGCCGCGAATAATGGATATCTGTTTCGGTGGAACCGGCCGGTCGCTCATCAGGGCGGCCGCCACGAACTCCTCCAGTTCAGGGACCACAGCGGTCAGTTTGGCGCCGATCAGGTCCGCTTCGGTGATATCGAACAATTCCAGCGCCGACGGATTGGCTATCGTCACACGTCCGACCCGATCGATGCCGATTACCGATGCGGTCACGCCGGAAAGCACGGTTTCGGTGAATTTGCGCCGCTGGTTTTCCTTTTCGCCCGCTGCCAGCAACTCATCGCGCTGGCTTTGCAGCTGCTGGGTCATCGTGTTGAACATGGCACCGAGATTGGCGAAGTCCCCTTCCCGCTGCTTGACCGGCACCTGGACGTGGAGATTGCCGCGGGAAACCTGGTCGGCGGCCGTAATCAGGCGCCGGATCGGCGTCACGAGCCGGTCTGAAAACCCGAGACCGACCCAGATCGCGGCAAGCAGCAGCAAGAGCGCGACGCCGATATAGACCACCGCATTGGTCAGTTGCGCTTCCGGTCGGCTTTGCTGCAGCGCCTGATATTCCCGCGTGTCCTTCTGCACGAGATTGAAAAGCTCCGTGACCCGCGCATCAAGGCGCCGAACCACGAACAGGTAGAAGTCGTCATAGGCCTTGAGCTTCATCAGGCCCGTGACCTGACCGGATTGCGCCACGATGTTGATGATCGGTTCGCCCGACCCGGCATCCGCGATCATGCGTTCGGTCGGCATGTTCACGGAGACCGACGGGTCGACGATGGCCCGCACGATGACACTGCCCGATCCGTCGAGGATGAAGGCTACCGGCATTTGCCGCACGGTCGCCTGGGTAAGCATGATGCTGTCGAACTGGGACGGGCTGAATTCGTAGAATTGCTGGGCGCTGTCCATGTCAGCGGCCATGTTCAAGAGGTTGGCGCGCAGCACCCGTCCGTGTTCGACCACATAGGCATTCGCAAGATTCTGCGAATTGTCGATGATTTGGGAGATCTGATTGGAAAACCACCGATCGAGGTTCTGATCCAGCGTAATGCTCGCAATGATCGCCACGATGGTTGCCGGGATCAGCGCCAGGAAACTGAACAAAGACACGATCTGGATGTGCAACCGGGCCGCGGCCCGACCCGACCGTCGGGCCAGATAGATCATCAGGAGTTCTGCGGCGGTCGACAGCAGAAGCAAAAGCAGAATGACCGCGTTGACGCGAAGCGCGAGTCGGATGATGTCGTCGGTCACTTCGATCGACGTCTGACCGGTGAGGATCAGAAGCGTCGAAAACACCGAGATACCTGCCACAATGAAAAGCAGGAAGCCGATCCGGCGCACAGTCTTGCGCCGTTCACCGAGCGAAAACTCGGTGGATTGGACGGCAGAGGCGGAATCCGTTTCGAGTGAAATCATCGTGCCGCGTTTAAGTTGCACCAACCGGGACGTTGGTCTCAGTCTGTCAAAACTGGCACCGCAATCCCATTGATCGATTGGCCGTAGCCCCGATAGCGTCGCATTTCAACAACAATGTTGCAGAATTGAGACAATGCTTTGTCCGTGCGGACAGAGGCTGCAGGGCTGTGGATGGACTATTGACGGCAGATAGCGGCCAACGCAGCGCACGCATCGGCCAGGGCGGGCGATGGATTAAACTAGACAGGCCTGCCGGTTTATCCCGGCAGACGGGTGACCGGAATCTCGAGCTCGCGGATCTTCTTGCGCAGCGTGTTGCGGTTGACGCCAAGCAGCTCTGCTGCCCGAATCTGATTGCCGCGGGTGGCCGACAGGGCCGAACTGATCAGCGGATACTCGACCTCGCGGAGTATGCGCTGGTACAGGCCAGGCGGCGGCAGGCTGCCGGGAAACTCGTCGAAATAGTCCGAAAGATGCCGTTCGACCGCCACGCTGAGCGGCTCGTTGCCGTCGCTGGCTTCGGCGTCGTCGCGGATCGGGCGGTCGTCGATCTCCTGGTCGACGATCGCCTCGGTGATAATGTCCTGCGGATAGAGCGCGGTAAGCCGTCGCACGAGATTTTCCAGTTCGCGCACGTTCCCGGGCCAGCGATACCGGGTCAATCGGGAAAGCGCGTCGGAATTGATCCGCTTCGCCGGCAATCCCTCGCGTTCAGCCATGGCGAAGAAATGCCGTACAAGGTCCGGAATGTCCTCCGCCCGCTCGCGCAGCGGCGGCAGCCGCAGCGGCACGACGTTGAGGCGGAAGAACAGGTCTTCGCGGAACAGTCCCTGATTGATGAGCTGGCGCAGATCCTTGTTGGTTGCCGCGATGATGCGCACATCCGTTTTGATCGCGGTCCGGCCGCCGACCGTCGTGTATTCGCCCTGCTGCAAAACCCGCAACAGGCGGGTTTGTGCTTCCATGGGCATGTCGCCGATTTCGTCGAGGAAGAGCGTACCGCCCTCTGCCTGTTCGAAGCGGCCGGAACTGCGGTTCTGCGCGCCCGTAAACGAGCCCTTTTCGTGGCCGAACAATTCCGATTCGATCAGGTCGCGCGGAATCGCCGCCATGTTGATGGCAACGAACGGGCCGCGGGCACGCTTTCCGAAATCGTGCAGGGCGCGGTCGACGAGTTCCTTGCCGGTACCGGACTCGCCGGTGATCATCACCGTCAGGTCCGTCTGCATCAGCCGCGCCAGGACGCGATAGATTTCCTGCATCGCGGCCGACCGACCGATCAGGGGCAGATGGTCCTGCGCGTCCGGGTCCTCGGGCTGCGGCGCCGGCGGGTGCCGATCGGACAGCGCCCGGCCGACAATGGCGATCAATTCCTTCAGGTCGAACGGTTTCGGAAGGTATTCGTAGGCGCCCCGTTCGGAGGCGCGGATCGCCGTCATGAACGTGTTCTGCGCACTCATCACGATGACCGGCAGATCGGGACGCGACTTGCGGATCCGCGGCAGCAATTCGAAGGCGTTTTCGTCCGGCATGACCACATCGGTCACGACCAGGTCGCCCTCGCCCTGGCTGACCCATTTCCACAGGGTCGTGGCATTCGAGGTCAGGCGAACCGAGTACCCGGCGCGCGAGAGGGCCTGGTTGAGGACGGTGCGGATTGCGGCATCGTCGTCGGCAATGAGTACGGTTTCACTGGGCATCACGACCTTACGGGTTTGCCATGGTTCAATCGGAGACGATGATCGGGCCGGTCCGGCGCTCAGCCATTGGCAGCCACCGGCACCGGAATGGCCTTGCATGCAGGCAAGAGCGCCCGAAAGACGGTCCGACCCGGCATGGTGTCGCATTCGATCACGCCGCCATGATCGCCGATGATCTTTGCCACCAGCGCCAGTCCGAGCCCGGTACCGTTGGTTTTTGTGGTGACGAAGGGATCGAAGAGATGCGGCAGCAATTCCGCCGGGATGCCTTTGCCATTATCCGTCACGGCGACTTCGAGCGGCAGGCTGACCTTGTCCTTGCTGCCAGGCGTCGACAGCCGGATCCCGGGGCGAAACGCCGTCGTCAGCATGATTTCGCCATCCGGTCGCTCGCCGAGCGCCTCGGAGGCGTTTTTGATCAGGTTCAGGAAGACCTGGACGAGCTGGTCGCGATTGCCGAAGACCGCCGGCAGAGACGGATCGTAATGTTCGATGATGTTCAAGCCGCGGGCAACGCCCGATTGGCCGAGCCTTTTGACGTGCTCAAGCACGTGGTGGATGTTGACCGGCTCGCGTTCGATCGGCCTGTCGTCGGAAAACACTTCCATCCGGTCGACGAGCTTGACGATGCGGTCGGCTTCATCGGTGATCAGCTGCGTCAGAGCGCGGTCCTCGTCGCTGGCCGATTGTTCCAGAAGCTGGGCCGCCCCCCGGATGCCGGAAAGCGGGTTCTTGATCTCATGCGCCAGCATGGCGGCAAGACCGGTAACGGTGCGCGCGGCGCCCCGATGCGTGAGCTGGCGATCCATCTTGTCCGCGATCGTGCGCTCCTGAAACATCAGGACCACCGCATTCGGCAATTCCGTCGACGGCACCACGTAGACATCGACGATGCGATCGGCGCCGATGCGCGGCGACCCGATATCGATGCGGTATTCGTTGACCGGCGCGTTGCGCTCCAGAACGTGTTCGATCAGCGACAGCACCGGACTGCCGAAGGGAATGAAATAGTCGAGGCTGTGCCGGGTGATGACCGGCGAACTGGACTGGAAGAATGCCTCCGCGGCCACATTGGCCAGATGAATATTGAAGTACCGGTCCACAAGCAGCACCGGATGCGGCAGCATGTTCAGAACGGTACCCTGCAGGCTTTCGCCAAGCGAGAGCCCTATCGGATGCTTCATTAAAGCGGCGGTACTCATGCGGCCTTGTCTCCGGCATCTGTTAGCGTGTCGAAAAATGTCCCGATAAGACCGATTGCCTGTTTCGGATCTTCGGTTGTCAGGACGGACCGCATCAGTCTTGTCCGGACATCCGGCAGGAGCGCCTCGAAACTCCAAGCCAGATGTTTGCGCGCCGCGCGAACGCCGATACGCGTTCCGTGGCAAATCAGCATAGCCTCGTAAAGCTCGATCAGATCGTCCCGCAAGACCTCCATCGGCGGGGATTCGACCGGCATTCCTGTTGCAAGCGCCCGGGCCAGTGCTCCGGGAAACCAGGGCCGCCCGTAAGCGCCGCGCCCCACCATGACGGCATCGGCGCCCGATTGGCCGAGCGCGGCTCGCGCATCGTCCAGGCTGCAAATGTCACCGTTTACGACGACCGGCACGGAAACCGCTTCGCAAACCGCGGCCACGGCCCGCCAGTCTGCTTTACCCTTGTAGAACTGGCATCGTGTGCGCCCGTGCACCGTCACCATGGAAACGCCGGCTTTTTCCGCCCGGGCCGCAAGGTCGGGAGCATTCAGGGAATCATGATCCCACCCGAGCCGCATCTTCACCGTCACGGGACAGGTTGCACCGGTTAACGTAGCCTCGATCAGACTCAGTGCGTGATCAAGATCGCGCATCAATGCCGACCCGGACGCCCCGTTCGTCACCTTGCGCGCCGGGCATCCCATATTAATGTCGATGACATCCGCCCCCTCGCCGCTCGCGATCTCGGCAGCTAGGGTCATCCAGCGGGCTTCACGACCGGCAAGTTGCACGACATGCGGTCCGGCGCCCGCACTCCGGGCGCGGCGCACAAAGTCCGGATTGCGATGCGACAGCGCCTCGCTTGCCACCATTTCGGTGACGACGAGCCCGGCCCCGCGCCGCCAGGCCAAAGCCCGAAAAGGCGCATCCGTAACCCCTGACATCGGCGCTAAAAACACATTGTTGCGCGTGGCAACGGTCCCGATGTGTACGCTAGCTCCCACGAAAGCCCTTTCGATACTGGACGAATTTTAGGCAATATCTCAATCTGCACAGAAATTAAACAGATTTTTGTGCAATGCGACAATTCCGGTCACTTTTAACACGACCGGCGTAACGCCTTGTCCTCATCGGGAAGTGTGGTAAATCGCGGCTCGAATTCAACCACGACCATTTTACCAGAGCCGGCCGTGACAGCAGATACCATAGCCCCAATCGATACGGCCGTTCTGATCGTTGCCGCGGGACGCGGCCATCGCGCCGGCACCGGGATCCCGAAGCAATATCGCAGGCTTGCCGGGATTTCCGTGCTCCGGCACACGATCGGGCAATTCCAGGCGTGGGGGGCTGGACGCCGTATACGATGTGTCATCCATCCGGACGACAGGACCCTTTACGACGAAGCGGTCGCAGGCATTGCGGATCTGCTCGAGCCGGTGCACGGCGGCGCAACGCGTCAGGAATCCGTACTGAACGGGTTACGGTCGTTTCGCGATGCAGCGCCTGACAGGATCCTGATCCACGACGCGGCCCGTCCGTTCGTCTCTCCGGCCGTCATCTCCTCTGTCGACAAGGCAATCGGTGCCCGGACCGGAGCGATTGCCGCCTGCCCCGTTGTCGATACGCTGAAACGTGATGCCGGCGACGGCAGCATCGGCGCCACCCTGTCGCGCGACGGATTATGGGCGGCGCAGACACCTCAAGGATTCGCATTCGAAACCATACTCCAGGCCCATGAAGCGGCCTTTGCAGACGGTATCGCCGTGACGGACGACGCGGCGATTGCCGAAGCTGCCGGCATCCCCGTACGGCTCGTGGAAAGTGGACGCGATAATGTCAAATTGACCACGGAAGCAGATTTTTCCGAAGCGGAGCGGCGTATGTCCCCTGACCTCTTTCCCGAAGTGCGCACCGGCCACGGCTACGACGTACACGCATTCGAACCGGGGAACGGCCTCATCCTCGGCGGCATCGATATCCCGCATGATCGGAGACTGAAGGGCCATTCCGACGCGGATGTGGCGTTGCACACGATCACCGACGCGCTTTACGGCGCGCTTGCCGACGGCGATATCGGCCATCACTTCCCGCCTTCCGACCCGCAATGGAAAGGCGCCGCGTCGGACGTTTTTTTACGCCACGCCGGCGATCGGGTTCGCGAGCGCCAGGGCCGCATTACGGCGATCGACCTGACCATCATCTGCGAAGCGCCGAAGATCGGGCCGCATCGGGACCGCATGCGCCAGCGTATTGCAGAGATCCTTGATATCGAACGCGAACGCATCAGCGTAAAGGCGACCACCACGGAGCGGCTTGGCTTTACCGGCCGCAGCGAGGGGATCGCGGCAACGGCAACGGCCACAATCATGCTGCCGCCCCCGGTTGCCAACCGAAAGGGCAAAGAGACATTCGATGACCAGTGAAATGACCGAGCTGCGCGCCCGCATCCGATCCCTTTCGCAAGACGTGGTCCGCCGCTATACGGAAGCCGGCCGGACGGTCGCGACCGCGGAATCCTGTACGGGCGGACTGATTGCCGGCGCCCTGACGGACATATCCGGTTCGTCGGCGGTGGTCGATCGCGGGTTTGTCACTTATTCGAACGAAGCCAAGGCCGACATGCTCGGCGTCCCGGCGGCGTTGATCACGAGGCACGGCGCCGTCAGCGAACCGGTTGCCCGCGCCATGGCCGAAGGGGCCCTCTCACGGGCGGGCACCGGCGCGGCGGTCGCTGTTACCGGTATCGCCGGTCCGGGCGGCGGCAGCGCGGAAAAACCTGTCGGTCTGGTTCACTTCGCCGTCGCCGGTGCGGACAAGCCCACACGGCACACTCACTATGTCTTCGCCGACCAGGATCGCGACGGCGTACGCCTCGCCACGGTGGAGACAGCGTTGAAGATGCTTCTGGAACGCCTCGACTGAACCCTTCGGCGAACCGGCAACGCCGCCGGCCGCCTGCTTCAAGCGGCTTCGGCCGCCTGTTCCGCAAGCCGGGCCAGTTTGGTCAGCACCGTCGCGGCCCCCTTGAGGCGCTGTTCCGGCTTTTCCCAGTCTCGGATCAGCACGATCTTGTGGTCCGGTCGGATTTTCGCAAGGCTGCCCTGTTCGGCAATGTATCCGACGAGGCCCTGCGGATTGGGGAAGGTGTTGTCGCGCAAGCTGAGAACGACACCTTTCGGGCCGGCATCGACCTTTTCGACATTGGCGGTCCGGCACAGCGCCTTGATGAAGACGATCTTCAAAAGCGAATCCACTTCCGGCGGCAGTGGCCCGAACCGGTCGATGAGTTCTGCCCCAAAAGCATCGATCTCCGTTGCCGATCCGAGATCGGCGAGCCGCCGGTAAAGCGACATGCGCAATTGCAGGTCGGGTACATAGCCCTCCGGGATCATGACCGGCATGCCGACCGTGATCTGCGGCGACCATTGCCCCGAATCCTCCAGATCGTCCCCGCCGGAACGCAGGCTCGCCACCGCTTCCTCCAGCATTTGCTGGTAGAGTTCGAAGCCGACTTCCTTGATATGGCCCGACTGTTCCTCACCGAGCAGGTTGCCCGCACCGCGAATGTCGAGATCGTGGCTCGCAAGCTGGAACCCGGCGCCAAGGCCTTCGAGCGATTGCAAGACCTTGAGCCGGCGGTCGGCCGTCGGTGTCAGTGCCCGGTCGGCGGGCACCGTGAAGAGCGCATAGGCTCGTGTCTTGGAGCGGCCGACCCGTCCGCGCAGCTGATAGAGCTGCGACAGGCCGAACATGTCGGCCCGGTGCACGATCAATGTGTTCGCGGTCGGAATATCCAGACCGGATTCGACGATCGTCGTGGACAAAAGCACATCGTACCGGCCCTCGTAGAACTCGGTCATGATGTCTTCCAGGTCTCCCGCGGCCATCTGGCCGTGTGCGACGGCGACCTTGACCTCCGGCACCGCCTCGTCGAGGAACGCCTTGGTCTCGGCCAGATCGGCAATCCGCGGGCAGACATAAAAGGCCTGGCCGCCGCGATAGCGTTCGCGAAGCAGGGCCTCGCGGATCACCAGCGGATCGAACGGCGAGACGAACGTGCGCACGGCCAGCCGATCGACCGGCGGTGTTGCAATCAGCGACAATTCCCGGACGCCGGTCAGCGCCAATTGCATGGTGCGCGGAATCGGAGTGGCCGACAGGGTCAGCACATGCACATCGGATTTCAGTTCCTTCAGGCGCTCCTTGTGCTTGACGCCGAAATGCTGCTCCTCGTCGACGATCAGCAGACCGAGATCGCGGAACTTGATCGCCTTGCCGAGCAGCGCATGCGTGCCGATGACAATATCGACCGACCCGTCCGTCAGTCCCTTTTTTGTTGCCGACAGGTCTTTGGCCGCGACCAGTCGGGAAGCCTGGCGAACGTTCACGGGCAAGCCCTTGAAACGCTCCATGAACGTTTTGAAGTGCTGGCGTGCGAGCAGCGTTGTCGGGACGACGAGCGCGACCTGCCGTCCGGAAAGGGCCGTGATGAAGGCAGCTCTCAGCGCCACCTCGGTCTTGCCGAAACCGACATCGCCGCAAATCAGCCGGTCCATCGGGCGACCGGATGCAAGGTCTTCAAACACCGAACCGATCGCGGCTTCCTGGTCTTCGGTCTCTTCATAGGGAAAGCGCGCGGCGAACTCGTCATAAAGCCCTTCCGGCGGTGCAATCGTGGCCGCGTTGCGCATCGCCCGTTCCGCCGCGATCTTGATCAGGTCGTCGGCGATTTCGAGGATGCGCTTTTTCATGCGCGCCTTGCGCGCCTGCCAATTGCCGCCGCCGAGACGATCGAGCTGAACGGTCGTGTCTTCCGAGCCGTAGCGCGACAGGAGTTCAATGTTCTCGACCGGCAGGAACAGTTTGTCGCCGCCGTGATAATGCAGTTCCAGACAATCGTGCGGCGCGCCGGCCGCGGACACTGTCTTCAGGCCGATGAAGCGGCCGATGCCATGATCGACATGAACGACGATGTCGCCTTCGGCCAGGCTGGTGACTTCGGACAGGAAATCCGCGCCGCGTTTCTGCTTACGCCGCGGGCGGACGAGCCGTTCACCGAGAATGTCCTGTTCGGAAAGAATGGTCAGGTCGCCGACCTCGAAGCCGCTCTCAAGCCCCAGCACGACCAGTGCCACGACCCCTTTGGCGAGCCCGTCGGCCTCCGGCCAGGAATCGACCGATCTCGTCCGCGTCAGGCCGTGATCCGACAGTACGTGCGAGAGACGGTCGCGCGACCCGTCGCTCCAGCAGGCAATCACCACGCGGCGCTTGCGCGACTGCAACTCACCGATATGGCTGACCAGCGCGTCGAAGACGTTGACATCGCCGGAAGCCCGTTCGGCCGCAAAGGTGCGCCCCACGCGGCCGCCGAAATCGACCACGTTGCCGGCCTCGGTCGGCGTCGCAAAGGCCGTCAGTTTGGCCGATTTCCGGTCCGCAAGCGTTGTCGTCCATTCGTCCGCCGAAAAATATAGCCGGTCGGGCGCGATGGGTTTGTAGGGCACGGCCCCGCCCTGCCTGTGGTCGAGCGCTTCAAGCCGTGCCGAATAATGGTCGTTGATTTGCTCAAGCCGCTCGGCAATGGCGTCGTCGGCAAGATGGTCGAGGATAATCGGCGCCGTACCGATGGCGTCGAAGAGCGTTTCCATGCGCTCGTGAAAAAGAGGCGCCCAATGCTCGAACCCGACGTGCCGACGCCCTTCTGAAATAGCCTGATAGAGCAGGTCGTCCCGTTCCGCCGCGCCGAATTCGGCCACGTAATTCCGTCGGAACCGGGCAATCGCATCCCGCGTGAGCACGACCTCGCTCATCGGAACCAGGGAAAGGCCCTTCAACTGCCCGGTAGTGCGCTGCGTCTCGGTATCGAAGGTGCGGATCGATTCCAGCGTGTCGCCAAAAAAGTCCAAGCGGACGGGCGCTTCGGCGCCGGGCGCAAAGAGATCGAGGATGCCACCGCGTACGGCAAATTCCCCGGCCTCGCGAACCGTTGCGGTACGCAGGAAGCCGTTTTCCTGCATCCAGCTTACAAGATCGTCCATCACAACGCGATTGCCCGGCGCAACGACATGCGAGGCACCGGCGATGGTCGAGGTTTCGGGAACCCGCTGCAAAACCGCGTTGACGGTTGTGAAGATCACCATGCCGCCGAGTGTCTCCGGCCCGGCCGCCAGCCGGGCAAGCGCGGCGATGCGCCGGGCGGCAATTACCGGATTGGGGGAAACGCGGTCGTAGGGAAGGCAGTCCCAGGCCGGCAAGGTGAGCGTGGGCACCGAACCGGCAAAAAACGCCAGCGCTCGCTCGGTAGCCTGCAAACGTTGCGCGTCGCGGGCAACATACAGCGCAACCGGCCCCGTCTCGGCCTTTCGTTCGGCCAGGAGCCGGGCCAGGACATAGCCGTCGCAACCGTCCGGCACGCCGGAAAAGACGGCCTGATCGTGTTGTACAAACAGGGTCTTGAGGTCGGTTGTCATGGTCACGTGGCCGGGTCAGAACGATCCATATGGAAGCGCACGACCTTTCGAAACACCGCACTGTCGTAATTGTCCGGCGTCCGCGCCTTTCCGGTGATCCAGGAGAACAGGTCCTGATCCGGCACTTCCATCAGGACCTCAAAGACATCGAGATCGGCATCCGACATATGCGGCAGCTCCGCATCCGCGAACCGTCCGAGCAAAAGGTCCATTTCCCGGGTCCCGCGGTGCCAGGACCGGAAAAGAATACGTTTGCGACGCGGGTCGAGACCCTGGCTGGAAAGGGTTGTGCCTGACATGAAACCGGATCCGGATTGGAAAGTGGGCCGCTGTTATATCCTTGCGTGGCGGCAATGTCAGGTGCATCGTCGCGACAAATCCGCGTCTCCTGACCGATTCAGCTCCGCCGCCGATGCGTCCGCCTATCCTCAACCCTTTGTTCCAGCCGGCCAGCGCCCTTTCCGGGATCGGACCGCGCCTCATGAAACCCCTGACAAAGCTTGTCGGTGGACGCCCCGAAGCACGGGTTCTGGATGTGGTTTTCCACATCCCCTGGTCGATGATCGACCGCTCCGCCATGCCCGAAATCGCCCATGCGCCGCATGGCGCGATTGTCACGATCAAGGCTCTGATCGATCGGCATCGTCCGGCACCGCCGCGCGGCCGCGCGCCCTACAAGGTCTATGCCAGTGACGAGACGGGCGAACTCGAACTTGTGTTTTTCCATGCCCGCGAGGACTGGCTGCGCAAGGCCATGCCGGTCGGCGAGACGCGCTATATCAGCGGCCATTTCGAGTGGTTCAACGGCCGCCCGCAAATGGTGCACCCGGACCATATCCTGACCCGTGAGGCTTTCCAGGCCATGCCGGCGGTCGAGCCGGTCTATCCGATGACGGCGGGTCTGGCGGCAAAGACGATGCTGAAAGCCAATGACAGCGCGCTTGCCCTGATCCCCGATCTGCCCGAATGGCAGGATCCCGCCTGGAAGGCCCGTGCCGCATGGGACGATTTTTCGACCAGCCTGAAGCACTTGCACCGGCCGCAGGCGGCCAGCGATCTCGAACCCGACGCGCCGGCTTTGCGACGGGTGGCGTTTGACGAATTGCTCGCAAGCCAATTGGCCTTGGCGCTGACCCGGCATCACATCCGACGCTCCCGGGGCCATGCGCGGCGGCATGACGGCCGCCTTATCGAACGGATCCGGTCCGCCCTGCCCTTCAGCCTGACACCCAGCCAGGCCGGCGCCTTTGCCGAGATCCGTGCTGATCTGGACAGGCCGGACCGCATGCTGCGCCTGCTGCAGGGCGATGTCGGATCGGGCAAGACGGTCGTCGCCCTGCTCGCCATGGCCGCGGCGATTGAATCCGGCGGCCAGGCGGCGCTGATGGCGCCGACCGAGATCCTCGCCCGCCAGCATCTAGCGACGATTGCGCCTCTCGCCGAAACCGCCGGACTGAGAACCGCCATCCTGACCGGACGCGACGGCCAGAGAGCGCGCCGCGAAACGCTGGCCGCGCTCGAAAGCGGCGCCATCGATATCCTCATCGGCACCCATGCCCTGTTTCAGGGGCCGGTCGCATTCAAAAACTTGGCGCTTGCCGTCGTCGACGAGCAGCATCGGTTCGGTGTGCACCAGCGATTGAAACTGGCCGAAAAAGGCAACGCTGCCGATATTCTGGTGATGACAGCAACGCCGATCCCGCGGACGCTGGTGTTAACCTATTTCGGCGACATGGATGTCTCAAAACTCCTGGAAAAACCGGCCGGGCGGCAACCGGTCGACACACGATCCGTCTCCATGGACCGGCTCGATGCGGTCACGGACCGGATCGGCAAGGCCATCGAGAGCGGTGCACAGGTTTACTGGGTCTGCCCGCTGGTCTCTGAATCCGACGTACTCGACCTGTCCACCGCCACCAGTCGTTTCGAGGACCTTCAGGGCCGCTTCGGCGCGGCCGTCGACCTGCTGCACGGCCAGATGCCGGGCGCAAAGAAGGACGAGGCCATGGCCCGGTTCCAATCGGGCGAAACCCGCATCCTCGTGACGACGACTGTCGTCGAGGTCGGTGTCGACGTGCCGAACGCCTCCATCATGGTCATCGAACACGCGGAGCGGTTCGGACTGTCGCAATTGCATCAATTGCGCGGGCGGATCGGGCGCGGCGAACGGCAATCGACCTGTCTTCTGGTCTACAAGCCGGGTCTCGGAGAGACGGCGCGGGCCCGGCTGAAAGCGATGCGCGAGACCGAGGACGGGTTCCGGATCGCGGAGATGGATCTGAAGCTGCGCGGCGAAGGCGAGATCCTGGGCACCCGTCAGAGCGGTACACCGGGCTTTCGGTTCGCGCGCCTTGAAAGCCATGCCGATCTCCTGGAGGCCGCGCGCGACGATGCCCGGCTCGTGCTTGCGCGCGATCCCGACCTGCAATCGCCGCGCGGTCAGGCTCTGCGCGTTCTGCTGTACCTGTTCGAACGCGACGAGGCGATCCAGTTGCTGAAGGCCGGTTGAGGATCGACCGCATGCCAGACACGGCCGAGGACCTGGTCTTGACCTGCATCCGAAACAGTCCGTGGCATATGCAGACATTGCGGGCGGTTCGCGATGTCGGCCTGCCAGATTGGGCGATTGGCGCAGGTTTTGTCCGGAACGCTGTCTGGGACAGGCTGCACGGTCATGCGACCCTCACACCGCTTGCCGACGTCGATGGGCTCTTTTTCGATCCTGAAGAAACCGACAGATCCCGCGAATTGCTGGTGGAGAAAGAACTCGGCAGCGCCCTGCCCGATCGGCCCTGGTCGGTCCGCAATCAGGCCCGCATGCATTCGAGAAACGGTGATGCGCCTTATGCATCGACACTGGATGCCATGCGTTTCTGGCTCGAAACGCCGACCTGTGTCGCCGTCTGTCTTGAAACCGATGACCGTTTGCGCCTGCTGGCTCCTTACGGCCTTGAGGACCTTGTGACCATGCGCGGACGGCCGACACCGACCGGTATTCGAAAGGCGGGCACCTATCGAGCCCGGATGCGTGAGAAAGACTGGCCGGCCACCTGGCCGAAAGTCGTTGTTTTCGGGCCTGACGATTCCGAAGTCATGCGCGCCAGACGGGACGCGTAAGGCAGGTCGGTCCGCCCTCGCATCCGATGCAGAGCGCCTCGCCGGCGAAAGTCTTGACGCTGCATCCGGCCGCTTCGAGGGCGTTCTTCGTTTTGGGCCAGCCATCGATCATCACACATTGTCCGGGCGCCAGCGCAAGGACGTTGAGCGTAAGGCCGCCGCTTTCCTGAAACTCTTCGACATCCCCTTCGATCAGGCGATAGCCGTGCGCTTCGAGGGCTTCCAGGAACGCGACCGGCAGGAGCGGCAGGTAGACAAGGGCCAGGTCCCGGTCGACCAGGCTGACCACCGACATCAGATGCAGGCAGGCCTCACGTCCCTGATAGACCGGCAGGTCGAACGCCTTCACGGTGACGCCCTGTTCGCCGAGCAGCGTCTGCATCTGGTCGATTCCGGCCTGATTGGTTCGAAACCCGCGCCCGATCGCCAGGGTGCGGTCATCGAGCCACAGACAATCGCCGCCTTCGACCCGGCCCGGATCGTCGATGCGTCCGATGACGGGCACGCCCGTTGTCTCATAGAAGCGCCGATGCACGTCCTCTTCGCCCTGGCGCAGCCTCTTGCCGGGTTTTAAAAGGATCGCTCCGCGGGCGGACATGAGAGACGGATCGTGGGTGAAAACAGAATCGGCCAGGCCGTCGTCGGCCGCATCGATCCAAAGGATCTCCGCACCGCCTTCCGCCACCAGATCGGCAAATGCCTCATATTCCGAGGCAATCCGCTCAGGCGAAAAAGTGGCGCCGTAATGCCAGACCTGCGGATCCGCCTCCAGCAAGGCCCGGCCCGGAGCGCGCATGGCGACCCGACGCAGCGGCGCCACCATGCTGGTAACGCCAAAACCCGTTTCAACGTCTTGCATCGAGCCATTCATACCTATCGGTTCCCTCAAGCACCCGCCAAATCACCCGCGCCGGTATGGCCTGTGTTGAAAGTGTTGACAAGGGCGCTTGCTTGACCGTTTTTCAAGCGCATCCGCGCCGGTGTCGACCGGCAGATCCGGGCGTATCGCACCGATCCGAACCGCAGTGGCCAAGGAGACTAGAATGGGCAAGCGCCTCTCGGCAAAGGCCGTCAAATCGTTGCTGTCGGAGACCGGTGAGATCGGGTTTTTCGACGTAAGGGAATACGGTCAATACGGTGCCGCGCATCCCTTTTTTGTGATCCCGCTCGCCTATAGCGTTTTCGAATTGAGACTTCCGGCGCTGGCGCCCCGGCAATCCGCCCCGCTTGTCCTGATGGACGACGGCGATGGGATTGCGGATCGTGCGGCGGCACGCGCCGAAGCGCTCGGATATGGCGACGTGAGCGTGCTCGACGGCGGGGCTCCGGCATGGGCGGCAGCCGGTTACACGCTCTACGAGGGTGTCAACGTTCCGAGCAAGACCTTCGGCGAATTGCTCGAACTGGCCCGTCACACACCCCGCCTGTCCGCCCGGGAGGTCGCTGCCTTGAAAACCGACGGCACCGACCATGTGATCGTCGACGGCCGCCCCTTCGGCGAATATCAAAAGATGAACATTCCGGGCGGCGTCTGCTGCCCGAACGGTGAATTGGCGCTCAGGATCGGTGAAATCGCTCCGGATCCGCAGACCACCATCGTTGTCAATTGCGCCGGTCGGACACGCTCGATCCTCGGCGCCCAGACACTGATCGATTTTGGCATACCGAACCCGGTCTTTGCGCTGGAAAACGGCACACAAGGCTGGTTTCTCGCCGATCTGGAACTGGAGAACGGCGCCGACCGTCGCATGGATCGTCTTTCTCCGGGTGACCTCGATGCCCGGCAAGCGGCGGCGCGCGCCCTTGCAACCCGAAACGGTGTACCGCTCGTGCTTCCGCAGGAGGTCGAAGCCTGGGTTCAGGATCCTGGCACGACAACCTACCTGCTTGATGTTCGCTCTGCGGAAGAATTTGCAGCAGATGGAAAGCCGGGCACAACGCATGCGCCCGGCGGTCAACTGGTTCAGGCAACCGACCAGTGGGTCGGCGTGCGCAACGCCCAGATCGTTCTTCTGGACAGCGACGGCGTGCGGGCGCCAGTCACAGCCAATTGGCTGCGCCAGATGGGGCACAACGCCGTCGTGCTCGAAGGCGGTGTCGCCGCTGCAGGCTCCTTGCACCTGCCGGATCGGCAGGCGGAACCGAAATTACTCCCGACCGTTCCGGAGATGTCGGTCGAAAGCCTGAAACAGGCGATGTCGGCCGGAGCGCCGCACATTCTCGATTTGCGCTCCGGGATGACGCATCGTGCCGGTCACGTCGCCGGCGCGCGCTGGTGCCTTCGGCCGCAGATCAGCAACGTCGCTGCAGAGCCGGATCATCCCGTCGTGCTGCTCAGCGATGATGCCGGCAAGGCCGCCCTGTTTGCACAGGACCTGGCCGAACGCGGCGTAACCGACATTTCACGGCTCGCCGGAAACATCGAGGCCTGGCGCGCTGGCGGGCTCAGCCTCGCAACAAGTGAGACCCCGTCCGACGCAGCCTGTATTGATTACCTGTTTTTTACCCACGACCGACACGCCGGCAACCGTGCCGCCGCGGAACGATACATCGAATGGGAACTCGGTCTGGTGGATCAGCTCGACACGCAGGAACGTGCCGTGTTTCGGATGCCGTCGTAGATTGGCATCAGACGTTATCGCGCCTGGATGTTGGAGCGCTGCACGCGGTCGAGATTGCGGCCTTCGATCCGCAAGAGCTTGACCGGCTGGTCGCGTTTCGGGGAGTGAACGTCCGCCACGTCGTAGTAATGGGCGTCTCCCGGTTCCAGCGTATAGGTCCGCTCGGGTTCGACGAGGATCGGCGCAGATTCCGTCCCCTTTTGCACGATCCGCCAATCGGTCATTTCGGTCGTGCCCGCCGCCTGTCCGTAGATCGCCCAGCTCGTTCCGTGGTCGTGCGGCGTGCCGTGAGCCGGTCCGTCATAGACATGCCCGCAGATGCAAAACCCGAGATCCGGATCCTCGTAAAGCACTTCTCTCGGGTGGGCGCCGGATTCCCGTTCTGTCAGATGTTGAGCGACGAACGCATCGTCCTTGAGCGCGGCGGACACGAAGCCGCAGATCCGGCGCCTTCCGTCCGGCGTGTCGTCCTGTTGCAGCGCTGTGCGAATTTCGTCGGCAAGTTGCTCCAGTGTAATCGACATGGCTGTCTCCTCCGCTCGGACGCGCCGGGCACGCGCCTTTAGGGGATAAGGTAGAACAGCATTTGCGCCCTGGCTATTCGGCGGCGACCTTGTCGGGAAGCGGCACCGGTTTGGGGTCGGCGCCCGGATCATCATCCGGCATGACGAGCCCGGCCGAGATCACCAGTTTTGCCGCGTCCTCGACCGACATATCGAGAAGCTTGATGTCGGTCTTCGGCACGAACAAAAGGAAACCGGATGTCGGATTGGGCGTCGTCGGCAGGAACACGCTTGCCATTGCCTCCCCGTCGCCTCCGGTCTTTTCAAGCACCTCTCCCCTTGCGTCGGTAGAGACAAACACGATCGCCCATAATCCGCGGCGCGGGTACTCGATCAACCCGGCCCGCTTGAAAGACTGGCCTTTTTGCGACAGGGCCGTTTCGAAAATCTGTTTCAGACCGCGGTACAGGTTCCGGACGACGGGTGTCCGGTCGACCAGCGATTCACCGAAACCGATTAGGGACCGACCAAGAATGCTGGCGGTGATGAACCCGACGGTTATCAGTCCGAAGATCGCCGCAATGAGGCCTACACCTGGAACTTCGATCGGCAGATAGGTGTCCGGATTGTATTGCGCCGGGATAAACGGTTTCACGATTCCGTCGATCCACTGGATCGTCGACCATGTCACATAAAGCGTGATGCCGATCGGTCCGGCGATGATCAGGCCGGTGAAGAGGTAGTTTCTCAGGCGCGCGGCCATGCCGAAGCGTTTCGGGTGATGTTCACCCTCGTCATGTTCCGATGGCTTCAATAGTGACATTGACGTTCCGTTGTTACCCTCAGACTCCCACCTGGCATGAGGTCCGGTTGCCGCCCGATTTCACGGCTTTCGATCCCGCCCGATGCTGTGCCACAAAAGTGTGAATTCCGCGCAACCCGACAAACCGCTTGCCGCGGTTTCCCCTGCCCGTTGTCCAACCGAACCATACGATCAAACGACGCAACCGGGTCGCTCCCCTACCATATATCGAAACGATTGCGCGAAAGGAAAGACTTTGCATCATAATCAATGCTTTCACAAAATCGGCAGAAGGGCCGCGTAAGCCGTTCGTGACAGATACACCGGCTTAAAATCGGTCTGTCACGGTGATTCGATTTCATCCCGGAACGCCATACGCACAGTGCAGGGTGCCGCTCGATGCTCAGAATGCTGTATTTTGTGAGCGGCCTGTTTTTCGTGGGACTCGCGTTTATCGGCGCATTTCTGCCGGTTATGCCCAGTACGATTTTCGTAATCCTCGCCGCAGGATGTTTCGCGCACTCGTCACCGCGTTTCGAGGCCTGGCTGCTTGACCACAAACACTTTGGTCCGAGCCTGAAGGCCTGGCGGCAGCACGGCGCGATCCTGCCCGGCGCCAAGGCCATGGCGCTTGCCGGCATGCTGGCCGGCTATCTGATCTTCTGGGTTGTCGTCGACCCGGCACCGCTGCTCGCAATCGGTGTCGCATCATTGCTCATTTCAAGCGCCGTTTATGTCGCGACACGCCCCTCCGGGCCGCAATCCTGATGCCCTATGCGAATCAGACAGTCAGGGCGTTGTGCACAAGCGCCTTGAGTTCGGCACGGTTGGCATAGGTGCTTGACGGAATGAGCTGGGTGAAGAACACGACGCTCAACCGGTGGACGGGGTCGATCCAGAAAAAGGTGCTGGCGACACCGCCCCAGCCGAAATCGCCCACCGAACCGGGGACCCGCGCACGCGCCGGATCCAGCACAACCGATCCCCCGAGACCGAAGCCCATGCCGTGCATCGGCATTTCGGCGAAGGAATCCGGCCCCATGGCGGCGATTTCGCCCTCCAGGTGATTGCGCATCATGAACCGGATGAGCGACGGCGACAGAAGCCGCGCCGCGCCGAGCGATCCGCCCAGACGCATCATTTCAGCAAACCGGGCCATATCGTCGAGGGTCGACACGAGACCGCCGCCGCCGGAGTACGTATCGACCTTGGGCGCCAGGAATGCGCTTGTCTCGGCCGTTTCGAAAAGCGTCAACGGCGCCTCCGGGCGATAGGTGTAACAATCGGCAAAACGGCCGACCGCGTCGGGCAAGACCTGAAAACCGGTATTGTTCATACCGAGCGGTTCGAAGATGCGTTTCCGGAACACCTCGTCGAGCGTTTCGCCGGTCACGGCCTCTATCAGGCGTCCGAGCACATCGATCGCGATCGAATATTCCCATCGTGTCCCCGGCACGAACGCCAGCGGCATCTCCGCCACGCGGCGCACCATCGGCGCAAGGCCGCCGACACCCGGATCGAAGCCGATTCCCTTCTCCGTATAATGCCGACTGAGCAGCCCGGGATTGAACGCATAGGTCATCCCGGCGGTGTGCGTCAGCAACTGATGCACGCTCGGCACGGGGCACCGCTCCGTCTGATCGGGCGATGTCGCGCCGGCTATGAGGGCGCGGCAATCCGAGAATTCCGGCAGGTAACGATCGATCGGCGCGTCGAGCGTGACGCGGCCGTCTGCAACCAGCATCATCAACGCCACCGAGGTGATCGGCTTCGTCATCGAATAGATCCGGACGAGCGTATCGTGTTCGAAAGGCAGATCGCGCTCGATCGACCGTCGGCCGGTTGCGGCGGCATGAACCGGCTGACCGTCCTGCAGGATCAGGATCGATGCGCCGGGGAAACGTCCGGTATCGACATACCGGTCCATCCACGCATCGATCCGCGCCAGTCCCGCCGGATCCAGCCCGGCATGGTCCCCGTATTTCGCCGCATCCATATCCAAGCCTCCCTGTTTGCCGGCAAAGACTGCATTCTGCGGGCGAAACTGCCACACAAGATACGCCGACAGATATCGGGTCAGAGACGATACCGCTCCAACGCCGCCTCGTCCCAGTCAATTCCGGCTCCCGGCACATCGGGAAGAATCACGTCGCCGTCCCGGACCTCGAAGGGATCCTTCAGGATCGGATGCGCCCAATCCGTCCATTCCAGCCAATGTGCGGACGGCGTGACCCGCATCAAATGCGCCGAAATTTCGGGAAACAGGTGGCTCGACATTTCCACACCGAACGCATCGGCGATCGCCGCGGCGCGTATCCAGCCCGTCACCCCGCCGATGCGCATGACATCCGGCATCACCATGTCGCAGGCCCGACGGGTCAGCGCTTCGGTCAAGTCATGGGGACCATGAAAGTTTTCGCCGAGCATGATCGGCGTGCCCGTGCGCGCCGTCAGATCCGCATAGCGGTCGAAATCATGATAGGCGATGGGCTCCTCGAACCAGGCAAGGCCGCAATCGTCCAGGAGACGCAGGCGGCGGCGGGCCTCGGAAAATCCGAGACCCTGGTTGAAATCGCACATGACGGCGACATCCGAGCCGGCCGCCGATATGACTTCGGTCACGGCTTGCCTGTCCTCGTAAGCCTCTGACCGTCCGAGACGGACCTTGACCGCGGAGAAACCGCCTTCACGAACCAGGTCCTCGGTCTCACGGGCCAGACGATCAATTGGTCCGAGCCAGAGACCGCTGGAATTATAGGCTTTCACGGGCGCAAGCGTGCCGCCGAGGTGCCGGGCGAGTGGCAGGTCGGCCGCCTTGGCATGCGCATCCCAGAACGCCATGTCGAGGCCGGCAAGCGCGTAGAGCGCAATACCGCTCTTGCCGAGCAGCGAGATGCGTTTCATGCCTTCGTCAAAGAATTCGACGGGGGCAATCGTGCGCCCCCGCAAAGGGTCGGCGAGCTGCTGCATGCAGAGCACGACCGCCGGGGCATGTTGGGCAAGATAGGGAGCGATATAGCTTCGCCCGACAATCCCGCCCGCCGTTTCAACGTCGACGCAGACAAAAGCCCACCTGTCGAAAGCGCCGACCCGGGAAACGACCGGACGGTTGAGCGGGACGTTCGCGAGGCGGATATTTACTCCGGACAGTTTCAAATCGGCACTCATCCCCGGTCAAACCTTTCGGTCGCGCATCCAGTAATCCGGGCGACAGCGCACATATTGATCGGGGTAGTCCGTCTCCGCATCAAGGGCGCGGGCCGCGTGCCAGGCCCACCTCGGATCGTCCATCATGCCCCGTGCCAGCATGACAAAATCCGCATCACCGGATGTAATTATGGCTTCGGCCTGTTCGGCTTCTGTAATCATGCCGACGGCCATCACCGGAATGTCGACGGCCTCCCGGACGGCACGCGCGAAACCAACCTGATATCCCGGGCCGGTTTTGATCTTCTGCCGGGAATCCACACCCCCCGACGTGATGTCGATATAGTCGCAGCCGCGTGCCTGAAGCGCCTGCGAAAAGGCAATCGTATCGTCGATCGAGGTCCCTCCCTCGACCCAGTCGACGGCGCTGATGCGGATGCCGAGCGGCCGGTTTTCGGGCCATGCGGAACGGACCGCATCGAAGACTTCAAGCGGAAAACGCATACGGTTTTCCAGATTGCCGCCATAGATGTCGGTCCGGTGATTGGACAGCGGAGAGAAGAACTGGTTGAGCAGGTAGCCATGGCCGGCATGCAATTCGATCGTATCGACGCCGAGCCGCACGCAACGCTCGGCAGCGGCGACGAACTCCGCCTTGACTGTCGCAAGCCCCGACGTGTCGAGCGCCTCTGGAACCGGCCCGTCAGCAGCATGGGGCACGGCAGAGGGCGCGACGGTTTGCCATGCGCCCTCCTCCGGTTTCAGGGGCCGCCCGCCGTCAAGCGGAATGTGGCAAGAGGCTTTGCGCCCGGCATGGGCGAGCTGCACGCCGAGACGCGCAACGCCCCATGTCCGGCAGAAGTCGATAACGCGCCGCATCGCCGCCTCCTGCTCGTCTGACCACAATCCGGCACAACCCGGCGTGATACGGCCGACTGCCGAGACGTGAACGGCTTCGGTGAACACAAGACCGGCAGCGCCCATCGCAAATTGGCCGAGATGCATGAGGTGCCAGTCGTGCATGCAACCGTCATTGGCGACGTACTGGCACATCGGCGAGACCACGACGCGGTTCGAAAGTGCGAGCTCGCGCAGCTTGATGGCGGAAAAAAGAGCGCTCACGAAAGACCACGCTTGAAGCAGGAAAACCGGACGGAACCACCCGGCAAAAGATGATCGGACGCGCCAATCGAGCACGCACCTACGGACCCGTCAAGGGACCATGCCCCGCCGCCAAGGCGATACCAGCGCTACTCCACGGTCACGGACTTCGCCAGATTGCGGGGTTGGTCGACATCCGTGCCCATGAAGACAGCCGTGTGGTAGGCGAGCAACTGGATCGGCAGCGCATAGACCAGCGGTGCGACATAGGACGGCATGTCCGGCAGCACGAGCGTGGTTTCCGTCCCGATTCCGGCGGCATCGGCACCGCGTTCATCGGTAATGAGGATGATGCGTCCGCCCCGCGCGGCCACTTCCTGGATGTTGGAGACGGTCTTGTCGTACACCTCGTCGAACGGCGCAATAACGATAACCGGCATGGTCTCGTCGATCAGCGCGATGGGCCCGTGTTTCAATTCGCCCGCCGCGTAACCTTCGGCGTGAATATAGGAGATTTCCTTGAGTTTCAGCGCGCCTTCCATCGCCAGCGGGAAACTGGTGTTTCGGCCCAGATAAAGGACGTCGCTGGCCTTTGCGAGCGTTTTGGCGAGGCTCTCGATCTGCGCTTCCAGTTTCAACGCTTCGACGCAATGACGCGGCACTTCCGACAGCGCTCGGACCAGGCCCGCTTCAGCCTCTTCGTCGATCGTACCGCGTTCCCGCGCCGCGCTGACGGCAAGTGATGCCAGCGTGGCAAGCTGGCAGGTAAAGGCCTTCGTCGAGGCAACCCCGATCTCCGGACCGGCAAGCGTCGGGAATACAACGTCGGATTCCCGGGCAATCGTCGATTCCCGGACATTCACAATGGCCGAAACGATCTGTTCGTGTTCGCGGCAATACCGCAGCGAGGCCAGCGTGTCGGCGGTTTCGCCCGACTGCGAAATGAAGATCGACAATCCGCCCTTTTCGAGCGGCACGCCGCGATAGCGAAACTCCGACGCGATATCGATATCGACCGGCAATCGCGCCAGACGCTCGAACCAGTACTTGCCGATCAGCCCGGCATAATAGGCCGTGCCGCAGGCCGACATGGAAACTCGGTTGACGTCCTGGAAATCGAACGTGCGATCCGCCCGCCCGTTGGTCCGGCCGTTGGCAAAATCCAGGTAATGCGCCAGCGTATGACCGATCACCTCCGGCTGTTCGTGGATCTCCTTGGCCATGAAATGGCGGTGATTGCCCTTGTCGACGATGACCGCGCTCACGGAAGACCTCGTCACCGGCCGTGTGACCGGCGCCCCCTCAAGGTCATAGAAATCGGCACCGGAACGGGTGATTACGACCCAATCCCCGTCTTCCAGATAGGCGACCCGGTCGGTGAACGGCGACAGCGCGATGGCATCCGATCCAAGAAACATTTCGCCGTCGCCGTATCCGACGGCAAGCGGACTGCCTGTGCGCGCGGCAATCAGCAGGTTCGGATCGTGCTCGAACAGGAAAACCAGGGCAAACGCCCCTTCGAGCCGCCCAAGTGTGCGAAACACGGCATCCTTCGCGCTCAGTCCTTCCGCGAGCCCGGCAGCAACGAGGTGAGCCACCACCTCGGTGTCCGTGTCGCTCTGAAAGCGTGCACCGGCGGCCTTCATCTCGTCGCGAAGCGTCTGAAAGTTCTCGATAATGCCGTTATGCACCACGGCGACGCCGCCTGCCGCATGCGGGTGTGCGTTGATCTCGATCGGCGGCCCATGGGTTGCCCAGCGCGTGTGGCCGATCCCGCTGACCCCGGAAAGCGGCGCCGCGTCGAGCTTGCCTTCGAGGTTGCCGAGCTTGCCTTCCGCCCTCCGCCGCGTCAGCGTGCCGTTTTCCAGCGTCGCCACACCAGCGGAATCATAGCCGCGGTATTCCAGACGCTTCAGCGCATCGACGAGTTTGGGAGCGACCGGCTCCGATCCCAATATACCGACAATTCCGCACATGAAGGGGCCTTTGTCCTGATCGTGTTGTTCGCACCATGGCACACCGCCCTTAAAGACGCGCTAACCGGACTGACCCGGATCCCTGCGGGCAGCGGGGTCCCGGCGCAAGCGCCGCTATATCTTGAAGGGCGACCGGGCTGAGTTAGGTCGGTTGGCTGCAAATGGGAAATCACGGCGTGTTGCGGATGGTGACAACAACGCCACGATCCGCCGCCCGCCGAACACAAAATGTGTCAGCTTTGTTTCTTTTGATTACTTTTTGTTTCGCGAAATTGCGCTGCGCGGTTTTCTTTGATCACCTGGCGTCCCCGCCCCAGCGCCATGGCGTCATCGGGCACGGAATCGGTAATGACGCTGCCGGATCCGACAATGGCACCGGCACCGATTCGCACCGGAGCCACCAGGGCGGAATTGGAGCCGATGAAGGCCCCCTCGCCGATTTCCGTGCGGTACTTGAAAAATCCGTCGTAATTGCACGTGATCGTGCCGGCCCCGATATTGGCCTTTGCGCCAACGCTGGAATCCCCGACATAGGACAGATGGTTGGCCTTGGCGCCCGGTCCGAAGACGGCGTTTTTGGCTTCGACGAAATTGCCGATCCGCGCGCCCTCGCCGATTTCCGTTCCCGGTCGCAGCCTGGCATAGGGGCCGACCTCGGCGTCCGCTGCAACATGGGCGCCCTCCAGATGTGAAAACGCCCGGATCCGCGCGCCGCCCTCGACCACGGTTCCGGGCCCGAAGACGACATGCGGTTCAATCGTGGCATCCGGTCCGATGCGCGTGTCAGCGCTGAAGAAGACCGTCTCGGGAGCGATCAGCGAGACGCCGGACTCCAGGATCGCCGCCCGTTTAGACACTTGAAACGCGGCTTCGCACTCGGCGAGCTGAGCGCGATCGTTGACCCCCATGACTTCGGTTTCAGGCGCTTCGACCGCGCGTACGACAAGGCCCGCCCTGTTGGCGATTTCAACAGCATCGGTCAGATAATACTCGCCCTTGGAATTGTCGTTGCCGATCGCGTCCAGAAGCGAAAGCATCGGCGCCTGTGCGAAAGCCATAATGCCGGAATTGCAGAAGTCGATCGCCCTTTCGGTCGGAGTCGCGTCCCGATGTTCCCGGATCGCAATGACCTGGTCGTCTTCGACGATCAGACGACCGTAGCCGGTCGGATCCGCGGCCCTGAAACCGACGACGGCGATATCCGCGCCCTGGCTCAGCGCCTCCCGAGCGGCCATGATGGTCTGCGGGCGCACCAGCGGCGCGTCGCCAAGCAGGACCAGAATATGGTCATAGGCATCCGAAATCGCCGCACGCGCGGCAAGCACGGCATGGCCGGTTCCCAACCGTTCCGACTGCACATGGCAGGAGACGGATTGTCTCGTGCCTTCGGCGGCCTGCTCGGCCGCCGCCGAAACGGCCTCCATACGCGGGCCGATGACAATTGCGAGCGTGTCCACATCAGCCTGGGCCGCGGCATTCGAGACATGCGCGATAAGCGGCCGGTTACCGACCTCCTGAAGCACTTTCGGCCGTGCTGACCGCATCCTCGTGCCTTCTCCGGCGGCAAGGAGAATTGCGAGCGCCTTTGTCATTCAAGATCCTTTTTTTGAAACGTACCGACTGCCGATTTCCCGGACCTCGCGACACACCGGCACAGGCGCAACGGGACGCATAGGGGGCGGCTCACTGACCGGCGGATGTGCATTTTCAGGGCGGATCCCGGATCGTGAGGACCGGATTCAACGAGGGAAAGATAACCGCAAGAAGTCTTAAGAATTGTTAACCAATTTGCGCGATTGTCGCTACGTCGAATCATCAGAAACCCGTGCAGGCTTCGATGGCGTGGAACCCGCTGAAATCCGACGACGACGAGACCCGTCGCATGCCGCTGCTAGCCCTGCTCGGCTGGGGCGTGGTTGCAACGTCTTCATTTGCGGCCGCCTTCATGGCCTTGCAATTCTCGTCGGTCGACGAGCCAAGCGTGGTTGCTGAACAGGCGGTCGATACCATTGAGACCGGCTCGCTTCCCGACAGGTCTGAAATCGGCATCATGCAGCGAGGCACCGCCCGCCAGACGACCCGGACCCAGGAATTATCCGGTGATGTGGAATTGTTGCGCGAGGAATTGGTCGCGCTTCGCCGCACGGTCACCTCGATGCGCCAATCCCGCGACCAGCTTACGAATCGTCTTCGCAAGGTCGAGGATTCATACGCCGAAATCACCGCCGCGATCAGCCGCGGAGGATCGCTCGGCACTTATTCACCGCCGAAAATGCCGCCGCTTCGCAAGTCTTCGCCGGACGATATGTTGCCGCCCATGCCGCCGATCCCGGACAAGCAGGCCCAACGCTCGCCCCGCAAGATCGATCCGCCGGTACGCCAGGTGAAAGCCCCGAGCAAACCGGCAAATCGAACCGCACCGCCGAAATCTCCCGCAAATGCGCAAAAGCGGCCGGATCCGGTGACAACAGCGAGCATTCCGGCAACCGAGCCGACCGAACCATCCCCGGACCAGCGTCCCGAACGCACAGAATTTGCGATCGATCTGGGCGGTTATGCCTCACTGGCCACATTGGCAAAGGGATGGAGAGATCTGAAAACAAAGCAAAAAGCACTTGTCGGCGATCTGGCCCCACGGGCAAGTCTTTCAGACAAGAACGGACGGTTGGAAGTGCGCCTGGTCGCCGGCCCGTTTGCCAATGCAGCCCATGCGATCACCTTGTGCGCCCAATTGCAGGCGGCCGGACGCGCCTGCCAGCCGACCTTGTTCATCGGGCAACCTGTCGCCGATTGATTTTTGAACGGGGCGTCAGCCGATCGAGGCAAGCACCGGAAAGGTGTCCAGAAGCCAGAACGAAAAGGTGGACATGTGGCCGGTGATGAAAAGCACGCCGGTCGTCACCAAAAACGCCCCCATGACTCGTTCCACGCTGGCCATGTGCCGCCGGAAATCCTTCATGAAACGAAGGAACGGACCGGCAAACAGGGCTGCCAGCAGAAACGGAACGCCAAGACCTGCCGCATAGAAAGCCAACAGGATCACGCCCTGATAGACCGTCGATTCCGTGGCTGCGATGCCCATGATGACGCCGAGGATCGGACCGATACAGGGGGTCCATCCGATCGCGAAGGCAAGTCCGACCAGATAGGCGCCAATCAGCCCCGCCGGCTTCTTGTCGATGTGGAAGCGCGCTTCGCGAAACAAAAGATTGATCCGGAAGACGCCGAGGAAGTGCAGGCCCATGACAATGACGATCGCTCCGGCGATCGGTCCCAACAGGGCCAACTGGGATTGCAGCAACTGGCCGACAAACGTCGAGGCCGCGCCGAGTGCAATGAATACCGTCGAAAAGCCCAGCACAAAGGCCAGCGCCGCATTGAACACGCGCGACCGGGCCGCCGCTTGGTCGTCGGTACCGGTCAGTTCGTCAAGCGATACGCCGGCCAGGAATCCCAGATAGGGCGGCACCAGCGGCAGAACGCACGGAGATACGAAGGACAGGATCCCTGCTCCGAACGCCGTAACCAATGTCGCCTCTGCTGCCATCTACGCCTACCTTACCATGTTCAGGGGCGGCCGACTGTCTGCCTGTGCCGATGCCCTTGCCCCATATTGGATCGGTATAGGCAAAATCCGGTAAAGGCGAGATCACCTTTTGGCGAGCACGCGCAATCCCGGGTGCGTCACTCCGCCCGGCGTGCTTCCCTTGGATAGGGTGTCGCGACCGGACCGGGTTGATTTCGCGCAAGGCCGAACCATGCGGCAAGGTTCGGATATCCGCCGCACGCCGCAAGACCCCAGGGTACGCACCGGAAATAGGCGAGCACAGCATAGACATAAGAATCGGCGGCGCCGAAGGACCGTCCTGAAAACCAGGACGTGTCGGCAATCAGCCTGTCCAAGACATCCAGACAGGTCAAAGCCGTCTTGGAAACGGTTTCGTCCACCGGCCTGCCGTCGCCGGCTTTGCCCGGATCTTCATCCATAGCCCGGTACCAAGGCACGAAGATCTGCCAGACCAGACAGGGATAGGCGTAGTTCGTGACGACGGAAATCGCCTGCTCGGACCGTGCGACGTCGCCTGCCTCGCGCGGAAAGAGCGGCTTGTCGGGAAACACGGCGTCGAAATAGCGCAGAATGGCCTGGGTTTCGATCACGGTCTTTCCGGCGTGGTCGAGCACCGGGATCTTGCCGAACGGATGGCGTTTTCCGAGAGCGGCGCGATCGGCCTCCTCGAAGACGTCACACTCGTCGAGACGGTAGTCTATCCCCTTTTGCACGAGCGCCATCCGGGCAATGCGGGTATAGACGCTGTAATCGGCGCCGGTCAGAACAAGGGTCGACATCATGCGGCCCGGCTCTGCGCGATCGCTTCGTCGACCGCATCGCCAAGACTGTCCACGATGCGCCCGATATGACTGTCTTCGATGATGAAGGGCGGTGCGATGAGCACGTGATCTCCCTTCTGCCCGTCGATCGTGCCTCCCATCGGATAACACATCAGGCCCTTTTTCATGGCTGCGGACTTGATCCGGGCGTGCAGCTTCAGCCCGGGATCGAAGGCGGCCTTGGTCCCGCGATCGGCGACCAGTTCCAGTCCGATGAAAAGCCCGCGACCGCGCACGTCGCCGACATGGGGATGATTGCCGAAGCGCGCAGAAAGCGCCTCCATCAGCCGGCTCCCCTTCTCGCGCACATTGGCGAGGAGGTTTCGGCTTTCGATTTCCTGCAGGACGGCAACGCCGGCCGCGCAGGCGGCCGGATGCCCGATATAGGTATGACCGTGCTGAAACAGACCGCTGCCGCCTTCAATGGCCGCATAGATTTCGTCCGACACCAGCAAGGCGCCGATCGGCTGATAGCCGGCACCGAGGCCCTTGGCGACGGCGATCATGTCAGGTCTCACCGCATCCTGTTCGCAGGCGAACAGCGTCCCGGTGCGCCCCATGCCGCACATCACCTCATCGAGGATGAGAAGAACGCCATAGCGATCGCATATGTCCCGAATGCGCCGGAAATAACCTTCGACAGCCGGCACCGCACCCATGGTCGCACCGACGACCGGTTCCGCAATGAAGGCCGCAACGGTTTCCGGTCCGAGTTCCTGGATCTTCGCCTCCAGTTCGTCGGCCGTACGGATGCCATAAGCCTCGTCGGTTTCTCCGGCCTCTTTCCAGCGCCAGGCATGGCACGGCGCAATGTGATGCATGGCGCCGACCAGCAAGGGCTCGAACTGCGCCCGCCGCAACCGGTTTCCGCCGGCCGACAGCGCACCGAGCGTGTTGCCGTGATAACTCTGCCACCGGGCGATGACGTGCCGGCGTTCGGTATCGCCACGCTCCAGATGAACCTGGCGCGCAAGCTTCATGGCGGCTTCAGTCGCTTCCGATCCGCCGGAAACGAAGTAGACCCGTTCGATTCCCTCCGGCGCTTTGGCGACCAGGGCATCGGCAAGCGCCTCAGCCGGTTCGGACGTGAAAAAGCCGGTATGGGCAAACGGAATCCGGTCGAGCTGATTCTTGATGGCCGCGATGACGGCCTCGTTCGAATGCCCCAGGCACGAGACGGCAGCACCGCCGCAGGCATCGAGATAGCGGTTGCCGTCGGTATCGACGATTTCGACACCGTCGCCGGATGCTGCAACCGGAAGGTCGGCGCGCGTGCTGCGGGGAAAGACGTGGGCGGATTTCATGGCGGCCTCTTTGTTCTGGCGGATTCCGGTGCACTTCGCCCGAAGCAGGGCGCGCGCCGGAAGCGCCGGCATTAGCCGCATTTATCCCGGTTCCTGCCGGGCTGTCCAACCGGATTTCATCGCCGCGGATCCTGGGCGTCAGGCGGCTTTTTCCATTTTGCCCGCCTTGCCGTCTCCGCCGCCTCCGAACAAGGCGTCGACATCGTCCTGGGATGCAACGTCCTCATCGCCGTCGTCGCCGCCGAAAAGCGCATCGACGTCGTCCTGGGAGGCCTCTGCCGCATCGCTGCCGCCATCGAACAAGGCATCGACATCGTCCTGAGACGCGCCCTCGTCCTCGCCGCCACCGTCGAACAGGGCGTCCACATCGTCCTGTGACGCGGCGTCTTCTTCCGCGTCTGCATCGATTTCTGTGTCATCCGCCGCGATATCGGGGATCGCCGTCTCGTCAAGACTTTCATCTTCGTCGAGCGGCTTGGGCGCGAGGCGTTTGGTCAATTCGATGTATACGGCCGCCGGCAGCGGTGGCGCGAACACATAGCCCTGCGCGGCGGTAACCCCGATTTCGCGGAGCCGTTCGACTTGCTGCATGGTTTCCACGCCTTCGGCGACGATCCCCATGCCGAGATTGCTTCCCAGTTCAACCAGCGTGTCGACAATCTTCGACGAGGCGTGATCCGAGCCGAGCGCATCGATGAACATCTTGTCGATCTTCAGAATGTCGATGCCGAGCTTTTGCAGATAGGCCAGTCCGCCGTGCCCGGTGCCGACATCATCGAGCGCGACCCTGACACCCAGGGCATGGAATTCGGCAATGACCTTTCGCGCCATCTCAAGGTCGCGCAGCGGAAATCGCTCCGTTACCTCGAAAACCAGCTGATCGTACCCGATCTTGGACTGGCCGAAATATTTTTCCGTATCGGCAATGATCTTGCGATCCTCGAAATGTCCGGCAAACAGGTTGATGGATATCTTCAGATCCGGATAGGCACGGTAGAGGTCACCGACTTCTTCGGCCGCCTTTTCCATCAATTGCCGCGTGATCTCGAAAATCGCACCGGAATTCTCGGCATATTGCATGAAAGCGCCGGGCGATACGACCGTCCCGTCGGCGCGCACCCAGCGAACCAAGACCTCGCAGCCCTGGATGGTCCCGCTGTCGACGTCGACGACCGGCTGATAATACGGAATGAACTCCCGGTTCTTGATTGCGGTTTCGACTTCGTCGGCCGTCGTGTCCTCCGACCGCAGGCTGACGGCAACCGCGATCATCGTCGACAAAACAAAGAAGGCGAAGGCGGCGGCGATCGCGCCGTGTTCGAGCGGTCTGATCAATTGCCGGGCATCGCTGCGCAGCACCGAGACATGCGTCGTGAAGGGATATTTCTGCGACGGGATCTCAATGCTGAGGCGGACCGGCTCATCGGCTTGGGGCTCGTCCGGTGCCGCATCGGCCCGTTGGTCCGCATCGATCACCCCACCGATGGAATACCAGTGGCTGCCATCGGCGAGCCGCACATCCACCTTGCGGGACCGCCGGAGATAATTCGGTCCGGCGTCGATGTTGAGACGATCCGCCTTGATGCGCGCGACAAGCCTCGTGCCGTCCTTGAGCGTCCAACTGACGAGCGGCCGTCGAAAGGTCTGCGGTCCGTCGCTCTCTATTCCGATTTCCACGGCCGGACTGTCGGGCAGCCGCGCCGGCAAGACCGCACCTTTCTTGACCAGGGTGACCGGCTCGCCGCACATGACGAAGCCGTTCACATCGACCCGTCCGAGAAAATCGATTTCGCTGTTTGTCCAGACAAGTCGGCGCAGATGGGACCGCGATTCCGGCAGGCAGGACGTAATGTTCTGGTTGTCGGCGGTCTGCAGAAGGTTGAGCACCTCGTCCAGGATGCGTTCGGCACGCATCATGTAGCGCTGCCCCGCGGCCTCGATCTCGGAGAGCCCGCGCCGGTCCGCATAACTGTTCAAGGTGAAATCGACAGCCAGCAGCGGGCCGAGCGACAGGACAACCGTCGCCACAAACAAGCCTCTGACTATCTTACGCCGACGCACGCACTGCTTCCCGCCAGGATCGCCGGCCGGGCGATGGTGGCGCCTGACCCGGAGATGTTCCGCCTTCCCGATGCCGCCATGACGGCCGCACCGGTTCCGGAGACATGATTGCCGGGTTTGCACTCAAACGCCTGCAAAGACCCGGAAAGTGAATACTTCCGGAACATGCCCCAGCCGACTGTCGGGGAAAAAGGATAACAAATCGCTACGCTTTGCCGGTGCGTGATGGTATGCGGGCCGCGATATCGAAAGCGGCGCACCGGTTACATCAAGGTGCGACCGGTTGCTCGACAAAAGGACTGATAATTGTATCCGGGCGTGCCTATTTAGGGTGCGTGTCCCGGTATCGACCGGGTCGGCTCACGGCCCGGACCCTATCCCGAAAGCCCGCGCTTTCGAATGACCCGCCATATTCGCCGATCGTCCTGGAGAGGTATGATGAACAAGACGAGCCGACTGACTGCCGTTCTGGCGCTGAGCCTTTTGCTTCCGGTTTCGGGCGCCGTCGCGTTCGAGCCGACCGGTAACGCGATCGCCGACCGGTTCCTGGAATTGACGGAGGCCTCCGGTACCAAGGACCTGAGCTATGGGTCCGTAACGGAATCCTCGGACGGCGTGTCGCTCCAGGCACTTGTCGGCACGATGACCGATGAGGATGAAACCTTCACGGTCAAGATCGCCGATATCCGCCTGGTCAACGGGTCGATCAACGCGGACGATGCGCTTACGGTGGGGACACTCGATCTTTCCGGATTTTCCTTGAGTTCAAAGGAATTTGCCTTCACGGCGGAGCGGTTGGTTTCGGAAGACGTGGTGTTTCCGACGCTCGAACAGGTCAAGAGCAATCCGTCCGCCTACAATTCGACGAGCGCCTATTCCAGCGCAGTCCTGACATCGGCTGCCTTTGCCACTGAAAAGGGCCTTTATCTGCCGATCGACGAAGTCCGGCTGTCGAACAGCGACTTCGTCGGCAACATGCCGAAAATCTCGGAAACGCGGATCACCAATGTCGCCCTGACGACGGAAAATCTGCCGTCCGGCGATTTTCGCAAGTCCCTGACCGATCTCGGCTATACCGCAATCCGGTTCGATGTCGCCGCCGACTGGCGGTGGGACGATACGACCGGTACGTTCGAAATGCCTCAGATCCTGATCACGGGGTCAGAGGTCGGCGATATGAACTGGCGTTTCCGGCTTGGCGGCTTCACGCCCGAACTCATCACCGACCTGAAGGCGTTGAACCCGGCAGACGAGGCCAAGGCCCAGGAAGTGATGGGCAAATTGCAGGCAACGTCGATCGAGGCAATCTCCGTCGACTTTACGAACAAATCCATCGTCGACCGCGTCCTCGACCAGCAATCGCAAAAGGCCGGCGTGCCGCGCAGCGATTTTGTCGACCGGACCATGGCGTCGCTTGTCGGACCGATGGCCGCGCTTCGCAATCAGGCTTTCCAGGACATGATCGAGACCCAGCTTCGGGCTTTTCTCACCAACCCGAAGAACCTCAAATTGTCGGTCGCCCCGGCCAACCCTGTGCCGATTGCGCAGATCGTCGGCATGGCCGCCATCGCGCCGCAGACGATACCGGACATCCTTGGCGTCTCGATTGAAGCGGGTCAGTAGGCCCGTACCGGTGCACTTCCAGCCCGGATCCCGCCCGGAGTGGGATCCGGCCAGGTGCGGTGGCTCTGCCTTTCGAGACTACGCGTCCGGCAATGCATCCCGGCCACGTGCCGTCAGCAGGCGCCAGACCCGAACCGTGCGGTAATAGGCCAGGATTGCCGCGACGCCGAGACCGAAGCGCCCTCCGGTAAACTGGCGCCGCATGAAATAGTACTTCACGAAGGCCAGCGGAAATTCGGTGATCAGTCGCAGCACGAGATAGGGGCGCGGCTTGGTCAGTTCGACGGATTGCAGACGCGTGTATCGATCCTGCTTGGCCGCCAGATGGCCAAGCGAACGATAGCAATGATGATGCACGATGCCGTGCAACTGGCGCGGACGAACGTCACCCGGAACCACTGAATCGTGCACAAGGCTGTCGCGGAAGCCGCCCTGGCGGCGGTCGTAGATGCGCAGCACATTGTACCAGTCGGCCCACAAGCGCGGCCGGTCATGACCGGGATAGACGGTCACAACCTTGAACCGGTAGAAAGGGTGGTCCGGTTCGCCGGACGAAAACAATGCCCGGATTTCAGCCGCGAGCTCGGGCGTCACCACTTCATCGGCATCAAGATTGAGAACCCAGTCATTGAGGCAGGCCCGTTCGGCAAAGCGCTTTTGCGGCCCGTAGCCGGGCCAAGCATTGGTCAGCACGCGCGCACCCAGCGAATGACAGAGTTCGACCGTGCCGTCGGTACTGCCACTGTCGACGACCAGGACCTCGGCAACATGTGGCTGAATTGCCTCGATCGTCCGCCCGATCCGGTCGACCTCGTCACGCGCAATGATGAAGCAGGAAATCGGTGGCGGCGGCTCTGGAGAAGAAATCGGGGTCATGCCGGGATCGGTCACCCGTTTGCGGTCGCCTGCAACCGGCCGCCGGAAATCCGGCGCGACCGCGCCGAAACACCGCGCGCGAAATCCCGCCGCCCGCGCAGCGCGCCGGCCGCCTTGGCGCGTTTAATCCGGTTTCCGGATACGATGTGCAGCATGACCTTGAGGCTCAGTTGAGCATAGGGCCCGACCGTTGGAATCGGCAGGCCGTGCTTACGGCGAGCGTAACATTCCGACCAGCCGATATGCCAGTTCTTGGCATAGACGATCTCCGGCGTGACGGGCGTCGACAGCCCGACAGCGTGGTGGCACCCGGCATTCGTAACAAGGGCCCGTGCCCAACCGGCATCCCGCAAACGACGGCAGAAATCGTCATCTTCGTAAAACAGGAAGATGTTCTCGTCGAACCCGCCGACCGCATCGAAGGCCGAGCGGCGGATAAGATACGCCGAGCCGAGCAGGAAATCGACCTCCTGGACGTTTTCCGCAAGCATGGTGCCTGTGCGTTCCTGCGGGACGAGAAGCGAGACCGGTTTGTCGTGATCGATCTTCACACCGCCGGCGTCGCGGAACTGGCTTGGCCCGAACAAACCGACGCCCTCATGGGCAGCGGCTGCGCCCTTCAGAACATCCAGACAATCGGCGTCGAGCACAATATCCGGGTTCAGCAGGAACACCATGTCGGTATCCGTTGCACGGATGCCCAGATTGGCCGCCGCACCGTAGCCGACATTCTCCCCTAGCACGGTCGGCTCGATGCCCCGGTCCCGACAGATGCGGACCGTTGCGTCATCGCTGGCATTGTCGACCACCCGTATTTCGACGCCCTCGGGCACTGAATCCAGCGCCGCGCCAATGACGCCCGCGCTGTTGTAGGTGACAAACAGGACCGTGACAGTGGGCAAGGCGCGGAAGACCGTGTGTTACTCGGGCAGATTGAGGCGAATGTGCAATTCGCGCAATTGCCGGGCGGAAACCTCCGACGGCGCGCCCATCATCAGGTCTTCCGCCTGCTGATTCATCGGGAACAGAACGACCTCGCGCAGGTTTTCCTGGCCGCACAAAAGCATCACGATCCGGTCGATGCCGGGGGCGATGCCGCCGTGCGGCGGCGCGCCGTATTCCAGCGCCCGCACCATGCCGCCGAATTCGCGCTCCAGCACATCCTCGCCGTAGCCGGCGATTTCGAAGGCCTTGCGCATGATATCCGGCCGGTGGTTCCGGATGGCGCCCGACGAAAGCTCCAGCCCGTTGCATACGATGTCGTATTGGTAGGCAAGGATGTCGAGCGGATCCTTGTCCGACAACGCCTCCAGGCCGCCCTGCGGCATGGAAAACGGATTGTGCGAAAAGTCGATGCGCTTTTCGTCCTCGTTCCATTCGAACATCGGAAAATCGACGATCCAGCAGAATTCGAAGCGGTTTTCGTCGATAAGGCCCATTTCGCTGCCCGCGCGCTGGCGCGCGGCACCGGCGAAATCAACGAACTTGGCCGGGTCTCCGGCAACAAAAAACACGGCATCGCCATCACCGACACCGAGCTGATTGCGTACGGCCGCCGTCCGTTCCGGCCCGATATTCTTGGCGATCGGGCCGGCACCCTCCCCGTCGCGGAAGAAGATGTAGCCGAGGCCCGGCTGCCCCTGCTTTTGCGCCCAGTCGTTCATGCGGTCGCAAAACGCCCGGCTGCCGCCGCCCTTGACCGGGATGGCACGCACCTCGGTCTTCGGATCGGCCTCGATCATGCGGGCGAAGATCTTGAAACCGGAACCGGCAAAGTGCTCCGTGACCGTTTCCATGACGATCGGGTTTCTGAGGTCCGGCTTGTCCGATCCGTATTTGAGCATGGCTTCGCGATACGGAATCCGCGGGAAGGTCTGTGTGACCGACCGCCCCTCGGCGAATTCCTCGAACACGCCGCGCAGGACCGGTTCGATGGCACCGAACACGTCCTCCTGCTCCACGAAACTCATTTCAACGTCGAGCTGATAGAATTCGCCGGGCGAACGGTCGGCCCGCGCATCCTCGTCGCGAAAGCACGGCGCAATCTGGAAGTACCGGTCGAAGCCGGCAATCATCGTCAATTGCTTGAATTGCTGCGGCGCCTGGGGCAATGCGTAGAACTTGCCTGGATGCAGGCGCGAGGGCACCAGAAAGTCACGGGCCCCCTCAGGGCTCGAAGCGGTCAGGATCGGGGTCTGGAATTCAAAGAAGCCGGACTCGATCATGCGGCGCCGAATGGAATGGATGATCGCGCCACGCTTGACGATATTGGCGTGCAACGTCTCGCGCCGCAAGTCAAGGAAACGGTATTTGAGCCGGATATCCTCCGGGTATTCCGGTTCGTTGAAAACCGGCAGCGGCAACTCGCGGGCTTCCGACAGCACTTCCAGGTCGCGGATGAAGATTTCGATCGCGCCCGTCGGCAGCGTGTCGTTGACGGTCTCCGGATCGCGCAGCTTTACCTCGCCTTCCAGCTTAAGGACCCATTCGGACCGCACGGTCTCGGCGGCGGCGAAAGCGGCGGAGTCGGGATCAACCACACATTGCGTCATCCCATAATGGTCGCGGAGATCGATAAACAGCAGGCCGCCGTGGTCTCGAACACGATGAACCCAACCCGACAGACGCACTGTCTGGCCGGCATCGGAATCACGAAGCGCACCACAGGTGTGGCTGCGGTATCGGTGCATTTCAGATCTCCAGAATTAAATTTGCTTGGTAAGGAGCGCAGATGAAAAAAGGGGTTGTTGCGGTGCGGACAACGTCACGCCCACCCAGATTTGTCAAGCCGCATACCCCGCGCCTGCACGCAGAAATCCCCAGCCTCGCTGCCCTGCCGACCGGCAAGTGGCGGCCCGCCGAGGCCGCTTGCGCCGCCACAGGCCGGCCGAAATAGGACTTGCCGGACCGGCGCGCGCGGTTAAAAGGACTATTGGTGGAAAATCAATGCTAGAAAACTGCGCCATGGAAATCATAAAGACCACCGACGCACTACACGCCGCCTGCACTGCCTTTGCCGAATTCGACTACGTGACGGTCGACACCGAATTCCTCAGGGAAACGACGTTCTGGCCGAAGCTTTGCCTGATACAAATGGCAAACCCGGAACAGGCAGTGATTGTAGACGTCTTGTGCGACGACCTGGATCTGGAGCCTTTCTTCGAGCTGATGAAAGACGAGTCCGTCGTCAAGGTCTTCCATGCCGCGCGCCAGGACATTGAAATCATCGTGCATCAGGCCGGGTTCGTTCCGCATCCCGTCTTCGATACGCAGGTCGCCGCCATGGTCTGCGGCTTCGGCGATTCAGTCAGCTACGACCAGCTGGTCGCAAAAATCACCGGCAAGCGGATCGACAAGACGAGTCGCTTCACCGATTGGAGCCGGCGGCCGCTGACCGACAAGCAATTGGCCTATGCACTGGCCGACGTGACCCATCTGCGCGACGTCTACCGTTTCCTGAACGCCAACCTTGACGAGCAGAACCGCACGGACTGGGTGCGTGAGGAAATGGAAGTGTTGACCTCACACGCCACATACGACCTGAAACCGGAAGATGCCTGGCGACGGCTGAAGCTTCGGGTCCGCAAACCGACCGACTTCTCCGTTCTGATAAAACTTGCTGAATGGCGCGAATACACCGCGCGCGAGCGGGACGTGCCGCGCAATCGTGTCCTGAAAGACGACGCGATCTACGAACTTGCCGCCCAGCAACCGGCCGATCAGAAGGCGCTTTCCGCCTTGCGCACCATTCCGCGCGGCTTTGAAAAATCCCGCGCAGCGCAAGAGATCCTTGCAGCGATCCGAGCGGCCAAAGCCGTGCCTCCGGAGGAATTGCCGAAACTGCCCCGCGGCAAGCCGGCGCCCGACGGATCGAGCGCCGCCGTCGACCTGCTCAAGGTCCTCCTGAAGATGACGAGCGAGGAAAACGGTGTTGCGGCGAAGGTAATCGCGACCGTGGACGACCTGGAAAAGCTCGCGGCCGACGATGACGCGGACGTTGTCGCACTCAAGGGCTGGCGCCGTGAATTGTTCGGGCGTCTGGCCCTTGAAGTGAAACACGGTACAAAGGCGCTCGCCTTCAACGGGCGCAAGGTGGTGCTGTTCGATCGTGCATGAAACAGGGGCGCGGAAACTTCGTTGACGGACATGGACCGACGCTGAAGCGGAAGCCGAATGGACCCAGTTGACCTGACCGTGCGCCAAGCCGAACCGGCGGATCTCGATTGTCTGGCAGCCCTGTTGCTCGCAGCCGACCGGCACTATTGGGGCGATCGCCCGGATGCTGAGGCCGCCTCCCGACGCACGGTCGAAAGCATCTTATCAACGGAAAGCGAATGCCACGCGGTACTCGGTTTACTGGGGAACGAGGCGATTGCCTTTGCAACCTATGCTATCCTTCACCCCGGGATCACCGAACACGGCACGTTGTTCATGAAGGATCTGTTTGTTTGCGACACGCGCCGCGGCAGCGGCGCCGGCCAGCATATGATGCGCGCCCTGGCGGAGATTGCCGTCAAGGCCGGATGCGCCCGGTTCGACTGGACCGCTGAAACCGGCAATCCCCGCGCCCTTGCATTCTACGATCGGCTCATGGCCGAACGCATCGACGAAAAGATCTATTTCCGCTTTGCCGGGGACGGATTGCGGCGTTTTGCCGGATCCGGCAATGCGAAGCTATGAGCCCGGTTGCAGCCTGCGATCGGGTTCTTATGATGGGGTCACATGACGGTTCCGGATCGTGCCGATCCCGCCGCGTGTGCAAATTGGCATGGATCGGACCTGTCCCGCCTAGAGGGGTGGCGTGCCAGTAAAATCAATCGGCACAGGACGAATGAAAGAAACAATGGGAGTCCAAAACATGCCTAAACCAACACTTGATCATCTTCAAAAGAGCCTCCAATCCGGTGCCCTAGATCGGCGCGGATTCATCCTTTCGGCACTGGCGGCGGGGCTCGCCTTACCGACGGCATTGACCCTCGCCGACCGGGCGCAGGCTGCCGTTCCCAAGCGCGGCGGCCACTTCCGGATCGGTGTCGCACATGGATCGACCACCGACAGCCTGGATCCCGGAACCTATGAAAACGGGTTCATGACGGGCAGCGGCTATCTCTTCGGCAACACACTGACCGAAGTCGACGCGACCGGCACCCTGGTACCGGACCTTTGCGAAAGCTGGGATGCGTCGGACGACGGCAAGAGCTGGATTTTCAAACTGCGCAGCGGCGTCGAATTTCACAACGGCAAGACCGTCACGCCGGAAGATGTCATCGCATCGATCAATCATCACCGCGGAGAAGACTCGAAATCGGCTGCCAAGGGCAACCTGTCTGCCGTCAAGGACGTACGGGCCGACGGCAATGCCGTCGTCTTCGAACTGGAAGCCGCGAATGCCGACTTCCCGTATGTCGCCAGCGATTACCACCTGATCATTCTCGCCTCTCGCGACGGCAAGATCGATCCGGTTTCTGCGATGGGGACCGGCGGCTACATCATGGAGCGTTTCGAACCAGGTGTCCGCATCACGGCGCGCCGAAACCCGAATTATTACAAGGAAGGCGTAGCGCATTTCGATTCAGTGGAAATGATCTCGCTGCTCGACGTGGCCGCCCGCCAGAACGCCCTGATGAACGGCGATGCGGAAGCCATCGGCCGCCTGGACCCGAAAACGGTCTCCCTGATGTCCCGCAATCCAAACATTTCGATTCTGGAAAAGACCGGGACCCTCCACTACACCTTCCCGATGCGGGTCGATACCGCGCCGTTCGATAATTACGATCTGCGCATGGCGCTCAAACTGTCGATCAAGCGTCAGGAAATGGTCGACAAGATCCTGTTCGGCCACGGCGCGCTCGGCAACGACCATCCGATTTCGACGGCCAACCGCTTCCATGCCGCCGACCTGCCGCAGCGCGAATTCGACGCCGACAAGGCGGCCGAACATTACAAGAAGTCTGGCCATAGCGGTCCGATCCAGTTGTCGGCCTCCGACGCCGCATTCTCCGGCGCAGTCGATGCCGCACAGCTGATTGCCGCCTCCGCCAAGGAAGCCGGCATCGAGATCGAGATCGTTCGCGAGCCGAAAGACGGATACTGGTCCAACGTCTGGAACAAGAAACCCTGGTGCGCCTGTTATTGGGGCGGTCGCCCGACCGAAGACTGGATGTTCACATCCGCCTACGTGGCAAGCTCGGAATGGAACGACACCGCCTGGCGCACGACCGAAGCCGCAAAGCGGTTCAACGCTGTCGTGCTGGAAGCACGGGCCGAGCTCGACGAAGCCAAGCGCCGGACGCTCTACAGCGAAGCGCAAATGCTCATCAACGACGATGGCGGCGCCATTGTCCCGATGTTCGCCAATCACATCATGGGCGTCAGCAAGAAGATCGCCCATCCGGAGAATGTGGGGGCCAACTGGGAAATGGACGGCTGGAAGGCATCCGAACGCTGGTGGTTCGCCTGAAGGATCCACTCAATCAGGATCAGCGATGGGCCGCGCATGTCGCGGCCCATTTTTATGGAGCCACCCGCTATCAGACGGCCTCTTGAGGCATGGACACGACACGGCATTGCGCATTGACGAGACGGCTCAGCTGGCCAAGCCGCTTGTCCAGGCGCTCGCCGTCAAGCACGGCAAGATCCGGTGGCAGGACGAGACACAGGGTACCGTCCCGCATCTCGAAACGGGTTCCGGCAAGCAGGCCGGGCATCGACGCACAAATCAGATGCGCGACGCGGAAGGCCACACCGAGCATGCGCGCCCGATCGATAAGATCGGGCCCGATCAGAGCGGCCACATAGGGTTCCGGCAGGCGATCATCCGGTCCGGCATGCCGGAAATACCCGCAGGTCGCCAGAAACGCCCGACCGGCATGGTCCAGACCCACAAAATTGGCATTGGAAATCGTGCTGAAACAGGCCTCGGCCCGGTGATCGGGGTGGGCGCGCCAGCTCACGTCCGACAACAGGCATGCGGCCGTGCGCATCCGCGTGTCCCATTCGCTCTCCGCCAGGCCCAACGTTTCGATGAACTGGGACGTCCAATTGATCAGCTCGCCGCCGTAGCTCGGCGCCCGGGCGCGCAGATAACCCAGTTCGCCGGCACTGGCGATCAGCGGGTCGACGGACCGGGTTTCGGCATCGAGAAGATCGAACAGCAATCCTTCTCGCACGCCAAGCGATGAAAGCACGATTTCGCTGGGCTGCGTGACGCGGACGACCTCCGACAGGACCGCCGCGCCATAGGGCAGGAAGGGTCGCCTTTGCCGGGAGACGTGTTCGGCCCCTTGCATCTGTTCAACGTCCGATTCCATGACAAGGTCGCAAAATGTCAGGGTTTCTCGCGGCGACAGCCGGTACTGATGCATGATCGGCAGCGGGTAATTGCTGCGCACCATATGAAGGCGTGCAAGCGACCGCCATGTGCCGCCGATGAGATAAAGGTTTTGACCTTCGGCAGGCGGCACCTTGGCGTTATCGACCAGGTACGAGCTCGCGATCCGGCGCGCCCGGCGCACGGAGGCCCCGGATTCGTCCTCCAGGCGAATGACTCCGAGCGGCAGGGTCGTCCCCTCACCGCTCGATCCGGGCGAAACCGACACCAGTTCCAGGCTGCCGCCCCCCAGATCGCCCACAATGCCTGTCGGTTTCCAGACACCCGAACACACGCCCGCTGCGGCCAATCGGGCCTCTTCCCGGCCGCTCAGAATACGCACCGACGTTTTCAGCTCGGCCTCGACCTGACGAATGAAATCGGGACCGTTTTCCGCATCCCGGGCCGCTGCGGTCGCAATCACATGGGTTTCGACAACCTCCGCCTGGTCGCTGATCCGGCGAAACCGCGTCAGGGCTGTGAGCGTTCTTTTGATGGACTCGTCCGACAACCGGCCGGTCGCGGAGACGCCGCGCCCCAGGCCGGCCAGAACCTTTTCGTTGAACAACATGGTCGGGGTGCGAGCCAGGCGTTCATAAATGACCAGTCGAACCGAATTCGATCCGATATCGACGATCGCAATCGGGCCGCTTCCATTCAGGCGGCCGGGCGATATCTCGGCCTTCACAGTGCGTTTCAGCAAGGCACTATCGTCCTGTGATTTCCCTCGGAGAGTGATCCTGGAGCGACCGGCCGCGGCCGGACAGCGAGGGATTGGTCATGAAATAATGGTGGGCGTTGAAGGGTTCTTCATTGGGACCGGGATTGATCCGCTGGTGGGTTCCGTCGGCCAGAAGGCTCCAGCTTTGCTGGTTGTCCTTCAGATTGGCGGCCATGATTTGGTCGAGTATCTGCTGGTGAACGGTCGGATTGACGATCGGAGCCATGCATTCGACGCGCCGGTTCAGATTGCGCGGCATCAGATCGGCGGACGAGATGTAGACATGGGCACCGTCATTCGGCAATGCGGCACCGTTGCCAAAACAATAGATCCTGCTGTGTTCGAGAAACCGGCCCACGATGGATTTGACCCGAATGTTGTCCGAAAGTCCCGGAACGCCCGGCCGCAGGCAGCAAATGCCGCGAACGATGAGTTCGACACGCACGCCCGCCTGGCTCGCGTTATAAAGCGCGTCAATCACCTCCGGATCAACGAGCGAATTCATCTTTAACCAGATTTCTGCCGGTCTTCCGGCCTTTGCGTGAGCAATTTCCTCCTCGATATGCTGCACCAGTCGCGGCCGCAGCGTCACCGGCGAGACCGCCATTTTTTTGAGCTCGGCCGGTTCGGCGTAACCGGTCACGAAGTTGAAGACCCGGGAGGCGTCCTGGGCGAAATCAGGATCGGCGGTAAAATAGGACAGATCGGTGTAGATCTTGGCGGTAATCGGATGGTAATTGCCGGTGCCGATATGCACGTAGGTCGCCAGGTGACCGGCTTCCCGCCGCACGACGAGCGACAGTTTGGCGTGCGTTTTCAGCTCCAGAAAACCGAACACGACCTGCACGCCGGCGCGTTCCAGGTCGCGCGACCACTGGATGTTGGCTTCCTCGTCGAACCGGGCCTTCAACTCGACCAGGGCGGTAACGGATTTTCCGGCTTCGGCGGCTTCGGAAAGGGCGCGGACGATCGGCGAGTCTTTCGAGGTCCGATACAGCGTCTGCTTGATCGCGACAACGTCCGGATCGCGCGCGGCCTGAAACAGGAACTGCACGACCACGTCGAAGCTCTCATAGGGATGGTGGACGATGATGTCCTTTTCCTTGATCGCCGCAAAGCAGTCGCCGCCATGCTCGCGGATGCGCTCCGGAAACCGGGCCGAATAGGGTTCGAATTTCATTTCCGGCCGGTCGGATCCGACAAGTTCGGATACATCGCTCAGCCCGAGCATGCCATCGATCACCTGGATCTCGAACTCCGAGACCGACAGGACCGTGGCAAGGAATTCCCGTAACAGGCCTGACGCGGCCGACTCGACTTCCAGGCGGATAACCGATCCCCGACGCCGGCGTTTGATGGCGGTTTCAAAGTAACGGACAAGATCCTCCGCCTCTTCCTCGATTTCGATGTCGGAATCGCGAATTACCCGGAACGCCGCCATTTCGATCACTTCGTATCCGGGAAACAATTCTTCGGTGAACAGACCGATGACCGCTTCCAGCCGGATAAAGCGCATATCGTTTTTCAGCCCGGTCGTGCCCGGCAGACGCAGGAACCGGTCAAGCTGCTGCGGCACGCGCAGCAGTGCCGTCATCTTCTCCGGCGACCCGGCCCGCCGCAGCATCAGCACGAGCGAAAAACCGAGATTCGGAATGAACGGAAACGGATGGGCCGGATCGAGCGCCAGCGGCGTCAACACGGGAAAGACGTAGGACAGGAAACGCTCGCGCAGCCATTCGCGATCGCTTGCCGACAGATCGTCCCGTTCGACGATATGGATCCCTGTTTCGACGAGTTCCGATCGCAGGGCCAGCCAGCGCCTGTTCTGTTCCTTTTGCAGAGCCCAGGCTGCGGCGTCGATCTTTTCCAGCTGTTCGGACGGCAGCAGCCCGTCGTCGCTGCGGGTTTTCAGTCCGGCGGATTCCTGGCCCTTGAGGCCGGCGAAACGGACCATGAAAAATTCATCGAGGTTGTTTGCCGAAATCGAAAGGAAACGCAGCCGCTCAAGCAGCGGATGGTTGGGATTTTCCGCCTCTTCAAGGACCCGCTTGTTGAAACCCAGCCAGGAGAGCTCGCGATTGATAAACCGTTCCGGCTGGCGCATCAGGGCCGGATTGGGAACCAACGGCTCCGGAAGAGCGGCGCTGCTTGGTTCGATCTTTCTCGCCTGCTGGCTGTCCATTACATACTCCGAAACATTCTCGGCGCGTTGATCCGGCCTCCGGCCGGTTACGCTGCCTTGTCCATGATTGCGAAAAAACGGCGGGCATCGGCCCCGCCTTCGCAACCGCAGGACAATCCTATCACATAAAAAAATGCGGACCGTGACGCAATCATGGCGTGCACCGACGACAAACGCACAGATATGCCCGGCGGTCTCGCGCTACATGTCAGTTTTATCTAGAGTCCGGAGCGCTTCTGCCGCAACCTGTTTTGTGATTTTACGCCCGAGACGCAGGGCAATTTCGTCGCAATGGTGAACGAACAGGTTTGCCGCCCGGAACGAACGTTCCAGGCGCATCACCGCATAGGACAGCACCGATGCATCGATAGCCGTCTGGCGATCGGCGAAGAGTTTGACCATGATCTGCTGCATCATGATTTCGTCAGGCGCCCCAAGGACAACGGGCGGGAGGGCCCGCATCCGCGAGATCAGATCAGGCACGGAAAGCGGCCACCGGGTCACGTCGCGGCGAGCCGTCAGAAGCAGGCCGGCCGCGGTCTGCCGTGCCGCATTCAGGATATGAAACAGGCCGGTTTCATCGAGGCCGACCGCATCGCCGAGTTCAAGCGCAACCGGTCGACCGGCGCTAAGCGCGTCCAGAACATCGCCTGCAAGAAAGCGGTCACGCCCGACCAGCGCCTCTGCCCGCGCGGCCCAGATGTCGACAAGGTGGCTCTTGCCGGAACCCGGCGCACCGACGATCAGGTTCACCGGCGCCGGCCAGTCGGGCCATGCGTCGACGAGCGCCAGGGCATCTTCATTGCCGGCACCCACGAGAAAGTCGTCCCGCCCGCTGGCGGAGGCGACGGGAAACGCAAACAGCAATTGTTCCGGTTGCGAGGAGGGTCGATCGGCGGTAGCGGCGAGCACGCCTTATCCCCCCTGGCGGTCCGGCTGATCGACCGGATTCTGAGCCGTGCCCAGATACAATCGGCTGTTGCGGTATTTGGACAGACCGAAACGCGCCAGCACACCCACCGCCGCAGCCGCGGGGACAGCGATCAGCATGCCAACGAAGCCGAACAGGAAGGCAAAGGCAAACAGGGCGAACATCAGCCAGACCGGGTGCAGACCGACCGATTCTCCAATCAGCTTCGGTTGCAGGATGTTGCCTTCGAGGAACTGACCGACGGCGAAAATGGCGCCCACGGCCAGAATCAGCAAGGGGGAATCCGGCCAGAACTGGGCGATCGCCACGCCGCCGGCCAGAAGCAGCCCGAACGCCGCCCCGACATAGGGAATGAAACTGATCACGCCGATTGTCAGCCCGATCAACAGGCCGTAATTCAGGCCAACCGCAATCAGGGCCACGGCGTAAAACGCCCCGAGGATGGACGATACCGTCACCTGTCCGCGCACGAACCCGGAGACGCCGGCATCCATTTCAGACACGAGGCGGCGGATGGTGTCGGCATGTTCCCTTGGCAATTGATCGTCGACATACGCGACGATGTCGTCCCAGTCCCACAATAGATAAAAGGCGACCACCGGCGTGATCACCAGCAACGAGATGACCGACAACAGGGCCTGTCCGCCGCTCCAAATCGAGGTCAACAGGCCGCCGAGCCAGGTTGCGCCCTGTTTGACAAGGTCACCGACATTGTTCTGGAGGTTGAATTCGCCAAGATTCATCGCCTGGCCGAACGGCGATTGGATGATCTGAACGATCTTGCTGTGGATGAATTGCACGGCGGCCGGCAGCTCGGCGAGGAGAGCGGCGATCTGCTGGCCGAGCAAAGGCAGGACCAGCAGGAGGATCAACAGGAAGGTCAGAACAGCCAGGACCAGGATCGCCAAAGTGGCCAAAAGCCGGCTCATGCCAAGCTTCTCAAGCCGGTCGGCCAGCGGGTCGAGCAGGTAGGCGATCGCCATTGCGGCCACGAACGGCAGCAGGATCGATCGGAAGACATAGAGGAAAACGATTAGGACGGCGATGGCCAGGAGCCAGAAACCGATCTGCCTGTGTACACTCATCCTTGCAGGTCCCGCCTTTGTGCGCTACCGCGATACTAGCCTGCGTTTCTCACACCTGCCATGGTCTGCGCGGTGCTATTCCGCCCACAGGCACGGTAAACAGCGGCGCGCGCTGTGGGACATAGGGCGAGCGGTTTTAAGCAGACGGTGGGGGGCCTAGCACCGCCCGGAGG
>JBCDLT010000011.1:0-117570 GCA_038745065.1 Pseudomonadota bacterium | reverse complement strand
TTCGCCGGCATCGTGCTCGCCGCATGCATGGCCGGCAAGAAGGCCGAGACATGAGCCTCGAGAGTGCCGGTCTGATCGCCCTCCTGGCACTGGTTACCTATGCCACGCGGTTCGGCGGTCATGTCATCCTGGCCCGGTTCGGGTCCTTGCATCCGCGGGTTGAAGCCGGCCTCGACGCCGTGCCGGGTGCCGTGATCGCCGCGCTGGTCGCGCCCAGCGTCTATACCCATGGCTGGCCCGGCATTATTGCGGCCCTGTGCACCGTTCTGGCGTGTTATCGCCTCTCCATGATCTGGGCGGTTGCCGTCTCGCTGTGTGTGCTGGTGGCGCTTCGCCAGGTCATGTAGGAAGAAGGGCTCCGAAACGGCGGAGAACGGACAGATGCGCATGACCATCGAGATACGCCGCGCCCGCGCGGATGAGGCCGGAGAGCTGACTGAACTGTGCCTGCGGTCCAAACAATCGAACGGGTATGACGATGCCTTCATGGCCGCCTGCCGGGATGAACTGACAATCACGCCGGACCGCCTTGAGGAGGGCGAATACTGGGTTGCCGTGTCCGACAGCCTGTGCGGCTGCGCCTGCCTTCTTGTCGACCAGGCAAGCAAGACAGGCGAAGTGCACGCGTTCTTCATCGATCCGGCGTGTCAGCGGCGCGGCATCGGCCGGCGCCTTTGGAAAAAACTGCTGGAGCGTGCCGGGGATTGTGGCCTGAGCCGCCTGGATCTGGAAGCCGATCCCTTCGCCGTCCCGTTTTATCAGGCGCTCGGTTTCCGGATTGTCGGCGAGGCGCCGTCGGGGTCGATCCCCGGGCGCATGATCCCGACGATGCAGCTCGACCTGGCTCCGCAGCCGAACCCTTGAATTCGGATTGCAACACCGGAAAGGCTCAGGCGCTTTCGCCGGATGTGCCGGCCCCTTCGACAACGATGATGTGCAGATCGCGCGGCCCGTGCGCGCCAAGCAGCAATGTCTGCTCGATGTCCCCGGACCGCGATGGACCGGTGATCATGTTGACCGTACGCGGCATCACACCCTTGCCGAAAGTGTCGCGCAGGCGCGTCCAGGCCGTCTCGTAATCGCCGTCAATGTCTTGGGCGTCGACGACGACGACGTGGGTATCCGGCAGAAAGTTCAGCGTTGTCGGATTGTCCGGTCCCGAATGCAGGACCAGCGTGCCGGTCTCCGCAATCCCGGCAAACGCATACGACAAGCCGACCGGATCCTGCCCGTCGCTCGGACCGTGCCGTACTTCCAGAGTAGGCGTGTTGGCCTCAAAGGGTAGCGCGGTGATCCTCGGGTCCGCGCCGGTTTTGAGCGACGGCGGCAGGTTGCGGCCGCGCAGGTAATCGGCGACCGCTTCCGGCACGGCCTGGCGGGACGGCACTGTCACCACGCTGGCCTGCACGGCTTCGGCCATTTTCATGAAAAGCGCTTTTTGCTCCGATGCCGATCCGGCGCCGCGTTTCGGGACCAGGCCGCGCGGCGCGCGCTGCAGCCGGTCCGCCGCCACCGCGCGCCGGTCGGTTTCCGTTCCGTCGACGCCGAGGGAACGGCGGATCTTCGAAAGGATTGCAGCGCGAGCGCCCATCTCAGCCCGCCGTCCCGACGGATTGTTCGCCTGCCGTTCTGCGCGCCCACTGGTCCATGAATGTGCGCCCCTGCGGGGCTGGCAGATCCCGATGCGTCGTCCAGCCCCCGGCCAGCGGCAGCGATCGGAAACGGCCGCGCGTCCGCCCGAACATGCCGAGCGCACCGACTGCAAGGCGGGTAAGGGCACGATAGAGTTTCGGGCGTTTCGCCATGAAAGCCCACAGACCCAGTCCGGTCCGAACCGTGGCCGGCGACAGGTTCCGCTCGAATTCCCGCTCCCGCCAGTGCCGCATCATCTTGGGCAGCGGAATCCGCATCGGACAGACGCTCTCGCACCGGCCGCAAAACGTCGAGGCGTTCGGCAGATGACCGCCCTTGTCCACGCCAATCAGGGTCGGTGTCAGGACCGCCCCCATCGGGCCCGGATAGACCCACCCGTAGGCATGGCCGCCGACGGCGTGATAGACCGGACAATGGTTCATGCAGGCGCCGCACCGGATACAGCGAAGCATGTCCTGAAACTCTGTGCCGATCATCGAAGACCGACCGTTATCGAGGATCACCACATGGTATTCCTCCGGCCCGTCGACATCCTGGGGTCGCCGCGGGCCGGTTGAAAACGTCGTATAGACCGACAGGTCCTGGCCGGTGGCAGAACGGGCGAGCACGCGCAGGATCTGGCTGACGTCCTCGAGCGTTGGCGTGATCTTCTCGATCGTCGCCAGCACGATGTGCACTTTCGGCAGGATCTGCGTCAGGTCGCCGTTGCCCTCATTGGTCACGATTACGGAAGTGCCGGTTTCGGCGATCAGGAAGTTGGCGCCGGTAATCCCGACATCGGCGGCCAGGAACTTGTCGCGCAGGATCCCGCGCGCCTCGCCGAGCAGCGCGCTCGGTTCCTCCAGGCTGCGGTCCGCATCCAGATGCGTGTGGGTGCGCCGGAAATCGGCCTCTACCTGATCCTTGTTGACGTGCACGGCCGGCGCGATGATGTGGCTCGGCGGCTCGTTGCGCAATTGGATGATGTATTCGCCGAGATCGGTCTCGATCGGCGCGATGTCGTTTTCTTCCAGAAAGCCGTTGAGACCGATTTCCTCGGTGATCATCGACTTGCCCTTCGTGACCGTTTTGGCGTCCACCTGCCGGCAGATCTGAAGGATGGTGTTTCGAGCCTCGGCTGCAGTCTCTGCGAAATGGACGTGGCCACCCGATGCGGTGACCTTTTCCTCGTAAGCCTCCAGATAGAGGTCGAGGTGCTGCAATGTATGGTTCTTGATGTCTCGCGCCCGGTCGCGCAACGCCTCGAACTCGGGCAGGGCCTTCGCCGCCTTGACGCGCTTGTCGACAAAACCCTTTTCCACATTGGAGAGCGCGCGCTGCAATTGCGCATCGTCGAGTGCCCGCGCGGCGTTGGTCTTGAATTGCGGCGATGTGATCTGCATCGGCGGTCCTGATTGGGGCCGGAAAAGGAACGAGCCCGCACCTTAGCGCCATGGTCGGTCTTTGCACAGATGATGCGGGCCCGGCCATGCCATGCCACCCGCCGCTCCTCAGTCGTCGAGGTAGAACGAGACCTTGCGCGCCGTCTTTTCGGCGTCCATGAGGAGCTGGTGTACCGTGCCGGATATAGCGAGGAACCGGTCCTGGTCGAGCGATCCGAACATCTCGTCGTTGACGGTCTGCAGGGCCGGTGCCAGCGCGGCCAGCGATTGCGAGCCGTGCTCGGACAGGCGCAGGAGCACGCTGCGTCCGTCTTCCGGGTTCGGCGTCTTGGTGATGAGGCCGCGCACGATGAGCTGGTTGACTTCCTTGGTTACGTAGGCGCCGGTCACCAGCAGCCCGTCGGCGACCTTGGACACGGTAATGCCTTCGCGCCCCTGGTTCTGGGCGACGAACAGCAGCACATTGTATTGCGGTCCGCTGATGCCGAGCCGTTTGGCAAACCGGTTGCGCACCTGGTCGATCCGGCCGCACAGGGCGACCAGGTTCTGCACCATCTGGCGGAATGTCTGGTCGCTTTCGTTGATCAACAGCGCGGATCGAGTCGTCGTGTTGGGCAGCCCCGTCCCGGCGCTGTCCTGATTCGACTCGGACTGCGATTTCTCGTTTGTCGACATGCGTGAGCTTATACCAGCGGCGGCTTTCGAACTGAACACGTTCGTATTGCTGCAAGTCCGGAGCGAATTGTCAAACATAAAAAGCTATTATGTTTCCGTAATATCCGCCGGACACCATGATATACTCGAGAAGTTTACAAGCCCTGTGAAGCGGTCGGAAAACCGCTCGCGACGTGGCTTTGATTCGGAATGCCCCACGGGAGCGGCCGTATCCGGTCGCCATGGAAAGGACAGGATATGGCCACACTTTTTAAGCCGGACTGCATGGCGGGCCGGACTGTCTTTCTGGCCGGCGCGACCAGCGGCATCAATCTGGGAATAGCCGAACGGTTTGCCGAGGAGGGGGCCCGGGTTTTTGTGATCAGCCGCGATGCCGACAAGGTCGCTCGAACCGTGGATACCCTCAAGGCCTTCGGGGGCGAGGCGGCAGGCGCCGCATGCGATGTGCGCGACTACGAAGCCGTGGACGCCGCAGTGGGCGAGGCCGTCGAGCGGTTCGGTCCGCTGGATTTTGTTTTGGCGGGCGCGGCCGGCAATTTCCCCGCTGCCGCAATCGACATGTCGGCGAACGGTTTTCGAACGGTCGTCGACATCGACCTGATGGGAACCTACAACGTTTTTCGCGCCAGCCATCCGCATCTGAACAAACCCGGCGCCAGTCTGGTCGCCATCACCGCTCCGCAGGCCGAACGGCCATATGTGATGCAATCCCATGTCTGCGCGGCAAAGGCCGGTGTGAATATGCTGGTGAAATGCCTGGCGCTCGAATGGGGCCCCGAGGGCGTCCGCGTCAATGCGATTTCGCCCGGCCCGATCGAGGGGACCGAGGGCATGAAGCGCCTGGCGCCGACGCCGGAGGCCGAAGCCGCGGTCAAGGCCAATGTCGCCCTGCGCGCCCTGGGCGCACCGCGCGACATCGCCGACGGCTGCCTGTATCTGGCCGGCGACGAGGCCCGCTATGTGACCGGTACGATCCTTTATATCGACGGCGGCGTGGTGCTCGGCAACGGCCGGTTCTGAAACGCGCCTTATGGCCTTTCAGCCGTTGGTTTCGTCCGGCGCCTCGCCGATTGCCGGCGTGTCGGTGTCGCCGGCAAGAACCTCGGCGACATGCCTGACCTGAACCGGCGATCCCTGGCGTTTCAGCTTGCCCGCCATGTTCATCAGGCAGCCGAGATCTCCCGCAAGCAGCAGATCCGCTCCGGATGCCGCAATCGCGGCAGTTTTTTTCTCGACGATCGCATTTGAAATCTCGCCATACTTGACGCAGAACGTCCCGCCGAAGCCGCAACAGACATCCGCATCGGTCATTTCGCTCAGGTCCAGTCCGTCGACGCTGGCCAACAGCCGTCGCGGCTGCGACCGGATGCCCAATTCGCGCAGTCCGGAACAGGAATCGTGATAGGTCGCCTGGCCCGACAAGCGCGCCGACACCGACCGTACCGCCAGCACATCGACAAGGAAACTGACGAGCTCGAATGTCTTTGCCGACACGTCTTCCGCGCGGGATTGCCATAAACGGTCAGCATCAGAAGCGCCGTCGAACAGCTCCGCATAGTGTTTTTTCACCATGCCGCCGCAGGATCCGGAGGGAACAACGACGTAGTCATAGGCTTCAAAGGCGACGATCACTTGTTCGGCGATGGCCCGGGAAGTCTTTCGATCTCCGGAGTTGAAGGCCGGCTGCCCGCAACAGGTCTGCGCGGCCGGCACGTCGACGCGACATCCGGCCTCTTCCAGAAGCTTGATTGCGGAAAAGCCGACCGATGGCCGAAACAGGTCCACAAGGCAGGTCACAAAGAGCGCGACATTCGGCTTCGGGGTTATGGTTGTCGATTCTGTCATGACAGTGTCGGGATCCAATGCAAGGTCTTCGATCCGTATCACAGGATCCGGTGGATATCACACCGTGCGGTCAGGAAACCAGATCGTCGATCCGCCCGTGCGACATGCGGTCCACCGTTTACGCGGTGTTGCGGCCGTCCCGCGGTTGTGATGGTGCAGTGCATTGCGCTACGGTGCCCGAAATTCTCAAAGGCCATTTCGCCCGCTCCTTCTTGATCAGGCCCTTGCATGCAGCACCCGGAAACGGCCCAGAACGGGCTTCGTCAGTTTGAGGTCCATCCGCTTCGCAGCGCCGTGCTCGGCGAGGTGCATGCCCGGCCGTTCGATCTTGTCGAGGGACCTCGGATTTTTCTGCATTACGCGTTCGTAACCGCGGGCGAAGGCATGCAGGAGGAACGTGCCTGGCTCAACGATCTGTGTGCGGCCCGCGGCGCGCCAGGGGTCGCCGAAACGGCACGGTTTCACCGCGTGCCGTTCGGCAACGGCGTCCTGCGATGGGAGGGCCATTCCGAGTTTTCGACTTACACATGGCACGGCCCGCCGCCGGCGGGCGCAGAACCGTTTCAGGGGGAACCGGCCGATCACCCGTTCGGCGATGCCTTCAAGGCACCCGGACCGCTCCTGTCGGCTGTCCGGCTGGAATTGCGCCCCGATACGCCGGATCTGGCGGCCGCCTGTGCGATTTTCGATCCCGTTAGCCTGTGCGTTTCGAAGGCCGAGGCCGGCGCGGCGCGGATTGCAACCGATCTCAAGCAGGATCGAGACGGGCGCACCCGTATTCTGGTCATGGATTCGAGTATGAGCCCACAGAGCGCTGGTACGCTTGCGCTGAGGCTCCTGGAGATCGAGACCTATCGCACGCTGGCGCTTTTGGGTCTGCCGCGGGCGCAGGAAGTGTCGCCGGAGATCCGATCGGTCGAGGAAACCCTGCGCATGATTTCGGAACAATTACCCGAAACGCAGGGCATGTCGGCCAACCGCGATCTGCTTCAGACACTATCGGAACTGGCGGCGTCGGTGGAGGCCCTCGCCGGCGCTTCGGCTTTCCGGTTCGGCGCCACCCGCGCTTATTATGAAATCGTCACAATCCGTCTGAAGGCCATCGTGGAATCCCCGGAGATCGGGTATTCGACACTGACCACTTTCCTGGCCCGTCGCCTCGGACCGGCCATGCAGACCTGCCTGGCGACCGAACGCCGGCTAGAAACCCTTTCGACACGCCTGTCGCGCGCGGCCGAACTGCTCCGCACGCGGGTCGACGTGGAACTGGAGGAGCAAAACCGCGATCTCTTGGATTCCATGAATCGGCGGGCCCGCCTGCAATTGCGTCTCCAGCAGACGGTCGAAGGTTTGTCGGTCGCGGCGGTTTCCTATTACATCGTCGGGCTGATCGGCTACGCCGCAAAGGGCGCGCAGGGCTTCGGCCTTGCGATCAACGTGCCGGTGACGGTCGCGGTTTCGGTGCCCCTGGTGATCCTGGGGATCTGGCTTTTGGTCCGGCGTGTCCGCCAGCGGCATAAAAGCGACGAGGCTGACGCCTGAGACGGTTCCGTCAATGATGGGGCAGGGTGCGCGAGAAGAGCGGCCGAAACCTATTCAGCGGCGCTGGCCACTATTCAGCGGCGCTGGCAACAACGTCGCGATACCCGCGCCGAACTTCGTCCAGTCCCTGGTCCCAATAGGGTTCGGGACCGTAGCTTGCCGCCAGATAGTCGATGAACACGCGCACTTTGGCAGGCAAGAAGCGCCGCGTCGGGTAGATCGCGTAGACCCCGACATTCGGCGACGCATGATAATCGGGAAGCACCACGCGCAATCGGCCCGCAGACAATTCCGGCCCGACGTCCCATGTGGACCGCAGGGCAATGCCCATGCCCGCCAGCACCGATTCGCGCACCACCTCATTGGAATTGGTGCGCAAGGGTCCGGACGGATGCACCACAATCGGACCGTCGGGGCCTTCCAGCCGCCAGGGGTCCTGCGCCGTGGTTGCCAGGCAGACGTGGTTTTGCAGGTCGGCGACCGACATCGGCGCCCCCTGCAGATCCAGATAACTCGGTGCGGCGCACAGCACGCGGTGCGTCGGCGCAAGGCGGCGTGCCACCAGGCTGGAATCCGACAATTCGGCGATCCGGATGGCAAGATCGAAACCCTCGCCGACAATGTCGACAAGGTCGTCTGACAACATCAGGTTTACCGAAAGATCCGGGTTCTGCTGTAAGAACCGCCCAAGCAAGGGCGCAATGTGCAGGCGCCCGAAGGACGTCGGCGCCGTAACCTTGAGCGTGCCTCGCGCAAGCGCCGAGCGGCGTGTCACGAAGGCTTCAGCTTCTTCGATGGACGCCAGAATCGCGACAACCCGCTCGTAGAAACCCTGACCGGCTTCCGTTAGCGCGATCTGACGGGTCGTCCGTTGCAGGAGCCGCGTCCCGAGCCGGTCTTCCAGACGGCGCAGGCGCTTTGAAACGACGGCCGGGGATAATCCCATTTCCCGCCCGGCGGCCGACATGCTGCCCGCCGTGACAACACGGGCAAAGATATCCATGTCAGTAAAGTCGCTCATGGCGTCAGGTCCTGGATCGTCGATTCCGCCGCATCATTGCTGTGTACCCATAGCCGCATTCATACGACCACAAGCCGGTAAGGTGTCACATATGGTGATCACGCACTAAGTCAAAGTACCTATAACAATTTTGCAAAAGCAATCAACACTGCCCATACAATAGCAAAAATCTATCCACGCGACAAAGCGGCGCGGAATTGCCATCGCGACCGCGGGCTTCTGCGGTCCGTTTCTGCTTGTCCGGCTTGCCGGGCCTCGGCTGCGGGGATCGGATACCACCCGATTTGCGCAAAGGTGATTTTTGGCAAAGGCCGCTTTTTTCTGGCAGGCTAGGCTGTAAAAGCAATTGCGAGACAGGCTCGTCCGGAAGGCCCTGCCGTTCGGAACAGCCTGCGCCATTATGCCGGTAGTCGGATTGCACCACCGCGGAGCGCGCCGCGATCCGGCCCTAGAACGCAGGGAGAAAGACCGTTCATGCAGATGCCAGAACCGAAGGCGTCCGTCCTGGCCAGCCGCGATGCATTGATCGCGCGGCTGCGCTCCGTCGTGGCCGGCGAGGGTGTGATCGCGTCGCCGCAGGAATTGCTGGCGTATGAATGCGATGCCCTGACCGCCTATCGGCAGCCGCCGCTGGCCGTGGTTCTGCCGGAAACGACCGAGGAGGTTTCGCAAGTCCTCCGGATTTGCCACGACATGGGCGTGCCGGTCGTGCCGCGTGGCTCCGGAACGTCGCTGGCCGGCGGCGCGCTTCCGACTGCCGACAGTGTCATCGTCGGGGTCTCCCGCATGACCCGCACGCTCGACATCGACTACGCCGATCGCACGATACGGGTTCAGACCGGCATCACCAATCTCAGCGTGACAAAAACGGTTGAGTCGGAAGGGTTCTTTTACGCTCCCGATCCGTCGTCCCAACTCGCCTGCGCCATCGCCGGCAACATTGCGATGAATTCAGGCGGTGCCCATTGTCTGAAATACGGCGTGACGACGAACAATCTGCTTGGCGTGCGCATGGTCCTGATGAACGGCGACGTCATCGACATCGGCGGCGGCCATCTTGAACCGTCCGGCTACGATCTGCTTGGGCTCATCTGCGGATCCGAGGGCCAGCTCGGTATCTGCACCGAGGCCACCTTGCGCATCCTGCGCGCGCCCGAAGGCGCCCGTCCGATCCTGATGGGCTTTGACTCCAACGAGATCGCCGGTGCCTGCGTGGCCGACATCATCCGGGCCGGCGTCATTCCCGTCGCTCTGGAATTCATGGACAAGCCCGCCATCAAGGTCTGCGAGGCCCATGCCGGTGCCGGCTATCCGCTCGATGTGGAGGCCATGCTGATCATTGAAGTCGAGGGCTCGGAAACCGAAATCCGCGATCAGCTCGAAAAGATCAAGGCGATCGCTGCGAACCACAATCCGAGCACCATTCGCGAAAGTGCCTCGGCCGAAGAATCCGCGCTTATCTGGCTCGGCCGAAAATCGGCGTTCGGTGCCATGGGTCGCATTGCCGATTATCTCTGTATGGACGGCACCATCCCGACGGGCGAATTGCCGTTTGTGTTGCAGCGCATGGGCGAAATGTCGGCGGAATACGGTCTTGACGTCGCGAACATCTTCCATGCCGGCGACGGCAACCTGCATCCGCTTATTCTGTTCGACGCCAACAAGCCCGGTGACCTGGAAAAGGCTGAGGAATTCGGCGGCGATATCCTCAAACTGTGTGTTGAGGTCGGCGGATGCCTGACCGGCGAGCACGGCGTCGGCGTCGAAAAGCGCGACCTGATGGACCACCAGTTCGACCCGGTCGACCTGGAACAGCAGATGGCGGTCAAGGACGTTTTCGATCCGCGCTGGCTCCTCAATCCCGCCAAGGTCTTTCCGCTTTCCGCAAGTGCCCGCCGTCTCGAGGCAGCGGCGTGAAAGCGTATCGGGGGGCAGGCCGATGAGCGCGTTTCACACGCCATCGGATGAACGGAGCGTAAGCGAGGCCGTTCGTGCGGCCAAGGCGGCAGGGCTTCCGCTGGAAATCAGCGGCGGCACGTCGCGTGCCGGGCTCGGCTGTCCGGTCCAGGCCGAGGCGACTTTGAGCACGCGGGGTCTGGATGGCATCGAACTTTACGAGCCCGGCGCCCTGTGTCTGGTCGTCAAGGCTGGCACGCCGTTGAAAACGGTGGAAGAAGTCCTCGGTGCTGAAAACCAGCGATTGCCGTTCGAGCCCATGGATCACCGCGCGCTCTTTGGTGCGCCGGACGCCGAACCGACGATCGGCGGGATCGTGGCTTGCGGCGTATCAGGCCCGCGCCGCATCCAGGCCGGAGCCTGTCGCGACAGCCTGATCGGGGTGCGCTTCGTCAACGGGAGCGGCGAGGTCGTAAAGAACGGCGGTCGGGTGATGAAAAACGTCACGGGCTACGACCTCGTGAAACTGATGTGCGGATCCTATGGAACGCTTGGCGTTCTGACCGAACTGTCCTTTAAGCTGGTACCGCAGCCCGAGGACGAGGCAACGATATGCGTTGCGGGATTGGGCGACGCAACCGCTGTGGAAGCGCTCTCGGCAGCGCTCGCCTCGCCGTTTGACGTATCCGGTGCCGCGCACGTCCCGGGAGATGCCGACGGCGATAGCACGCGGACGCTCATACGGGTTGAAGGCTTTGCCGCATCCGTGGCCTATCGCGCCGACCGACTACGCGAACTTCTCGGCGCCTTTGGCGAGAGTGCGATCATGGGCGCCGATGACAGCCGCGCAATCTGGCGTGCCGTGCGAGACTGCGAGTTTTTCTGCGCTTCAGACCGGGCCGTCTGGCGCATCTCCGTGCGACCCTCGCACGGACCGGAAGTCGTGGCGTCGTTGAAGGACGCCGTCGACGCCGCAGCCTATTACGACTGGGGCGGCGGCCTTGTCTGGCTTGCCGTCGCGGACGAGGGCGACGCGGGCGCGGCGGCGATCCGTGCCGCGACAGCCCGGTTCGGCGGTCATGCGACGCTGGTGCGGGCGGCTTCGGCGACGCGACTGCGCGTCGATGTCTTCGAACCAGAACCCGCGGCCATTGCCGGTCTCACCCGCGGCATCAAGTCGAGCTTCGACCCGGCAGGCATTCTCAATCCCGGGCGCATGGGGCACTAACCGGGTCACCGGCGGGCCCGCCTGCCCCAACAGGCACGACAGTCAAGACGCGAAAGCAGCCGATGCAGACAAATTTCACACCGGAACAATTGGCCGACCCGAACATCGCGGAATCGAACAAGATCCTGCGTAAATGCGTGCATTGCGGGTTTTGCACGGCGACCTGTCCGACCTTTCAGATCCTGGGCGACGAACTCGACAGTCCGCGTGGCCGCATCTACCTGATCAAGGACATGCTGGAAAACGAACGTCCGGCGACCGAAAAGGTGGTCAAGCATCTCGACCGGTGTCTGTCGTGCCTCGCCTGTATGACGACCTGTCCGTCCGGTGTGCATTACATGCACCTGATCGACAATGCGCGGGCCTACATCGAAAAGACCTATGACCGGCCTTGGCACGACAAATTGATCCGCAACTTCTTAGCCGCTGTGCTGCCCTATCCCGCTCGGTTCCGGTTTTTGCTGCGGTTTGCCGCGATCGGGCGGTTGTTTACGGGTATCCTGAAGGCGATCCCGGGCATGCAGCGTCTCGCCGCGATGACCGAACTGGCGCCGGCGCGCGTGCCGCCGGCCGGGCCGGCAACACGCCCGGGGACCTTTCCGCCGCAAGGTGAACGCCGGGGGCGGGTGGCGCTGTTGACGGGATGCGCACAGCCCGTGCTCAATCCGGATATCAATGAAGCCACCATCCGGCTCCTCAATCGCCACGGCATTGAGGTGGTCCTGCCCGAGGGCGAGGGATGCTGCGGCTCCCTGGTCCACCACATGGGCCGCGAACACACCTCGCATCACCAGGCGCGCCTCAACGTCGATGCGTGGACGCGCGAAGTGCAAGGGGAGGGGCTGGACGCCATTCTCATCACGGCCTCCGGCTGCGGAACGACAATCAAGGATTACGGCTACATGCTGCGGGACGATCCGGCCTACCGCGACAAGGCGGCCGTCGTCTCGGACCTGGCCAAGGACATTACCGAGTACCTGATGAGCCTCGACCTTGGCGAACCGGTGATCCCGGCCGGATTCCGGGTCGCCTACCATTCGGCCTGTTCCATGCAGCATGGTCAGAAGATCACGCTTCAGCCGAAAATGCTTCTGAAAAAGGCCGGCTTCGACGTTTGTGACGTTCCCAACGGGCATTTGTGCTGCGGGTCGGCGGGCGTCTACAACATCATGCAGCCGGATATCGCCAAGGAATTGTTGCGCCGCAAGGTCGAGACCATCCATTCCACGGAGCCGGAATTGATCGCCACCGGCAATATCGGTTGTATGACGCAGATTGCGACGGCCGCCAGCGTGCCGATCGTGCATACCGCGCAATTGCTCGATTGGGCTTATGGCGGACAAAAACCGCGCGAACTGGCCGGTCTCGCAAGCCCTCGGCAACGGCCCGCATTTGCCGCAGCAGAATAGCGCCTGTGCAAGGCTTGCAGCTATCGGTTGATCAACCACACTGAATCTTAAGGTTTGAACCCTAGCCTAGGAATAACACGTACGTGCGGCGCCTTATACAGGCTCCGTCCGTGCGCGATTTTGCATGGCCGCGTCATATTTCGGGCCTGTGAGGAAAGGTGGCATGAACGAACCGTCTCTGTTGCGGATGTCGTACAAGAGCGTCGCGGTGGGTCCGTTGGACCTGCCGGCGGTATGTTCGATCGTCGAAGAGGCGGCACGGAACAATGCGCGTCTCGACATTTCCGGCGGACTGGTTTTTCGGAATGCGCAGTTTCTGCAGGTCCTTGAGGGGCCGCCTGCCGCGGTGAGGGCGGTCTACGAGCGTATCGCGGAGGACAGGCGGCATCGCGCGATGGTGCGCCTTTCCTCCGATCGAGCCGTCAACCGCTTGTTCACCGGGACCTGGATGGGCTTGGCTGACGGGGAGGCGATACCAACCGCTTTCTGCCTGCGGTTCGGCTTCGAGGACTTTGCCGAGCTGGATACGGTCATTGCCGGCCAGGCCATCGGCTTTGTCCGCGATGCCATCGCCGAATTCAGACTGGATATCGACACGGCATCGCGCCCCCGGGTACTACAGCCGGTTAACGGCCGCCTGATGCTGGTTTGACGCCGACTTTCACCACCGGAATTAGGCCATTTTCCAGGGTCGTCTGGTTTATGGATCTCCCGGAACACCGTAGCCGGGCGCATCGCCCGGGTTGAGGGCGCGGGTGACATAATCGTCAAGCTGCGGCTTGTAGAGATCCCACAGACCGGCAAGCGCTTCGATCGGACAGGCTTCGGTCCAGTCGCATCGAAGATCGGCCACCGGCCAGTCCACGTCGTCTACGAGTTTCAGGCCGGCCGAGCGGACCGGTCCGGCTTCCCCGCCGGCCTTCAGGCCGGCGCGCATGGCGGCAATCATCCGGTCTCCGAGCGGGCCGGGCGCGGCCAGGAAGCCATCGACAATGGCCTGGGGAATACCGGAATTGGCCAAGAGGTTGCCGCCGCTGGCGACGTTATCGGCCTGCGCCGCGGACCAGATGCCGAGCGCGTTGGCACCGGAATGCACACCGGTGCCTCCGAACCGGTCGACGGCGAGCACTTGCCGGTAGGCGGCATGCACTGACGCGCGTTTCACGATCTCAACCGCCTCTGCGGCCGTCGCGCCATTCTGCATCAGGTCGAGGCATTGCGGGCCGAGCCTGGGGTCGGTGATGTTCTGGCTCGCCACGGCACCGGTGCCGGCGCGGGCATAGGCGCATCGGGCGGCGACCGCCGGCGAGGAGGAGGACACGGCGACCCCGAACATGCCGCTCTCCGCGCATCGCGCCACCAGCGAAAACGTCATCTCGGTTCGCCCTCGCCATCGGGAATGACGGCGGTGCCGTCGATTTCAACGAGCCATTCCGGACGTGCCAGCGCCTGAACGACCAGACCGGTCGACACCGGGTGCACGCCCTTGATGTATCCGCCCATGGTCCTGTAGACCGCCTCGCGATGGCGGATGTCTGTGATGTAGACGACGACCTTGACCAGATGCTCCATCCGACCGCCGCATTCCTCGATCAATTGCCGAATGTTCTGCATCACCTTGTGGGTCTGGGCGACAGGGTCGGCGCTGTCGATGGAACGGGCCGTATCCAGATCCTGCGGACATTGCCCGCGCAGGAAGATCATCGTGCCGCGGGCAATGACAGCCTGGCAAAGATCGTTGTCGAGCGATTGCTCCGGATAGGTGTCTTTCGTGTTGAAAGGTCGGACACGGGTGTGCGCCATTCCGAAAATCCTTTGTCGCAAACACAGGGGCTTGGGTGACCGACAGCGGATCGGGCCGGCGGCAACGGGCATCCGATCCTCCGATACCCCGCAGGCTCCTGTAAAGTCATGGTTTGCATCGGAACGCTTCGGCTCCGCCTAACGGCGAAAAGATCGGGCAGCGCGCACCCGCAGAACTTAACCGACTTCTAACGGAAGGCGTTTTATATATCCAAGCCGAGCGCTGGGCGGTTGGGTGCGTCGCCATGCGCGGCATCGATCGAAGGTTTGGATGCGATCTGCCATGTCAAAGGCGTTGAGATCTGTGCTGTCAGCCGCTTTCTCCGGCACCCGCCGCTTCTTCGGCGCCCTGAAAGGCGAGCCGGATCTGATCCAGGCGCAGGCCCGGGCCTTCTCCCGCCAGGTGCCGCTGCTTTATCTGATCCTTCTGTCCAACACCGCGATCCTGTCCTTCACCCATTACGGCGTCGCGCCGAAAATGCTGACGCTTTATATCCCGGCGGTCCTGGCAACGATCTGCGTCGCACGGCTCATCCGCTGGTGGACAAGTCGGAACGTTCCGCTCGACCAGGCCAAATCCAAACGCCTCCTGGGTGCCACGACTCCGCTGGCCGCGGTGCTGGGGGCCGCTTTCACGACCTGGTCGTTCTTCCTGTTTCCGTATGGCGACGCCTATCAGCAGTCCCACGTGTTTTTCTACATGTCGATCACAGTGATCGGCTGCATCTTCTGCCTCATGCATCTGCCGTCGGCCGCACTCACGCTGACCGGGGTGGTTATCCTGCCGCTTGCGATCTTCTTTTCGGCATCCGACCAGCCGGTCTTCGTGGCAATGGCCGTCAACGTTTCGCTGGTGTCGGTCGCCATGATCGCGATCCTTGCGCGCCATTACGGCGAATTCGTCGACCTGATAAGTGCGCAGAAGGCGCTGATCGCCCAGAACGCGCAGACACAAAAACTCAGCGACGAGAACCACCGGTTGGCCAATCTCGACACCCTGACCGAACTGCCGAACCGACGCCGCTTTCTGGAGGAATTGTCGCGTAGGCTGGATCGCGGGCAGGGCGAGCCCGCCGGCTTTGTCGTCGGCATGGTTGATCTCGACGGCTTCAAACCCGTCAACGATTCCTTCGGTCACGCCATTGGCGACAAGCTGCTGATCCAGGTCGCCGGTCGGCTGTCGAAATTTCCGTGCGACCGGCTGCTGGTTGCACGGCTCGGCGGCGATGAATTCGGACTGATCGTCGACGGCGATCTGTCGGATGCCGAGATCCGCGACCTCGGCCGTCACCTGTGCAGTGTGCTCGGCGAACCTTATGTATTGCCGAGCGTGATCGCGCCGGTCAGCGCCTCGGTCGGTTTCTGCCGCTATCCGGACGGCGGGCGCACCGCTGAACAGCTCTTCGAATATGCCGATTACGCACTCTATCACGCCAAGCGCACGATGCGCGGTTCGGCGGTCATCTTCGACGACCGTCATTCCAAGGAGATCCGGGCACTCGCTGCGATCGAATCGGCCCTGCGTCACGCCGACCTGGAGCGCGAGATAAGGCCCGTCTACCAACCGATCGTCGACGCGTTCGATAACCGCACGATCGGCTTTGAGGCATTGGCCAGATGGGAGAGCCCGATCCTCGGATCCGTCTCTCCGGCGATCTTCATTGCGGCGGCCGAACGGCTCGGATTGATTGGAACCGTCACGGAGATGCTGGCGCAAAAGGTGCTGCGCACAGTTGCCGAATGGCCCAAGGATCTGCGTATCTCCTTCAACCTGTCGGCCAAGGACATCGCCAGTCCGGACACCGTCGATCACCTGGTGGACATCGTGCGAGCCAGCCTCGTTGAGCCGCACCGCATCGATTTCGAGATCACCGAAACCGCGCTCGTCAACGATTTTGATCAGGCCAAGATCGCGCTGCAGACCTTACGCGACCTTGGCGCGCGCACGTCCCTTGACGATTTCGGCACGGGGTATTCGAGCCTCAGCCATGTGCGTCAATTGCCGCTGGACAAGTTGAAGGTGGATCGCAGCTTCGTCGCCGAGATGGAGCACCATCAGCCGAGCCGGGACATCGTGAAGGCGGTCCTCGACCTTGCCCACAACCTGCGTTTCGACTGTGTCGTGGAAGGCGTCGAAACCGCAGACCAGGCCGCTCTGATCCTTGAACTGGGCGGGCACCTGATGCAGGGCTACCATTTCGCCCGGCCGCTCGAGGCCGAGGCTGTCGAGGATTACCTCAGAACCGAAAGCCGCAGAGCCGCGCGGAGAAGCAAGGCCGACGCGCTCAAGGTTTCCGGTACGGCGGCATGCCCGGCGCACGAGACGGCTGACCTGACGAACCGGTCGTCAAGATCGCTTTCCGCCTGACGCGGCACATCGGTATTGATCGGCCCTGCGGCGCGACTATGCTGCGCGCATGCTCCAGACTTCTTCCTCAAACATGCACATCGTCATCGTTGGTGCCGGCATTGTCGGGCTCAGCACGGCCTATCAGCTGGCACGGCGCGGCCACGCCGTCACGCTGATCGAGCGCGGGCCGGTCCCCAATCCGCTCGCCGCCTCGACGGATCACCATCGCCTGATCCGCTACAGCTATGCCGACCAGCCTGTCTATTGCGCCCGGATCCGGGAGGCCTTCGAGCACTGGCGCGCGATGTGGGCCGAGTTCGACCGCCCGGAGGACCATTACTACGCCGCAACCGGCATTCTGACCCTGTCGCAGACCGCCGGCGACTGGGGCGACCGGGCGCGCGCCACCCTGGATGACGTCGGCATCGCTTACCGGAAATACGCCAGCGTCCATGAATTGGAAACCGCTTTTCCGTTCCTGGAAACCGCCAATGGCGCCTATGGGTTCCTGTCGGAGGGCGGCGCCCTGATGGCCAACCGGATCATGGCGGATCTGGCGGATCTGTTGAGATCGCGCGGGGTGAAGATCCTGGAACACAGTCCGGTACGATCCGTCGACAGCCGCTCCGGATCGGCCACGCTCGAAGACGGCCGGCTGATTGCCGGTGACTGTCTTGTTGTGACGGCCGGCGTGAACACGGCGGGGCTGGCCGCGGGGATGGCGCTGGACCTGACGCCGTACCGCACGGTGATTGTCTATGCCGATCCGCCCGCAGACCTTGCGGAGGCCTATGCCGGCGCCCCCTGCTGGACCGATCTTGGCGGAGATGACGATTTGTGGGGCGTGGCGCCGGTACACGATTTGCCGCTGAAGCTCGGTTGCGGTCGGCTGGGACGCACGGATGATGCCGATGGCGACCGCACCATGCGGCGGGACGAAGTCGAGGCGATGATCAGCGCGTATCGCGGGCGTTTTCGCGGCATCGATGACTTCGAGATCCGGTTCTGCCAGGCGAACTACTGGACCCGGTCACCGGACGAGCGCTTTGTGCTGGAACGGGCCGACCGGCTGGTCGCCGTCTCGGCCTGTTCCGGTCACGGCTTCAAGTTCGGCGCGCTGTCGGGGTCCGATGTGGCCGATGCGGTCGAAGGGTCGGTACCGGTCGATCGGGTCAAGGGCAGGCTGGCCGGTCTCGCGGCCTGACCGCCGCCAAAAGAAACCGGCCCCCGAATATTCGGGAGCCGGTCTGCAGCTCTGGCGGGACGCCGAACCGGTTACAGTACGACCACTTTCGTGCCAACCCCGACGCGGGTGTAAAGGTCGGAAACGTCTTCGTTGCGCATCCGGATGCAGCCGGATGAAACCGCATGCCCGATCGTCCAGGGCTGGTTCGATCCGTGGATCCGGTAAAGGGTCGATCCGAGATAGAGAGCACGGGCACCGAGCGGATTGGCCGGGCCGCCCGGCATGAAACTCGGCAAGTGCCGTCCCTTGGCCCTTTCGCGCGCGATCATCGCGGCGGGTGGCCGCCAGTCCGGCCATTCGGCCTTGCGGGTGATGCGTTCGGTTCCCGACCAGGAAAAGCCGAGTTTGCCGACGCCGACTCCGTAGCGCCGCGCGCGACCGTCCCGTTCGACCAGGAACAGATAACGCTGTGCCGTATCGATGATGATGGTCCCGGGCGCGTGCTGTGTCGGATAATCCACGACAGTCGGCAGGAATTGCGGGGCGATCTGGCGTTGTTGTGGCGCGGTCGCGACCGGCTGGCGGGCGGCGTGGGCGCGGTGTGTGCCATAGGCCGAGCGCTGGTTGCGCTGCCTGGAGAAGAACCAGCCGCGACGTGTGCGCTTCGCCCGTTTCGGTCGTTTGGACCGGAGCTTGTATCCCGGTTGCAGCTGGTTGACCCACGGGTCCGTCAGCGAGGGACTGAGCACGACGGGCGGCGGATTGATGCGTGAATTTGCAAGCGCCGATGGCGTGCTGAGTCCGAACAGGACCCCCAGCATCAAGGCCGGAAGGATAAGGATCTTTGTCATCGCAAGCCCCTTTTGCAGTCGACTGAACATGAAACGCCCGCGACCAGACTGGAGATCCGCCGCAACCGTTCGGAAATTTGTCGATTGTTTATTCAGGAGCGCAGTAGAAACTGTGAATTACAGAAATCTATTTACTAAGAATGTCAGATTTTATGTATTAACCCTAATCATCCGTCTCAAATTATAGTAATAAAACAATAAATATTCAAGGTTAATAGAATTTTTATTTAACTGGTTTCCGGTGTCTTAACGCGTCAGGCGCAGGTCGGCGATAACGCCGGGCAGCAGGCGCGCCACATCCTTGCGGCCCATACCCGGTTTGATCGCCGGGTGGTAGAGCATTTGCAGCAGCGACCGGTCGAACGACGTCAGGCTGGAATGGCGCGAATAATCGTTGAAGACGCTCTCGGGCAGGTGCGGGCTGTCATTGATCGGGCCGAGGCCTTGCAACACCTCTTCCACCAGGCACCGGTTGAAAAGGTGCTCGCCCCGATCGGATACGATGACGGCGCGAGATTCGGTGATGCCGCGCCGGTCGAACCAGATATGCACAAGGCATTCCGCATTGTGCGCGGCCTGCGCCGCCAGCCCGGCATCGCGTGTGACTGTCCGTTCGAAGTCCTTGCGGTCGACGATGAAGACGTGGAAGTTCGCGTCCTTGTAAGACGGCGCCATGCTTCCGGAAAAGCCCGGGATCCGGTCAGACAACCCGCGCAGGAACCGTTCGGCCTTGCGGCGGCGGTCTTTCCGAGACCGGTTATGCACATAGAACCGCACGGGCACGGTATACTTTTTCACCCGGTTAGCGCCGGAAAACCACCAGCCCTTGTCGTATTCGGTCCCGAACACGGTTTCCATGAAACCGAAGGCAAGGCGATCCGCCCGTGACTGGCTGTCCTTGGCCATTGGTGCTGACGACCCGGCGAGGCCGAGTGCCAGAAATCCGGCTGATAACAGGAGTCCGAGGGGAAGCAGGCGCACTTTTGCAGGTCCGACAGGTTAAGGTTTTGTTAACCCGGCACCTTAGTCGCGCCGCCCGGACGGTCAACGGATTGCTTAACGAATGGTTAACACCTTGAGGCGCCGTCGAGGATAGGCATTTGGCAGCAAATTGGACCGCCCAAAGCAACGGTTCGCGCCGCCTCAAGGGTCATGATCGGCGGCCGCTGGCGCCATGCCGACAACCGGCCGCGGAAGATGGCGCGCCGATGGCACTTGCGGCTTTCGGTTGCAACGGCGACGGGCCTGTCAAAAACCACTAGGCATTTGGTTCCGGTTTCGTATTTGGCGTGGAATCTCGCCGAAACAGCCGGCACTTAGGCGCTTTGAAGCGATTCCTTAACGAAGGCTGGCCTAGGGTCTCGCACCGACAAATGGGGGCTTCGGGTAATGACGGTGATCAGGAAACAATTTCGCGTTGAACGGGCTATTCAGGAGCGGGAGGACGGTCCGCAGGCCGTGACCGAAATCGGCGATGCCGGACAAAACGCGATCCTGTCTCAGCTTGCCGAGATCAAGTCGATGCTCCAGGCGGCCAACACCGATGCCAAGCCCGTCGCGGTCGAACTCGACTCGTCGGCTCTGGACAATCTCAAAGAGGAACTGGCGCAGGCCGAGAGCCTGAAAAAGGAACTCGACGAGATCTACGACGCCATTCACAAGACCAAGCGCGAAATCGCCTCCTTGCACGTATCGGGTTTCGAAGGTCAGGAGATGAACCGGGTCACCGACGAACTGGACGCGGTGGTCATTGGCACCGAGACCGCAACCGAGAGCATCTTGAGTGCGGCGGAAATCGTCGACGACCGGGCAAACACGTTGTCAGCCATGTTGAACGGCGACCAGCAGGGCCTGGCGGTCGACATTCAGGACAAGGTCGTGCAGATCTTTGAATCGTGCAACTTCCAGGATCTGACCGGCCAGCGCATTACCAAGGTCGTCAACACGCTGCGGTTCATCGAGGACCGCATCGAGCGCATGATGGATATCTGGGGTGGGATCGACACCTTCAAGAATGTCGAGATCGTCGACGAATTGCGGCGCGAGGGAGACAAGGCACTGCTCAACGGACCGGCCCTGGACGGCCAGGAAGACGTTGCCAGCCAGGACGACATCGACGCCCTGTTTGCCTGAGTCCCCCCAGTGGCATACCCGATCGGATGCCGGCCTGCTGCCAGGGATTGGTTGCCTGTTCCTTTATGCGGATCGGCGATGGAGCGGGCGACATGGTTGACAAGGACAGCGGTCTGATCACAGGCGAGGACGGCCGGACGCGATGCGCCTGGTGCGGAACCGACACGCTTTACACGACCTACCACGACACCGAATGGGGCAGGCCCGTCACCGACGATGTGCGCCTGTTCGAAAAGATCTGCCTGGAGGGCTTCCAGGCCGGCCTGTCCTGGCTGACCATTTTGAGAAAACGCGAAAACTTCCGGGCTGCGTTTGCCGGATTCGATTATCGTGAGATTGCCCGTTTCACGTCAGCCGATGTCGACAGGCTCGTCACCGATCCCGGCATCATCCGGCACCGCGGCAAGATCGAATCGACGATCAACAACGCGCGGCGCGCAATCGATCTGGAAGCGGAATTCGGCTCGCTGGCGACCTATTTCTGGAGCCACGAACCACCGCCGGAAGCTCGGCCGGACCGGTTCGATGCCGCAACGCTGATGGCGATTACCAAAACGCCGGAATCGACCGCCCTGTCGAAAGACCTCAAGGCGCGGGGCTGGAGTTTTGTCGGTCCGACCACCGTCTATGCCTTCATGCAGGCCATGGGCCTGGTCAACGACCATATAGAGGGATGTTTTTGTCGCGCAGAGGTGGAAGCCCTGCGCGACGCTCGCAAAGCCCAGGGATGACCCGGTCTCGCTCGGCGCTGTATGCGAAACGAACCAGAACAGCTTGATGGAAATCCAAGCCGTTTACATTGTCGCCGGCAGGGGCGAGATGCGTCTCTTCGACGGTCAATCACCATTTCTCGGCAAACGGCCGCACGACCAGATCGAACGTCCAGGTAGACCGATCCTGGTGTGCAAGGTGAAAGATTTCCTCGGCTATGGCTTCCGGCTTAGCAAAAAAGTCCGCCCGTGGTTGCGTCCACCCGGCCGGTGGAAGCAGCCAGGCGGGTCGGTCGGCGTCGGGGCCGAGCCAGGTGACGTCGATGGCCGCGTCGATCGTCACGTAGCCCACATGGATGCCCTGAGGTCCGAGTTCACGAGCCAACGCTTCGCAGAACACACGCTGTGCCGCCTTGGTCGGGGCAAACAGTGCATAGGTCGGCACGCCCCGGTGTGAAGCCGTGTTGCCGGTCGCGATGATCGCGCCGTGGCCCGCCGCGATCATCGCCGGTGCAAAGGCGCGGGCAAGATAGAGGAGAGCGGTGGTGTTGACCCGGAAATTTCGTTCCAGGTCGCGCGGGTCCCCTTCCAGGAATGTCTGAAAGGAATGGGAGACGGCATTGTGAATGAGAATCTCCGGCGTGCCCATCCTGGAACGGATCCGGTCTGCGGTTTCACCAAGCGCGTCGAGATCGGCCAGATCGCAGACGAATCCGCGTGCGCCGTCCAGTTCCCGTTCGAGCGCTCCCAGCCGCTCGCCGTTTCGGGCGACCATGGCGACACGATATCCACCGGCATTGAAGCGACGGGCGAGCGCGCTGCCCGTCGCATCGCCGACGCCGGTAATCAGGCAGACCGGCGCCTCCGCGTTGGTTGGCTCATCCGACATCGTCGTCAGGCTGCCCGCTTCGGGCCGTAGGGGGCGCCGTAGCGCGGGTCCTGCCGTCCGGCCCGGACCACGTCGTGCAGCGTGCGGTCGACCTCGTAGGTGCGCACCCATTCTTCTGACCCCGCGGCCATCAGACGGCTGGAATGGGGAGACTTTGCCCGCCTTTTGTACCGAACCAGAGCCATGCGGCACGCCTGTCCGCCATAATCGTAGGCATAGGCGTCGCCGCCGTCGGGCACGAACCGGGCGCGGTAGAGTTTCCAGTACTGCCCGTCATGCTCATAGATGGCATAGGTCAATTCATGTGTGTCGTATTGCCAGTGCCATTCGCCGCTTTCCTCGATCAGCTGCCAATCGTCCGCAAGCCGGCTGCCGTCGGAGAAATCCACACCGCGGTGGCGCCATTGCAAGGTATCTGTCATTGGACCGTTCCTTTTGCCTTGTTGGCCGCAGGGGCCGGATCAGAAACAACCTCTGTGAGGTCGCCGGTTTCAATGTCGTAGAGGTAGCCGTAGACATCGGCGTGCGGCGGAGTACCGGGCGAACGCCGGATCAGCCGGACGTCGTGGTCCAGGGACTTCTGGAAATCGGAAATGCAGACGCTTTCGCGCGGATAGAGGTCGGAGATGTCGGCCCCGTGCTCCTTGCGGAACGCATCGATGATGCCGTCGGCCGTGTAGGACGTCGCGCCGCAATGTGTGTGATGCACGACGACGATGTTCTGAACACCGAGCAGGTGCTGACCCACGGTGATCGACCGCAGGGCATCGATGGCCCTGCCGCCGGCCACGATGACCGTCAGCATCGTCGCGTCGGTGCCGATCACATTGCCGTCGGCATCCTTGATGGCATCGCCCGGATAAACGTCGCCGAAGGTCTCGGCGACAGCGCCCGGGATTCCGGCGGCTCTCGGATCGTAGCAATAGATCACGATCGTGCGCAGCGGCATCAGCGCGGCGAATTCCTTGTGCGCAGCCGCTTCGTCGTAATCCGGCTGGGCCGAGAACACATATTTCGAAAAATCTGCCGGCTTGATCGGCATTGTCGGTCTCCTTGAATTCGAAACCCTCAGCTTGCGCGTTTGAGGGCGGTTTCGATGAGGGGGGCGTATCCGCGCTTTGCGAGCGTGTGCCCGATCCGGCGGAAATACGGTTCGTTGTTTTCCAGGCCGAGCGCATCGACGAGGCGATTGACGTAGTTGAAGAGGGCGATGACGTTGATGGCGTCCTCGACCGCCTGTTCGTTCCAGCCGGCCTCGAGCAAGGCGTCGATATCCGCCTGTCGGACGGCGTCGGGCGACATCGTCAAAAGCTCGGCAAAACGAAGCATGGCGCGCAACCGAGGCGACAGCACCTTGCAGTCGGGCCCGTCCTCCAGAGCATCGATGACGTCCCATCCGACATCGAGCGCGGCAAGCGTCCACCGATGGGCGCCGACGCAGAAGGCACATCCGTTGCGCCGCGAGACATGCGCCGCGATCATTTCGCGATCGGCTTTGCTCAGCTCCGATTCGCGTGTCATCACGGCTTCGATGAATTGCAGGAGCGGGGCATAAAGGCCGGCGTCCCGAAGGAACACATCAGCCACGCCGGGCATGTTTCTTGTGTAGGTCAGATGCGTCACAGTTCGGTCTCCTTGTGTTTCACAACGATCGATATGAAATTCACAAAAAAATCAGCCGAGCACGGCGAGAGCGGTCGTGATATGCCGCTGCAGGTAGGCGTCGTCGCGTCCGGCCCGCAAAAGAAAACCGAGGCTGTAGGCCGTTGTGGCGAAAAACTCCGCCAGCTGTCCGGTGTCTGTTTCCGATGCCAGGTCGCCGGCCGTGCGGGCGGCGTCGAGGCGTGCGCCGATCGCCTCGCGCAACAGCGTCATATGGGCGTCGACCTTCGCTGCCGCGCCTTCGTCCTGCGGCGCGACTTCCAGTGCGGCGTTTGCCATCATGCAACCGACGGCGCCGTCTTCGGTGCGCATGCGTGCGATCAGGACGGCAAAGGCGCCCGAAAGGGCATCCGCAACGGGCCCGGCCTGGCGCAGGCGTGCCAAGACCGCCCGGGTCACCGTGTCCCGGTACCGGTCCAGCGCGGCAAGGTAGAGGCCGCGCTTGCTCTCGAACTGGCTGTAGAGGCCGTATTGGTTGACGCCGGTGCGCGCCGTCAGGTCGCGGATCGACGTGTCGTGGTAACCCGCGGCCCAGAATTGCAGCATCGCCTTGTCCAGCGCTTCGCGGGGATCGAATTCACGGGGGCGGGCCATTGCAATCTCATTTCATAACGATTGATAAGAAATGGCGACTCAAAGACCCCATGTCAAGCTGTTCCGATACATTTTTGCCGGACACCCTCAGGGCGGTTTGTCCGTTGACGGCCCTTCCAACGCCGTTCAGGCCGCGACAGGCATCAACAAACGCGTCTTGAAACGTCGGGTTTACGGTTTGGAAAGGTTGGTAAACGAAACTGGCGCGACCGACGACCCGGTGCGGCGGACCGTCCGGCCAGACCACATGAAGTGCAGTCCGGAAGCTGAGGTGCGCGGTGCGCACCGACGAAGACGTCGCTCAGGCGGGTGTCTGTTCCGCGGCGCCAAGTGCGGCGCGCAGACCTTCGTAGAGCGCGTTGCGCGGCGTGAAGGCGAAGTCCAGATCCGATACCGCGACCTCGGGAATTCCGTGATCCTGCAGAACGGCCACCGCATCGAAAACGGCGGTTTCCGGACAATAAAAGACCGTTGGGCCCTGCGCTTCCGATGCGAACGGAAAGCGGCAGTCGTGCGACGTTTCCAGCGTTGCGCGCAGCGGCGGCTCGATCGAGCCGGAAGCGGTCAGGAGCCGCGTCGGTCGGGCGCTCGCCTCGGCTTCGATCCGCTGCGTCATCCGTCGGGCAGCGGCAAGTGCCGGCGCGGACCAGTCGGCGGTCTTTGCCGCGACCAGATGCGCCTCGGACGGCAGGATGATCCCGTCGCGCAACACCCGCAGGCGATTGGCGCGCAACGTGCTCCCCGTTGTCGTGATGTCCACGATCACTTCGGCCGTGCCGGCAGCCGGCGCCCCTTCGGTCGCGCCCGCGCTGTCGACGATCCGGTAATCGCTGACGCCGTGTTGCGCGCAAAATGCGTTTGCCAGATTGATGTACTTGGTGGCGATGCGCAGGCGCGACTTGTGCCGGGTCCTGAAATCCACCGCCACATCGGCAAGATCGGCCATCGTCTCGACGTCGATCCACTGATCGGGAACGGCGAGCACGACGTCGGCATGGCCGAATCCGAGTTTTTGGAGGGCGTGTACATGCGCGGCGCGGTCGGCGGCGTCCGGCATTGTCTCGTGCACGAGGTCGAGCCCGGTCACGCCGAGATGCACCGCGCCGGCCGCCAGTTCGCCGGAGATTTCCGAGGCCGACAGGAAAGCGATTTCGACGTCGTCGAAGCCGCGGAAACAACCGCGATAGTTTCGGTCTCCGCCCGGTCGTTCGACGACAAGGCCGGCGCGCCTGAAAAACGCGTTTGTGTTTTCCTGAAGGCGGCCTTTCGACGGAATGGCAACAACGAGGGATGCGCTCACGCGGCGGCCTCCCCGAGCAAGCGGTCGAGCCAGAGCGAAAAACCGACAGCGGGTACGGCCGTTTCGGCGCCCAGTCTTTCGGCCAGACCATCATACCGGCCACCGCCGCAGACCGGCCCCGCATGGGCGCGTGCCGCATCGAAGATGTCGAAGGTAAAACCGGTGTAATAGTCCAATTGCCGGCCGAACCCGGCCTGGAAGCGCTGATCCTGCGGCGCGTCGCGACGGGCGGCGATCAGGGCATGCCGCTTGGAAAAACCGTCCAGTTCCGCCGAAAGGTCCAGACCATGCGCCGTCGCGAAAGCGCGGATCCGGTCGACGGCCTGGTCGATCGGGCAGTCGATCGCCAGATAGTCGCGCACTGTCGCAACCGCTCCGGCGACGCCGTTGCCGTGATCCTGCAGCCGGGACTTGTCGGCAAAGCGCGCGGCGATGTCAGACACCCGGCGCCCGGCAATCACGCTCGTTGCCGAGGCCGAGATCATCTCCCCGACGATTTCCGCAACGGTATCCGGGGCAAGGCGGCCAAGCCCGCTCAGCGGCGCCTGCGGATTGCTGGCACCGGCTTCCAGGTCCGCCAGTGCGGCGTCCAGCCGTTCCCGGTCACCGAAGGCGGCCTGCAGGCGCCGGTGCCAGACGGCGGGCAGGTCCAGCGAGGCCAGGACGGCCTTGAACAGCGCGTCGTCGCCAAACACGGTTTGGGGAACAACGCCGAGTGCGCCGCAGACTTCCCAGGCCAGAAGCACCATGTCGGCGTCCGCTTCGGCCCGGTCAGTCCGCCCCAGCGATTCCGCCCCGGCCTGCAGGAATTCGCCGGTTCCGCTCGGCCGCTTTCGAAACACCGGTCCGCAATAGCCGTAGCGGGCCTGGCGGGCAGCCGCGCCGGAACGGATATGAGCCCGCGCGATCGAGATCGTAAATTCCGGCCGTAGACAGAATTCCCGGCCGCCGATACCGGTTGTCAGAAACAGGCGACCTCGGGTGTGCGGACCGACGAGGTCGAGCAGGCTGTCCGCTTCCATGAGGATCGGATAATCGCCCATAGCATACCCGGCGCCTTCCAGCACGGCGATCAGCGCTGTGCGTTTTTGCGTGATGGCCCCGTCCGTCATCCGGCATTCCGTATCGGCGTATCGTCCTGCCGGGCGAGGATCTCCGCGACTGTTGAAACGAGATCGGCTTCGGCAACTGTGACCTGGGCCGGCCGGGCTTCGCGCCAGGCGGCATTGTCATCGATTTCCGACGCCAGGCGCTTGCCTTCGTTCAGGTCCTTGATCTGGACGACGCCTTCATCGCGTTCGTTGGAGCCCTGGATGACCACGCATGGCGCGTGCCGGCGGTCCGCGTATTTCATCTGCGCCTTCATGCCGGAGCCGCCGTGATAGAGTTCGGCGCGGATCCCGGCTTCGCGAAGATCGGTCACCATCTTCTGGTACGATCCGATTTCGTCCCGGTCCATCACCAGCACGACAACCGGCCCGGCGACCGGTTCGCAAGCAAGCCGGCCCAGCGCTTCGAGCGCCGAGGCGAGGCGCGAGACACCGATCGAAAAGCCGGTGGCCGGAACGTCTTCGGCCCGGAAGCGGCCGACGAGCCCGTCATAGCGTCCGCCGCCGCCGACCGAGCCGAAACGGACAGGTTCGCCGTCCTCGTTTTTGACCTGGAATGTCAGTTCCGCCTCGTAGACCGGGCCGGTGTAGTATTCGAGCCCGCGCACGATCGAGGGGTCGATCAGGATGCGCGTCGCATCATAGCCGGCCGCTTCGAACAATGTCGCCATCGCCGCCAGTTCCGCGACCCCCGCCTGCCCGGTCTCGCTCGATCCGACGAGGTCCTGCAGGTTGGCGATCGTCTCAGCGGCATCCTTTCCGCCGGCCGTCACGAAGCCTAGGACGATTGCGGTAGCCTGTGCGTCGAGGCCGGCGCCTTTGGTGTAATCGCCGGATTCATCCATCCGGCCCGCTCCCAGTAGCGCTTCCACACCGGCCGTGCCCAGCCGGTCCAGCTTGTCGATGGCCCTGAGCACGGTGAGGCGCGTATCCGCTGCGGACGCGTCGCCCAGGCCGATCCGTTCCATGACGCCGTCGAGCACTTTGCGGTTGTTCACCCGAACCAGGTAATCGCCGCGCTCGACGCCGAGCGCCTCCAGGCAATCGGCGGCCATCATGCACATTTCCGCATCGGCCGAGACGGAGGGCGCTCCGACGGAGTCCGCGTCGAACTGCATGAATTGCCGGTAGCGGCCGGGCCCCGGCTTTTCGTTGCGGAAGACATAGCCGACCCGGTAAGACCGATAGGGTTTCGGCAATCGATCGAAGTGTTCCGCGACATAGCGGGCAAGCGGCGCCGTCAGATCGTAGCGCAGGCTGAGCCATTGTTCGTCGTCGTCCTGGAACGAAAACACGCCGGCATTCGGCCTGTCCTGGTCGGGCAGAAATTTCCCGAGGCAGTCCGTATACTCGATCAGCGGCGTTTCGACCGCGTCGAAACCGTAAAGTTCATAGACCCGGCGGATCGCATCGAGCATCTGCCCGACGGACGCGATGTCGTCAGCCGTCCGATCGACAAGGCCGCGCGGTTTCCGGGCCTTGAGCCGATTTTTTTTGTCTTTTTGCGCCATGGTTCGTGAAGTGTCTTTCATCGCCGCGCGGGCTGCGGCATCGACGGGCGTCGGCGCGGCGGATCAGCCAGAAACTCGGCATGCTCTAACGAAATATCCGACAACGGGCAAGGTGTGTCGGACCGGCGGGCGTGCGGCCTTCCTGTGGAGCAATCCTCCGGAGGCACCGTGCCGCGGCGTTCTTGACCGTCTGGCGTTTGACGCCGCATGCCCAGTATGCTGGAACCGGGTTACGAGGCATTCGGGATCGCGCTGCGGTCCCAGGGGCACGAAGAGGCGTGGCGGCGATTGTTGGGCACCGCGAAGCGGCTCCACTGCCCTCGATGGGATCGCTGATGCGACCCCTTCCGGTGGTTTTGCAGCCGCCTCGGACCGCTATGCAGAGGCGTCGAATGTCACGCGTTCATGCCCATGCTCGTCTGCCGGGATCATGCAAAGCCGCTCCGAAGGTCTCGTCGCTCGATTCCACCACACTAGGGTCTTGCCGGGTTCCGTAGAACCGGAATTCGGGGTACGACCTTAACGGTCGGCCGAGCGGACGATGGAGGCGAGAGTGAACGAATTACAAGAGGTTCTGGAAAACAGCCTGGCACTCAGCGGCCTTCCGCAGGACTTGTCGCACGGCCTTGCGGCGCTGGCGCGCTCCATGAAACTGCCGGCGGGCAAGCGCCTTTTCTCGGCGGGCGATCCCGGCAACGGCTTTTATGCCGTGCTGGAAGGGTCCCTCAAGGTGACGATCGAAAACCAGGCGGGCGACGAGCAATTGCTCGCCGTGCTGGGACCGGGAAGCATTGTCGGCGAACTGTCGATTTTCGACGGCGAACCGCGGTCGGCCAATGTGATCACGCTGCAGGCAAGCCGGGTCGCCTTCATCAACAAGGCCTATTTCGAAAGCTTCGCCGACGACAAGCCGGCGCTCTATCGGCATATGCTGAAGATCATCGTGGCGCGCCTGCGGAACGCCAACAACGTGCTGGCGGCCCGCAGCTTCCTGCCGCTGCCGGGTCGCGTCGCCCAGATAATTCTTCAGTTCGCGGACGATTTCGGCAAGCCGATCGACGGCGGCCGCATTCTGGTGCACCACAAGATAAGCCAGACGGAAATCGCCAAACTGGTTGGCGCGGCGCGGGAAAATGTCAGCCGCGTCCTGAACGACTGGCGCCGTGCCGGAACGATTTCACGGATATCGGGATATTACTGCATCGAGGATCGCACGGTGCTGGAAGCCGCAGCCCAGATCTGACCGCGTTTCATGCCCGCTCGGACGGCGGTGTCGCCGGTCGGGGCCCCAAAAAGGGTGGGGACCGACTTCACCGAGATGAAATCGGCCCCCTGGGCGGTGTGTGCTGGCGAATTCCGAGAAAAACCTTATGACCCCAGTGGCGGAAATCAAGCCGGTTTCCCTCGGTAGGTGTCGGCAGAACCGACATACCGGATATGCCACCGATTCGCGGATTTGTGCGTGATCGAGATCACGAAATTGCGATTTACGGTGAAAGGGAGGGATTTTTGCGCCGCGCCGCCGCGCCGATAATCGCAATGTCGTGCTGTGTTTTCTTTACTTTGGGCCAGAAAAGCGGTAGCGAAACGTCTCGACTTTTGGCCCGATAGGCTGGCTGTTTCGCCCCGCATTGTGATGGCAGACTGAGCAAATCCCCAAATATCGACCGATCCGGCGCCCTTGGTGGCGCAGTCTATGATACGAATGGCGTTTTCGCCGCGAAAAGGAAGTGTGATGAAAAGCGGAACAGTTAAGTTCTATAATTCCCAGAAAGGCTATGGCTTTATTCAGCCGGATGATGGCGGCAAGGACGTTTTTGTGCACGCTACCGCGCTGGAGCGTGCCGGTATGTCCGGGCTTGCTGAAGGCCAGAAAGTTTCGTTCGACACCCGCGAAGACCGGCGTACCGGCAAGATGGCCGTCGACAACATTCAAGCCGAGTAACGCTACGGCAGCCTGACGGCCTTAGCGCGCCAGCGTCGGGTCGGCGCGCGGGACGAAAGGCCGTCGTCAATTGGGGTGATATTGCCCTGCCGTTCCCTACACGAAGTCCGCCTCCTGAGAAGCCGCCTCCGGGCGGCTTTTTGTTTTCAGCGCCATCGGCACAAATAAAAACCGGCCCTGGGGGACACAGGACCGGCTTTTCGGAGAGGGACAGGAACAATGTCAGTGTGTGGCTGACATTCCTGATATGGGGGCAGGCCGGTTTTTGTCATGTGATCCCGATCACAGAATCCATCATTGCGGAAGAAGACGGGATTTTTTTCACTTGTTGCGAGGTTTCGGTCCCTGGAGCCTGCCGAAACGAAAGCCCGGAAAACGCAAAAACCGGTCCCAGATACGCGGGACCGGTTTTCGGGGAGGAGGCTGGATGTCGGTGTGTTGCCGACACACCTGATATGGGTCCGCTTGTCGAAAATGGCTGTGATCGGCATCACGAATTGACGGTTTGTCGAAGACGATTTGCGATTTAGTCTTTTGAAATCTCGAGACAAAACAAAACCGGCCCTGTGAGACACAGGGCCGGTTTTGCAGAGGAGAGGAGGAGGGTCTTGGTGACACTCCTGATATGGGGGCTTCCTGCCTGGTATCACGTGACGCGCGTCACGGTATAAGCATTTTGAGTTTTTCGGGTCCGAAAATCCGATCGACAGGCAGGCCCCGGTTAAAGTGGCGCGGATGAATAGACCAGAAACCGAAGCACGGTATCTCCCATCGCCCGTTCATCAACAGCGTCAAAGCGCTCCGGCAGAACGAACTCCGCGCGCCGATGCTCCTCCAGGACACAATGCGCGCCGGGAGCGAGCCAGCCGCCGGCCGCGGCGCTGGCAAGGGCGCGTTCACCCAGGCCGCGTTCGTAGGGCGGATCGAGAAAACACAGATCAAAGGGCGGTATCGCTCCGACGGGGCCAAGGCGCGTGGCATCGCGCCGGAACACGCGGGTGGCTCCGGCGGTGCCGGACCGTTCGATGTTATCCCGGATAAGGCTGCGCCCCTGGGGCCCGTTTTCGACGAATACGGCATGCGCCGCACCGCGCGAGAGGGCTTCAAGGCCAAGCGCCCCGGTTCCCGCAAACAGGTCAAGCACGCGCCGGTCGGTGCAGGCAAAGCCCAGTCCGTGTTGCAGAATGCCGAACAGGCTTTCTCGCACCCGATCGCTCGTCGGTCGGATCGATTGCGATTTCGGTGCGCTCAGGCGCAGCCCGCCGAACCGTCCGGCAACGATCCGCATCAGCGGCGCGAACGGGTGCCGCGCCGCGCCTGCGCCGGGCTGGCGGGTTTGGCGTGTTTGCGTTGTCCCGGTTTCTGCTTCGGCCGTTCGCCTGGAGAACGGTTACCGGCCGGCGTGTCGAACACCGCTCCAGAGGCAGCGATCAGTTTGTCGCCCAATTGGTCCCGGAGCACACGCGCGCGAATTTCACGCACGGCGCCGGGCGCGAGATCTCCCAGTTGAAACGGCCCGAAGGACACGCGAATGAGCCGGTTGACCGTCAGTCCGATATGCGACAGCACATTCTTGACTTCGCGGTTCTTGCCTTCGCGCAGTCCGAGCGTCAGCCAGACATTCGATCCCGTCTGCTGATCGATGCTGGCCTCGATCGGACCGTAAAGCACCCCGTCGACCGCGACGCCGTCCGCAAGCCGTGCCAGGTCCTTTTCGGTGATGCTGCCGAACGCCCGGACCCGATAGCGGCGTAGCCAGCCAGTTTCCGGCAACTCAAGCGCCCGCGCAAGCCCGCCGTCATTGCTGAGCAGCAAAAGACCTTCAGTGTTGATGTCGAGACGCCCGATCGTGACGACGCGCGGCAGATTTTCCGGCAAGGCCTCAAAAACCGTCTTGCGGCCTTCCGGGTCGCGGCTTGTGGTCACCAGACCGCGTACCTTGTGGAACAGCCACAGGCGCGTGCGTTCCCGGCCGGGCAGGGGAGCGCCGTCGACGGTCACGACATCGTCCGGTCCGACGGTGACAGCGGGTGTCGTCAGGCGCGACCCGTTCAGCGTCACGCGTCCGGCGGCGATCCATGTTTCGGCCTCGCGCCGCGAGCACAGGCCGGCCCGCGCCATCACTTTCGCAATGCGCTCACCCTTGGCTTCGGTTTCGGATGGTTCGGTCATGCCGCGGTCTTAGCGCGGGCTCCGGAAAAAGGACAGCGTCTTCCGGGAACGGTTTTACCCGGCGGCCTGCCGTCGACGGTCCGGTTTTGACGCATAGCCCTGGAAGACGTCGGCCCGCACCGGCCGGGGTGGTGAGAACAGGAAACCTTGGGCATGCAGGACATTGTAGTCGAGCAGTTCCACAACCTGGCTTTCCGTTTCGATCTGATCGACGACCAGTTCGATCCCGTTGCGCGACATCAGGCTCGACAGATCCTCGACATGGATGTCGCCACCCAGATCCATGGACCCGGACAGCAATCGGTCTGCAGAAATCTTGGCGAAGCGGAACCCGCGGCTTGCCAGGTTGCCGAGATCCATGCGCAGGTCCCTGATCTGGTCGATCGAAAGGCGGTAGCCGAGATCGACCAGCGCCTGCAGGCTTTCGAACTCCACCGGGCCCATGGCCCGCACAGTGCGCTGCGAGAACTCGAACACAAGATGCGATGACAGGCTCCGGTTCGCTTCCATGAATTCGATGAATTCATTGAAGAAGTCCGTATCCGCCAGGCTCGTCGGCGAAATGTTGCAGAAGATCCCGGCATCCTTGTTGCGGGTGGTGAGACGCCGGACGATCTGAACGGACCTGAGCAACAACAGATTATCGAGCAGCGGCATCACGCCGGCCTTTTCGGCAAGCGGCAGGTAGTCCGTCGGCAGCATCAGTTCGCCGTCGTCGATCCGCAACCGCGTCAGGGCTTCATAGAAGCGGGTCTTGCGTTGCGGCAGGGTCACGATCGGCTGCAGGTAAAGGTCGACCTTGCTGGCTTCGATGGATTTGCGGACTTTTTCGATCAGCTTCGGGTCGTGGTCGGGTTCTGTCGGGTCCGGGTCGAAGAGAACGGAATCCATGCCCCCGGAGGGCTCGACACCCTCCGTCCCGACGGCCGCCGGGTTCGGGGCGGCCGACGCCGGGATCACAGCGGCGCGTTCGCGCGCCGTCAGCCGCTTTTCGAAATCCGCGATCGTTTCGGCCACCTGTTTGATGATCGTGCCGAGCACCTCGACTTCCGCGATCACCGGTTCGATGTCCTTGCCGCCGCCCGGGTGGCGCACTTCCGCCTCGAGCGCCGACAGACGCTTTTCTAGATTGCGGATGTCCTCAAGCGCAAGATCGTTGCGTTGTTCGACCTCTTCGGCCCTGTCCATCATCTCTTCGGTATCCCTGCGTCGGACCGAATAGAGGTGGATGGCCAGAAAGACGGCAAGCACCGACAGAATAATGGCGAGTGAATCGGCGAGCGAAAAACCGAATTGAAGCCGTACGACCACGCCGATCGAGATGGCGACGACCGCCATGCAGAAGATGACGAACAGATTGGCCAGTCGTGCCATGGGCTTTTGCACTGCCGCTCCCGGTTATCGTCCGGCAGGAGAAAAGCACTCCTGCATGACCGAATCACTTGAAATAATGCTGGAGTTTGACACAGGGTGCATCAGTCCGCGCGGCTTTTCCACCACGCGGGCCTGCGGTACGCGGCGCGCGATCGGCGTGCCAATTCATTGGCGGAGAAAGGAAACAATGGCAAAAAGTGCAGTGATTGTCGGTGCTGGATCAGGGATATCCGCGAGCGTGGCGCGACGTCTGGCCGAGCGGGGCTATCGGGTTTGTCTGGCAGCACGGAGCCCGGAAAAACTCGCGGCACTGGCTGACGAAATCGGCGGTGTGGCCAGCGCCTGCGACGCGGCGGATCCGGATTCGGTCGCCGCCCTGTTCGACGGCCTGCCCGCCGATGAGCCGCTTGGCTTCGTGCTGTACAACGCCAGCGCGCGTCAGCGCGCGGCCTTCGCCGATCTCGACCCCGATCAGGTGCGGAATGCGCTGATGGTTTCGGCCTATGGCGGGTTCCTTGTCGCCCATCAGGCGGTGCGGCGCATGCTGCCGCTGGGTTCCGGAGCAGTCTTTTTTACCGGCGCTTCGGCCAGCGTGAAGGGGTATGCCCATTCCGCCCCGTTTGCGATGGGCAAATTCGCTTTGCGCGGTATGGCCCAGTCGATGGCGCGCGAACTGCATCCGAAAGGTTTGCACATCGCCCATTTTGTCATCGACGGCGGCGTGCGGAACCCGAATCGTCCGGAACGGGTCGAGCCGGCGGACCGGCCGGATTCCATGCTCGATCCGGATGCCATCGCCGACACCTACATGGCCGTCCTTGACCAGAACCGGTCGGCATGGTCCTGGGAAGTCGAGGTACGGCCCTGGGTCGAGTCGTTCTGAGGAGCCTTCACAACACCTGGCCCGGGTCGCAAGGAACCGGGCGCGACCCGGCATCGGTCCAGGTATTAAGCGCGTTTACATAATTAACCGGCTGAACATTGTGAATCGCGGGCCATCCCTATATATCGCGGACGGTTGCATCCGGTGGAATCTCCCCCGGTTTTGAACGCAACGGGTTGGGATGGTCGAAATAATGTCCAAGATTCGGTCCGTGGGGCTGGCCGCGATGATTTTCCTGGCGCCGGGCCTGTCGCCCGCATGGGCGCAACAGGATACCAAGTCGACACTGGACGCCATCGGACGGGACACTGCCGCCGGACGGTACGAGGAAGCCTGGAAAAGCCTCCGGGCGCTGGAAGCCGAACTCTGGGACAAGCGCCCGCTCGGCATTTCGCGGGCCCTTTTTGTTGCCCGGCCGGCGACCGGTTTTGGCGTGTATGTTCCGCGCGAAAACGCCGACTTTCAAAAGGGCGAGACGCTTTACATCTATATTGAACCGATCGGCTACGGATACGAGCGCACCGAAGATACGTTCCGGGTCGCCATGAGTGCGGATTTCGAATTGCGGACGCCGACCGGCCAAGTGCTGGCCGAACAGGCGGACTTTTCGAAACTCACGCTGGAAAGCCGGTCCGCAAACCGCGAATTCCAGACCTCGTTCAGCTTTGCCTTCGAAGGATTGGACGCGGGCCGTTATGAACTGTTGATCCGTATTCGCGACGACAATGGCGGAGACCCGGCCGAGACGAGCCTGCCGTTCACCGTTCTGCCCTCGGAAGATCCCGAAGCACCGCAACAATAGCGGTCCTCCACAAAAAAACATCGTGCGGCCCGACGGCCGGCACGATGCTCTCGTCTTGGGGGTGGAGCCGGGACGGTGATGTGTCCCGACCCCGATCGTCTTATTGCGTGAGCCGCAGCTTGGAGATCGACTCAGCGATTTCCTGGAAGGCGGCCCGCAATTCCGCGTTGGAATTCGACGCGAAGAACATGTCGTCACGCGACGCGCAATTCTTCATCAGGTCGACCGTTGTCGGGTTGGACAGCTTGAAAGCGATCGAATAGATCAGGATCCCGGCATCGGCCTTGGCATTTGCGCAGGTTTCCGCCGTGCGATCGTTACTCTTGTTGAGCCAGCCGTTTGAGGAAAGCGGGCTTGCTTCGATCCGATTCAGCGCGGCATAGCCGTAGGCGCCGTACCGCGACTTGTTGTGGTTGTTGTTGGTGTAGCCGTAATAGTTGTCACCGTCCGTCATCATGATGATGACCTTGTAGTGATCGACCTTGTCGTCTTCACGGGATTCGGTGAAGGGCGGAGCCTTCGACAGGAGCCGCCATCCCCACATCACGCCGTGGTGGATATTGGTCGTACCGTCGGCATTCATGGCCGTAACCGCATTCTGCACCGTGGTCTTGTTCGTGGTCAGCGGTGTGACCGGGTTGGACTTGCAGTAATAGTTCGGGCCCTTGCTGACGCCGTTGCTGTTGCGCACATTGCTGCCCGGACGTTCGTCGTCATACTTGCAGATCCGGGCCTGCGAGACCGCCGGGCGATCGTCGCCCGCGGGTGCACGGCCGGTGCACGTACCGCCTTCGTCATCCAGGTAATTGTTGTAATAGCTCATGCCGTTGTCGTTATTGCCGTCGGGCTCGTCCGGCACGAATTGCGGCACAAACATCGTTTCCGGGTCGGCAAGGCTTGCCAGCGTATCCTTGGTGTCGTGCGGATAGGGCCGGGCTTCGACGCACCCCTGCCATGTCACGCCGTCCAGTTCGTCGAACAGGTCGAACCGGTTGGCCGGCTGGTCGAAATTCTCCGAATGGATCGGCGAAACCGCAGTCCTGTCCATCCAAGCTTCGTTGGCGTTGCCGCTGCCGATATTCACGAAAGCCGAGAACGGAACGAGGCCGACTTTCACGCGATCCGGGTTGCCGTCCTCGTTCATTCCCATAAGAATGTCGGTCAGGTCGGTTGCCGCGGTACGCAATGTGCTGATCCGGCTTCCGCTCATCGAACCGGAATTGTCGAGCACCATGACGACATCGAACGTGTCGTTACGCACGGTCGACGCGGAAACGGTCCCGGTGTTGATCGGATCGTCGCCGATCATGATGCGCATGAAATGGGATTTGTGTTTCGCCGAGGCCGACAGCACGACTTCGCGAACCAGGCCGCCGACCCGGTTGAGCTGATGTGTGATATCGATGTCGACAGATCCGTCGATCTTGCGCACACCGCTGGCACCGACACGCGTCGCATCGAAATAGTTGGCGTGGAAGGACGCTGCGGCGTAGTCCAGCACGGCCGCATTGTCATCGGCGAACGATGGCGTGTCGCTGATCCGCTTGGCGGTGTCGAGCGCGGCGATGTCGAGGGCGTGCTGGATTCGGCTGCGATCCGTGATCACGTTCGCCATATCGATTGCCGAACCGGCAAGCACGGTGATAGGGAGAATCGACAGGCCCGTGATCATCAACACGTTGCCGTCGCAATTCTTCCAGAACCCGAGGTTTTTGAAGAACCCAAACATGATTTACCCCTGTCGAGCAAAAATATCTGCGGCAGTTAAACAGTGTTCATTGAAAGAAAGTCTGAATCCGATGCTTAAAATTTTAGGCAATTTGAAATTAAGGACTGAATTCGTGCGCTTGGATAACGATGTCTGAACCGGTCTTCAGAATAGTTGCAAGACGCCGTGCCTATACAACCGGCTGCCATGCGTAACCCGCCCGGCCAGGCGTCAACGGGCGGCGGCATGCTGCGCGACATGCCCGGGCCCTTGCCCGCCATTGCGGTGCTGGCGGCGTTTTTTGGCCTTGCCGCGATGGACGCGATCATCAAGAGCCTGACGGAGGCGTTTCATGTGGCGCATATCGTGGCGTTCCGCTACGCCTTCGGCGCGCTGGCGGCGTTGCCGTTTTTCCTGGCCGCACGCGGCCCGCGCCTGACGCCGGAGATCATGCGCCAAAGCGGTCTGCGTGCCGTATTGGTCGTCATAACGGCTGCAAGTTTCTTTTATGCGCTGTCGATCATCCCGCTTGGCGAGGCCACCGCCCTGGCGTTTACCGCGCCGCTGTTCGTCGTCGTGTTCGCCAGGATCCTGCTTGGAGAACCCATCCCCGGCATTGCCATCCTGTCCATTCTGCTCGGGCTCGGCGGCGTCGCCGTCATGGTGTGGCGTGACCTGGCGGTCTTGGACTTCGGATCGAACGCGGTCCTGGGGGCCGGCCTGGTTTTGCTAGCTGCGGTCGGATCCTCGCTTGTCATGGTCCTGACGCGCCTGCACTCGCTGCAGGCCGAGGCGTCTGTGATCGTGTTCTGCCAGACCGTCGCGGCAGCGTTGCTGACCCTGCCGCTTCTCGTGTTCACATGGCGATCGATGGACGGGTTCGACCTCTTGCTGTTCGTCGTCGTCGGGACCTTGGGATCGGTATCGCATATCGCGCTGGCCTGGGGATTATCGCGGGCCAATGCAGCCCGTCTCAGCCCCCTGGAATATTCCGTGCTGCCATGGGCGATCCTGTTCGGCTACCTGTTCTTTGCCGAAGTGCCGGCCCATGAAACGCTGATCGGTGCGGCCTTGATCGTTGGCGCCTGCCTGTTGATGCTCGGCCGTCAAAAAGCCGGCGCGCCCGGACTTCCCGGCAATTGAAGCCGAACGCCAAGGCCGGGAGCGCTTCGCTGCGCCGTCAGCGTACGGCCCGGCCGGCAGCGCCGCGCACCGGCGCAATCAGCAGGGTCGCGATGAACAGGATAAGGAAGATGACGGTGATGAAGCCGGGCAGGCCGATCGGGCCGACGCCGTCCATCAGGCCGCCGGCAGCGGCACCGCCGACGACCGCACCGATCCCCCACATCAGGCCGAAAGCGGCGTTCGCCGCGACCAGCCTGGCGCCGGTCAGGTGTTCGCCGAGCAAGGTGAGCGCGATCGTGTAGGTGCCGAAGCACAGACCGCCCCAGATCATCAGGTACGGCCAGATGTAGAAGGCGCCGAGGTCGAGGAACGGGAGCAGGGCCGCGCCGCCGACACCCGCGCCGGCGCACACGGCGAGCAGCAGCTTGCGGGAGATCCGGTCGGCCAGCCAGCCGATCGGCAATTGCAGAAAGAGATTGCCGAGGATGGATGCCCCGAGCGTCCAGGATGCGAGGTGATCGGAATGGCCGAGATCCACGACATACACGACCCACAATCCCATGATCGCGCCGTCGAACATGCCGAACGTGGCCACCGCCAGGATCAGCACCGGAATGATCCAGAAAACCGCGACCAGGTCCTGCATCGGCGCCCGTTCGAGCGGCGGTACCTTGGTCCGGATGAAATAAAGCGGCACGAGCATGAGCGCCGTGATCGCGCTCACCACGACGAACGGGGTCGATCCTTCGTAGCCGACATAGGGAATGAGCAGCGGTCCGACGCCGAACATGGCGGCGACCGTTGTTGTGTACATGGCGACGAGGCGCCCCCTGAGGGCCGGCGGCGCGAGTTCGTTCAGCCAGGTTTCGCTGAGCACGAACAATGTGCTGATCGCCATACCGAGCAGGAAACGGATGACATACCAGGCCCAGCCCGGCTCCGTCAGGCCGAACGACAAAAGCAAGAGGACGGTCGCAAGGCCCGTTGCGACCCCGAGGCGCCATGCCCCGACGCGCATCGCAAGCGGGGGAGTGAGAAGCGCGCTGACCGCAACGCCGATACCGCTCATCGCCGTCTGCCATCCGATCGCGGTCTTCGAGAATCCGGCGGCTTCCATAGCAAAGGACAGAGCCGGATAGGTGTATCCGACGACAAAGGCGAACGTGCCGACAAGCGAGATGACAGCAAATACCGGCCAGACTTCGGTGCGAGCCGGCCGTATTCCGGCCGGACCGGCAGGCGCCTCCAGCGTGTCAGGTGTCGCGGGCAGCTCTCGTCGTTTCATGCACAATCCGGAGGGGGAGCAAAAACAGTCAGCAGGCAATGGACAAAACACAAGACCTTAATGGATACAGTAACCATACGCTCAACACGACAAGAAAGTGGCGCCTGCCTTACGACAGGCGCTTGACACCCGGTACGGCGGCTTTTAAGAAGCGCGCATCGTTAGCACTCTGCAAAAAAGAGTGCTAGCACACCGCCCCTCGACGGGGCTGAGAAAACCTTCTCTCAAATCAATATCTCCAAGAGGAAGAGTCAGCTATGAAGTTCCGTCCTCTTCACGATCGCGTGGTGGTTCGCCGCGTCGACTCCGAAGAAAAAACTGCCGGTGGCATCATCATTCCCGACACGGCCAAGGAAAAGCCGATGGAAGGTGAAATCGTCGCTGTTGGCGCAGGCGCGCGCGACGATGACGGCGACCGCATCGCTCTGGACGTTGCCGTCGGCAATCGGGTCCTGTTCGGCAAATGGTCGGGCACCGAGGTCAAGATCGACGGTGAAGACCTGCTCATCATGAAAGAGAGCGACATCATGGGCATCATCGGCTGAACGCCGGTTACGAGCCCCGCAACCCCCTAGAAATTCAGGTAGAGAATTATGGCTGCTAAAGACGTCAAGTTTTCAGCCGATGCCCGTGACAAACTGCTTTCGGGCGTCGACATTCTGGCAAACGCCGTCAAGGTGACCCTCGGCCCGAAAGGCCGCAACGTGGTGATCGACAAATCCTTCGGTGCGCCGCGCACCACGAAGGATGGCGTGACCGTTGCCAAGGAAATCGAACTCGACGACAAGTTCGAGAACATGGGCGCCCAGATGGTGCGCGAAGTTGCCTCCAAGACCAACGACATTGCCGGTGACGGCACCACGACGGCAACGGTTCTCGCCCAGGCGATCGTGCGCGAAGGCGCCAAGTCGGTTGCCGCCGGCATGAACCCGATGGACCTGCGTCGCGGCATCGAGATGGCCGTGATCGACGCGGTCAAGGACCTCGGCAAGCGCTCCAAGAAGATCAAGACCTCGGAAGAAGTCGCCCAAGTCGGCACGATTTCGGCAAACGGCGACCGCGACGTCGGCGACATGATCGCCAGCGCGATGCAAAAGGTCGGCAACGAGGGTGTGATCACCGTCGAAGAAGCCAAGTCGCTGGAAACCGAACTGGAAGTCGTCGAAGGCATGCAGTTCGACCGCGGTTACCTGTCGCCGTACTTCATCACCAATCCGGACAAGATGGTCGCCGACCTTGAAGATCCGTACATTCTTCTGCACGAGAAGAAGCTGTCGAACCTTCAAGCCATGCTGCCGATCCTGGAAGCCACCGTTCAGGCCGGTCGTCCGCTGCTGATCATTGCAGAAGACGTCGAAGGCGAAGCGCTGGCAACCCTGGTCGTCAACAAGCTGCGGGGCGGCCTCAAGGTCGCGGCCGTCAAGGCACCGGGCTTCGGCGACCGCCGCAAGGCCATGCTGGAAGACATCGCGATCCTGACCGGCGGTCAGGTGATTTCCGAAGACCTTGGCATCAAGCTGGAGAGCGTTACGCTCGACATGCTCGGCACGGCCAAGAAGGAGAACATCTCCAAGGAGAACAACAAGGTCGTCGACGGCGCCGGCAAGAAGAAGGAAATCAAGGGCCGGGTCCCTCAGATCAAGGCTCAGATCGAGGAAACCACGTCCGATTACGACCGTGAAAAGCTGCAGGAACGCCTGGCCAAGCTGGCCGGTGGTGTGGCTGTCATCCGTGTCGGCGGCGCGACCGAAGTCGAAGTGAAGGAACGCAAGGACCGGGTCGACGACGCGCTCAACGCAACCCGCGCGGCTGTCGAGGAAGGCATCGTTCCGGGCGGCGGCTGCGCGCTGCTGCGGGCCAAGAAGGCCGTCGGCAAGCTGAAAGACGAAAACCCCGACATCCAGGCCGGCATCAACATCGTGCACAAGGCACTGGAATCGCCGATCCGTCAGATCGTCGAGAATGCCGGTGTCGAGGGTTCGATCGTCGTCGGCAAGCTGCTCGAGGAAAAGGACGCCACGGGCTTCGACGCGCAGAACGAAAAGTATGTCGACATGGTCTCGGCCGGCATCATCGACCCGACCAAGGTCGTGCGCGCCGCGCTGCAGGATGCCGCGTCGGTGGCTGGTCTGCTCGTGACCACCGAAGCCATGATCGCCGAGCTTCCGAAAAAAGACGCGCCGGCTCCGGCCATGCCGGGTGGCGGCATGGGTGGCATGGACTTCTGATCCTGCCTGCCGAAAGAAACAGTGGGGCGCCTTTCGGGCGCCCCTTTTTTTGACCGTTTTTTGATCCCCGGACCGGGTGCCGCGGCGTCGCCGCAATGGCTTCCGGCGCGCCTTCCGTGATAGGCAGGAAGCGCCCCTTGCACCTGATCGGGAGGTTTGCATGCGCCGCATCGCCAACGAGGACGGCCTGGCCTACACCGCAAAGGCCGAGGCGTCCGTTACTGCCTTCGAAGCCCTGGTCACCGCGAATTTCGGCCTGCGCGAAGACGTCGGCGGTCAGTTGAAGGCCATCCTCACAGATGACCCCGATATGGTCATGGCCCAGTGCACAAGCGGCTACTTTGCCAAGATATTCGGCGGCCGGAAAATGGCCGAACGGGCCATCAAATCCTCCCATCGCCTTGACGATCTGATCGAGACACACGGCGCTACAGATCGGGAACGCCGGCATGCGGCCGCGTTGCGAGCCTGGTGCGCCGGCGATCTGGACCGGACCTCGGCCGAATGGGAACGCATCCTGCTCGATCACCCGCATGACGGCCTGGCGATCCGGCTGGCGCATTACGCGCACTTTTATGCCGGAGACGGGCGGCGCATGCGTGACAGCATCGCCCGTGTGCTGCCGCACTACGACAGGTCACACCGAAATTTCGGCTACATCCTCGGCTGCTACGCTTTCGGCCTGGAGGAAAGCGGCGATTATGCCCAGGCGGAAAAACATGGCCGTGAGGCTTCCGCAATCAATCCGTCCGACGCCTGGTCGGTGCATGCCGTTGCCCATGTCCTGGAAATGCAGGAGCGGCACGCCGAAGGCATTGCCTGGGTCAACGATCTTGAACCGCACTGGTCCACGGTCGGCAATTTTCGGTTTCACCTCTACTGGCATCGCTGTCTCTATCATTTCGAGCGCGGCGAGTTCGATACCGTGCTCGACCTGTATGACCGCCAGGTCTCGGCCGACATTTCCGCCGGGTTCTACCTGGACATCGTCAACGCCGCGTCGCTCCTGTGGCGGCTGGAACTTGCCGGTGTTGATGTCGGCGCCCGCTGGCTCGCGCTTGCCGACCTGGCACGCGACCATCTGGAGGATTCCGATCTGGTGTTCGTGACGCTGCATTATCTGATGGTAATGGCGGCGGTCGGCGATGAAGCGGCGCAGGAGCGCATGATCGCCCACCTGGCCCGCTGGGCTGACGAGGATGCCACGCAGTCCGCTGTTTGCCGTGTCTGCGGGCTGGCGGTCGCCGAAGCGATCCGGGAAATCCGACAGGGGCGGTTCGCCGGGGCGGCGCACCGGCTTGCCGCCGTGCGCTATGACATCGACCGGATCGGCGGCAGCACGGCGCAACGCGACGTCTTTGAGATGATGATGGTCGATGCGGCGGAAAAGAGCGGCGAGCCGGCATTTTCGACGGCCATGCTGTCCGATCGCGTCGCCAACCGTCCGAATTCCGCCTGGGGCTGGCGCAAGCTGGCGACGGCCCACCAGGCAAACGATCGCGGCGACCTTGCCGCCCGTGCCGCCGAACGCGCCGCTGCTCTTCAGGTCTGAATGTCGGGCCGATCGTCGGCCGCACATCGCCATTTTTGCAAATTACTTCAAGCACGTTATGCTTGACGGAGAGCAAAGCTCTTGCTCGCCGCGAACGGCGGCGGGCTCGGGGCCGGTGCCCGCACCGAAGCGTTTCGGGACAGGTCGGCCTCGAAAGATAAGACAAGATAACGATTTGCGGGCCGGCGAGTGCGTTTGCACACGCTGCATCGCCCGACACAGGGGGACTGCACGATGGTCAGAGCCATCTTTTTGCTGGGGGCCTTTGCCTTCCTGGCGGCGACGGTGCCGGATCCGGCCCGGGCGCACTTTGTATCGGCGGCCGGCTTGTCGGATGCCGCAGGCGCGATGCCGGTCCTGTCCGTGCACTACCAGCGCTTCAACCGCAACACGCGGCGCACGGCCTATCGCGATCATCACCGCATCCATTTCCGGCGGGGTTTTCGGGCCGGGTACCGGCACGGCTTCGTCGGTACGCCGGTGATTGCGCACCGTCACCGCATCCGCCGGCATCACCGGACGCATTTCCTGCGCGGCTATCGGCGCGGCTTCCGGGCCGGTGAGGCTGCGTTGCTGCGCCAGGTGTGGCAGGAACAGGCGGCCGCCGCATCCGCGGCGGCGATCGGGACCGATCGCATGGCCGGGCCCGTCCGTGCCGTATCCTATTATGGCAGCCGCTATTACCGCGGACCCCGCACGGCACCGCCGCCCGGCGTCGTGCGCAAGGTGCAAAGCGCTCGCCTCACTCCGACGGTCCGACGGACGGCACCGCCGCCCCGCAAAGCCGTGTCCGGAGACCTCGAACCCTGGTCGACCGCCTGGGTTCGGTCGTGCCAGGCGCGGTATAAGACCTTCGATCCGAAGACGGGTTTTTATATTCCGCGGCCGGGTGAAAAACGGTTCTGCCGATAGATCCGCAAGGCGGGCGTCAACGCCCGCCGCCGGCCAGGTTTCCTGGCGAGAAACGGTCATGAACACGCGTTGGCGGGTCTCACGCAGGCTCTGCCCGATAATCCGGGGCGCTGGCCAGGAAATCGGCATAGGCATCAGCGTTTGGGTAGGAAAAATATTCGGCGAACGGATTGCTCTGCGCGCGTTTGGTTGCGCCGATGTCTTCGAGCAATTCGTCGAAATGCCGGAAATGGAACGGCGCGGAGCAGAGGCCGCCGTAGACCTTGGCGGCCGGCCGTTCGTCTCGCCGCCAGTGAAGCAGCGATTCAATCGAGCGCGTCATCTCGGCCGGGCTCGGCTGGCGCGCCAGCATGCCGTCGGCATACCGCACCAGCCAGTGCGCCGCCATCTCCGCTGAGAGCACGGTGCAGAACGAGGAATTGAAACCGACAAACCCCATATCCGGCAGGTCCGGATTGGCGATCAAACGGTAGATGCGATACTGGCCGTCCGGTTCGACGAGGCGGGTCTGGTAGGCCGGATCGAGAAACGGCACGCCGAGCCACCAGCCGACGGCAAGCACGACAATGTCGGCGCCGACCGCCTTTTCCCCCGTCACGACGACGCCGTCGCCCTCATATCGGTCGATCGTGCCGCGATAGGGCATGATCGAGCCCGCTTTCAGGCCTTCGAAAAAGCCCGGGGTCACGATCGGAATGGAACAGGAGACGTCCTTTTCGATCGGCACGTCCGGCACCATACCGTAGCGGCCGAGGCCGAGCTGCAGTTTGAGCAGCATTTCCAGACCCCGGAAATTGGCCCAGATCAGCGGCGCGGCAAGCAGGCGAACCGCGCGGGCGACCGGCGACGGATCCCAGCCGTTAAACTGCATTTCCTGCGCGCGCATGTACAGCAGGTGTTTGAAATTGATGCCGCCGACGAAGTACGGCACCCGCCAGACCGGTTTCCGATAGACGATGGCCACCGAGGCGGCGCCGTTCGCGGCGGCATTGACGGCGATATCGGTGGCCGATTTCGAAAAGCCGAGCACGACGACGCGCTTGCCGCGGGCCATTTCGGGATCCGTATAGTCGGACGAGTGCAGGACGGTTCCGCCGCGCGCTTCGAAGTCCGCCTGGCCGGGATGGGTAAGGGTCTTCTTGTCGCTGAACTGCCCGGTGCACACGGCAACGAAATCGAAGTCTTCCGACCGGTCTCCGGATTCGTCCTTGATCGATAATGTCCAGCCGGCCGCACCGTCGCCCCGACGGGTCATGGCTGTAATGCCCGTGTTCAGCCGGTAGTGTTCCAACAGGTCGTGTTTCTGAGCATATGAATGCAGATAGGCATGCACCTGCGGGCCCTTCGGCCATTCCGGATAGTCGTCCGGCATCGGCTGGTCGGTAAAGCGGTAGAGATCTTTGGGCGATTGCGTCTGCACGTCCGGGTAGGAGCGCGACAATTCCCAGACGCCGCCGATATCCGCCGTGCGTTCAAAGGCGTGAACCTCATGCCCCTTGTCGAGAAACGCCTTCGTCGCGGCCAGTCCGCTGACGCCGCCGCCGATGACCGCCACCTTCTTCCGTTTCACCATGTCCCGCCTCGCCACCGCGCACCTGTCTATCCCTTTCATAGCAAAGCCGGATCGTCAGGGCACGTCATAGAAGCGTAGCCGGCGATGCCGGAACCGGACAACGACAGAGGGAACGGGAAGTCAGCTTCGCACTGATCGCGAGACGCATTTCAGGCTGGCGACCGTCATGCTATGATTTTGACTGAAGCGAGGATCCTGGATGCCCGGCGTTGAATACCTGATTCCGTTTTTGGTGACGGCTCTGCTGCTCTCGATCACGCCGGGGCCGGGGATGCTTTACATCGCTGCCCAGACCATCGGACGGGGCCGCAAGGCCGGCTGGTTCTCGAGCCTTGGAACGCATCTTGCGAGCTATGTGCACATTGTCGCCGCCGCGTTCGGTTTGAGCCTGTTTCTCCAGGCTGTGCCAGCCGCCTATCTCGCCCTGAAGATCGTTGGCGCGGCGTATCTGTTCTGGCTCGGTTTTCGGTTTCTCATGAGCGAGGAAACGCCGGTTGACCCCCAGGTGTCGTCAGCATCCTCTTCGCACATGACCGCGCTGCGAGAGAGCCTGGTTGTGGAACTGACCAACCCCAAATCCGCTGTCTTCTTCATCGCGTTCCTGCCGCAATTTTCCGACCAGTACGCGGCATACCCGTTCTGGCTCCAGATCATCCTGCTGGGCATCATCGCCAATCTGATCTTTTCGCTGGCGGAAGTCGGCTGTGTGATTTTCGCGGACCGGGTTTCGTCGTTCTTCAGGTCGTCTCGCGCCGCCGGTCGGTGGTTGCAGCGGATTGCCGGATCCGTCCTGGTAGGGCTGGGAGCGAACCTGCTCGCCTCACAACGCTAGGTGTTGGTCACGATCGTGGCTCGGTGCTCTGATCGTTCTAAAACCCGGCAATTGCCCGCGTCATAATTTGATAATTGAGTCCAAAACAGTAGACTCTCTTGAAAATAGGGGGCGGAAGTGAAGAAATTTGTATCTTTGGTTTTGGGATTTTGCCTTATGGCAACTTTGGCTATCGCCTCTCCCATGCCACAAAAAGAGTTCGCAGAAGATTTCCTGGGCAAGACGCTTGAATTCAAGACACGTCACGGCAGCGTTGGAAAGGTAAGATACTCGCGAAACGGCAAAGTGAGATTGTGGGACCACACACTTGCACCGCGAAAGGACAAAGGTACGTGGAAGTTTAAGGGCAACAGAGTGTGTGTCACCTGGACGAAGGTGCGCAACGGCCGGGAAGCCTGCTTCACGGCAACGCGGTTGCCCAACCAAAAGCATCGGTACCGCACCAGTATCGGAATAGAGTTTTGGCGGCGATAAGCCTTTCTGGTCTGCGCTTCCACTACGTTTCAGGCAAAACGTCAGGGGCCGGCACCCGTCCCCGACCAGACCGTTCCATGGCGTCGTGCGGATTGTAGCCGGTAAAGGAAGTGCACCTACAAACAATCGATGTTTGATCCGCCGCCTAACATGGCAAGTGTGCACTTTGGCTATAGCGGTTCCGGGTTAGCTAGAACCCGGCAATAGCCCGCGTCAGCAGATAAATTCCGATCGCGCCCAGCCCCATCAGGAACACCGCCCGAAAGGTCGGTTCGGCGAGCCGGTCGCGGATTGCCTGGCCGACGATCTGGCCGACGATCGCCGGAGCGATCGCGACGAGCGACAAGGTGCCGATCTCGGCCGAGATCTTGCCGTCCACGCCGAGCACAAGGCTGAGCACCGTGATCGAAAACAGGAAGGTGATGCCCATCGCCTGGATCAGCTCGCGCCGTTCGAAGTCGAGCACCCGCAGGTAGATGACGGACGGGACGACGAAGGTTCCGGTGATGCCCGTGATCGTGCCGTTGACGAGGCCGACGGCAGCGGACGCGCTGTTTTCCCGGCGCCCCGGCGACGGTATGTCGACCTTCATCAGGCTGACGGCGGCATAGACGCACAGGATCGAGCCGAGCACGGCAAGCAGGATCCGGTCGTCGGCGGCGGAAAACAGAAGATAGCCGCCGATCACGCCGATGAAGATCGCGCTGAGAAACGGCGCGAGCCGGCGCACCAGTTTGACAAGGGACCGGCCGGCAAAAGCCTGCCAGACATTGGTCGCGATCGCCGGTCCCATCAGCAAAAGAATTGCGGTGCGTACATCGAAAGCCGCGGCGAGCAGGGCCACTGCGACGGTCGGGAGACCGGTCCCGATCACACCCTTGACGATGCCGCCGACAAAGAACACGGCGAACACGATCAGCAGGATTTCGAAGGTCCAGGGCAAGGCGCACCACAGTAGGGTCGGGATGGAGCCCCGATGTCATAGCCACCGGTCCTTGGTGCGCCAAGATGATTCTATCGTCGATGAAGTGTTCCGGTGCGCCGCCGCGAACGGTGCTATCGCACCGGCGGCGCGGGTGCTGCCGGCACGCGCAGCCAGGGACGGGTGCCCGCGGGGACTTCGCCGCGGTCTGCGATCGGCTGCGTATAGTAGGGAACGTCGGGGAAGTGCCCGGCTTCCAGCGCCCTTCGGGTCGGCTCGTTGGAAATGGCAAAGGCGTCGAAGCCGCAGCGCCGCATCAGCGGGATCTGATCGATCAGCACATCGCCGATGGCCCGGAGTTCGCCTTTGAAGCCGTGCGTCTCTCGAAGCAGCCGGGCTGTCGAATAGGATCGACCGTCGGCGAATTTCGGGAATTCCAGGGCAATGACGCTGAACCGGGGCAGGTCCGCGACGACGTCGTCAAGCGTGTCGCCGGCCGCAAGCGCAAGCCCCAGCGACAAACGGCTCTTTGCCAGGACATCCCGTTCCTCAAGCCAGCGCGCCTTGCCGATCAGGGCATGGCCGCCCTCCGGCAAGGGTTCGTCGTCCGCCACCAGGGTCCAGATATCCGGATCGAACCGGCCGTCGCGATAGATGTTCTGCATGATGCTGCCTCACTCCACGAAAGGTGCGGTGGTCTCCACGTATCTCAGACGGCCCACGGCCATTGGGCATTTTCGCCGTAGAGTGCTTCCTTGAACGGATCGTCTCCAACCCGCCGGTAGGCGGCCAGGAACGTTTCTTCAGGCCCCTTGCGCAGGTGCAGATAGGTATTGACGATGACTTCAACGGCATCGGTGATGCGGTCGCCGGAAAACCCGCGTCCGATGATCGTGCCGATCGCGGCCTCTTCGTCGCCGGATCCGCCCAACGTGATCTGATAGAGTTCCTCGCCCTTCTTCTCTACGCCGAGAATGCCGATATGGCCGACATGGTGATGGCCGCAGGCATTGATGCAGCCGGAGATCTTGATCTTCAGCGGACCGATATCCTGTTGCCGTTGCGGGCCGGCAAACCGTTCCGAAATCTCCTGGGCGACGGGGATCGACCGGGCCGTGGCCAGTGCGCAATAATCCATGCCGGGGCAGGCGATGATGTCGGTGACGAGGCCGGCATTGGCATCCGCGAGTTGTGCCTTTTGCAGGGCAGCAAACACTTCCGGCAGGTCGTCGAGCTTCACATGCGGCAGCACGAGATTCTGTTCGTGGCTGACGCGGATTTCATTGTGCCCGTAGGCGTCGGCAATGGCGGCCACGGCGTCCATCTGATCGGCACTCGCGTCGCCCGGAATTCCGCCTGGCGGTTTCAGCGAGATCGTCACGATGCGATAGCCTTCGGCGCGGTGCGCGTGCGTGTTCTGGCTGACCCAGTCCGACAGAGCGCGGTCGGTCTTCATGGCGGTTTCGAGCCGAACGCTATGTGCCGGAAGCGTTTCGAATGCGGGCGGCGCGAAATAGGTTTCAATGCGCCGTACTTCTTCGTCGGGAAGGGCAAGCACGCCATGCCGGATCCGTTCGAATTCGGCCTCGATATCCGACTTGAGCCTTTCGATGCCGGTCTCGTGCACCAGGATCTTGATGCGTGCCTTGTACTTGTTGTCGCGCCGGCCGTAGAGATTGTAGACCCGCAGGATCGCCTCGCAATAGGCCAGGAGGTCTGCTTCCGGGACAAAGTCGCGGATCTTGCGGGCGATCATCGGCGTTCGGCCCTGGCCGCCGCCCACATAGACGGCAAAGCCGATTGCACCGTCCTCGTCGCGGACCACCTGAAGGCCGATATCGTGCACCTGGATCGCCGCCCGGTCGTTCGGGGCGCCGGTGACGGCGATCTTGAACTTTCGCGGCAGGAACGAGAACTCCGGGTGCAGGGACGACCATTGTCGCAGGATTTCGGCATAGGGCCGCGGATCCGCGATCTCGTCCGCCGACGCGCCGGCAAAATGGTCTGCCGTAACGTTGCGGATGCAGTTTCCGGACGTCTGGATCGCGTGCATCTCGACCTCGGCGAGGTCGTCCAAAATGGCTGGGATATCTTCCAGCGACGGCCAATTGTACTGGATGTTCTGGCGTGTGGTGAAGTGCCCGTAGCCGCGATCGTAGGTACGCGCCACATGCGCCAGCCGGCGCATTTGGGCGCTGTCGAGCGTGCCGTAGGGGATCGCGACCCGGAGCATGTAGGCGTGCAATTGCAGATAGACACCGTTCATCAGCCGCAACGGCTTGAACTGGTCTTCGGTGAGGTCTCCGGCCAGCCGGCGCGTCACCTGATCCTTGAATTGCGTGACGCGCTCGGCCACGAATGTCCTGTCGAATTCGTCGTAGCGGTACATGCTCTTGTCCTCAAACAGGGGCGATTAACGGAAATCGGATGGGGCGTTCAGGCGGCCGCGGACCGCGCGGACCGGGCCTGTTTGCCGAGGTCCGGGCGTACGGTCGGGCCGAGCGCGCGGATTTTCTCGCGGAACCGTACCGGCTCCGGTCGGCCGGATTCGGTCGAAATGGCAATGGCGTAAGGGTCGACGATGACGCGCCTGTCGACCCAGTCTGCGGCGCGCTTCAGCGCGGCCTCGACATCTACTTTTGTTTCAAAGAGCGCGGCGGCCCCGACCGTTTCGATCCATTGATCGTGGGCGGCGAGCCAGACGACTTCTCCGTCGGTCAGTCGGTTTGCGGTAATGGCGTGCATCATGATCCTCTTGAGGGTCAGGCGGCTTCGGCCTGGGCAATGAGAAGCGGCAAGGCCTTGTCGAGTGCTGCGTGGGCGACAACGGCGCCGATCACGATCAGGACAGGGCCGGCAATATCGTCGCGGTCGCAAAGGCCGGCAAGATCGGCAAGCGATCCCGTAAACGCCCGTTCGTTCGACCGCGAAGCGTTTTCGACGACGGCCACCGGCGTTGTGCGGTCGAGACCGGCATCGGCCAGGCGTTCGGCCACCGACGCGGCGACGCTCTTGCCCATATAGACGGCGACCGTTGTGCCCTGGAGCGCGAGGCCGGCCCAGGACGGCAGGGTCTCGGAATTGACGTCATGACCGGTCGCAAGCACGATGCTGGAAGCGACACGGCGCAAGGTGAGCGGCAATTGCAGCGAAGCGGCGGCAGCGATCGCGGCGGTCACGCCGGGCACGATCTCGAAACCGATGCCGGCCTCACGCAGGGCATCCATCTCTTCGCCGGCGCGTCCGAAGATCATCGGGTCCCCGCCTTTCAGCCGCACCACGTTGCGCCCCTTGCGGGCTTCTTCCACAAGGATTTCGCAGATCCGGTCCTGCGAGACCGAATGGGCACCCTTGGCCTTGCCGACGGCAATGCGTTCCGCGTCGCGGCGCCCCATGGCGACCACGGCATCGGGAACCAGGCGGTCATGCACGATCACGTCGGCTTCTTGCAGCAGGCGCTGCGCGCGGAGCGTGAGAAGGTCTTCCGCACCGGGCCCTGCGCCGACAAGCCAGACGAAGCCGGACCGGGTGGTGCCGGCGTTCAGGAGGCGGTTCGCTTCGGACCGCGCCCGATCCAGGTCGCCGGCGAGCGCGTGGTGCGACACGCTGCCCGAAAAGAAAAGGGCCCAGAATGCCCGACGGTCCTCGGGCCGATGCACGAGGCGAGCCACGGCGGCGCGAAACGAATCGGCGAGACGGGCAAGGGATCCGAGGCGAGCGGGCAGCAGCGCCTCGATGCGCGCGCGCACATGGCGCGCCAGCACCGGGCCGGCGCCGGTCGATGTGATGGCAACGGCAATCGGGGCACGGTTGACGAGCGCGGGTGTATAGAAATCGCAGAGGTCCGGACGGTCGACCGCATTGGCCGGAATCCCTGCCGCGCGCGCAGTGTTGACGATCGAGCGGTCTTGCGCCGCATCTCCGGTTGCCGCGAAAACGAGCACGGAATCGGTGACGTCGCAGGCGTGGAAATCACGCCGTACATGCCGTGCACCGGTCTTTCGGACCGCATCGACCAGGACAGGTTCGGCGTCAGCGCCGACAACCAGGATATCGGCCGCTGTCTCGCCGAGAAGCCGGACCTTGGCAGCGGCTTCGTCACCGTGTCCGGCCACAAGCACGGTCCGGCCGGCGACTTTATGGAAGGCCGGAAAAACGGCAAGCCGACCGTCCGGATCATGCGCCGTGTGGGGTTCGGTGGGGGCCACGTCTACTCTCCGCTCAGCATGCAGGTCGATCCTGCACGGTCAGGACGGCGGGCCGCCGCAGGCGGGCCGGTCCACGCTGAAAGATAGGCAAACGCGGCTGGAAATGCGGGGGCAGTGATTTCAATCTCGTTGCGGCCTGTAGAAAATTTTTCCCGAGACCGCGGATTTGGGTGCCTCACATTTCAATCTGGGTTGAGATTCAAAAGGCGTTTAGAAATCCATTCCGCGCGCTCGCGCCGGCATGGCGATTATCGTCCGGGTTTTCAGGCTGATCGCGCTGACCGAAGCAGCGTTGGACAGGGTAAATGCATCCTTTAGTAAATATCATGCGGAGAATGCCTCCTTAGGTTTTAACGAAATTTCAGTATACCCGTGCCACCTTGCGTCGGCAGAGCGGCGGACTCCGGGATCTGAAGGCGGCGGATCGGTCCGGAGGCAGGCGGGGGCATATGAGAGGCATCGTTTTCACGGAATTCATGGATCATGTTTCGGCCAGTTTCGGCCAGGACATGGTGGACGACATCATTGACGGAAGCGACGTTCCGAGCGGCGGTGTCTATACGGCGTGCGGTACCTACGATTACACTGAGATCGTCCAGTTGGTGTCAACGCTGTCCCGTATGACGGGAAGGCCGGTTCCCGACCTGGTTACCGGGTTTGGCGAGTTTCTCGGCGACCGTTTCACGACGAAATTCCGGGCTTACTTCAAGCGCCAGACGACGCTGTTCGACTTCTTGGACAGTGTCGAAGGACAGATTCACCGCGAGGTCAGGAAACTTTATCCGGATGCGGAACTGCCAAGCATCGTCCTGAGGGAACGCACCGAAGAAAGGGCGCGGATGCGGTACCGGAGCCCGCGCGGCATGGACGATCTTGCGGTCGGGCTTGTCAGGGCCTCGGCACGGTATTACGGCGACCGGGTCACGATTGAACGCGAAGCGGGCCTGGATGACGCCGGCCCGTTCGTCGATCTGCTGGTGACCCGTAAGCCTCTCGTTCCGGCAGATCCGATATGACGATTCCCGTTTCTCAGGATGATCGCTTGAGGCGTCTCGAGCGGCGGGCGCAGCGCGAGCAATTGGCCCGACGCTCGGCCGAGGATCTTTTGGAGCAAAAGAGCCGGGAGGTTTTTGACGCCAACCGTCGCCTCGCCCTGCTTAATGAAGAACTGGAAACGCGGGTCCGTGAACGCACTGACGAGCTGGAGCGTGAACGGCAGCGTGCCATGCACCTTGCCGAGCGCGATTACCTGACGCAATTGGCGAACCGTCATTTGTTCGATCGCCGCATAGAACAGAATGTCGAGGCCGCAACCGCTTCCAACGAGAGCTTCGCGCTGATCCTGATCGACCTTGACGGATTCAAGGTGATCAACGACACCTACGGGCACGCGGCCGGTGATGCGGTGTTGAAGTCGGTTGCCGACAGGATCCGGAAAATCGTCGGCGAAAACGATCTGGTTGCCCGGCTTGGCGGCGATGAATTCGCGGTACTCCTGCAGACCGGATCGCCTGCGATCGACATCGACGACATCACCCTGCGCCTCCTCGACGCGCTGCACGAACCCATTCTTTTCGGCCGCAGGCGCCTGGTTTGTGGCGCCTCCCTCGGTCTGGCGCATTGTCCGGAACATTCGGACGATACCGACGAATTACAGGTCTTTGCGGATCTGGCCCTCTACCATGCCAAGCAATTGGGGCGCGGGGCGTCGGTGACCTTCGAGCGCAGGATGGCGGAACAGTTCCGGTTGCGTCGGGCGCTCGGCGCGGAACTGGAAAAGGCGCTCGACGAGGAGCGCATCGACGTGTTCTTCCAGCCGATCGTCGACCTCGATTCCCGCTCTCTGGTCGGTTTCGAGGGATTGTTGCGCTGGTTCGAGCCGGAGCGCGGTTGGATACCGCCGATGGAAGCGCTCAGCATCGCCCGGGATCGCAGCCTGCTTGGCCGGTTGACGCGCCAGGTGGTGCGAAAATGCCTGAAGTCGGCTGCTCCGGCCCTGCGCTCCGGTCGGGCGAAATGGGTGGCCTTCAACCTCGCCGACTACGATCTCGGCGACCGCGATCTGCCCGACTACATCCTCAGGACCTGTTCCGCGGTCGGAGTCGATCCGCGCCAGTTGAAAATCGAGATTACCGAACACACCGTGATCAGCGACACCGATCGTGCCGGCTACGTTATGGAACTGCTCAATGATTTCGGCATGCGCTTCGCCATCGACGATTTCGGGACCGGTTACTCAAACCTTCTGACGTTGAACCGCTTGCCGTTTCAGACGTTGAAGATCGACCGGACATTCGTTGCTGAATTGTTCGAGAATTCGGAATCCAGGACGATCGTCAGCGCGATGATCAATCTGGCGCATGCCCTGGGGCTGAACACGACGGCCGAAGGCGTCGAGACTGTTCAGCAGAGCGAAACGCTGAGGGCGCTCGGCTGCGATCTGGCCCAGGGTTACCTGTTCGGCGGGCCCCGTCCCATGCCGGAATTGCTGGACGCCCAGGTATTCGCAAATCTCGATATCCGCGATCGTGGACGGGAAAGTGCGTTGGAGGACGCCGAGGAGTTCGATCCGGAATCGATCTACCGGACGGGCTCCTGAGAAAGTCCGGTTCCGGCGCTCAGCGGAACTGTTCGCGGAGCGCTGCTTTGGCGGTCAACGCTTCCCGCGCATGCATCAGATGGCGGATCAGGAGGGACGTGGCCTCGCGTTCCTTGCCGGCCTTGGCCGCATCGAGAATGGCCCGGTGTTCGGCCAGGCAGGGAGCGGACCGCGTCGCCCAGAACAGGTCGTCGGCGTAAAGCCCGGCGATTTTGGTGCGCAAGGACCGGATGATGCGGGCATGCACCGGACGATCTATTCCGGCAAACAACGCATCGTGAAATCGCTGGTCCTGGGCGAACGGCGACACGCCGCCATTCAGCTTGAGGGTCGGTTCGAGCGCCGCTTCGGCGGCTTCGAAATCCCGCGGACCGAGACGCGGAATTGACAGGCGCAGGAGATGCGGTTCCAACTGCACGCGGATTTCGAAAATCTCGGCGATCTCGTCGCTGTTAGGCGTCGAGACGAACGTGCCCGCGCCCGGATGCACGTCAATCACGCCTTCCGCGGCGAGGGTCTTCAGGGCCTCACGGATCGGAATCCGGCTGACCCCGTAGCGCCGCGCCAGCGATTCCTGGATCAGCGGTTCGCCGATCGGATAGATGCCTTTTTCAATATCGATCTTGATCGCATCCGCGATCTCGTCCGTGCGCAATTTCTTCAATGGTTTGACGGTCCCCACCCCGATGTATCGTCTGCATACAAAGTCGATTCAGGGGTTTCAATGGTTCGCGATGAATTGTCTGAATAATGCTTAAGAATTGCACAGTTGGAACTTGTTTTAAACCGGCAACAAGACAGCGGCCGGAACGGCCGATGCGCCGGGATCGTCGAGGTGTTTTCGCTGCGACGCCGCGAAACCTGCAGAACTATGAGCCACCTGGCGCCGGATCGTGTTGCTTCGCCGAGCCTGGTAAGGCGTGGTCCGCGCCCCATTGACGCAAGGCCAGGATAATCGGTCTGAGGCTCTCGCCTTTCGCGGTGAGGGTGTATTCCACCTTCGGCGGCACGACGGGGTAAACCGTGCGAAGGACCAGACCGTCCGCCTCGAGTTCCCGCAATTGCTTTGTCAGCGTCCGCTGGGTGACATCGCCCATTTGCCGTTTCAAGGCATTGAAGCGGACCGGGCCCTCCATCAGGTGGAACAGCGCCAGACCTTTCCACTTGCCGCCGATCAGTTCGAGGGCGGCTTCGACCGGACATCCCTGGCTGCAATCGTAGGCATCGAACCTTTGCCGGCGGTCGGCATCACCGGAATTAATAGTATCCATTTTGTACCTATATGCCCAAAACGTGCGTACTTGTGTAGAACCACCTTACACGCCAGTTTTCCGCTGTCGCAACATATTGACGGGAAATCACGATGGCGCTCACGATTGTCGCAAGCATTGAGGCCGCGGCCGGCAAGGAAACGCTGGTGCGGACCGAACTTGAAAAGCTCATACCCATCACACGGGGCGAGCCTGGGTGCATCCAGTATGATCTGCACCGCGATAACGAAAATCCGGGGCATTTTCTGTTTTACGAGAATTGGGAGAGCCGCGAGCTCTGGCAGGCGCATATGAACGCTCCGCATCTCGCCGCCTATATGGCGGCCACCGACGGCGCCGTTGACCGGTTCACGCTGCACGAAATGGAGAGGATCGGCTGACGGCCCCGCTGTAAGGGAAGCGACAAGGCTGGGTTCAGGCTGATCCGTTGGCCGGTCACCGCGCTGTCTCTCTGCGGTGCGGTCTCAGGACCGGCCCGAAGTCAGAGCCGATCCATCAGGCCGTACCAGAACATTGCTGCGGCCAGCAGCGGCGTGCGCAGCACGCGACCGCCCGGGAAGGGAGGCAAGGGCAGGTCTGCATAGGCGTCGAGCGTGTTGTCGCCCTTGGCGATGGCGTCGGCAAGGATCTTTCCGGTATGGGTCGCGATGCCAACACCGTGACCGCAATAGCCGATACCGGCATAGACCCCGGATGAAACCCGCCGGATATACGGCACCCGGTGGGCGGTGATCGCAAGAGTGCCGCCCCAGGCATAGGCGATCCGGCAATCCGCGAGTTGCGGATAGATCTTGAGGAGATAGGGGCGCACAAAGCCGGCAATATCGTCTGGAAAGCGCGGCGAACAGTTTTCCCCGCCCCCGAAGAGCATGCGGTTGTCGGCCGTGATGCGCCAGTAATTGATGACGAAGCGGCTGTCCGACGCGCATTCCCGACCGGGGATCAGTGCCGCGACGCGCTCGTCCGGCAGAGGGTCGGTCGCGACGATGAAATTGTTGATCGGTAGAACGCGCTTTTCGATCTCCGGGGCGAGACCGTGCATATAGCCGTTGCCGGCGAGCAGCACGGTATCGCAGCGAATGCGGCCGTTCGCCGTGACGACGCTGTTTAGCGGTCCCGTGTCGACCGACAGCGCTCGGGTCTTTTCGAAGATCCGTGCCCCGGCCGCTTCGGCCGCGCGGGCAAGGCCGAGCGCGAAGTTCAGCGGATGCAGATGGCCGGCCTGCGCATCGCGCCAGCCGCCGTAATAGACATCGGTTCCGAGCGCCGCGGCGATGGCGTCGCGATCGAGTGGCGTGATGGCGTCGTAGCCGTATTCATTGCGCAGCGTATGCACGAAGGCATGTTCGTCCTCGACATCGCGCGCCCGGTGCACGGCATGGATGAGTCCAGGCTGGTAGTCACAGTCGATGCCGTGCCGGGCAATCAGATCGCGGACGAGTGCCTTGGCCTCTTCGGCAAGCGCCCACAATCTTTGCGCATCTGCCTTGCAGAGCCGGTCCTCCAACCACGTGGGATCGCGCCGCTGGCCGGAATGCAATTGGCCGCCGTTTCGACCGGAAGCGCCCCATCCGGCGCGTTCCGCTTCCACGACCGCAACGGACAGGCCGTGCTCGGCCAGGTGCAGCGCCGCCGACAGGCCTGTATAGCCGCCGCCGACGATACAGACATCCGCCTGGTCGTCGCCGCCAAGCGGCGCGCGGGCGACAATGTCGTTTGCGGTCGCCGCATAGAGCGACGGTGGATAGGAGGTCTTGGAATCGACGGCGTTCATTGTGTCCGGATCAGCCGGACCACAGGCCCTGGCTTTTCAGTTCCGCCGCCGTTTCGTCGAGGGTCGTGCGGGCCAATCGCGCAAGCTCCTCGATTTCGTCCGGCGTGATGACGAGTGGTGGCGAGATCACCATGGAATCGCGGACTGCGCGCATGACGAGACCGTTGCGGAGCGCGATGTCGCGGCAGATCGTGCCGACCGTGCCGGTATTGTCGAAATGTTTGCTTCGGTCGCCCTTGACGGGCACCAGTTCGAGCGCGCCGAGCAGGCCGATCGCGCGCGCCTCGCCGACCAGCGGATGATCGCCGAGGGCGAGCCACTCGGTCGCCAGCTTTGGCGCGGCGACAGTGCGCACGTGTTCGGGAATGTTCTCGTCTTCCATGATCCTCAGATTGGCAAGCGCGGCTGCACATGCGACCGGATGGCCGGAATAGGTATAGCCGTGGAAGAACTCGCCGGCATGCTCGTACATGGCTTCCGTGACCCGGTCGGAAATCAGCACGCCGCCGATCGGCAGATAGCCCGACGACAGGCCCTTGGCGATCGGGGCGATGTCCGGCTCCAGGTCGAAATGCTCGAACCCGAACCAGGTGCCGAGACGGCCGAAACCGCAGATCACTTCGTCGGCGACCAGGAGGATATCCCGTTCCCGGCAGATCCGTTGGATCTCCGGCCAATAAGTCGCCGGCGGGATGATGACACCACCCGCCCCCTGGATCGGTTCGCCGATAAAGGCGGCCACGTTGTCGGCACCGATTTCGTCGATCGCTTTTTCCAGTTCCCGGGCCGCCGACAATCCGAAGGCCTCGGGATCCATGTCGCCGCCCTCGCCGAACCAATAGGGTTGCGCGATGTGATGGATGTCAGGGATCGGCATGCCGCCCTGCCGGTGCATGTGGGTCATGCCGCCAAGGCTGGCGCCGGCATAGGTGGAACCGTGATAGGCGTTGTGCCGGGCGATCACGACCTTCTTGTCCGGCTTGCCGGTGGCCGCCCAATAGGTGCGGACCAGGCGCAGCACCGTATCGTTCGCCTCGGAACCGGAATTACAGAAGAAGACATGGTTCAGCGGGTCCGGTGCCAGTTCGGCAAGTTTCTTGGCGAGCGCGATCACCGGGGGATGGGTGGTCTTGAAGAAGGTGTTGTAATAGCTCAGTTCGGCCATCTGGGCTTGGACGGCTTCGGTAATTTCCTGCCGTCCGTGCCCGATATTCACGCACCACAATCCGGCCATGCCGTCGAGGATCCGGTTGCCGTCCGAATCCCAGAGCCAGATTCCGTCGGCGCGGGTGATCACCCGGCTGCCTTCCGCGTTCATCGTCTTGGAATCGGTAAACGGATGCCAGTGATGGGCGGCATCTTGTTCCTGAAGCAGGGCAGTCGGATATTCGTTTGACGTTCGCAGCATGGGATCTGTTCCGAAGATGGTGCCGGCACCGGCGGCAGGTAAAAGCGGCACCGGCGCCGGCGGGTGCGGTCGTGAGGCTATCCGGGCGTCAACAAAGGTTCAATCACTATCCGCGCACGAGCGATTGCCTGCCACAACGAAAACGCCCGGCAATGCCGGGCGCTGAGGACTTGTGTCGAAAACTCTGTGTCGACGATCAGGTGACGACGACCCGCGTGCCGATCTTCGTGCGTTCATAGAGATCGGCGACATCGTGATTGAGCAGGCGGACGCAGCCGCTCGACATCGCTTTGCCGATGCTCTTGGGGTCGTTCGTGCCGTGCAGGCGGTACAGCGTGTCGCGATTGCCCTGGAACAGATAGAGCGCGCGCGCGCCAAGCGGATTGCCGATGCCGCCGGGCATGCCGCCTCGATAGGGTTTCAGCCGCGGTTCGCGGGCGATCATCTCGGGCGGCGGCGTCCAGCGCGGCCATTTGGCCTTGCGTCGGACGGTGGCCCGTCCGGCCCATTCGAAACCCTCGCGGCCGACGCCGATACCGTATCGGATCGCCACATTGTTCTCGTCGACGAGGTACAAATACCGCTCGTTCGTATCGACGACGATCGTACCCGGTTTTTCATTCGAATTGTAACGCACCACGCGGCGATGGAATTGCCGCGGAACGACATTGAGGCTGGCTTTGCGAATACGATGCTTTTCGTTCGGCGACGGGGCATAGGCACTCGTCAGGAGTGACGGGTCAGCCCCTTCCGGCAGCAGAGGATTGCAGCCGGCCACCCCGATCGCCGCAAAACCCGCAACCCCTTGCAAGAAATGTCTTCGGTCCATTGTCTGTTCCCTACAAATCCGATTTCTTGGATTTCCTCACCGTAAGGCGGACGTTCCAATGATGAGCGCCGGGCGACTGATTCGGTCCGGCAAAACACACACCCGAATCCTAGCTACCATAGAACAGAACGGGATTCTGTGGCTTTTGGGATACGGTATTGTGGCCAAAAGATAGCAAAGTCGTGAAGCCGCGAACCAGCCCGTAAAACTCCGAGCCGGCCGCTGCGACAAAAGCGCCCGGACACCCCTTATCGGTCCGGATCGTCCATCGACTTGAGGGTGAAGATGCCGACCGGCTCGGACCGCCCCCGGATCGGCAGGCAGCCCTTGTCCTCAAGGGAAAATCCGGACGCCAGTTCGGCCGTCGCTTCGGCGATCAGGACTTTTGTGCCGGTCTCCTTGTTCGCCTGTTCCAGGCGCGCACTGACATTCACCGCATCCCCGTAGACGGTGTAGCTCAGCCGACCTTCCGCGCCGATCGCCCCGGCGACCAGCGGGCCGGTATTGATGCCGATCCGGCAGGACAGTTTCTGGCCGCCATATTCACGTTCTTCGACGGTCGCGAGGATATCCCTTGCCGCGCGCACGGCCCGGGTCGCATGGTCTTCCGCCGGGATCGGCACGTTGAAGACCGCGAGAATGGCATCTCCCTGGAACTGGGTGATCATGCCCTGCTGTTCTTCGATCAGCGCAACGATGTCCGAAAAGAAGGCGTTGAGGGTGCCGACGACCACCTGCGGGTCGCGCGATTCGGCGAATTTGGTGAACCCGACAATGTCGAGGAACAGAACCGTGCCGGTCGTCGACGCCGGTCGCGCCACGTCGTCGCTGCCGGTGAGCAGGTGAGCGACGCTTTCCGGCACGTATTTTCCGAACAGGTCTCGGATCCGGCGCCGTTCTTTCAGGCCGTCGACCATGGCGTTGAAGGCGGCCGCCGCGCGGTCGAGTTCCAGGATCGGATGTGGCGGCAGGACGGGCACGTCGTCGAGGCGTTCCTGTTGGACCAGTCCGGCTGCGGTTGAAAAGCGCCGGATCGGCTGCGCCGCACGGCGGCCGACATAGATCGCGACGACGATAAAGAAGACAAGCAGGCCGAGGCCGATCCAGACGAGGTTGATAAGCGGCGCAACGTCCTTTTCCCCGGCCCGGGGATCGACATGCACGCCGATCGTCACCATCGCGCCGGACTGGCGCACCCGGTCTTCCATCAGCACCATGACGCGCTCCTGGTTGTCGGCGGTAACCAGCATGAAGACTTCCGCGTCATCCACCGGCCCGATGAGGTTCGGTTCCAGGCGCGTGCCGGTATAGACCTCGCGCAGGAAAATGTCGTCGATCTCCGCAAGCGCGACCGGTGGGCCCGCCGGCGCGTTGGCCCGGGTCGAATGGGCGAGCACACGCTGTTTGTTGAGGATCAGGAACCGGGTCAGCGGATAGCCGCGATAGGCCGCGCCCTCCGACAGATCGCGCGACAGGCTTCTGACGTCGGATCTGATTTCGACGATCGCGATATCCTGGCCGTCGCGCCGCGCCGGCGTGATGAAGGCGCTCGTCGTCTGGCCGGTGAGCGCCGACGGGCGGATCACCCACAATCCCTCCGGCTTCAGGCGGTCGAGCGGGGCCAGCCATTCCTCGCGCCAGACGACATCGACGACACGGTCGTCTGTGCGATCGTAATAGAGGCCGGAACCGTCGCGGTACTGGATCGTTACGGCATCGATCTGCGGCAGGTTTCCGACGGCTCCCGACAGGAGCAGTCGGAGACGGTCGGGATTGTCGAGCGGCAGGTCGCCGTCGACGATCTGCGCGGCGACAAGCCGGCCGAGACTTTCCATGGGGACGAAATGATCGCGGACCTCGCAGACCGCGTCGTTCAGCATCGCCTTGACGGTCTCGGCAAGTGCGGTGCGCGTGTTTTCGATTGTGGTGAAGATCGCCACGCCGAAGACAGCACCGGTCGAGGCGACGATCATCGTGCCGAGCACGAACGACAGGACGGTCGACAGATGAAACCGGGTCATGGTGCCCGCCGGATTGTGACGCTCGGTCCGGTCATGTGTCGAGGATCAGGGTATCTGTCGGCGACCACGTGACCCAGACGTCATCCCCGATATCGAGACTGTTCATGGTTTCCCGCGTTTCGTTCTGAATCAGGACAGAAAGCCGTGTGCCGCCGATCTGGACATACATTGTGCTGACATCGCCGTAATAGGCCCAGTCGCTGATCCGGCCACGGGCCCGGATCGCGGTATCCTCCGGCTCCGTCTTGCTCACGGCAATCTTTTCCGGCCGCACCGCAACGCAGACTTTGCCGGAAGCCGACGCTGCCTTTGGAACCGGCACGGCGCCGATCCCGTCAATGGCGACGACAACGTCAGTGCCCGGTGTGCTGGTGACGCTGGCATCCAGGAGGTTCACCCGGCCGATGAAATCCGCGACGAACCGGTTGGTGGGATTTTCGTACATGGTCCCCGGTTCGTCGATCTGCCGGATCTTGCCGCTTTCCATCACTGCCACCCGATCGGCCATCGACAGCGCCTCGTCCTGATCGTGGGTGACGATGATGAAGGTGATGCCGACGCGTTGCTGCAGGTGGGCGAGTTCGAGCTGCATGTGTTCGCGCAGCTTGGCGTCGAGGGCCGACAGCGGCTCGTCGAGCAGGAGCACTTTGGGCCGCTTGACCAGCGCGCGGGCGAGCGCGACCCGCTGGCGCTGGCCGCCCGACAATTGGTCGGGTTTGCGCTTGGCGAGCCCCGGCAATTGAACCATGTCGAGCGCCTCGGCCACCAGCGGCGCGATCTCATTGCGCGGGTGGCCGGCCACCTTCAGGCCATAGGCGACATTGTCCTCCACGCTCATATGCGGAAACACCGCATAGGACTGGAACACCATGTTGACCGGCCGGCGGTTCGGCGGGACCGTCGACATCTCCTCGCCGTCGATGAAGATTTCACCCTCGGTGGTCGTCTCCAGCCCGGCAATCATGCGCAGCAAGGTCGTCTTGCCGCAGCCCGACGGTCCGAGCAGCGCAAAAAACTCGTTCGGCCGGATATCGAAGGAGACGTCGTCGACGGCGACGAACGAGCCGAACGACTTGCTGACATTGCGGATCGAGACCATGGAGTCGGTCATCGCGGGTTTCTCCGGTTATTCGGTCTTGTGCGGCGCCTGCAGGCGCATGGCGATGATTGTGGCGATCATCGTGATGACGATCAGGACCGTGGAGGCGGCATTGACTTCCGGCGTCACGGAGAAGCGCACCATGGAATAGACCTTGACCGGGAAGGTGACCGTATCCGGCCCCGAGGTGAAGAACGTGATGACGAAGTCGTCGAGCGACAGCGTGAAGGCGAGCAGCGCGCCAGCAATCAGGCCCGGCCGCATATACGGCAGGATGACGCCGGTAAAGGTCTGCCATTCGCTTGCCCCGAGATCGCGGGACGCCTCCTCCAGTTCGCGGTTGAAACCGGCCATCCTCGCCCTGACGACGACCGCGACGAACGGGAACGAAAACGCGATATGGGCAATCGTGATGGATCCCAGGTTGAACGGCCAGGGCATGCCGGTCGGCCAGCCGATGCGGGCGAAGAAAACCAGCATCGCCACGCCCATGCAGATCTCCGGGATCACGATCGGTAGCGCCATGAAGCCTTCATAGGCGCCTTTGAAGGGAAACCGGAAGCGCCACAGGGTAAGGCCGACCGTGGCGCCGATGATCGTGGCGAAAATGGTGCACACGACGGCAATGGTCAGCGAGTTGACGAAGGCCTCGAACAGGCCGTCATTGTTCCAGGCCCGTTCGTAATATTTCAGGGTGAACCCGCGCCAGACAATGTTGCGCCGGGAATCGTTGAAGCTGAAAATGACGAGCGTAATGATCGGCGCATAAAGCAGGGCGAACGTCATAAACAGAAACACCCGCATCCACAGCCTCTTGCCGTAGGCGAGCGGTTCCTGTGCGCGGCGGCGGAACCAGCCGCGCGTGGCGGCCGGTCGGGCAGGCGGTGCGGCAGGGGCGGTCGTGTCCGCCATTCAGACCTCCATGCCCTGGCGCCGCCCGGCGAACAGCGCCCGCAGCGCCAGTGCGCCGAACGTGATGTACATCAAGAGGAAGGAAAGCGCGGCGCCGAACGGCCAGTCATTGGCCGCCTTGAACTGGCGCTCGATGACGTTGCCGATCATCTGGGCATTCGTGCCGCCGAGCAGGTCCGGCGTCAGGAACGAGCCGAGGCACGGGATGAACACCAGAATGATGCCGGAGACGATGCCGGGCATGGTCAGCGGAACCGTGACCGACAGGAACGTGCGCCATTGCGAGGCGCCAAGATCGAGGCTGGCTTCCAGATAGGATTTGTCGAGCCGTTCGATCGTTGCATAGAGCGGCAGCACCATGAACGGCATGAACACATAGACGAGCCCGGCAACCACCGCGAAATTGTTGTACAGCATCGGCAGCGGTTCGAACGCCCCGAACAGGCTGTCCAGATGCGCCGTGTTCCAGATCCATTCGAGCCCGAAATTCACGAAGCCGCGGGTTCGGAAGACGGCGATCAGGGCGTAGGTCCGGATCAGCAGATTGATCCAGAACGGCAGGATCACCGCGATCAGGAGAAGCATTTTCCAGCGCGGACTGGCGAACGAGATCGCAAAGGCGACCGGATAGGCGATCACCAGACACACAAACGTGGCGATCGCCGAGATCCACACCGATTTCCAGATGACGTCGAGATAGACGGTTTCCAGCGCGCGCGAGTAATTGGCGAGCGTTCCGGTGATCTCGATGTCGACGATCGAGGTCTTCTCGCCGAAGGAAAGCACCCAGATCAGCGCAAGCGGCGCCAGGAAGAACAGAACGAGCCAGACGGTGCCCGGTGTCGAGAGCACAAAAAACGCGAGACGGTTCTGCTTCCAGCTCTCCATGAGGTATCCCGGGGCTGGCCGTCGCGGGAGGCGGCGGGCGAAGAAAAAAGGGCCGGTCCGAAACGGCCGGCCCTCTCGGGGATTGTCAGGAAGCCTTGATCCGTGTCCAGGCTTCGTCGATCATGCGAATGCGATCCTCGCCCAGATAGAGCTGGGCTTCGCCCTTGGCGACGGCATCCTCGGATGGGAAGATGGCGGGATTGTTGTTGTACTCGTCCGACAGCAATTTGCGTGCTGCCTCGTTCGGCGTGGCGTATTGGATGAAGTCCGCAATTTCAGCGCCGGCCTCCGCGTCGAGAAGGAAGTTCAGGAACGCGTGGGCATTTTGCGGATGCGGTGCGCCGGTCGGAATGCACAGGCAATCCTGCCACAAGAGCCCGCCTTCTTTCGGAACCGAATAGCCGACATCGTCGTCCTCGGCCATGACCTGCAGAATATCGCCGTTCCATTCCTGCGCCAGATCGACTTCGCCGGAAGCCAGAAGGTCCTGACCGTTATCCGGCGCGAACACCTTGATGCGGGACTTCTGCGCAATCAGCAATTCCTCGGCCTGTTTGATCTCGGCCGGGTCCGTGCTGTTCAGAGAATAGCCGAGATATTTCAGGGCCATGCCGATCACGGTCTGGCCGTCGCTCAGCATCGAGATCTTGCCGGCATATTTGTCTGAATCGTAGATCGCGCCCCAGCTGTCGGGCGTACCCTCGACCTTGCTGATGCGATAGCCGATGCCGACCGTGCCCCACATGTAGGGGAGCGAATATTTGCGGCCCGGATCGAACTCGGCTTCCTGGAACTGTTTGGAGATATTCGAGATGTTCGGGATCTTCGAGTGATCGAGCGGAACCAGCATGTTCGCGGTGATCATGCGTTCCACGTAATCGTTGGTCGGAACGATCAGGTCGTAGCCCGGATTGCCTTCCTTCAGCTTGGCGAACAATTCGTCATTGTCGGCAAACAGGTCCATTTTGACCTCGATGCCCGATGCCTTGTTGAAGTCCGCGAGCGTGTCTTCGCCGATATACGTATCCCAATTGTAGAAGTTGAGCCGCTTTTCCTCTTCGGCGAGCGATCCCCGAGGCAGAAGGGTCAGTCCGGCAAGCGCCGCGCCGCTGCCGGCAAGCAGGCCTCGCCGGGTCGGGCGAAAGCCGCGAAAGCGTCGTGTCATGGAGAACTCCTCTCTGGTTCTTTTTGTTCTTTCGTCCGGTTTTTTTCAAACTGCATTCCGGTCGAAAACCGTGCCGTGCACAGGGCACTCCACGGCGTATCATGGCGTCACGTGACCATATTTTCCGGAGCGATGCAAGACGGGGAGGCAGCCCGCAAGTCACGGATTTTCCGCATTGATTCCTAAGCCGGCGCTGCATTGCGAACACCCGTGGCAATGCCGCTGCCGTAGATCGTCGGATTACACGTTGAGCAGCAGGTATTCGCGCTCCCAGGCGCTGATGACCCGCATGAACATTTCGAATTCCGCCAGCTTGATGTCCCGAAAGGCCGTCATGAATTCCTCGCCGAACATCACGTGCAATGCATCGGATTGGGAAAACAGGTCGACGGCTTCAAGGAGCCCGCGCGGCAGTCCGAAATCCATGCGCCGCGCCGACCCTGCGATCGCCTGGTCGGGACGCAGGTTTTCAACCATGCCGAGATAGCCGCAGGCGAGCGATGCCGCGATCGCAAAATACGGGTTGGCGTCCGACGAGGGCACGCGGTTCTCGACCCGGCGGGCCGCCGGCTTCGCATCGGGCACGCGCAGGCCGACGGTCCGGTTGTCATAGCCCCAGTGCACGTTGATCGGTGCCGCGGACCAGCGGGTCAGGCGCCGATAGGAATTCACGTAGGGCGCCAGCATGCACATGACATGCGGCAGGTATTTCTGGTGGCCGGCGATGAAGGCATGGAACAGCTCGGTTTCCTCGCCGTCCGGTCCGGAGAAAATGTTCGCGCCGGTTTCGGTGTCGATCACGGACTGATGGATGTGCATGGCCGATCCGGGTTCGTCGGACATCGGCTTGGCCATGAAGGTCGCGTAGATGTTGTGTTTAAGCGCGGCCTCGCGGATCGTCCGCTTGAACGAAAAGACGTGGTCGGCCAGGTCGAGCGGGTCGCCGTGCGCCAGATTGATCTCCATCTGCGCGGCACCGTCTTCGTGGCTGAGCGTGTCGATCTCCAGACCCTGGGCCTCGGAAAAGTCGTAGATGTCGTCGATGACGTCATCGAATTCGTTGATGGCGGCGATCGAATAGCCCTGCCGTCCCATTTCAGGTCGACCGGATCGTCCGATCGGCGGTTCCAGCGGATAGTCCGGATCCGTGTTCGGCTTGACCAGATAGAATTCCAGTTCGGGCGCCACGATCGGCCGCCAGCCTTTCTGGGCGTAGAAGTCGATGACCCGTCGCAACAGGTGCCGGGGGGCCAAGTCGACCGTACTGCCGTCCTTTCGGGAAGCGTCCAGAAGCACCTGCGCGGTCGGGTCCGGCTCCCACGGCACCACGGTCAGCGTCGACAGGTCCGGTGTGAAGACCATGTCGCCGTCGGTGGGATCGAAGACTTTGGCGTCGATATATTCGTCGGGATAGGCGCCGGTGATGGTTTGCCAGAAGATGGTCGACGGCATGCGGAAGGTGGGGCTGTCGAGAAACTTCTTGGTCGGCATCATCTTGCCGCGCGCGACACCGGCCTGATCCGGCAGCACGCATTCGATGTCTTCGATGCGCCGCGCTTTCAGCCAATGCGCGGCTTCTTCAAGGCTTTGAACGCCGCGCACCGATTGGATGGCGGTTTCCGTCGGATTGTCTGTCATGGTCTGGACGCTGCCGTAAGACCGGCTGCGGACTCCGGGTTCGTGGGGGACCAGTCGCGAGCGGACGGCCCCGGTTCGGGATTGGGTGTTTACCAGATAGGTGGCCTCGGGATAAAGAGGGCCGATAAAGCTGCATAGCGCAATTTCCTTCGGACGGCCGCCTTCCCGACCGCTTATCCACTGCGCCGCGCAGCAGGCGGTTCGCTTCGGTCCGCTGCCATCCTCGAACCTTGAAACCCTCCAGCAATCGTGCCGCCCATGACAGCCCCTCGTACCGAATTTTTCCTGCTCGATCCGGGCGGCGTGGAACGCGGCAAATGGGCGCCTGGAAAACCCGCCGACGCCGTGGCGGCCTCGCGGGTTGCCTTTCCGCTTTCCATGACCGGGCTCGACGTCTGGGGGCGCGAAGTGGTCGCGACCGGTCTGCATATCGAGAGCGGTGATCTTGATGGCGCGTGTGCGGTCGTGCCGGGTTCGGTCCGGCCGATGCCCTGGGTCGGTGACGATGTCGTCGATGCGATGCTGGAAATGCGCCTTGCCGACGGCACGCCGTTTTACGGCGACAGCCGCAACGCCTTGCGGTCGGCGATGCTACGGCTCGAAGGGCTCGGCGTCGGTGCGACGATTGCCATGGAGCTGGAATTCTACCTGTTCGATCCAGCGGCCGCGGACCCGACCGGACCGGTCGAGCGCCAGGCCATGTACGACCTGAAGGCCCTTTCCGGACGTCAGGAATTCTTCGACGCGGTGCGTCGGGCGGCCGAGGCCCAGGACGTGCCGGCCGATACCATCATCTCCGAGGCCGCCCAGGATCAGTACGAAGTCAATCTCGTGCATCGCGCCGACGCCATGGCGGCCGCCGACGACGCCGTCCGGCTGCGCCGCATCGTGCGCGGCGCGGCGGCCCGTCACGGCCTGGAAGCGACGTTCATGGCAAAGCCGTATGCCGACAGGCCGGGCAACGGCCTGCACGTGCATGTCAGTCTTGTGACCGGCGAAGGCCGGAACCTGTTCGGCGAAACCGACGACGGCGCCGATCGTTTGCAGCATGCGGTCGGCGGGCTGATCGAAACCATGCAGGACGGCATGCTCGTCTTTGCCAATACAAGAAACGGCTTTCGCCGCTTCGCGCCGGCCTCCTACGCGCCGAACCGCCTGAATTGGGGCGAAAACAATCGGTCGGTCGCCATTCGGATTCCCGCATCTGGACCGCAGGCACGCCGGTTCGAACACCGCATCGCGGGTGCGGACGCCAATCCCTATCTGGTGCTGGCGCTCATTCTGCAAGGAGCAGCGCACGGCATGGAGCACGGGATCGCGCCACCGGCGCCCTGTTCGGGCAATGCGTATGAAGGCGACGCACCGTTCCTGGAAAGCGCGATGCGTCCGGCGATCGACTGTTTCCTCGCGTCTGAGTGGATACGGTCGGTAATGGGGCCGGACCTTCAGGCCCATATTGCGGCCGTCAAGCGCCAGGAATGCGCCGCCTTCGACGAGCATATCTGCGGCTTTGAAAGCGATACCTACCGTTGATCGCCGACCGCCCGATTGTCAGCCGTTTCGGGACAGGACGTCTCGGCGCCGGGTTTCAGACCAGCCTTTTCCAGGGTGTCCCGCATATCGAAATCGCGCGTCAAGGGCAGCGGCGGCCGATCCGGCGCCAAGGCGAGGAACGTTGAAACCGGCACCGCGCCGGCGCGCAACGGACCGCGCAGGCACCCGGCAACCCCCACCGACAGGGTGCCTTTGACGCCGTCCGGGTCGGTTTCCTTCCAGCTTCGTATCGTGCGACGCACCGCCTCCATGCGCGCGCGGTCAGTCTCTGCGATCCGGTAGGCCTGGATATGAAAGCCCGGCCGGGGGTAGCCGGAAGGAATGTTGTCCTCGGCCCGGACCGGATGCCGTTCCAGAACCAGCGACACCGAGGCGTCCGCGCCGGTCGCCACCTTGCGGGCACCGAATGTCAGGACCGGATTGCCGGCCGCAACATCGATTTCGCGCGGCAATTCGACGAACACGGTTGCTGCGGACATGTCGGCCGAAAGCGGATCCATCTGGCGCAGGGCGAGCATCGAGGAGGTGGGTATGGTGGTGCAGGCCGTCAGCAGTGACAGCCCGGCAAGGCAAAACGCAGTTCTCACGGAATTCCTCCATTGACGAGAAAAATTTATTGTTTTATATTAAAAAAATATTGTGGAAATCAAATTTAAAATTTGGGTGAGGGCGATGATGATGAAACCGGCCAGGCCAGGCGGCAGGAAGCGGTGCGAGGCGGCGTTCATTGTGTCGGCAGCCGGTTTGCTGATCGTCTCCGCGGTTCTGGTGTCGTCCTGGATAGTCCCGACAACGCTGCTGACGGCGGCGTTTTCAGGCTTGGGAACATCGACGGCGCTGTGGCTGAATCCACTGGATCCGCTGATCACCGAGGTCGGACCGCTTGATCTATGGCCGCACTGAACGCGGATTCGATGCCGAAGGTCAGTCCGCGTGACTGAATATTCCTGTCTGAAGACAGGCCGGTCTCTCCGCCCTGGTCAGGACGTAGTTTCCGTCATTCAGCGAGCACGCGCGGCGAGGGGAAGGTGATCTCCACCATGGTGCCCTCTTGCGGCGTCGAATCGATGCTGAACGATGCCCGGTTGGCTTCCACAAGGGCTTTTGTCAGCGGCAGGCCGAGGCCGGTTCCGCCGGTATGCGGGCGGGTTGTCTGGACTTGGCGGAAGGGTTCCAGGGCGAGCCGCAGATCCTCGTCCGACATGCCGATCCCGGTATCGCGCACCCGTACCGACACATCCCCGGTTTCGGTATAGGCCGACGAGACAATCACCTGACCGCCCTTCTTGTTGAACTTGATGGCGTTCGACAACAGGTTCAAGACGATCTGCTGCAGGCTGCGGGCATCCGCGACGACATTCGGCACCGATGTCGAAAGGCTGGTGCGGATGATGATGCGTTCCCTGTTCGCCTCCGGCTGCAGCAGCGCCACGCAATTGTGCAAGACATCGTTGACGGCGACGGCTTCGAATGTGAGGTCCATCTTGCCTGCCTCGATCTTTGACAGATCGAGCAGATCGTTGATCAGGCTCATGATGTAGTCGCCGGACGCCCGGATGTCGGAGAGATATTCCTTGTAGCGTTCCGTCCCGATCGGGCCGAGCCGCTCACCGAGCATGACTTCGGAAAATCCGATGATCGCGTTGAGCGGCGTCCGTAACTCGTGACTGATCTTGGCCAGGAAGTCGGATTTCTGGGAACTGGCGGTTTCCGCCTGCCTGCGGGCGGAAGTCAGGTCTTCTTCCGCCTTCTTCCACTGCGTGATGTCGCGCAGGACCGCGCAGAACTTGGCGCTGTGCGCTCCGCGGTCGATGCGCCCGATCGTCATGAACATCGGGATCAGCCCGCCGGTTGTGGTCCGGCCGATCACTTCGCGTCCGTCGTTGAGCACGCTCTCCACGCCGTTGCGGGCGAGACCGTCAATGTAATCCAGCGCCGAGCGATGGCTTTCCGGCGCGAGGTAATCGGTTAGGTTTGCGCCGAGCATGTCCACGCGGTCCGCGCCGAAAAGCGCTTCCGCGCTTTTGTTTGCGGCCCGGATCGTGCCGTCGTTCTCCATGACCAGGACGCCGTCGGTTGCCGTGTCGAGGATCGATTCCAGTTCCGCGACGCGGCTGTCCTGCGGCAGCGCGGTCGGAGTCGCCGGCGTCGCGGGCGGCGCCTTGTCGTCAAGGACTATCATCAGCGCCCGGTCGTTCGCCCAGGGCACGGAGTAAAGGCGGGCGACCAGGGATTTGGTCCGACCGGTGCGCGTGCGTACCGTGATCGGGCGGTCCGCTTCGTCGTCCGGGTCGCCCGACGACGCCGCCGCGCCGTCCGTGAATACGGATTCCAGACCGCCTGCGGCGCGCAGGTCAGCCACGGACCGGTATTCCAGAACGTCGAGCGCCGCGCGATTGCCGAACAGCACCTCGGCCCCCCGGCACAACAGCACGCCGATCGGCAACCGGTCGAGCAGGACGCCTTCCGGCACATCGCGCCGGCCGATCGCAAACGCCGATGGCAAGGCCACAACAGGCGCATCCGGCTCTACGACCTCGATCGTCGGACCGGTGGGTTTGTCGCTGCCCGGGGTACTGTCTTCGTCTTCCCCTTCCATCCGTGCGCCAAGCGCCTCGGCGATCTGCAGGAAGGCTTCCCGTTCGGGCCGGGACAGTTCGTGGATCTTGTCGTTCGGGTCGCGGCCCTCCGACCGGACCAGCGGTACGACATTGGAATCCTCGTCCTGCGGGTCGTCGTCTGCCTCCGGCTTCCGGTCCGGCCCGGCGTCCGCGTGGACCTCCGCATCGGGCTCGGCCCCGGCCGTCCGGGTCAGCGGATCGGCGCCGTTTTCCGGCGCCTCACTAGAATCCGTGGGCTCGCGGTCGGTATCCGTCTCGGCCGACGGCGCGTCGGGACCCCGGTCCGGACCGCCTTCGGATCCGCCGCCGGGACCGCCATCGGGACGGCCGTCATCCTGGTCCGGACCCGAAGCATCGTCATCCGGTCCCGCCGTGCGCGCCAGGACCTCGAAGCGGGCGCGTTCATCCGCATTGGTCCGCGTCTCGCTGAACAGCCGCAGGAGCGCTTCTGCTGTCAGGTAGTTCTGCCACGACAGATCGGCCTGCGCTTCCTCCGTTTCCCGGGGGCCGGTGTCAGGGGCCGCAAGGTCGTCCGTCTCCGTTTCCGATCCGGTCCGCTCTTCGATGTCACGATCCGGCCCGGGCTGTTCGGAAAGCACCGGCGTAACGAACGCCGCCGGGTCCGGCCTTTGCCCGTCCGGTGTCGCACCGGAGGTGTCGTCGGGACCGTCGGACGGGCCGAAGGCGGTCTCGATCGGGTCCGCTTCGCTGGCTGGCGAGGCAGTCAGCGGCTGCGCCAATGCAAGGCCGCGGGCCTGTGCGTCCGTTTGCGCCCGGTCGGTCCGGCACACGCCGAAGCCGCGATAGCCGGCGAAAGTCCGGCTCTGGTCGTAGATCGGCAAGGCCGTGAGTTCGACGGGAACGATCTTGTCGGTCCCGTCGACGGGCCAATCGACACGCATGCCGGTCCAGGTTTCGCCCCGTTCTATGGTCGCTGCGATCCGCGGATTGTCAAGGCCGAGCGTCCCCGCGACCTCGGTCCAGGTCTTGCCGGTCACATTGCCCGAAACCGGACCGACGGCGTCCGCCAGGTCCGGTGTGATCATGGAAAAGCGTCGGTTTTCGTCCATTTCCCAGACGAAGCGGTGCGGCGCCGTGCGCGACCGGAAGACGAAAGTCGGACTGAGAGCAGGGCTGGCCTCCACCGGCGGTTCGGGGACCGTTCCGTTTCCGGGTTCGACGTCCGGCTCGGCCGGCTCGTCGTCCTTCGGCGCGAGGCGGGAGGGCTCCTTGGCAAGATCGAGGTTCATCAGCGGAACCGCGAGCCGTTCAATGGCATCGAACACTGTGCGTTTGCGACCGGGTGCGGCGTCCGCGTCCGACCTGTCCGCTTGCGCGGCATCCGTCTGTGCCGATCCATCATCCGATGCGACCGCCGCTGCCGTCGGATCGTCGGCAGGATCTTCTATGCGTTCGGTAACGGCCTCCGGCTCATGCGAAACAGGGGCCTCTTCGGCATCGTCGGCTTCCGCGGCGGTCCCCGCTTCGCTCGAATCCTCGGCCTCGGCGGTATCGGCTTCGGCCTCCGCGACCGGCCGGTCCCGATCGTCGTCGGTGTCGTTATCCGCATCGGCTGCTGTGTCGGAAGGCGGCGGGGTCGATGCGGTTTGGGCGGCAAGGGCGGCACCGACTGCGGCAAAGGCTGTCGCCGAGCGTGCGTCGAGTGAGCGTTCGGGCTGCAGGACGGCCGGTTCGGCATCGCCTATGCCGGCCGCGTCTTCGGCGACCGCATCCTCGGTGTCTGTCTCTTCTTCGGAGGCTGCAGGAGTTTCGTCGATCCCATCCGCTGTGTCCGGCGCCCCGGAAACGACTGCGTCGTCCTTCAACGGATTTTCAGTATCCGCTTCCGCTTCTGATGGTTGGTCCTCCGTGCCCGACGCTGCATCCGCTTGGCCCGTGTCGTCGTCTTCGGTCTGGTCCGTCTCGTCCGACGCGTCGGCAATTGATGCATCGTCTATCGAAGGCTCGTCGATATCCGCTGCGGCTTCCACCGGCCGTTCGTCTTCGGCTTGACCGTCTTCATCGCTTGTGTCCGGGATATCTTCGGCCTCTGAATCCATCGATTCAGTTTCGGCGCCCTCGTCGACGGCGTCTTCCGCGGCCTCGGGGGCAAGCGCTGGTTCAGGTTCTGCCTGATCTGCCGTTGCGTCTTCTTCAGGCTCCGCCTCGGCAAACGCTTCCGTTCCCGCAAGGTCCGCGGGCACGTTGACGGCGGTTTGCGCTGCCTCGTCTTCCGGCTCAAGGGAATCCGGCGCTGAATCGCCCGCCGGCTCGCTCTCCGCTTGGCTTTCGTCGGAATCTTCGATGGTGAGTTCATCGAGGTCGATCGCCATCGGGTCTTCGATGAGCACGAGCGACCCGGTATCGGCCGGCCCGGAAAGCACATCGATCCCGTCGCGGTCGCCCACTTCGGCGAGTGCATCGGCCGGCAGGCCCGATGCGGCAAGGGCCGATGTCGTTCCCGACAGGTCACCGTCCGGATCGAAAAGCGCGGCGGCAAGACCGGCCTGATCGAGCAGCCGCAACAGACCTGCGGCCGCGGAACTCTCTCCTGACGGTGCCGGCGCGTCCGCGGCGACCGCGAGGACCGGTTTGTCATTATCGGGCAGATAGAGCCGCTCGCACAGGCAGGCAACGGGTTTGGCCCGCATGCCGACAAAGAAGCGAAAGCGTTCCAGCGCCCCGGTCGTGCCGCGAGTTGCGAGATAGGCAAGCCGACGGCTGACCGGCGAGGTTTCGCTGATCCGGTAGCGCGCGAGACCTGAAAGCGTTCGGATGTCGAGAAACGCGAGACCGGCGGCGTTAGCCCACAGAATCCGGCGGCCGTCATCGGAAAACACCCATGCCGGTGCATCCTCGAGCGCATAACGGCCCACTCTTTCGTGCCGGCAGAGCGCCAGATACCGACCGAATGACTCTTCCATGCCGGACCCCGTTCCGTAACTGCGAGGATCGATCCTGGCGCAATGCCCGTCGCGCCGGAAATCGTTAACCAACCGTTAATACCGTCATCCGGATCGAGCGTCCATCGGGACCGGCATTCTTGGTGAATCCCGACAGACCCCAAATCCCGACGAAAGACAGCAGCATTTTGCTGCCGGTTTCCGGCCATTTGCAAGGGCGCGGATTTGTCGGATGGCGTTGCCGACGGAGATCTGTGCTATGCAGGCAGACATGGTAGAAATAAGGGGCCGCCGGGCGCGCGAAAGCTGATCCGGCGTTCCTGCAGAGGAGACACACAATGTCCGACAAGTCGCCGAAACTGGAAGTGCCCGAACAGATGCGGGCGTTTGCCGAAACCAGCGTGACCCAGGCCAAGAAGGCCTTCGACGACTACATCGCCGCAACCCAGGAGGCTGTGAGCCGCGTAGAAAAATCCTCCTCCGATGTGCAATCCGGCGCCAGCGACGTGAACCGGGCGGTGCTCTCCTTTGCCGAGGAAAACGTCTCCGCAGCGTTCGACCTGGCCGGAAAACTCGTCCAGGCCAAGGACGTGTCGGAAATGATGGCGCTCCAGCAGGAATTCCTCAAACATCAGATGGCGGTATTCGGCGAGCAGGCTCGGGTGATCTCCGACAAGACGGTCAAGACGGCGTCCGAAGCCGCGAAAGCGGTTAAGCCGGATTCCTGATCACAGGTGCGCGTCGGATCGGCGCTGCATCCCGCTTGGCTAGAGGCCGGGATTTTTGCCTGCAAAACCCCGGCTTTTTCATTGTGCAGCGCAAAAAAATGTTGCAATGCACAAAAGTCCTGCTATATGTCTGTCATTGAGATGCAGACACGACGATCACAGGGCATGCACCGGTATCGGTAACATGCCCGCGAGGGTCCCCAGGAAGGAGAACTGACATGGCTGAGACCAAGACCACGAAGGCCCGCGCGCCGAAAGCGGCCGCTGCGCAAAACCCGATGGACGCCTTCGCCGTACCGGCTTTCGAAGTGCCCACCGGCGTTCGCGAATTTGCAGAAAAGTCGATCGAAAAGGCCAAGGAAAACTACGCCGTGATGAAGACGGCGGCCGAAGAAGCGACCGACATGCTTGAAGATTCCTACGAGACCTCCCGTCAGGGTGTGCTCGAAATCAACATGAAGGCGCTCGACGCTGCAAAGGTCTCCACCGATGCATCGTTTGCCTTCGCCAAGGACATGATGGCCGTCAAGACGCTGGCCGAAGCCGTTGAACTGCAAACCGCCTTCATGCATCAGCAATTCGATTCGCTGGTCGCTCAGGCCAAGGAAATGCAGGAACTGGTGTCCAAAGTTGCGACGGATTCGTCCCAACCGGCAAAAGACGTGTTCCAGAAATCGATCAAGGACCTCAAGGTCGCGTAATCCGGTTTCGGATCTGACCCTGGTGTCCGTCGGCCGTACGGTCGGCAGGATCGAAACGAGGCGCTCCGCAATCCTCCCAGCGGAGCGCCTTTTTTGTTTTTGTGCGGCGAACAGGCGGTTCATGAGCGATTTTGACGGGCGCCCGGACGACGCATGGTTTCTGAGCGGATCCGCCGGTCCGGATGCGCCGTTGCTCTTGAACTTTGATCCGACCGCGCCTATAGCATTGCCAGACTGATCGTGTGCAGCTGTAGCTCAGTTGGTTAGAGCGCTGGATTGTGGATCCAGAGGTCGTTGGTTCGAGACCAACCAGCTGTACCATCGGTCCGTTTTCCCGCAAATCGCCGGTTTTGAACCGCCCTGACGGTGTCCCGCCATGACGTGCCTTGCTTGGCGCCATGCAAAAAGGGCACCGCGCGGATGGCGCGATGCCCTTGTTTTTCTTGCATGGTCGAACGCGATCAGGCAGCTGAAACATCCTTCAGGAACTGATCGACGGACAGGCGCAGGCGGGATGACTGGTCCGCCACCTCCTGCGATGCGTCCAGCACCTGTCCGGCCGATTGTGTGGTCTCGTCCACGGCAGACCGCACACCGGCCATGTTTTGCGCCACGTGCTGGGTGCCTTCGGCCGCCTGGCCGACGCTGCCGCTGATTTCCTGTGTGGCCGATCCCTGTTCTTCCACCGCGCTGGCAATCGAACTGGTGTATTCCGTCACCTCGACCATCGTCTTGGCGATTTCCCCGATGGCCTCGACCGCCTCGCCCGTCGACGCCTGGATGTTGCCGATTTGCGAGGAGATTTCCTCCGTCGCCTTGCCGGTCTGGTTGGCAAGCGTCTTGACTTCAGCGGCTACGACCGCGAAGCCCTTGCCCATTTCGCCGGCCCGGGCCGCCTCGATCGTCGCGTTGAGGGCGAGCAGGTTGGTCTGCTCCGCGATGTCCTGGATCAGGTTGATCACGTCGCCGATCTTCGTTGCCGCCTCGGCGAGGCCGCCGATCTTGGCATTGGTGTTGTCGGCAAGGCCGGAGGCCTTTTCCACGATCGACGTCGTCCGCGTGACCTGGCTGCTGATTTCGGAAATCGATGCGGACAATTCCTCCGCCGCCGCCGCCACGGTCTGGACGTTGCCGGCCGCCTCATCCGATGCGCCCGAGGCCGCATTCGTGCGTTCCGACGTGTCCTCGGCGATCCGTGTCAGAACCTGTGCGGTGTCGTTCAGCTTGTCCGTGTTGGCGCCAACGGCTTCAAGCAGGGACTGCACGTCGTTCCGGAACGTCGCGATGAGCGCCTCGATGCGGGCCTGGCGTTCCTGGCGTTTGGCCTCGTCTTCCTGGGAACGGGCTTCCAGCTCGGAACGCGCGATCGCGTTTTCGCGAAAGACCGTGACCGACGCGGACATTTCAGTCAGTTCGCGGGCCGGTTCCTTGTCCGACAGGGAAATGTCGGTATTGCCGTCCGCAAGCGTCCGCATGGCCTTGCCGATCGCCACGACGCGGCCTGCAAGCAGCGATCCGCGCCAGAAGGCAATGGCAATCGCAATTAGCGATGAGACAAGGACCAATGCAGCCGTCACCACCAGCGCGATCAGGTTTGCCTGTCTTTCACTGGTGGCAATGACGAGGGCATTGTCGCCGATGCTGTCGGCGACCACCTTGATCTTGTTGATCCGCCCGGTTGCGGCCTCGAACCACGTGCTGCCCGCAAGACCCTTTGTATCCCGGGTGAGAGCAAGGTTTTCCAGTATCGGCCGCCATTCGTGGACCTTATCGACGTCTTCGCCCGAAACCACGCGATCGAAGCGCTCCAATTGCTCAGGCACGGCCAGTTCTCCGAATTCCTCCAGCGCGAGGAGTTCGCCGCCGAGCTTCAACAGGTAGTTTCGCTGCAGGGCATAGTCGAATTCGCCGGCATTCATGCGATTGAGAAGCGCAGCGCCGATCGCCCGTTCCAGTCCCGCGTTTTCCATCGTGTTCACCAGCGCCAGAAACGGCTGGAGCTCGTGGTTTAGTTTGACCGACGGGCTCTCCTCATTGACCTTGGCGATCAGGTGAATGAGTTCCTTGATGCGGTTGGTGTAAAACGTCACCGTCTGTTTCTGCGTGACGGTCTTGCGGTCGAGATCGGTGCGGAACTCGGTGATTTTGGACAATCCCGCGTCGATGTCAGCCAATGTCTTCTGGATGATCGGCACGTAACCCGCAGAGCTGTTGCTTTTTGCAAAATCGAGATAGGCCTTGAGAGCGCCGTCGGTGGCCGCGTGCTGGGCATCGACCCGCTTGCGCGCTTCTTCGCCCATGCCGGATGATACCAGCCCGACCGTCTTGCCTCGTTCCTTCTGCAATTCATGCACCAGATCGTAGGCCAACACGGACCGCTGTGTCAGGGTGATCAGGACCGAGTACGTGGTGTATCCACGATATTGCTGCGTCACCACCCACGCGCCCAGGCAAAGCAGGACAAACAGCGGCAAGCACACAATCAGAAGAATCTGATTTCGGAAGGACTGGAACATCGGACGGCACCTTGGATATCTGTAACTCGTGCCGGATTGCGCCCTAATCTCTTTAAGATTATATGAAATTACTTATCTTCGCCGATACAGTTTCATAACTCTGTCATCCGGCGCATGTAATTTTTACGAATATATTCGAGTCTCTGCTTTATCCTAGGTAGAAAATGGGTCTGAATTGTCGGCTTTGCCTGGCCGGGAATAGAGCTTTTCGAAGAGATCCGTCATCGATTGCATATGCGATTTCTGGATGCGGTCTCCGACCTCCAGCAGTGCCTCTAAGGCACTTTCCTGTCTCTCGGATGCATCCTCCTCGTCAGAAGTGTCAGGCTCCTCCGGGCCGGCCGGGACGGTTTCACTTGCGGCCGGACCGTCCATGTTCCCGTTGTCGGGATCGTCCTCGTTGCGGCCGCGCTGGAATCCCGACATGAAGGATGTCATCAGGTCGGCAGCCGCCTCTACGGAGAAATCCGGTTGGGCGCGCGGTTCGGGGCGGCCACGCTGATATCCGTCCACGAAGGCGGCGATAAGGTCGCCTCCCGGACCATCGCGAAACGGCATCGCCGTGTGCAAGGCGTTCATCACGTCGGCCAGCGTCGCCGGCATTATTTCCAGGACCTTTTCCGCCGGAACGCCGCTCGTCCTCGCCACCATATCGGCAATGGCGTTCAGCGCCTCGGGGCGACCGAACAACAGACCGAGACCTTTTTGCGCCGAAGCAAAGGTATCCTGGTTGGCCGCAATCGGCATGGCTTGTCCGGCAAGCGGGCCCATCAGGCTGATGAGCGAGAGGAACGCGCCGGGGTCGCTTGCCACCCGGCGCAGCGCGAGCGAATAAGCCGGAAGCAGGGCGGTGACGACATCAAGGCTCTTTTCCGGGCCGAGCCCGAAGGCATCGCCGAACGCCCTGGCGCGGGCTGCATCGGCAAAGCTTTCCTGTACAAGATCGTAGAGCGTTTTCATGGCCTCACCCGGCGGATTGCCATGTGATGGTCAACCGCGGCGAACGCGGCGTCAATAGGCGTATTCGTCGAAGACCTTCTGCAGATCGCCGCCCCAGCGCCCGTTATAGGCCTGCAGCATCTCGTCGGCGGGCGTGCGGCCGAACATCACGGTTTCTTCGACAGGGGCCAGGAAATGGGTTTCGTCGTCGCCGTCCTGGTTGGTGCAGGCCCGCCGCTTGAGGCCTTCGCGCGAGATTTCCACAACGTCGCGGGCGATCTCCTGGACCGTGCGGTTCCGGAAGGGCGTGGCCAGCGCCGTTGCCGGCACCGCGTCGCGCAGCGCCTGGCGTTCGTCTTCGTTCCAGTCCCTGACCATGGTCCAGGCATCGTCAAGCGATCGGCTGTCATACATGAGGCCGACCCAGAAGGCCGGCAGCGCGCAGATCCGCCGCCAGGGCCCGCCGTCCGCGCCCCGCATTTCGAGGAACGTCTTGAGGCGGACTTCGGGAAAGGCCGTCGAGAGATGATTTTTCCAGTCGCCGATGGTCGCGACTTCGCCGGGCAACGTGTCAGAGAGCCGGCCTTCCATGAAATCCCGGAACGACAGGCCGGATACGTCGACATAACCGGCATCCCGTTTCAGGAAATACATCGGAACGTCGAGCACCCAGTCCACATAGGCTTCGAAGCCGAAGCCCTCGTCGAACGCAAACGGCAGCATCCCGGACCTGTCCGGATCGGTGTCCCGCCAGATTTCCGAGCGGTAGGACAGGAATCCGTTCGGCTTGTTGTCGAGGAACGGCGAATTGGCGAACACCGCGGTCGCGATCGGTTGCAGGGCGAGGCCGACCCGCATCTTCTTGCGCATGTCCGCCTCGTCCTCGAAATCCAGGTTGACCTGGATCGTCGAGGTCCGGTGCATCATGTCCAGGCCCTTGCCGCCGACCTTGGGCATATAGGCGCGCATGATGTCGTAGCGCGATTTCGGCATTTTCGGCGTTTCGTCGAAACACCAGGTCGGCGAAGCGCCCAGACCGAGAAACCCCATGCCCAGCGGTTCGGCGACTTCCCGCAATTGCGCCAGATGGGCATGCACTTCGCGGCAGGTCTGGTGAAGGGTTTCCAGCGGCGCGCCGGACAGCTCGAATTGTCCGCCGGGTTCCAGGCTGATGGCGCCGCCGCCGGTCGGATCGTACAGACCGATAATGCGGTCATTGTCGACGATCGGATCCCAGCCGAGCAGCGTTTCCATACCCTTCAAGAGCGCTTCGATTCCGCGCTCGCCCTCATAGGGAACCGGCCGATGATCCTCCAGATAGAAGCCGAACTTTTCGTGTTCGGTTCCGATCCGCCATTGTTCGGGAGGTTTGGAGCCGCTCTCCAGAGTGGCGACGAGCTGGTCGCGGCTTTCGATCGGCGTCTCGTCGAGCGTGTCGCGCGCCATCCTCGGTTCCCCTGTCCCCGGCCGTTTCGCCTTGGCCTCCGCCCTGAGGCCACCGGACCTGGAGCCGGGGGCAGGTCCGACCGCCTTATTTAGACTGAAAGTTCCAATATGCAAGCCGGCTCTTTGGTCCCTTGCGCTGGCCGAGCCGATCGGCCGATTGCCCGGTTGCGCGCGCGGGCAGCCCGAACCTTTTGATCACTCGGGCCCGGCAGGCGCCTGCTATGGTGTCGGCGTTTCCGGCGCCTGCCAGTCGCCGAGCGTAGCCTGGACAAGTGCCAGCGCCGCGACCGCTGCCGTATCCGCCCGCAGGATGCGCGGCCCGAGCGGGATCGCACGGACGGACGGCATGGCCAGAAGCTGCTCCCGTTCAGCCGTGGAAAACCCGCCCTCGGGGCCGATCAGCAAAGCCAGCGCACCGGGTGCCAACGCCGAGAGGATGGTAAGCGGATCGTCCGTCGGCGCGGCCTCGTCGCAAAACAGGATCAGACCGTCCGGATTGTCGACCGGCCAGGAGTCCAGAAACGCCGCAAGCGGTTCAGGCTGACATATTTCGGGGACGGACAGCACACCGCATTGCTCGCAGGCTTCGATCGCGTTGGCCCTCATGCGGTCCGTATTGACGCGGCTCACCTGGCCATGCTGCGTCAGCACGGGACGCAGCCGGCCGGCGCCCATTTCGGTGGCTTTCTGGACCATGTAGTCGAGGCGGGCCTGTTTGAGGGGCGCAAAGCAATAATCCAGCCGGGAGGCCGGCGTCTGCGGCCGCAGGCAGTTTTCGATCGTCAGAAGGCCGCGTTTCTTGGAAGCCTCGGAAAGCGTTGCGGTCCATTCGCCGTCGCGTCCGTTGAAGACAAGGATTTCCGCGCCCGGTCCCAGTCGCATGACCGAAACCAGGTAATGCAGCTGATCCTTTTGCAACGCAACCGAAGCGCCGGGCGACAGCGCGGCGTCGACATGCAGTCGCACTTGCCTGAACCGATAGCGCGCCATGGATGATGTCCTGCCTTGACCTTGTGCCGATTCGTCTTTTTTCTGGCCGCAGAGTGAAGAGGCCGTAATGCCGAGCGTGTCCGACACATCCTCCGCCGAAACCAATGCTGCGGAATTCTCCGTCTCCGAAATCGCCTTTGCCGTCAAGCGCGTGGTCGAGGACTCCTTCGGCTATGTGCGGGTGCGCGGCGAAGTCTCCGGTTTTCGTGGTCCGGCTGCGTCAGGCCATTGTTACTTCTCGCTGAAGGACGAGAAAGCGCGCATCGATTCCGTGATCTGGCGCGGCACCTATCAGAAGCTCAAGATCAAGCCCGAGGAAGGTCTGGAAGTCATCGCCACCGGGCGCCTGACGACCTATCCCGGGTCGTCGAAGTATCAGATCGTTGTCGATTCGCTCGAGCCTGCCGGCATCGGCGCGTTGATGGCGCTCCTGGAAGAACGCAAGAAAAAACTGGCCGCTGAGGGCCTGTTCGACGACGAGCGCAAGCAGGAACTGCCCTATCTGCCGCGCACGATCGGCGTGGTGACGTCGCCGACCGGCGCTGTGATCCGGGACATCGTGCACCGCCTGGCGGACCGGTTTCCGGTTCGTGTCCTGGTCTGGCCGGTCCGGGTTCAGGGCGAGACCTCGGCGGACGAGGTGGCGCGCGGCATTGCCGGGTTCAATGCGCTTGTCCCGGATGGCGCCGTACCGCGCCCCGATCTGCTGATCGTCGCCCGTGGCGGCGGATCGATCGAGGACCTGTGGAGCTTCAACGAGGAAGTCGTGGCACGCACAGCCGCTGCTTCCGATATCCCGCTGATTTCGGCCGTCGGCCACGAGACGGACTGGACGCTGATCGACTTCGTTTCCGATTTGCGGGCGCCGACGCCGACCGGGGCGGCGGAAATGGCCGTGCCGGTCCGCCACGACCTTTTGGCAGGCGTCGGCGATATGGCGCGCCGTCTGGAAAACGCGGCGCTGCGTCATATCGACCGTTGCCGCACCGGCCTCAGGGCGGCCGAACGGGCACTGCCCTCGCTCAGGGACCTGTTGGCGTTGCCGCGCCAGCGCCTCGATGCGGTGTCGGAGCGCCTGGCGCGATCCCTGCTTGCCGGAACCGCTCTGCGCCGCAACCGATATGACGCCGTCGCGGCCCGCCTGTCGGAGGAGGCGCTGAAGCGTCTGCTTGCACGCCGGCGGGACACGCTGACAAGCTTGTCCGACCGCATGGCCCGGTCGGGACAGACCGACATCGCGCGCCGGCGCCAGGCGCTCCAGGGATTGTCGGTCCGCCTGGCACCCCGCCTCCTGCAGCGCCCGATTGCCGACGAGCGGCGTCGGCTCGCCGACAATGAAAGGCGACGAACCGCTGCGGCTGTCCGGCTTGTTGCGGACCGCCGCCAGCGATTCCAGGCGATTGCCAAACTGCTCGACGCCTTCGGTTTTGAAAACGTTCTCCGCCGTGGCTTCGCAATCGTTCGCACGCCGGATGGGGGGATCGTGCGCAGCATTGCCGCGCTTGGCGCCGGAGACGACGTTGCCGTGCGGCTGCCCGATGGTGTGTTCGACGCCCGCGTGGCGACGACCGCCTCGACCGGAACTGAACCTGCCGCCTCGGCAGGAAAGCCAAAGGGCGGCAAAACGGCAAAACGGCGCAAGCCGGCACGTGAGACGAAAAGGCCGGATGGCCAGGGCTCGCTCTTTTAGCCGAATGTCCGTTCGGCCGGTGCCGGCTTCAGGAGTTTTGAATACAGGATCTGCGGGTCGAGCAGCAGGTAGAACTTTTTGACCGGTGTCGGGTCGGTGATGTGCATCGTGAAATCAACGAAGTCCGCCGGATTGACATGGCCGTCTTGGAACAGGATGCGATCATAAGGTTCGAACAGCCGCTGGCTTGCGGAAAACCGGTTGGAATAGACGTTGGCGGATACCAGTTTGCCCTGGTCGAAGGAGAGCCCGTCCTGGCGGATGCTCGGCTTGTGCAGGATTTCCTGCAATTCCACCTGGAATCCCTGCCAGACCCGACCGCTGCCATTGCGCACGACCAGGCGCAGATGCACTGCGATCCAGCGCCCGGTGCCGACCCGGCCGACGGCGGAACTCTTGTCGTAGCGGATGACCATGATGACCGGTTCGACGTCGGTAAGGTTCTTTTCTATCACGATCGGGTCGTCCTGGGTCCCGCGCCCGGTCACCCGGCCGATCGTGAACCCGCCGAGTTCGTCGCTGAACGAAAACCCGCCGGCGGCCAGCGGTTCGGCCCGTATCTCTGATGCGACCAAAATAAGAAAAAGCCCTGCAACGACGCCCAATAGCCGAAACGCCCCGCCGGCAGCTTTGGTGCGCGGTACGCCGTGTCCCTTATCCGGGCGATGGGATCGCAGGGCTCGCATGGATCTGTCACCGTCCTCCGAATTCGACATGCTACGCGCTTGACCGGTTTGCGGGAAGGCGAAACCTTCATTCTCCTATCACAATGCCACGACCATCGGCTTGACAGCAGCGGGACCGCTGACCAGACAGGAAACGCAGATGCCGGTCCGGACCGGACCAGATGAGAGGCCACGCCATGGATTTTCAGCTCTCCGACGACCACACGATGATCGCCGACGCCGCTGCGCGCCTTGCTGAAGACAGGCTGCGTCCGTTGGCCGAGACCCTAGACGAGGGCGGTGGCCGCGCCGAACTCCTCGAAAATCTGAACCTGCTCGCACAAAACGGCTTCATGGGCCTGAACATTCGCGGCGAATACGGCGGCACGGAAGCTGGCACGGTCGGCTTCGCGCTCGCCGTCAATGCGCTCGCCCGCGCGTGTGCCTCGACGGCGGTTACGGTCTCGGTTTCCAATATGGTCGCCGAGGTCATTCAGGCGGTCGGGTCGCCGGACCATCGCGAGACCTATCTGCCGCGCCTGTGCGACGGTACCTATCCGGCCGGCGCCTTCTGTCTGACCGAAACCGGTGCCGGGTCGGATCCGGCCGGGATGCGCATGGCGGCGCGCATGGACGGCAACGAATGGGTGCTGAACGGATCGAAGCTCTACATCACCTCCGCCGAATATGCCGGCCTGTTCGTCGTCTGGGCGGTCACCGATCCTGACGCCGGCAAGGGCCGCGGCATTTCCTGTTTCCTGGTCGAGGCCGATACGCCCGGAATCGTCATCGGCAAGGCGGAACGCAAGATGGGTCAGACCGGATCGGCCACGAACGAGGTGCATTTCGAGGAGTGCCGGATTCCGGCCTCGGCGGTGGTCGGCGACGTTCATGACGGGTTTCGCATCGCCGTGTCGGAACTGGCCGGCGGTCGGATCGGCATCGGGGCGCTGGCGCTCGGGATCGGACAGGCGGCCATGCAGGCGGCCCGGGATTACATGCTGGAGCGCGAACAGTTCGGCCGCAAGCTCGCCGACATGCAGGGATTGCAATGGATGCTCGCCGACCGGGAGACCGATCTGGAGGCGGCCAGGCTCCTTGTCCTGCAGGCGGCATGGCTGAAGGACAATGGTCAGCCCTTCTCTCGGGCCGCTTCGATGGCCAAGCTGTTTGCCTCGGAGGCGGCCCAGCGCGCCACCTATACGGCCCTGCAGATTCACGGCGGTGCCGGTTATGTGAAAGACTATCCGTTGGAGCGCTATGCCCGCGATGCCCGCATCACGACGATCTACGAGGGCACGAGCGAAATCCAACGCCTGATCATCGCCCGCGAGACCTTGAAAGCGGTGGCCTCATCCGCGATGCCGTAGATGATAAGCCGGCTAGTTGAATTGGCAATGCCGGAATAATAAGCCGGCTTTTTTCTTTCCCGGATTATTCACAGCCCCGCATTTGCGGTTCATCAACCTGTCATGACGATCCCCTATCCGGTTCCTGTGTACACGGGGGAGTCATGAACGCGATCGAGGTCACCGGTCTGTCGAAGACCTTTCCTGGCGGCACGCGCGCACTGGACGGCGTGTCGGTGGACATCGCCGAGGGCGAGATGGTGGCGCTGATCGGCGCCTCGGGATCCGGCAAGTCGACATTGATCCGCCATGTGGCCGGTCTGGTCGCAAGCGACCGGGGCGCCGGCCGGGTTGCCGTCATGGGCAGGGCGATTCAGGCCTCCGGTCGCATCGCGCGCGATGTCATCGCCGCGCGATGCCACATCGGCGTGATTTTTCAGCAATTCAATCTCGTCCCGCGGCTAAGCGTTCTGGTCAATGTGTTGGCCGGGTTCCTGGGTCGCGTGCCGCGCTGGCGGGGCACGCTCGGATTGTTTTCCCGCGATGAGAAACGCAAGGCCATGCGGGCGCTGCACCGCGTGGGGATCCCGCAGACCGCCATGCAGCGCGCGGCGACTTTGTCGGGCGGCCAGCAGCAGCGGGCGGCGATTGCCCGAACGCTCGTTCAGGGCGCGCGGGTCGTGCTGGCCGACGAACCGATTGCCTCGCTCGATCCGGCATCGGCCAAGCGCGTGATGGAAACCCTGTCGCAAGTCAACCGTGAGGACGGGATCACGGTCCTGGTCTCGCTGCACCAGGTTGAATATGCGCGGCGCTACTGCCCCCGCACCATCGCAATGCGCGACGGCCGGATCGTCTTCGACGGTCCGAGCGGCGATCTTACGATCGGTTTCCTGCGCGAGATTTACGGCGAGGCCAGCGAAGAACTCGTGCTGCCCGATGCCTCGGACGGCGACATTCTTGTGAGCCCGGCAAAGCGCCAGCTCGTCGACGCCTGACATATTCCGACCAAGGGAGAGGACTGGAAATGAAGACTGTATTGAAGGGCTTTGCGGCCATGGTGATTGCATTTGCCGGAACCACGGCGGTGCAATCCGAGGAAGTCCAGGAAGTCAATTGGGGGCTTCTGGCCGTCGAAAGCCAGGAAAACCTCATGGCCCGCTGGGGTCCGGTGATCGAGGCTGTGGAAGAAAAGAGCGGCCTCAAGATCAATCCGTTTTTTGCCACCGACTATACCGGTGTCATCGAGGCCATGCGGTTCAAGAAGGTCGACGTCGTGCTCTACGGCAACAAATCGGCCATGACCGCCGTCGACCGCGCCGGCGCCGAAGTCTTCGCCCAGATGATCGAGACCGACGGATCCCGCGGCTATCATTCGATCCTGGTCACCCAGAAGGATAACGATACGATCAATTCGCTTGAGGATGTGCTCGCGACCTGCGGGGACAAGTCGCTGAATTTCGGAATCGGCGACCCGCAATCCACATCCGGGTTTCTGGTGCCGACCACCTTCATCTTCGCCGCCAATGACATCAATCCGCGCGATTGCTTCAAGACGGTGCGCAATGCCAGCCATGAAGCCAATCTTTTGACGGTCGCCAACAACCAGATCGATGTGGCCACCGCCAACAACCGGGCCTTGCATTTCCGGTTGAGGAAAAACAACCCGGAAGCCGCCGAAAAGATCAAGGAAATCTGGCGCTCGCCGCTGATCGCCGCCGATCCGCTCGCCTGGCGGGCCGATCTGGATGAAGGCATCAAGTCCAAGCTCTATTTTGCGATCATGGGTCTTGGCCGGCTCGGCGACCCGGAACGCATCCAGGCGGAACGGGACGCCCTCCAGAACGGCGGATTCATGGGTTTCGTGCCGTCGTCGAACTCCCAATTGCTGCCGTTCCGCGAGATGGAAGCCAACAAGCAGATCCTCCAGGTCAAGTCCGATGAGACCATGTCGGACGAGGAAAAAGAGGCCAGGATCAGGGAACTGAACGCGGAGATCACCGAGGTTCGCGAACTGGTCAAGCAGATCCCGAATATGTGAATCGCCGGCTCGATTCCGGAAGGCGGCGTCCAATCCTGGCGCCGCCTTTTGCATTGTGAAGTCCGACATCCTCAACCATCGAACGAATTGAAAAGGAGCACGGCATGGCGGATACGACAGCCGGCCGGGCGCCCGGCGCGACCTTCGATCCGCCGGCGCGCGATATCACCCGCCAGGTCTACGATTGGCTGATCTGGGGCAGCGTCGCCTTCATCCTGGCCTGGAGTTTCGTGCCGGCCGAGATGCACCGGATTCCGGAATTGTGGAGCGGTGCCGGCAACATGCTGATCATGATGGGCGATTTCGCCGAACCGAACTTCCGGTATTGGCGCGACTACATGACCCTGATGCTGGAGACCGTGCAGATGGCGGTCTGGGGCAGCCTGATCTCGGTGATCCTGTCCGTGCCGTTCGGCCTTTTGTCGTCTGCCAACATCACACCGGCATGGATCCGGTTTCCCGTGCGCCGCCTGATGGACGCGTTCCGGGCCATTAACGAGCTGGTCTTTGCCCTGATTTTTGTGGCCGCCGTCGGTCTTGGCCCGCTGGCCGGGGTCATGGCGCTCGTCGTTCACACGACGGGCACGCTTGCCAAGCTCTTTTCAGAGGCGGTGGAATCCATCGACCCGCGGCCGGTCGAGGGCATTCGGGCGACGGGAGCGATCAGCCTTCAGGAAATCGTCTACGGCGTCGTGCCGCAGGTTCTGCCGCTTTGGATCTCCTATTCGCTGTATCGCTTCGAGGCGAATGTGCGCAGCGCCACCGTGCTCGGATTTGTCGGCGCCGGCGGTATTGGCGTGGTGCTGTACGACCGCATGCGCTCCTTCGACTTTGCCGGCGCGTCGGCCATTCTGCTCATCATCATCGTGGCCGTCTCGCTGCTCGACATCCTGTCGCAATTGATGCGCAAGGTGGTGATAGACGGCGAGGAACACGGCCGCCTTGTCACCTTCCTGGTTTTCCTTTTTGCGTTGTTCGCCGCGATCGAACTGGTGCTCGCCCGGGTGATCGACATCGATCCGCTGATCCGCATGCTGTAATTGTCGTGCGGTCGGTGCGGAACGACAGCCGCCTGCGCCGAAACGGTTGGCGGCTGTCTGCGTTTCCGGGCGGGAACCGGTCAGGCCTTGGTCCAGACGGCCAGTTCGTTGCCGGCCGGATCGATAAAATGAAAGCGCTGACCGCCCGGGAATTCATGAGTTTCGGTCACGGTTCCGCCGGCGTCGCGCACCGCCTTTTCCGCGGCTTCCAGGTCCGAGGTGTACAGAATGACGAGGGCGCCGCCGCGGGGCGGCGGCACGTCTGTCCTGTGGAAACCGCCCTCCAGCCCGGCATTGGAAAAGGCCAGGTATTCCGTGCCCCATTCCTCGAACGTCCAGTCGAAGGCGGACCCGTAAAAGGCCTTGATGGCGTTGAAATCGGCCGCCGGGAACTCCACGTAGTCGATTTTCATAACAGCCTCTATGTTCATGAAATGTTCTTTACCCTACCGGGGCCGCGGTCTGGAGGCAAATGGTTTTGGAACCTCTGCTTACGCGGAGACGATGTAGGGTGCGCGGGCTTCAACGTTTGCCAGGATGATGTCGATGTCCTCGGCCGCAAGCTCGTGATCGATCAGGGTCTGTTGCAACAGGCCGACGACGGCGTCGAAGGCCGCCCGATCGATCCGCAGGCGTCCATGGGCGGCGCGCAGGCGCTGATTGCTGGTTTCCGCCGGTCCGCCCATCACCTCGGCGACAAATCTTGTCTGATGGTCCATCAGCGCCATCATGTTCGCCTCTTCGAAATACGGGCCGGCGATATCGGAATCGAGCACCCGGTCGTAAAACGCCGCGACGACGGTACGAAGCCGCGCAAAGCCGCCGCAGCGCTGGAAGGGGCAGGACATGGCCGGTCTCCGTTGAATTGGCGGCGGCCGATGACCGCCGCCTCTGGCTTCAGGCTTTTGTGACGACGACTTCGATGTATTCGGCCGGAACGCGCATGGACCCGTCGGTCGCCGTGTTGAACCGGGCGATGGTTTCGTGCAGGTCGGATTCCAGCGCGGCCTGCGCCGGCGCATCGAGCGCCAGGAAGGCCTTGTGCACCGGACCGTAATAGGTCCGGAAGAACTCGACGAAATGTGCCGGGGAGCGGTAGCGGAAGACGAAGTCGCGGGCCGTGCAGGCGACGTCCAATGCACCGGCGCCGAAGGTTTCCTCGATCCAGTCGGGCCGGCCCCAATTGGCTGGCGAGGCGACGCCCTGTGGAGGCGCCATATGGCGGCCGAGCGTCTTGAAGATCTGGCCGATGAAACCGTCCGGCGTCCAGTTGGCGAGACCGATCCTGCCGCCGCTGCGGCACACCCGCAGCAATTCCGCCGCAGCTTGCGCCTGGTCGGGCGTGAACATCACGCCGAAAGTCGAGACGACGGCATCGTAGGTGGCATCGTCGAACGGCAGGTCCTCCGCATCGGCGATCCGGAAGTCGACGTCCAGCGTTTCGGCATTCGCCCGGTCGCGGCCTCGCGCCAGCAGTGCATCCACGTAATCGGTCGACGTTACGCTGCACCAGCGTCGCGCAAAGGCAAGTGTTGCGTTGCCGTTGCCGGCGGCGACGTCGAGCACGCGGGAATCGGGGGCAAGATCGAGCGTCTCGGCAAGCGTCTCGCCGACGACCTGCAAGGTGACGCCGATCCGTGTGTAGTCGCCCGACGCCCAGGACGTGTTCTGTTTGGCCTTGATGGCCGCAAAGTCCGGCTGCGGTGCGATGGCGGTATGCAGGGTCATGGTGTGTCCTTTCAAGGGATCTGGCGGTAGTACCCGGCATTCGGCGCCGGCTCGTTTCCATATGCGCCCGGAGGCGTTCCGCCGCTTGAGGGAAATCGGGGGAAGCCGGGGGGATTGGCTGCGGATTGACGGGTTTTTGCGACGTGCGCACCACCGGTGACCGCCTGCCTCGGCATTTCCGCAACGCTCGGCACCCTTGGCGTGAGCAGGTGAAGCGGAGTAGGCTTTGCGGCGGAAGGTCAGGGGTGTGATGATTTACCGGTTCGACGAATTCGAGGTCGACACGGACAGGTTCGAACTCAGGCGGGGCGGTGAGCCGCGCCCCGTTGAACCGCTGGTCTTCGATTTGATCTGCTTCCTGGCCGGCAATTGCAGCCGTGTGATCGGGCGCAGCGAGATCGTCGATCAGGTCTGGAAGGGGCGGATCGTTTCCGATGCGACCATTTCCAGTTGCATCAAGTCGGCGCGCAAGGCGCTAGACGACAGCGGCGGCGACCAGAGTTACATCCGCACGATCCGGGCACGTGGCTTCCAGTTTGTCGGCGCGGTCGAGCGTGTCGCCGCCGGGTCGGCAGAATCGACACTCGCGCCGGATCTGTCAGACGGCAAGGCTACGACGCAAATCCCGCCCGGCCACAACGCGCCCGACGCCCATCCGGTGATCGCCGTGCTTCCGTTCGGCAACCTGAGCGCGGAAGCCGATGAATACTTCGCCGACGGACTGACCGAAGACATCATCACCAACCTGTCCCGCTTTCGCGACCTTCTGGTCGTCGGCCGGACGTCCACCTTCCAGTTCAAGGGGCAGGCGATCGCATTGCCCGATCTCAGGGCCCGGCTCAATGCCGGTTACGTGGTGGAGGGGAGCGTCCGCCGTGCGGCCGGCAGGGTGCGCATAACGGCCCAACTCGTCGATACCGAAACCGGCGTGCATTTATGGGCCGACAAATACGACCGCGAGATGGAGGACATTTTTGCGGTCCAGGACGATGTGACCCGGATGATCGCGGCGACCCTCGGCGTGACGATCCAGGACATCGCCACCCAGCGCGCCTTGCGCAAGAACCCGGTCGAACTGGGCGCCTATGATTGTGTTTTAAGGGCGCGGCGCTATACCGCTCTGCTGAGTCCGGAAATGCACGCCGAGGCGCGCGATCTTCTGGAACAGGCCGTTGTCAAGGATCCGGATTATGCCGAGGCGCATGCGCTGCTCGCCAATGTCATCCTCGCCGAGCACCGGTTCGATGCCAACCCGCGGCCCGATCCGATCGAGCGGGCGCTGGCAGCCGCCGAGCGCGCCGTCCGGCTCGACCCGCAAAGCGCCTATGCCCATTGCTGGCTCGGTATCGTGCATTTTTTTCGCCGCGAGAACGACAAGTTCGAAGCCGAAGCCGAGCGGGCGCTGAGCCTCAATCCGAACGACCCCGAAACCCTCGCTGATATCGGCCATTACCTCGCTTTTATGGGCGAATTCGAACGCGGCACGACGCTTTCGCGCCGAGCCCGCCAGCTCAATCCGCTGCATCCGGGCTGGTACTATTTCAGCACGGCCCGCCGCTGCTACGCCGAGCGCGACTACCGCGAAATGCTGGCCGAGGTCGAGCGCATCGCAATGCCTGATTTCTACTGGACCCACCTGTTGCGCGCCGCTGCCTTCGGGCAACTGGGCGACCCGTCCGGAGAAACTGCCCTCAAGCGTCTGTTCGCGCTAAAACCGGACTTTTGTGCCGCCGGCGAATTGCGCAAATGGAACGCTGCGCCGGAGGATTTCGAGCATCTGATGGACGGATTGAGCAAAGCGGGATTAAGCCGATAGAAGCAACCGCCTGTCGCAAACGCGCTGACGAAACCATACCTTCGTCTCTGCGGATCACGCCTTTCAGAACCCGACAGTCGCACTGTTACTGACGATCGACAACCGTCGCCGACGCCAGATGGTCCTTTAGAAGTCTCAGGACCGAACGAAAGAATGGTTTCCCGAGTTCGCCCAGCCGGGAATCGGGCTCAAGGACATAGGAACCGGGTATGCGGTCTACGTTCATCTCCGACACGATCACCCACAGACGCACATCGGAATCAAGTCCGGCACGGCGTTTTTCGATTTCCGGAATCTCCAGACCGATCGTCCCGGGTGAAGGCCGTTTCGATGTGATGGGCAGAAGAAAGATGCGATCTGCATCAGGGCGGTGCGAGCGAAACGCGACTGCGGTCGGGCGTGGTTTCCGGCCGCCGTCTTCGCCACGAGCGGCTTCGCGATGCCAAAGATATTGGTATTCAATGACACTGCCTGTTTGAATCTCATCGTATGCCAATGGATGGATCAATCCTCGGCGAGTTCGGCATCGATGCCTGTCAACAATTCGTCCCGGAGGTCCGGCGGCAATTCAGATGTCTGAAAGGATTGTTGCGGATTGCCGGCCTTGACCAAACGCTCGTAATGCTCGACCGACATCAGCATGTAGCGCGGTTTCTTGTGTTTTGTGATCGCAACAGGTCTGCGTGACGCGGCATCCAGAACGTCAGCCGGATGGCGTGCTAACTCACTGGCAGGATACTGTTTCTTGTCCATTGCAACGGTGCGCGTTCTTGACTTGATCGGAATTCAATATATTCGAAAAATACAAATAATTTGCATTTTTTCAAGCCTTTTGGAAATCGCAGGTGATCGAAAGAAATACCTTTTCAAAGGGATTCTATAAGTAGGTTCGCACAAATCACAGGCGATTCCGCGAGGCTCTGACATCCAGCAACGCGTGCCACACCACCGCCAGGATTACGATCGTTCCGCCGATGAGACTGACCGGCGGCGGGAATTCGGCCAGAAACAGCCAGGCAAGAAGAATGGCAAAGGGCGTTTCCGCCGAACCGAGAAGGCCCGACTGGGCTGCCGGAATCAGGCGCGTTCCCTCGGTCCACAAAACAACCGCGATCGCGAAGGCGAGCCCGAACACCACCAAAAGCACCAAGTCTTGTTCGCTCACAGCAAGTGGATCCCCGAGCAGCCATCCGACCGCGAACAATTGGAATGACGACGCCCCGCCGGCCCAGACAACCGGGACATGGCTGAACTTGCGGATTTGCACCATGTAGACCGCATTGCCGAAGGTCATGACGACGGCCAGGAGATCGCCGCCAAGGTTGAATGACCCCAGGCCTCCCGAAACGATGACGCCGACGCCGGCGATCGACACGGCGGCGGCCATCAACGTTCGAGACGCAACGCGTTCGCGCATGAGCCACCAGCCGAGCGCGGCCGCCATGAAGGGCGCGGTCGCATAGATGATGGCGACATTGGCCACATAGGTCAGCTTGAAAGAATAGATGAACGTGATGCTTGCGGCGCTGCCGACGGATGCCAGAAGCCAGCCGTGCCAACCGAGCCCGAAAGCGGCGGGCCGCGGCATGGATCCGCGCCGGATTTCGACATAAACGGCAATCGCGAGCCCGCCGATCAGACCGCGCCAGCACACGATGACCCAACCGTCGGCTTCGATCGCCTTGGTCAGCACGCCGGACAGGCTGAACATCAGTGCCGAAGCAATGACCAATGAGCTCCCGGTGATCCTGTCCCGCCCGCCTTGCATGCATTGTCCCCCGTTTTGCCGAGGGGTAGCGCACGGCCGGCGGAATTCCTGTCAGCACTCACACGTGTAGCAAATTCGGGGCATTTCGAGACCGGGAGGGAATGGACAAGTGCCTGTCCTAAAACAACCGGCCCTGCGCGCCGCTCTGTGGCGCATTGTCGATCTCGTGGTTGAGCAGCCAGCGTTTGAGGTCGATGCCGCCGCCGAAACCGGTGAGCGACCGGTCCGACCCGATCACCCGGTGGCACGGAATGATGATCGGGATCGGGTTGGCGCCGTTTGCCGCCCCCACGGCGCGGCTCGCCTTTTTGTTGCCGATCCGGTCGGCCAGCGTTCCGTAGGAAATCGTCTCCGCATAGGGAATCTCGACCAGTTTCGTCCAGACGGATTGCTGGAACGCGGTTCCCGCGGGCGCGAGCGGTAGGTCGAAATGGCGCAGCACGCCGGCAAAATAGGCGTCCAATTGTTCAAAGCAGCGGGTAAACGGCGTTTTGTCCTCTTGCCAACCCGCCTCGGGTTTGCATGCCCGGCTGCCTTTTGGAAAGGCCAGTACGTGCAGCGCATGCGTATCGCCGGCCGCAAGCAATGGACCGATCGGGCTGTCGTAATAGGTAAAGCTCAGACTGTCTGCCCTGTCCGTATCTGCGAGCATTGTCGGGTTGTGCGCCATGGTTTCGATTTCGAAGTGGCACTGTAACCGGCTGCCGCCCGATTCGGCAGCCGAAAGAAAACAACGATGTCCGATTCCTGCCAGAACACGGCGGCCCTTCGAAGAGCGGCCTACCTGTTACATGTTGCATTGCAGCAAAAATCGGCGTAGAGGACGTGCCGCAATCATGGCTTCGGGCTGTTTGCCGATCATTGCGCCATTCAGACCAATCAAATTGCTGAGCGTGGCTGAAAGAGCGCATTGTTCCAATTTTTTGAAATAAGGCACTAAAAACGGCAAACCGCCACGGTTTCGCCAAGGCTTTGTCACCCTGCTGCCCGGATTCTTTTGAACAAGCACCCCCAATCCAATAGCTTTGAAAGAAAAACACATGAAAAAACGGTACTGGAGCCTCGCGGCTTCGGCATTGGCACTGGCGCTTGCATCCTGTTCCGGGACCACGCTCGCGGGAACAGGTAACGAGAAAAAAGTGGCGATCGCGAGCGGCAAAGCGCAACAGGGCAAGGCATCCTGGTATGGGGCGCGGTTTCACGGCCGCAAGACGGCAAGCGGCGAGCGCTACAACATGAACGCCTATTCTGCGGCGCACCGCTCGCATGCCTTCGGCACCAAGATCTGCGTCCGAAACACCCGCAACGGAAAAGGTGTTGCGCTGCGGGTCAACGATCGTGGCCCATTCATTCGCGGCCGGGTCGTCGACGTGTCGCGTGTTGCCGCGAACCGGCTCGGTATGGTGCGGTCCGGGGTTGTCCCGGTGCGGGTCTATGTGGTCGACAAGACGACCAAATCCGGCAGCAATTGCTGACTGTCCGCGTCAGGGGCCCTCTATCGGGCGGTGCGGACGAACAGCTGTTCGCTGACTTCGCGCCCCCAGGTCTCGGCGGTGTTTTCCCTGACCAGATCGAATCCGAACGATTCGTAGAGATGCCGGGCCGCCTCCAGCCCGGCAAACGTTGTCAGGTAGACCTGCGCATAGTTCCGGGCATCGACATGGTCCATCGCGGCCGCCATCAGTCGGCGTCCGAGCCCTGAGCCGCGTGTCGACGTCGCGGTGATGAACCAGCGCAGATGCGCGCCGCGTTCGGCAAAATCCGGCTCCCCGGCATCGATGGTGATGGTGCCGCTGAGATCCGGTCCGTCGAACAGGCTCAGCGTCAGATCCCGCTCGGAATCGTAGCGGTCGAAAAACTCAGCCATTTCCCGCGCGACCTTGGTTTCGAAATACACACCGAAATCCCAATGCCGCGCGTAGTAGCGGGAATGCAGCGCGGCCACCGACCCGATCAATCCCGGGCACCAGCCGCTGTGAAAACCCCCCGGATCGACCATATCAGGCGTCTTCAAGGGCTTTCTCGCGCATCGCGGACAGTGTTGTCATGGGCGTGATCGCTTCCGGATCGACGACGAGATGCAACAGGGCCGGGCGTCCGGCCGCTTGCGCCCGCTCGAACGCGTCCGCGAAATCCTCCGTGCGTTCGACCCGTTCGCCGTAGCCGCCGCAGGCCTCTGCGAGCGCGGCGAAATCCGGGTTGTGGAGGCCGGTGCCGGAGACCCGCCCCGGATAATGCATTTCCTGGTGCATGCGGATCGTGCCGTACATGCCGTTGTCGACAACGATGACGATGATCGCGGCGCCGTCCTGAACCGCGGTCGCGAATTCCAGGCCGGTCATCTGGAAACAGCCATCGCCGGCAAAGGCGACCACGGTACGCTCCGGATGGCACAGCTTGGCCGCGACCGCGCCGGGAAGGCCATAGCCCATGGATCCGGAAGTCGGGGCGACCTGCGTGCCGAAGCCGCGGAACCGGTGGAAGCGGTGGATCCAGGTCGCGTAATTGCCGGCGCCATTGGTGACGATGGCGTCGTCGGGCAGCGTGTCGCGCAAGTGTTGCATGACGGTGCCCATCTGCATCGATCCCGGGATCGTCGGGGGCGTATCGGTCCAGGCCCGATACGCCCGGTGCGCCTCCTGCGCGGCGCCGAGCCAGGAGACCAGGCCGTCCGGCTTGACCTCCTGAAGCGCCGCGCAGAACGCGGCCGGCGCGGCATTGATGGCGAGCGCCGGCTGGTAGACCTTGCCCAATTCGTTCGGGTCGGGATGCACATGCACCACATCCTGTTTCGGATTGGGAATGTCGATGAGGCTGTAGCCCTGCGAGGCCATTTCCGAAAGCCGGGTTCCGACCAGGAGCACGAGGTCGGCATCGTCGACCCGGGCCTTGAGCGCCGGATTGATCCCGATCCCCACATCGCCCGCGTAGTTCGGGTGCAGATGGTCGAACAGCATCTGGCGCCGGAAGGCAACGCCGACCGGCAGGTCGTAGCGTTCGGCAAAGTCGGTGAACTGCCGGACCGCCTCGGCCGTCCAGCCCGATCCGCCGAGGATCGCAACAGGCCGCCGCGCCGCTGCCAGGCGCGTCGCCAGGTCGGCCATGGCATCCGTGCCGGGCGCGGTGATCGCCGGCACGACTTTCGGCAACGCCGAGACCTCGGCGGTTTCGCGCAGCATGTCTTCGGGCAGCGCCAGCACGACGGGCCCCGGGCGGCCGGACTGGGCGATGGCAAAGGCACGCGCCACATATTCCGGCACCCGCGCGGCCTCGTCGATTTCGGCCACCCATTTGGCGATGCCGCCGAACATCTGTTTGTAATTGACTTCCTGGAACGCTTCCCGGTCCCGGAAATCCCGGCCGACTTGACCGATGAACAGGATAAGCGGCGTGGAATCCTGCGCCGCCACATGAATGCCGGACGCGGCATTCGTTGCCCCCGGTCCGCGCGTGACCATGCAGATACCGGGCTTGCCGGTCAGCTTGCCCCAGGCATCGGCCATCATCGCTGCTCCGCCTTCCTGACGGGCAAGCGTCAGTTTGATATCGGCGTCGTGCAGACCGTCGAGCACGGCCAGATAACTTTCGCCGGGCACGCAGAAGACACGCTCCACGCCGTTTGCCGCCAACATGTCTACGATCAGGTGTCCGCCGGATTTTTTCATGGTTCTGCCGAATGCACTGAGGGGAAAGGGTGCCCTGTTTTATCGGGACCGCCCGCGAATTCCATCGCAAAATTCGGCCATCGGCCATCGTCGGCAGGCGAACGGAGGCAGTACGGCGTCTTTCGGTGTCACGGGCATGGCGGTAAAAGGACAGAACAGCATCGATGAACGGGAGAGCCGCCGTGACCGCATCCTTCGACCCAAGCGACAAACAGCATTACACCGTCAACGGCCTGTCCATGGCCTGTGTCGAAGCGGGCAGCGGCGACCCGATCGTTTTTCTGCATGGCAATCCGACATCGTCTTATCTGTGGCGCAACGTGATCCCGCATGTGCTCGATCTCGGCCGAGCGATCGTGCCGGATCTGATCGGCATGGGCGATTCCGACAAGCTGCCGGATTCCGGACCGGATCGCTATCGGTTCGTCGAACACCGAGACTATCTGAACGGCCTGCTCGATCAGGTTTTGAAACCGGAGGAGAAGATCATCCTGGTCATCCACGACTGGGGATCGGCGCTTGGCTTCGACTGGGCGTTCCGCAATCCGGAGCGGGTGCGCGGCATCGCCTTCATGGAGGGCATCGTCAAGCCGCTGTCGATCCGCGACTTTCCCTACCGCATCCAGCCTGTATTCGAAGGCTTCCGGTCGGACAAGGGCGAGGACATGGTGCTGAGGGACAACATGTTCGTCGAACAGGTGTTGACGGGTGCCATCATGCGGACGCTGACGGAGGCGGAAATGGCGGTCTACCGTGCGCCGTTCACCGAACCTGGCGAAAGCCGCCGGCCCACTCTGACCTGGCCCCGCCAGATCCCCTTCGACGGATCGCCGGAAGACGTGCATGCCATTGTGGAGGCCTATTCCGCGTGGCTGGCCGGACCGGACTCGCCGCCGAAACTGTTCGTCAACGCACAGCCGGGAGCCATTCTGCGCGGCGAGACGGTCGACTTCGTGCGCACTTGGCCAAATCTCAACGAAGTCACCGTGCCCGGCACGCATTTCATCCAGGAAGATTCTCCTGGCGCGATCGGCGGGGCGGTCGCCGACTGGATTCGGTACCGGCTGGACGCCTGACGACACCCGCCGGTTACGGAAACGGGCCGCAATCCGAATGCGGCCCGATTTGTTTAGTGCCGATTGGTATCCGGCAGCAGCACGCTGTCGATGACGTGGATCGTGCCGTTTTGCGCCGCGATGTCGGCGGTGACCACGTTCGCGCCGTCGACCGTCACGCCCGAAGACGACTTGGACACCCGCAGCGACGTCGATGCGGTGTTGAGCGTTTTCACCGGGATCGTGCGGCCCGGCAGCATGGTCGAGGTCAGCGTGCGCGGCAGCACGTGGTAGGTGAGGATCGCGACGAGCTGATCCTTGTTTTCCGGCTTCAGCAGGTCTTCCACCGTGCCGGCCGGCAGCTTGGCGAACGCATCGTCGCTCGGCGCGAACACGGTGATGTTGTCCGTGGTGGCGAGCGCGTCGGCAAGACCGGCCGCTTGCGCTGCGGCGAGCAGCGTGTTGAACGTGCCGGCGCTTTGCGCGGTTTCGACGATATTCTTGGCGCTCGCACCGGACACGGTGAGGCCAAGCGCCAGGCAGGCGGCAAGGAGGATCTTCTGGATCATGGAATTGTCCCAATCATCTGGAGGTTCAGGAATGATCGGACACCGGTGCCCAAGAGGCTGCATGCAGGTCAGAATACGCCGGCTCTTATGCGACGGATCAGTCCGGCTCTTCCGGCCAGGTTTCGACGCCGTCCGGAAGCATGACACCGGCGAGCTTCCGAGATGTCCAAATGTGCTTCGCCTGCGACAGGTCCGGCGGCGTGTCGAGTGATCCGCCCTTCACGCTGATTTCCCTGTCCCCGGCAAGATCGCCGTGCCAAAGCCGGGAACCGCAATCCGGACAGAACGCGCAGTCCAACGACCCGCCGACCGTTGCCGCCCGCGTCCAGATCCGGGGTGATCCGGCAACGAGCACAAGATCGGCGGGCCGCACGATCATGGAAATGCCGAAGGCCGACGCCGATTGGCGCCGGCATTCGTTGCAATGGCAGACATAAAGATCGACGGCCGGGCCCCGGATTTCATAGCGGATCGCGCCGCACTGGCAGCCGCCGGTTTGCAGGGCGGCAGGGGAAGGTTCTGTCATGACGACGATCTGAGATCCGGTCGGGTGCGTCAGACAATACCGTCTTTGCGCAGGCGGTCCAGATCTTGTGCTTTCCGGGATTTCGGCATGCGACAATCGAGATGCGACGTCGTCGGCATCTCTAGTCTTCCTTCGCATCGATATCGCTCTGGCCGATATGGAGAAGGATGTTGGTTACGGCGGGCTTCCAGCCAAGCGTCTGCCGGATCCGGTCGCCCTGCATCCGCTGATCGAGCATCGGTCCGGCAGCCCAATCTCCCTCTCGCGCCAGAACGTCATCCCGATCGAGGACGACCGGCGCATCCATCACACCGAAGCGTTGCGCAATGGCTCCGGCAATGGCGCCTACGCTGACTCCGACCTCACTCGCGACACAATAGGACGAGCCCGTTTGCCCGCCTTCGACAACCCTCCGACAGGCGCTGGCAAGATCGCGCCGGTGCACGACCGGCCAGCGGGTTTCCGCCGATCCCCAGATCTCGATCGGGCGGTGTTCCCGGGCGTCCTCCAGGAACCCTGATATGGCGCCGCCGTCGCGGTGATAGACCATCCCCGGGTGCACGAGCAGGCTGTCGAAACACGGAGCCTTAGACAGCAAGGCCCAATTGTCCACCATCCAGGCAAAGGCGGGGATCGGATTGTAGGGCGTGTCCTCCGTTGCGACCCGGTCGCCGGTTTCGCCGAACAGCCAGCAGCCGCCGGTATAGACGAAACGCACGGGGCCTGGACAGGTCCGCGCCGCGTCAATCAGGGCCCGCAGGACCTCCCGGTCGACACTGCCCATGTCGTCTGTGAACGTTGCGGCGACGTGAATGACGGCGTCCACTTCCTCCACGACCGATGCCCAGGCTTGCGGGTTGCGCAGGTCGCCTGGAACGATGTCGACGCCCTTTTGCCGAAGCCCGTCTGCGCTCGCATCGCTGCGGGCGAGCGCGGCGACGGCATGGCCATGGGCTAGCAATTCATCGGAGACCGCGCTGCCGATCAGGCCGCTGGCACCCAGAACAAAAGCGCGCATGACCACCTTGCCTCCATAAAGAGCTGCCGGTCACGACGTTCGGTGCAGGACCCGTCCCGGCCGGGCGCCGGTTTCCCGGCCGGCCTGCCAGACCGCTTCACCGTTCACGAACACGCTGTGAATGCCGTCGGCTGGCTGTTTCGGATCTGTATAGGTGGCCCGGTCGCGAATTGTGTCAGGATCGAAAAGGACGAGATCCGCATGGCTGCCGATCCTCAGGAGGCCGCGATCGGCAAATCCGAAGGTCGCGGCCGGCAGCCCGGTCATGCGGTGCACGGCTTCTTCCAGGGTGAACAGGTTGAGATCGCGGGCATAATGGCCGAGCACGCGCGGAAAGGTGCCCCAGAGCCTGGGGTGCGGAAACGCGTCATAGGGCAGGCCGTCCGAGCCGATCATGGTGCGCGGATAGGCGAGGATGCGCTGCACGTCCGCTTCATCGAGCTGGAAGTAGACGGCACCGGCCGGTACCAGCCGCTTGGCGGCCTCAACCGCGTTGCAGCCCCACTCGGCGGCAATGTCCGCAATTTCCCGGCCGGCCATCGCCGGCTGGCTGTCCGACCAGGTGATCAGCACCCGCACGCCCGGCTGGCAGCGTTGCGGATCGAGCGTCTTCGACGACGCGTTGTAGGGATAGACGTCGAGACCGATTTCCTGGCGCGTCATCGCATCGTCGATCAGCGCGAGCGTGCGCTTGCTGCGGCCGAAATTGGCGGCGCCGGATACCTGGTGATGTGACAGCACCAGCGGCAGGCGCGCCTCGCGGGCAATCCCGATCGCTTCGTCGATCGCGCCCTCGACATCGTCGAAATAGTCGCGCGTGTGACTGGCATAGATGCCGCCGCGTCGTCCGGCTGCTTGCGCCAGCGCCGTGACTTCCTCGGTCGGCGCCTCAACGGCCTCGGCGTAGTCGAGCCCGGTCGACAGGCCGATCGCACCCTCGGCCATCGCGGCCGCCACGTCGGTCTCCATGCGGGCGAGCTCGGCGTCATTTGCCGGCCGGTCGAGACGGCCCGTCATATGGCGGTGTCGCAGGGTCGTGTGACCGACCAGCAGGCCGGCATTGACGGCGGCCGGCGCCGCGCCGAAATGCGCCACGAAACCGCCGAACGTGTCGAACCGGTAATAGGTCTGATCGCCGAGCAGGTGCAGTGGATCCGGCGGCCACGTGTCGAGGGTCAGCGGTGCCAGGCTGATGCCGCAATTGCCGGCCACCACGCTGGTCACGCCCTGGCTGATCTTTGGGCTCATGTCCGGCGTTTCCACCAGCGCCCTGTCGTCATGAGTGTGCGCGTCGATGAAGCCGGGACACAGGACCAGGCCACGTGCGTCGATCTCATCTGTGCCGGCGGTTCGCCCGAGGTCACCGATCGCGACGATGCGGTCGCCCGCTACGGCCAGGTCGCCGGACACCCGGTCGGCACCGGAACCATCGATCAGAGTGGCGTCGCGAAAAACGAGGTCAGCCCGTGCCGGGGCGTCCTGCATGGCGGGAATCCTTGGGTTCGAACCGATCTAGGGGATCCTAGGGCACGTCGACCAGTGCGTCGACAAGCGGCCGTGCGGTTGCTGACGGGGTCGGCCGATCAGTCCGCTGCAGCGAACGGTTTTTCCAGCCGGAATTCCATGCCGACCCGGCCGCGCACCGGGACCCCGACCGGTTGCATGCCATAGGACAGATAGAGCCGGTGGGCATTGGAATTGTCTTCATCGACCGACAGGATCAGACGGCGCGCTGCCGGCCACGCGCTCCGCGCCTCGTAAAACGCCGCGTCCAGTGCCGCGCCGCCATAGCCGCGGCCGCGAAACTCCGTGCCGATCTTCAAGCCGTGCAGGGTCACGGCATCCGCCGGTGTCCAGATCGGCGAGGCCGGCGGCCGTTTGAGGCAGACGAAGCCGACAAAACCTTCATCCGACCGGATGCCGTAGCCGCGCAGGCGTCGGCGCGGCACGGTTCGGCACAGGATCATGGCATGGCGCATGGAGCCGGCGAATTCGATCTCGTTTTCCGTAAAGGAAAGGGCCAGGAGGGTCGCGACGTCGGCCGCCGACAGACTTCGCCATTCGATGAGTGCGATAGTTTTTTTCACGACCGCCCGGACCCTTTGGCTGGTATGAGCAGCTTTTACTATCACTCCGCCTGCATCCGGCAAACGGGCCGGCCAGTCCGACCGAAAGGAGCCGTCCATGACAACCCGTTTCAATCCGCCGACCGGATGGCCACAGAACGGCCGCGCCTTCAATCACGGCGTGGTTCAGCCCGACGGCAAGGTCCTGCACATCACCGGGCAGGTCGCCTGGGACGGCGCCGGCTCCCTTATCGGCGCCGGCGATTGCGAAACGCAGGTCCGGCAATCCTTCGACAATGTGGAACACATCCTTGCCGCTGTCGGTGGGCGCCTGTCGGACATCGTCTCCATGACGATCTATTTCCTCCGGCCGGACGATCTTGCGGCGATCCAGAAAGTGCGGGCACAAAAGTTCACCCCAGAGGAGGCGCCCGCGAGCATCCTTATTCAGGTGCCGGGGCTCGTATCGCCGGATCTTCTGGTGGAACTCGTGCCGATCGCGGTCATTCCGCCGGACCGCTACCACGAACCGCGTTGGTAGACCGTTGGGCGAACGGGCCGCTTTCTCTCCAAGGCCTCAACGGCTCCTGAGCACCCGGCCGGAATCCACTTCCGTTCGTGTGCCGTCGCGCATCGCGATGCCGCCATTCACCAGCACATGGGCAATGCCGGTCGCATAACGGCGCGGATTGGCGACGTCGCAATGGCTGGCAATCGCCTCGGCGTCGAACACGGTGATGTCGGCACAGGCGCCGATCTCGATCCGACCGCGGTCCGAAACGCCGAGCCGCGCGGCGGGTAGGGCGGTAAGGCGCCTGATGCCTTCTTCAAGGGTGAGCACGTTCTGATCGCGCACGTAATGCTGCAGGAACCGTGCGGCCCAGCCATAGCCGGACAGGGATCCGATATGGTGCTTGAGACAGCCATAGGGCGCGAGCGCCAGGGTGTCGGAAATCACCGCGCAGTCCGGTTGTTCCAGTGCCAGCCGGATATCGGCCTCGGAGAAGGATTGCGAGGTCCACATGAGATGGCTCATGTTGTCGCCTTCCTCCAGAAGCAGGTCCATGGCCGCGTCATAGGGATCGGTGCCGCGTTTGCGGCCGATTTCCTCGAACGTCATGCCGACAAGGTCGGCATTCGCTTCCGAATGCATCAGCACGATGCGGTCCCACTTGCCGGCGCTGACCAGCCGCCACATGGGGCGCGGATTGCGTTTGATGCGGTTTCGGACGGTCTCGTCGTTCAGCCGCTCGGAGACGGCCGCGACACCGCCTTCCTGAGCCCATTGCGGAAGGATGGCGAGCACGCGGGTATGCGACCAGTCATGCGGGATGACGTCGAAGGCCACGTCGACGCCGTGGCGCCGCGCCTGTTCGCACATTTCGATGGCATGCGGCATGGCGTAGTCCGGCGCGCCGAATTTCGGCTGGATATGGGAAATCTGCAGACGGGCGTCGGCGGCTCGCGCGGTTGCGAGCGCTTCGCCGAAACCGAGATCGTAAAACAGGTCCCGGTTGCGCACATGGGTGGCGTACAGCACGTCGCGGCGCGCGGCGATCTTTGCCATATCGGCCAGTTGATCCGGTGTGGCAAGGCTGCCCGGCCAATATTCCAGGCCGGTCGAGAATCCGTAGGCGCCGCCGTCGATGCTGTCCTCCAGCAAGGCGATCATCTGATCCATTTCGTCTTCGTCCGCCGGGCGCAGGGCGTCGCCAAGCACGGCGCGGTGGATCGTGCCGTGTCCGACGAAGGCGGCGACGTTGACGCCGAGCGGCAGGCGGTCGAGATGGTCCAGATAGTCGCCGAAGGACAGCCAGTCGAGATCGACCGCGCCATCCGTATAGCCCGGCGCCATCAGCGCGATGTCGGCCCGGCAGCGTGCCGGTGCGCAGGACACGCCGCACTGGCCGACGACTTCAGTCGTCACGCCCTGATGCACCTGGCTTTCGGCCCGTCCGTTGGCGGCAAGCGTGAAATCCGAATGGGTATGCAGATCGACGAAGCCGGGCGAAACCACCAGTCCGTCCGCCAGGAGCGTGACGTCGGCGTATCCCTCAATCGCGCCGATCTCGACGATACGCCCGTTCTTTACGCCGACATCGGCCGCATAGGTCGGTCGGCCAGACCCGTCGGCGATCTGTCCGCCCGTAATGATCACATCCAGCATGATTGGCCTCCTCCATCGGCACCGCGCTGCCGTCTCTGGCGCAGAACCTTCGTCAATACTTCGCCTCGCCGTAGACCAGGTTCGGCAGCCACAACGAAATCTCCGGAAAGAAGATCAGGATCAGCAATCCCAGCGAATAGGCCAGGATGAAGGGCAGGACGGCGACGGAAATCTGTTCGATCGTGATGCCGGATATGCGCGAGGCGACGTTCAGATTGCCGCCGAGCGGCGGTGTCAGAAAACCGATCTCGCAGGTGATGACGGTGAACACGCCGAACAGGACCGGGTCGACGCCGAGATTGGTGACGAGCGGCAGGAAAACGGCGGTGAACAGAATGATCTGGGCCAGCGATTCCATGAACGTGCCGACGATGATGTAGAAGATGCCGATCAGGATCATCACCAGGACGACGTTGCTGGTAACCGAGGTGATCGCATCCTCGACGGCCGTCGGCACGTCGTAAAAGGCGGACAATTGGCCGAAGGCGAGCGTCGGCGTCAGAAGGATCAGCAAGCCGGTCATCAGCGCGGTAAAACGCAGGCTTTCGATGATTTTTTTCGGCGTCAGCTGGCGGTAGACGAACAGGCCGACGAACAGCGCGTAGAAGACGGCGACCGACGCGGCTTCCGTCGGCGTGAAGGCGCCGCCATAGATGCCGCCGAGGATCAGAAGCGGCGCGCCGATCGCCCATTTCCCGTCCCACAATGCCTGCCGGAACGGTCCCCATGTGAACGGGTCGCCGCCGCCGCCATAGCCGCGCCGCCGGGCGATGATGTAGGTCGTCAGCATCAGGAACCCGGTGACGATGATGCCCGGCACGATGCCGGCAAGGAACAGGCGCGGGATCGAGGTCTCCGACACGAGGCCATAGATGATCATTAGGTTCGACGGCGGGATGAGGCTGCCGAGCGCGCCGGCGGAAGCGGCGATGGCTGCGGCAAACGGCACGTCGTAGCCGTCGCGTTTCATGGCCGGGATGGTGACCGATCCGATGGCGGCCGTGGTTGCCGGGCCGGAGCCGGAGAGCGCGGCAAACAGCATGCAGGCAAAGCAGGTGACGAGCCCGAGCGACCCGCGATAGGCGCCGACGAGGCTGGTTGCCACCGAAATCAGGCGGTCGGCCATGCCGCCGACTTCCATCAGCCGGCCGGCGAGTACGAAGAGCGGGATCGTCAGGAGCGGGAAGGGCGTGAGGCTCGTATAGCCCGTCTGCGCCATCAGCGTGTAGGGAATGTCGATCAGGAAAAGCGCGAGCACGGTGGTCAGGCCAACCGCGGCAAACAGCGGCATGCCGATAACGGTCAGGACCGTGAAGACGAGCGCAAGGAGAAGCAGCTCGTTCATCGCTGCAACCCGGTTTCCATATCGATGTCCTGTTCCGGCCGCATGCCCGGCAGGCTCCGGGCGCCGTCCCGCCACCAGACCACGTAGATCTGGATCAGGCGCAGAAGGATCAGGCCGTAGCCGATGACCAGGATCGATTGCGGATAGAATTCGTCGATGCCGAGCCGCGGCGTGCGCGAGGTGAACTTCCACAACACGCCGAGATATTCGACGCTGACCACCAGCATGAAGACGCAAAAGGCGGCCCACAATGCGTCGGCGACCACGATCGTCGCCAATGCCAGCCGGCGCGGCAGGAGCAGCACGCCGGCAAGAATCCGGATATGGAAACGCTCGCGCACGCACAGCGAGGCGCCCATGTAAACCGCCCAGACCATGCCGATCGCGGCAATTTCCTCGGTCCATTGCAGGGCGCTGTTGAAGCCGTAGCGCATGATTACCTGAAGGAATACGCAGCAGGCCACGACCGACAGGCTGAGGCAGCAGATGGCTTCTTCCAGGTGGCGTTCGAGCCAGCGCAAGACGATCATGCGGAAAGGGTCCGGATCTCGGTCGAAAAGAGGAGGGGAACCGGTATTCCCCTCCAGTGCGCGTTCAGGCCAACGGGGTTACTCGGCTGCAGCCTGAATCGCGTTGACAAGATCCGTGAACTCCTGGCCGAGTTCGGCGGCAAAGCTCTGCTGGACTTTCTGAGCGGCCGCGATGAAGGGAGCCCGATCCGGCCGTGTCATGGCCATGCCGCCTTCGGTCGACAGCCAGGTCCGGATTTCCTCGATTTCCTTCAGTTTCAGTTCGGTGTGATAGGCGCCGGCTTCGGTGGCGGCCTTCAACACTGCTTCACGCTGCTCGTCGGAGAGCCGGCTCATGAAGCGGTCCGAGGCGAGCACCGGTGCAAAGCCCGCGAAATGGTCGAGAATGACCAGATGTTTGGCAAACTCGAAGAATTTCATTTCGCGGATTACGGACGTGCCGTTATCGCCGCCGTCGATCGTGCCGGTCTGCAGCGCGGTCGGCGTTTCCGACCACGCGAGCGGCACCGGTTCCGCGCCGAAAGCCTCGAACGTGGCCAGCATGACCTTGTTCTTCGGCACCCGGATCTTCAGGCCCGCCATGTCTTCCATCGAATTGATCGGCCGTTTGGAATTGAAGAAGTCCCGGTAGCTCGGCCCGCCGAAGGTCAGGAGATGCACGCCGGTATCGGCTTTCAGCTTGTCGCGGATCTTGTCGCCGACCGGCCCGTTGGCGACCTTCACCAGGTGGTCGGCGTTCTGGAACATGTAGGGCAGCACGAACACGTCCATCATGGGCCAGTGCGGCGAGACGTTGTTCTGGGAGATGAAATAGGCGTCGACCGTACCCAGTTGCAATGCCTTGAAGGCATCGTCTTCGGTAGCGATCTGCGCGCAGCAGCGCAGTTTTACGTCGATCGATCCGCCGGAATATTTCTCGGCCAGCTCCTCGAACTTCTTGGCGAGGTCACCGTAGGTGGATTCAAGCGGCGTAGCCCAACCGAGGTTCATCGTGACATCGGCCGCGACGGCCCGCTCGACCAGGCCCGCGCCGGCAAGTCCGGCAGCCAGCACGGCTCCGGCCAGCAGTCTGGAAATGGTAGTGCGCATGGATCCCTCCAATCTCTGGACATGCTGGGGCAAGGTTAGGACGGGCCCGATGCCGGGCATAATTGATATTCGGGCTGAATTGATGCTCAATAGGCATCATGAAGACCGGATTGCGCCGCCTGCACTACTTCATGACGCTCTGTGAACGGCTGAATTTCCGTCGTGCCGCGGAAGATCTTGGTATGACGCAGCCGGCGCTCAGCCGGGCGATCGTGCAATTGGAGACCGAACTCGGCGTGCCGCTCTTCGAGCGCGACACCCGCCGGGTTGTCCTGACGGAGGCCGGCGCCGTCTTCCGCCAGGGCTGCCGCGATGCCCTGGCCGGACTGGATGGGGCCGTCGGCCGGGCACGAAAGACGGCGCTCGGCGAAGCCGGCCATCTTGTCATCGCCTACACCGACATCGCGATTTCGGGACGGTTTGCCGATATCGTGCAGACGTTCCGCAAGGCTTATCCCGACATGTCGGTCGCCCTGCGCCAGTCCTTTTCCGAGGCCCAGATCGACATGCTGCGCGCCGGCGACATCGATGTGGGCTTCATGACCGGTCCGGTCAACCAGCCGGATCTCGAAGCTGAACTGGTTCAACAGGACCGGTTCGTGGCGATCCTGCCGGATGGACACAGGCTCGCCGGCAAGGCGAGCGTCGCGTTGTCGGATCTCGCTGAGGACCCGTTCGTACTCGGCAGTGAAGACAATTGGCGTGTCTATCACGACAGTCTTTACCGGATTTGCCGGGAAGCCGGGTTCGAACCCTATGTGGTTCAGGATGCGCCGGACACGCAAAGTATTATCGGCCTCGTCGCCTGCGGCATGGGGGTGACGGTGCAGACCGAAAACATGAAAGCGCGGAGCGACGACCGTGTGCACATGCTACCGATTCGGAATTGCGAGACACGGGTGAAAACCTATGCGGCCTGGCGTCCCGAACGCTCGCGGCTGGCGGCGCGGGTGTTCATGGAGCATGTGCGCGACGTGTGCGGCGCCGGGGTCGAGCCGGCGTCGGACGATTCTGGAAGGTTTGCTGCGGGCTAGGTAATCCGCTTGCGGAAATAGGTCCGGTGGATGCCGCCGCCTACCGATTTGTTGCTGGTATTCTCGATGATGGCTATGCGTTCGATCGCGTATCCGGCCGCGCGATAAAATGCCAGCGCGGCTTCCTGCAGTTCCGACGTGCTGAGTTCGATCGCGGCAACACCCCGGCGCCGGGCTTCGTCCTCGGCGACGGCGAGCAACCGTCGTGCCAGTCCGCGCCGCCGCATTTCCGGCGCCACATACATGCGCCGCACTTCCATGGCGTCGGTATCCGCCACCGGTTCAAGCCCGACCATGCCGGCGAGCATACTGTCCGATCTGGCCACCCAGAAGGCGCCGTTTGTCAGATAATAGGCCGGTATGTCGCCGATCTCGTCGGCAATCGATCGCCGAATATAGGCCTCGAAGGCATCGCGCATCGCGGCGGGTGCCAGAAGGCGATTAATCCGGATGAAGAGCGCCTTGACGTCGGCGGCGTCGCCCGCTTCGAAGGGGCGGATGGTAATCGGGGCGGGGGCATCGGTCATCGGCGAGTTTTCTCCTGCCCCCACTTTGTCGTCGACGGTTCCGAAAGGCGCAAGTCCTGTCCCACATCCGTGATCCGACGCTGTGACCGGCGGATCCAGGGTGCCGGGCACAGGCGTTGGCGCGTCTGGGTCACCCGGTCAAGCCGGGTGAAGACGGAGCAGGGGAGAAATGGATGTGCTTGCTGGCGATCTCAACGTGCCCGAGATGCACCGCTCCCGCCCCCCAACCCGTCATCCAACGGCTTGATGTTCAGCCCGGAGACATAGTTTGCAGGTGTCCGGCGGGTCCAGCCTGCAGGGCACAGGCGCTGGCGCTGCTGCGTCACCCGGTCAAGCCGGGTGAAGACGGGGCGAGGGAGAAAGGGATGTGCTTGCTGGAAATCACAACGCACCCGCAAGAGTCCAATCCCGTCCCCCAACCCGTCATCCGACGGCGTGACCGGCGGATCCAGGATGCCGGGCACAGGCGCTGGCGGGTCACCTGGTCAAGCCGGGTGAAGACGGAGCGGGGGAGGGGCCGGAAAGCATTCCGGCTGCCGCAACGAGCCGGCAGGGCACCACTCCAGGCCCCCACCCGTCACCCGCCGAAGCCGCCGCCTGCAGCCGCCGGCTTGAAACGCACAAGCCGGGAATCCGCGACCGCTGCCTCGCGATGCGCCATCGCTGCCCGGTAGTCCGGGTCCTTGATCATGGACACAAAGGCATCGACCGACGGGTATTCCGCTATGAAGCTGATGTCCCAGACCTCTTCGGAGTGACCGATAAGTGTCAGTTCGAGGTCGCCGCGCCAGACAATGCGTCCGCCGAGCCGGGTAAAGATCGGTTCGCTTTCGCGCCCATAGGCGGCATAGGCTTCCGCGCCGGTCGCGTCGCGGCCGTCGGGATAGACGGCCTTGTCGCGCAGCCGGATCAGGTTGAGCATGTGGATCGGTCCGGGGCGGTCGTTGGCCCGGAAGGCGGCAAAGTCTTCGCGGCTGAATTGCGTATGGGGCATCAAACATCCTTGTTGCTTAGCGACCCTCATAGACCGGTTCGCGCCGAAAGTTCCAGGCATCGAGCGCTTCGTGCATGTCGTGGGTCGGAACCATGCGGGCAAATTGTTCGGCTTCGATCGCGAGTCCTTCGGCAATGCTTGCATTCAGCCCACGCGTCACCGCCGTGAGGATGCGTGCCGTGGCAAGCGGCGAGTGGCGGAGGATCCGCTCTGCCAGTAGAAAGGCCGCATCGACGGCCTCCCCGTCCGGCACGACCCGGTTCACCAGACCAAGGGACAGGGCGTGGGACGCGGGGAAGGGATCGCCCGTCAGCAGCAATTCCAGCGACCGCTTGCGTCCGGCAAGCCGCGGCAGGCGTTGCGTGCCGCCGAAGGTCGGCGGGATGCCGATCGCGATTTCCGGCTTGGCGAAGACGGCACCTTGTGCGGCGACCGCCAGATGCGCGGCTTCGGTAATCTCGCAACCGCCGCCATAGGCAAGCCCGTTAACGGCCGCGATCACCGGTTTGGAAAACGCTTCCAGTCGGGCGGTCATCGCCTGGCCCCGCCGCACGAAGTGCCGGACGGCATGGTCGGGGCCCTGTTTTGCGGATTCTGTAAATTCGGGAATGTCGGCGCCGGCGGAAAACGCCCGCTCGCCCGCGCCCGTCAGGATCACGGCCCGAAGCTCCGGATCGTCCTCGACCCGGTCGAGCCGCGCCATCAGGCAATCGATCAGCGCGTAACTGAGCGCGTTGAGCTTTTCCGGGCGGTTGAGGGTAACAAGCGCAATGCTGCCGCGGCTTTCGAACAGAACGGGATCCGGCATGGACGGGCCTTTTTGAAGGAGGTGGGGAGCAGGAGCGCAAAGTAGATCCGTTCCGTTTGCGTATAAACTCACCAGGCAGTATACCATAAAATATGGCCCAGGATCCCGTACCGACCCGCGATCGTATCATTGCCGCTGCTGCGCGGCTGTTTTATGCCGAGGGCATTCGGGCGGTCAGCGTCGATGCCGTGGCCGAGCGGGCGGGGATCACCAAAAAGACGCTTTATTATCACTTCCGCAGCAAGGACGATCTCGTCGAGGCTTACCTGCAATCCCGCGACCAGCCCGCCCTCGATGCCTATGCGGCATGGTTTGAACGTGCCGAAGGCGATGTCGCGGAGCGCATCCGCACGATGTTCCGCGAATTCGCTCAATCCGCCGATACCGACCGCTGGCGCGGCTGCGGTTTCCTGCGCACGATCGCCGAACTGGCCAACATGCCCGGCCACCCGGCCGTGAAGGCGGGTGCGGCCCACAAGAAGCGGTTCGAGGCATGGCTGACGGACATTTTCGATCAGAATGGTCTGCAGGAGCCTGCAAGTGTGGCACGCCGGATTGTCATCTTGCTGGACGGTGCCGCCACCGTCATGCTGATCCATCGCGACGTCGCCTATGTCGAGGTTGCCGGCGACGTAGCGGCAGAATTGGTTTCCAGGGCTGTCCGCAAAGGCCGTGAGGTCTCGGTCTGATCATCAGCCCAAAAGCTCCACGGAACACGGTCACTTTGGTTCCCGGGCAATCGCCCGGATCTCGATGATCGCCCCCTCGCGCACAAATCCGGCGACCTCGATCGCTGTCCAGGCTGGATAGGGTTCGACGACGAATTCGGCGCGAACCGACCGGAAGATATCGAAATGGTTCTTCAGGCCGACATGGTAGGTCGTCATCTCGACCAGATGGCCGTAATCCATTCCGCCGCTTTCCAGGACGAGATCGACCTTGCGAAAAGCATCGCGGATCTGTGCTTCAGGATCCGCTGAAAGGCTTCCGTCTGCGCGCGCACCCGTGAATCCGGTCAGAAACACAAAGCCGTTGCAGACCAGACCGGGCGACATGCGCCAGTCGTCGTAAAAATCCTTGAGTTCGAAAGGGACGATGGCGTGTGACGTCATTTGCAAACCTTTTGGCTGAGGGGGGAGTGTTATTGATGGCCGTGCACGATCTGCATGTCGATGAAAATAAGGCGCGCAAGAGCTTGATTTGAGTTTGACTCGAGCTCATATTTCTATAATACTAGATTTATCGAAATATAGTCACGAATGCAGATCCGGGCCGTACCGACGGAAGACCGGATATCCAGGAGATCGGTCATGAGCGACACGACACAGGTGCCGGCGCCAGCGCCGCGGGCGGCATCCGAATTCTGGTCCCGATTGGCCACCCCTTGGACCATTACGATTACGGTGCCGATCCTGATCGCGCTGTTCGATCCGGCCAATTTTGTGCCGGCCGGTACGTTTGCCCTCTCCGCATTTGCCGGCACGCTGCCCTATATCGCCTTTGCCGTCGTCCTCATTGCCGGCATGAAAGCGGCTGGTGCCGAGGCGATGATTGCCGAGGCGTTCAAGGGACGGGAGAACCGGATGATCCTGCTCGCCGCCCTGTTCGGCGGTCTGGCGCCCTTCTGTTCGTGCGAGGTCATTCCCTTTATCGCGGGGCTCCTGGCGCTGGGCGCGCCGCTGTCGGCCGTGATGGCCTTCTGGCTGTCCTCGCCGCTGATCGATCCGCCGACGCTTCTGATCACTGCGGCCGCGCTCGGCTGGCCGTTCGCGATCGGCAAGGCCGTCTCTGCCGTTGCCCTCGGCCTGTTCGGTGGCTTTGCGATCAAGTTCGCGTTGCAGGCCGGCGGCCTGACGAACCCCTTGCGGGATTACAAGGCGAGCGGCTGCGGCTGTGGCCCGTCGCCGTTCAAGGGGACGCCGGTCTGGCGCTTCTGGGAAGAGGAGCCGCGCCGGGTCGTGTTCCGCGCCGAATTCGTTCAAAACGCCCTGTTCCTCGTAAAATGGCTGGCCCTGGCCTATGTGCTCGAAGCCCTGCTTGTCACCTATGTTCCGGCCTCGCTGATCGCCGGCCTCGTCGGCGGAGAAGGCATCGTACCGATTGCGACGGCGGCGGTCGTCGGCATGCCGGCCTATCTCAACTCCTATGTCGCACCGCCGCTGCTCGCCGGCCTGATGGAGCAGGGTATGAGCGCCGGCGCCGCCATGGCCTTCATGGTCGCAGGCGCGGTCAGTTCGATCCCGGCCATGGCCGCCGTCTGGTCGCTGGTTCGCCGCCGTGTCTTTGCCGCTTATCTCGGTCTCGGCGTGTCCGGCGCGATCATATCCGGTGTCGTCTTCCAGGCTTTCATGTGAGCGCAGCTTGACGCTGTCGATCGGAGCGTTTCCGGTCGATGCCTCACTGTCCGGCGGGCGCGGGATTCTGGTGTCCGACGGGTTGTCGCCTGCGGATCTCTATATCCGGAAATGCGATGGGCAAATCGCTCTAGGTTTTAGCCGAACGGGCAATAGCCGCGAGCTGTGATCTGACGATGCCGATGTGAAACGGCTCGATGATCCTGAGATAGGCGCGGCCCAGCGCATTGTGGGTGCGCACCCACGTGGCAAGCGAGATGGCGTGCGGATCGTCGGCCTCGCGGCGCACGGCGAGCCGGAAGTCCAGGTGGCGATCATCCTCACCCAACAGGATTTCGCGATCCGTTATGGCGTGGACACGCATGAAGCCGATGCTCTGTCCGATTGCAACCGAATCCCGCTTCCGGTCGTCGGTGTGCAGACTGGCCGTCGTTTTCAATCCGAACGGCGTGACCGCACAATCCCGGATTGCCAGGAGCGCTCGCAACCAGATCGGCCGGTTGGCAAACAACCGTCGGGCTATCTCGTGAAGCGGCGGTGCCGTATCGGTGACGCGCACCGAATAGCAGTCGAGGAAATCCGACGGCTTGAACAGCGTGTGCAGAGCGCTATCGGGCGACAGGCGGGTCCGTTTGACACGCATGGGTGGCCTCTAGGTGTGGGGCCGCACCTGAAATCAAAGGCGGGGCGACGCTGGCGCATGCTTTAATACAACACGTGCCGCGCTGCCGATAATGCGGTCGATTGGCCCATCAGTCACGGCGGCCGAACTGGAATGCGCGCGCGGGCGTCCTATAACCAGGGCTGTCCGGACGGCATGGGCTCGACGCCGGAAGTCTTTCGAACACGGGAAGAGAGGCGATGCGCAGCACGATCACGGCTGTTCTCCTGGCGGTCACCCTGGCACTGCCGGTTTCGGCAAACGAATACTACGTTGATCCGGTCGACGGTGCCGCGGGGAATGACGGTTCAGCGGCAACGCCGTGGAAGTCGGTCCAGGACGTCGTACGCTCCGGCCGCCTGGCACCCGGAGACGTGGTGCGCCTGCGGTCGGGATACCACGGCGCCCTGTTGATCACCGGTCACCATAATGCCGGTGCCATAACGATTAAAGCCGACGACGGTCACGAGCCGCGGCTCCGACAGGTCCGGATCAGCGACAGTTCCCGGTGGATCTTGTCCGGCCTCGCCATCAGTCCGAGCCATGCTCGTACCGCTCTGTTCACGCCGATCGTAGAGATCGACGCTACGTCACGGGATATTGTGTTGTCGGACAGCAGGATCGAGAGCGTGGCGGATAGTGCGGGCCGCACGGCTGAAGAATGGCGTCTGGGGACGGCGCACGCCGTCCTTTCCTTTGGCGAGGCGATCGAAATCCGCGGCAACACGATCCGCAACATTCGCCACGGCGTCGGCGTAACCGGGCCGCGCGCTATCGTTGAGAACAATCTAATCGAGGATTTCATCGGTGACGGCATACGTGTGCTTGGGGATCACAGCGAAATCCGCGGCAACACGATCCGCAATTGCTATGTCGTTGACGATAATCACGACGATGGCATCCAGTCCTGGTCGCTGGATGCGGAAGGGCGCGCCGGTCGCGGCGAAGTTGTCGGCGTCGTGCTCAGCGGAAACACCATCATCAACCACGAAGATCCGGCACATCCGCTGCGCTGCAACCTGCAGGGGATCGGCCTGTTCGACGGCATATTCGTCGACTGGGTTATCGAAAACAACGTGGTCGTGGTGGAGCATGGGCACGGCATCACGGTCATGGGCGCGCGCAATGTTCGTGCCGTGAACAATACCGTTGTCGATCTGGTTCCGGAAGGGCCCTGGCAGCCTTGGGTCACCATCACGGCACACAAGGACGGACGGCTTCCCGAGGACAGCTTGATCGCCAACAATCTGGCGCATTCCTACAATCTGGAGAAGGGTTTCGACGCAGCCGGCTTCGTCACCGGCCCGACGGGCGTCGCGCTGCGTGACAATATGGAAATCGACGACCCGGATCGTTTCTTTGTCGACGCGGCGGCCTTCGATTTCCGGCTAAGAGAGTCCAGCCCGGCCATCGGCGCAGGCAATGCGGCGGACGCCCCGGCCGTCGATCGGAGTGGCGCCCCCAGAAGTACTGGCGGCGCCGTTGATTTGGGCGCGTACGAGCGGCAATAGCCGCTCGCCGCACCAAGACAGCGTCAGCTGGCGACTGCCAGGCAATCGCGGAACGATGTGGCCATGCCGCGCAGCAGGTCAAAATAGAGCGACGGCCCGTTCTCAAGTCGGGCACCGAGCGGATCGAGCACGCCGGATTTGGCGTTTGTCCCGTCGGTCACCACGGTCACCAGCTTCGGCTCGAATTGAGGCTCCGAAAAAACGCACGCCGCGTCGAGTTCCTTCAGCTTGCCCTGAATCTCGCCGATCCGGCGCGCACCGGGAATGACTTCCGGGCTGACGGTGATCGAGCCGGCTGCTTTGAGGCCGAACCGGTTTTCGAAATAATGATAGGCGTCGTGGAACACCACGAAGGGTTTGTCCTTGACGGGCTCGAGCGTGGTTTTGATTTCGGCTGTCAGGTCGTCCAGCCGCGCCATGAGAGCCTCGGCATTGGCTTCGTATTTCGCGGCGTTTGCCGGGTCATGCGCGGCCAGCGCCTCTTCGATCTCGTGCACGAGCGCTTTTGCGTTTTGCGGGTCGAGCCATACGTGGGCGTCGACTGCGCCGTGACCGTGCGCATGGTCCCCGTGACCGTGGCCTTCGTGGGCGTGGTCGTCATGCTTTGCAGCGTGATTGTGACCTTCGTGTGCATGGTCGTCATGCTTTTCAGCATGATCGTGGCCGGCGTGGTCATGATCGTCATGCTTTTCAGCGTGATCGTGGCCGGCGTGGTCATGATCGTCGTGCTTTGCAGCGTGGTCATGGCCTTCGTGGGCATGGTCGCCATGCTTTTCAGCATGATCATGCCCTTCGTGGCCGGCCTCTT
>JBCDLT010000010.1:0-121781 GCA_038745065.1 Pseudomonadota bacterium | reverse complement strand
CGAATAAGAAATGATTACGATGGACATTGCCGCACCGTTCGCGGTTGCTCCGTATTTTGTTAACAGATCAAGATTTTTTAGAACCGGATCGCTTTCTTGCCTATCACTCATAAATGCTCCCTACTCTGTGTCACCGTTCTCACCGGCCGGCCGCGTCCTGGACGTGCCGCACCAGTGCTTTAGGTGATGCCGTTTGACCGGCTTCCCGATCATGTCTGAAGCCATCGAAAGAACCGCCGCGATATCGATGTTCCGATTGTACCAAAGCGCACATATCGCCTGTTTCTGTTCGTCCGTGACCGTGTAGACGATCGGCCGTCCGGTCGACTTCTTCCCAAGCGCCCGGCCGTTTAGGGCGCGTGACTCTGCCGCCGCCATCTTCATGTAATTGTCGATCTTTTCCGGGGTGTCGTACAGGATCGGCGGCCCCTCGCCGACTTGCAGCTTGACGTCCAGTTCGCCCAACCTTTTGAGAACTTTCGCGCGGTCGCGGGTATTCCCGCCGGAACCGATTGCAGACGCCATCGCGACAATGACCGTATCGCCCTGGCGCAAACCTCTTTCGAGCATTTCGTCGCGCTCTAACCGCGACGGCGCCTCGTCAATCCATATGCGATCACGGTCGACACCGACCTTGACCAGTGCGTTCTTTTGTTTGCGCGCCGTGACGGTTCGGGGACCGACGAAAATGTACCCTACAACGATAGCCATACCGGCTCTTTTAAGGGCTTTATCTCCTTTGCGCAATGATTTTTCTCCTTGACGGAGATTAATGCGTGCACTCTGTGGAGATAAATCAACGCGCAACAAAGGGGACACCAAATGACCAGCATCGACGAAATCATGAACAGCCTGACCAGCGAGCAATACATCGCGCTCCTGGACGCATGGTTTGGCCCCGCCCCGGCAGAGTTCAAGGATATGAGCGACGACGAATTGCTCGCCGCACTGTTCGATGATGAAAGCGAAAAATGACTTTCAGGACCGGCCCGTCACCAAGGCGGGCCGATCCGGACAATCAAGTCGCTACAACGAAAGGGACGAACGAATGAAAGACCCTCAACCGATCAATTTGAAGCCGGACGACTATTTCCGAGAGCAAGGCTGGGCCGCCTTAGCGCGCGACGCGGACGGGCACGCGATCACGACGTGCCGCAGAGACGGACATGAGGGCGATTTCAAAGATTGGCTCGCCGAGTGCTTCGACAACGGGCTGACTGTCGTCAACCTCTCGCCACAAACCTGAATCGAAAGGGACGAATTCACGATGTGCAGCGGCTGCCGGCTACATGACGCCGGCCGCCTTTGTGGAGACCGGGCCGGAAGGTCAATGACCTCGGGAGCGCACCTGGAGCGTAGCGTAGTAGCGACAAGACGGCGGGGAATGAAGCCCCGCGATCTAGGACGATCTAGCGAACCGTGAAACTAGGCCAGGCTAACCGGAAAATTACAGCATTGGATGATCGGGAAAGATCGAAGTCCCGTTGCACATCGCCAATTCGTCGAGACCCTGAATCATAAGGCAGGCGGCGGCCTAACGGCCCCGCCCCTACTTCGAAAGGGACATAAATTTTCCAATCTAGTTTGGTGCTTGAACAAATGGTGCTAATGGCGGATAGTGCGTCAATACTTGCCTTTGGAGTAGTTCAGTTTTGCCAAAACATTGGAGAAGTGTTATGTCTCGATTGGCTTTGTGTTTGGTTGCAATATTCACGTTTTCGTTTCTGCCTGCGTCAGCAGGTGCAGTGACTTGGTCACTTCAGGATGTGGTTTTTGCGAATGGTGAAACAGCAACTGGGACATTCGACTACGATGGAAGCGGCAATTTTAGCAATGTGAACATAACGGCGTCCGGCGGAGGACTTGCCGCGCCACTATCATTCACAAGCATTGATATTGATTCATCGGATCTCTACCTGGGAGCTCTGCAAGATTCGTCGCCGGTGGGCGACATTATTCTTAATTTGGTTTTTCCGTCTGGGCTGGGGAATGGCCCTGGTCCCGTTGGGCTGAGGACAGGTACGGGTTTTGACGGATTGTTGATTTGCGACGGGGGCGGCGTCAACGATTGCGGTATAGTAACGGGTTTCTCGACAGTGGTAAGTGGGGCTGCAATAGTTTCACCGGTTCCTCTCCCCGCGGCTCTGCCACTCCTTGCAGGCGGCCTTGGTTTGATCGGCCTGATGGGCTGGCGCAGGAAGCGTAGAGCTGCAGCCTCGTGAACGTTTAACCACAACTTGGTCAGAGGGCGGCTCTGCGGGGCCGCTTTTTTTTTGCACAAAGAATCCGATTTGGGTCAAAATCGACCTAGCAGGCTGCTGAAAAACCGACGCCTCGTGCCTGTCTCACCCCAAGCCATCAACGAACTTCGCCGCTTCGAAGCGCGGACAAGACAGTACACCGGCTGCTTCGGTCTCTTTGAAGCCGGACCGATACGAAACGAATTGAAACGCGCCGGGTATCTAGAAAGTTTCAGGCCATCAATCTTGGCCCGAGACCGCCGAGTAAAATGGCGTCTCACGGCCGCCGGCCGTGATGCGCTCGATCACCCTGAATCATAAGGCACGAATACTGCACAGCGCGATCGGAACGTCTCCGCAGGTCGCTGTCGAGACTTCAATTGCCCAGCGCCTCCGCCAACACGGTCTCAAAAGCCGCCGTACTGGTAATCTCAATCAGCTCCAGTTCATCCGAATGCCGGACCTCGCGGTCCCGGGTGCCCGGCAACTACATGACACAAGATATTTCTCGAAGAATATGCCCGCCCCGGCCCTTATATTCGAACACGACCCAGCCGCGCGTTACGGAGACCATCTGGAAATCCAAGTCGTGCGAGTGCCAGGCGGGTTCGGAATGCTGGCGGGGGACCGCGCGGATGATTTGGGTGCCGTATCCACCGGATTTCGCTGAGGCGATGCCTTTGTCGAAGGAAACAACCTGCGATCTTTCGATCACTGAACTCTCGACAGATTCTTGTTACCTGGCAGGCCTCTCTGCCCCACCCCGCAATGCGATCAATCTTGTCGCCGTCGCCTCATTCACGGCCAACAGCGTGTCGTACAAGATCGCCAGCCTAAGCAAAGATTTAACATCGACATCGTGCGGCAGGGCCGACAGCGGGTCGATGAAGAAGATGAGCGCGTCCAGCTTGCCTTCGGATATCATGGCGCCGATCTGCGCGTCGCCCCCGAGCGGGCCGCTTTTCAGGCGGGTTACCTGCAGGCCGGTCTCGTCGATGATGCGGCCGCCGGTTGTGCCGGTTGCGAACAGGTCGCATTCGCGCAGCGCCGCTTCGTGGGCCTTAACCCAGTCGATCATCTGATCTTTCTTCTGATCGTGGGCGACAAGGGCAAGGGACTTGAACATGGGTTAAGCCCGATCGGTCCGGTTGCGCATCATGGGGACACTTGCCTCGCGTCGGCGGCCCAGCTCCAGGCCAACGGCGACTTGCGTTTCAGGGCGCCGCTTAAATGTTTTCGCATCTTGTGCGAGGCATCCAGATTGGCGCCGGCCTCGAGCAGATCGAGGATTTCAAGGTGCTCGGTGCATTGCTCGACGAGGCGCTCGTGGTTCACGTCCGCGCGGTATTCCATCAGCCGCCGCATGCGGTTGACCCTTTGCAACGCCATCAGAAAAAACGGATTTCCGGAAAGCTTGATCAATTCCTCATGGAACAGCGCGCCGTTCTCAAGCAGGGATTGCGCCGGAACGGCGCTGAAATCCATGTCCAGCATGCCGCTCTGGATACGCCGCTGCTCGGCAAGGATCTTTCGGTCCAGTTCGAACGAGGGTTCGAGCATGGCGGCCGGCTCGATCGCCATGCGAAACCGGTAGATTTCGTCGAAGGCTTCGGGCGTTTTGGCGACAGGAAGGAACCGCCAGCCATAGCCTTCCTTGCGTTCAATCCAGCCCTCTCGTGCGGCACGGACGAGGACTTCGCCGACGCGGGCCTTCGTCCACCCGTAATGTTGTCTCAGAAACTGCTCGGTCACCTCTTCCGGCAGGCGGTTCACCAGCCAGTCGTCGGCCAGCCTCTGATAATCGTCGTCCGCCGATTCCGGCTGCGCGACGAGCGCTTCGTTCATCGCGGCCTTGTCGGCCTCGGCGACAAAAAAACCCCGGTTCTCCTCCCGGACGAGAAAGCCGCTTGTCTCCAAAAGGCTCATCGCCTCTCTGACCGGCGTGCGCGAGACGCCGTATCGGTCCGCAAGCTGCTGCGCCCCCAGATGCTGCCCGGCGGCAATGCCGCCCGACGCGATGTCTTGCAGCAATCGCTTGGAAATCCTTTGGGCGAGATCACTTGAGCGCATGCGAAGCGTGCACCTTTCGTTCGATGGCCTGACCGAAACGGCAGGTAGGGCGATGACCAGATGCCCCATGATTGCACTTAAAGAGCAGATACGTCAGTCGTTTTTCGCATTTTCGTTGCTGACAATGCAAAAAGTCTCCCGATAATCTGGGATTGCTCAGCCGGTTTCGCGCTTAAGGGTGTCCTTGCTCTGTCGGGCATGGCCAAGAGCGGCGATGAGCACAGGCGCCAGGAGGACCGCCAGCACGATGATGAACAAGACGAGCGAAACCGGACGCTCCCAGAACAGGCTCATCGTGCCCTGAGAGATGATGTAGGTCTGCAGGAAGGTCTCTTCGGCCATCGAGCCCAGCACCAGCGCCAGAACCGTGGCGGCCGGAGAATAGCCGTATTTCTTCATGGCAAACCCGATCAATCCGCTGATGACCAGGATCCAGGTCTCGACGATGCTGGCATTGATCGCAAAAGCGCCGATGACGCACAAAAGCACGATCACCGGCACCACGTTCACGTAAGGAATGTCGAGAAACTTCACGAAGAGCGGGATCGCAAAGATGCTCATCGTGACGAGGATCATGTTGCCCAGATACATACTGGCGATCAGCCCCCAGACAAAGCCGGGATCGTTCACGATCAATAGCGGGCCGGGTTGCAGGCCCCACATCAGGAACGCGCCGAGCAGAACCGCCGTCGCCCCGGAGCCGGGAATGCCGAGCGAAATCAGCGGCACCATGGCGCCGGCCGATGCGGCATTGTTCGCGGCCTCGGGCGCGACCAGCCCGCGCATCTCGCCCTTGCCGAACTTTTCCGGGTCTTTCGCGACCTTCTTTTCAACGGAGTAGCCGATAATCGAGCCAAGGGTGGCACCGGACCCCGGCAGGACGCCGGCAATAAAGCCGATCGCCGAACCACGCCAGAACGTGAAGCGGGACTCCTGATAATCCTTTTTCGAGGGCCAGAATTCCTTGTCCCGGAAGCTGATGCGCAACCGTTTGGCCGGCTGGCGATGCTGGCCGCAAAAGATGCAATAAAGCAGTTCGCCGATCCCGAACAATCCGATCGCGACGGCAACAAAATACACCCCGCCGATGAGTTCCGGCGATCCGAAGGTGTAGCGCTGCTGGCCGCTCATCACGTCGACGCCGACCGTTCCGACGGCAAAGCCGATCAACGCGGAAATGAACCCCTTGAACTTGTTGTCGCCCATCATGGTGGTCAACATGAGCAACCCCAGGGCGATGATCAGGAAGTATTCCGACGGGCCGAAGGATGCCGCGAAATTCGCCAGCGACGGCGCCAGCGCAGTGATCAGGATGACACCGACGGTTCCGCCGAAAAAAGAGGCGATCGCCTGCATCACGAGCGCCGGCCCGGCACGCCCCTTTTGCGCCAGCGGGTAGCCGTCGATCGTTGACGCAACGGTTGCGGATTCTCCCGGCGTATTGATCAGGATCGATGTGATCGTCCCGCCATACATCGACCCGTAATAGATGCCGGCCAGCATGATAATGGCAATCGTCGGCTCCAGACCGAAGGTCATCGGGATCAGCACCGCGATGCCCGCGGCCGGACCGAACCCGGGGAAGAGCCCGACAATCATGCCGAGGAAAGCACCGATCACCAGAAACAAAAAACCTTCCGGCGAGGCGGCGATACTGAGGCCGAGAGACAGGTTCGAAACGAAATCGGCAAGCATGAGAATGGTCCTTTCGGACGACCGGAGACGGCCTCAAAAACCCAACGGGCCAGTCGGCAGGGACGCGTTCAGCAGCACCTTGAAAAGCCCATACAAAAAGCCGGGCAAAGCCAGGCTGTAGACCACGTTGCCGACGACATGCGCGCGATTGAAGGTGAACAGGAACGCCAGCATGAAGAGCACCATCGCCATGAGGGCTCCGACAGGCTTCAGGAGGGCGACAAAGCCGCAGATGTAGACAAACACGATGACAACGTCCCGGGCGTATTCGGGACCGCCGTCGATGGCGTGGGCGTCCACACCGAAGGCATCGGCTTTTGCTTCGGCTTCCGGGTCAGGTTTGTGCGGGGCGAACGCTCCGGTCTGTTTTTCCGTCGTCCACTCCCTCACATCACGCCACAGATTGACGGCGCATGAGAGAACCAGAAGCACACCGATCATGAGCGGGAAGAACCCGGCGGCCGGCCTGCCGGAAGATGTCACGAGCGTGAGCGTGCTGAGGCCGTAGATCGTATATCCGACGGCCAACAGCAGGAGCGCTGCGGCAAACCATTTTTTCATCGGACCTCGCCTCCCGAGCGGAAACGGTTGGACGGGCGCCCGGCGGCACCCGTCCGTTTGTTTCCGCCTATTCTTCGATCGCGCCGATCTGGACGAGGACGGCCCGATATTGAGCGCTGGTTTCCTTGAGGTAAGTGGCGAAATCCGCGCCCCAGATCGGGTTGCCGGACATGCCGTTCTTGACGAGATACTCTTTCCACTCAGGGGTTTCGATCACCTTTTGAAGCGTGGAAATCCACCATTCCTGGACAGCCGGGTCGACATTGGACGGCATCACGACGCCGCGCGGAAGCGAGAAGCTGAAATCGTAGCCAAGCTCGCGGAACGTCGGCACGTCGGGGTTGTTGGTGCTGCGTTCTGAATCGGAAAATGCCAGCGCCTTAAGCGTCCCCGCTTCCAATTGTCCGGCGACCTCCGATGGGTTGGCCACGACAGCATTGACGCTGCCGGACGTCAGCGCCGTCACCAGCTCGCCGCCGGAACCGATCGGCACATAGTCGAACTCGATCCCTGCCGCCTGCGCAAACAGGGCCGCGGTGACACGCTCCGGCCCCGCGGACCCGCTGCCGGCGATCGTCACACGTCCCGCCTTTGCTGCGGCGACGAAGGCGTCGACATCGTCGAAACCGGAATCCGAACGCACGACGAGCAGCATGGCGTCGCTTGCAAGCAGACCGATCGGCGTGAAATCGGCGTAGGTCCAGTCGGTATCCGCGACCAGCGGCGTGCCGATGAAATTGCCGCTCGTCGACGTCAGGCGGTACGGATCGCCGGCATGGCGTGCAACGTAGCTGAAGCCCACAGCCCCACTGCCGCCTTCGCGATTTTCGACCACGATATCGCCGGCATACAGCTCCTGCTGCCGGAGGATATCGACAACGGTGCGCGACATGCGGTCGTTCCCGCCGCCCGGACCGAATGCGATCGTGTAGGTCAGGCGCTCTGAAGGGTATTCCTCGGCGACAGCCGGTGCGGCAATTGCGGATGCGGCAGCACAGGCCGCCAGTGCGACAAGGGTTCGGCGCATGATCATGGTTTCCTCCCTTCGATCATTTTTGCATTTCTAAACTGTTTAGTGCAATAAAGTGCACGATTGCTTCTTGTCAACTGAAAATGCAAAAGGCGATGGACTTATGAAACTCAATGACAGAGCGCTTTGGTAATTTACCGAGTTTTTCTCGTATTTGAGACTGACGCATCACCAAAGTCGGAATCTGACAAACGAGCGGAAAGTGCAAAATCATTGTTGAATTTTGCATTTATATCCAATAAAGACCAAAGAAAGACGCCAAGCGACGGCAAAAGCGATTGGGAGGATGTCCAGCGATGAAAATAATGGTTTTGCCGTGCGACGGCATCGGGCCGGAGATCATGGCGGCAACGCTTGAGGTGCTGGACGCAGTCAATGCGCGTTTCGATCTGGGCCTTGTCTTCCACGAGGAAGAATCCGGCTTCAAGAGCCTTGAAAAGCACGGCATCACACTCCGCGAGGAAGTCCTGGAGCGGGCACGCACGCTCTACGACGGTGTTATCCTCGGCACCCAGTCGCACATGGATTATCCGCCGCTCGCCGAAGGCGGACGCAACGTGTCCGCGGGCTTCCGGATCGGTCTTGATCTCTACGCGAATGTGCGACCCGCGCGCAGCCGGGACTTCCTGGCAAACAAGGCGCCGGGCATGGATCTCGTCATCATGCGGGAGGCGACCGAGGGTTTCTATCCGGACCGCAACATGTTCAGGGGCGTGGGCGAAATGATGCCGGACCCCGATATGGCGCTGTCCGTGCGCAAGATCACCCGGCACGGATCCATGCGGATCTGTCGGGAGGCCTTCAAACTGGCCATGCAGCGCAAAAAGAAAGTCGCCGCCATCCACAAGGCGAATTCCTTTTTCATGACGGACGGCCTGTTTCTCGAATGTTTCCGCGATGTCGCCAGGGACTTTCCTGAGGTTGAAACCGAAGAGCTGATCGTCGATGCCTTCGCCGCGCTCCTGGTGCGCCAACCGGAAACGTACGATGTCGTTGTCGCGACGAACTTTTACGGTGACATCCTGTCCGACCTTGCCTCTGAGCTGTCAGGCTCGCTGGGTCTTGCCGGTTCGATCAATGCCAACGCCGAAACCGGCCTTTGCTGCGCCCAGGCTCAACACGGTTCGGCTCCGGACATTGCAGGGAAAAACGTCGCGAACCCGACATCCCTGATCCTTTCGGCGGCGATGATGCTCACCTGGCTCGGCGAACGGCGCGACGTCCCGAAACTCATTGAAGCGGGCCATGCGATCGGCGAGGCCGTCGATGCGGTGATCGGCGACCCGGCAAAGCGCACAAGCGACCTTGGCGGCACGGTCAACACGGACACTTTCGGCCGCTTTGTGGCGGATGCCGCCGCCCGCGACGCCGTTGCTGCGTAAAACTTCCCGTACGGACGGCCATGCCAAGGATCGCGCTCATTCATGCCACGCGGGTGGCCATCGACCCGATCGAAAACGCAGCCGGAAAGCTGTGGCCGGAAGCCGAGACCGTCTCGATCCTGGAAGAAGGCCTGTCGGCAGATCGCCAGAAGTCGAAGGACCTGTCTGCGGGCTTGCGGGACCGCATTGTCAGCCTTGCGCGATATGCCGAAAGTATCACCCCGGACGGCATCCTTTTCACGTGCTCGGCATTCGGTCCGGCCATCGAAGCCGCGGCCAAGGGCAGCCCGGTCCCGATCATGAAGCCGAATGAAGCCATGTTCGACGCCGCCCTCGCCCTCGGCACGCGCATCGCCATGATCTTCACCTTTCCGCCATCCGCACCGAGCCTTGAGGACGAGTTCAGAGACGCTGCGGCAGCAAGGGGCGGCAGGGCGGTGCTCACATCGTACTTTTGTGACGGGGCATTGGACGCCAAGAGACAGGGCGACGATGCCGCGCACGATCGCCTCGTTGCCGAAACCGCCGGGCGGATCGCCGACGCCGACGCGATCATGTTGGCGCAGTTTTCAATGGCCGGTGCCGCGAATGAGGCGCGCCGACTGACCAATATGCCGGTTCTCACAAGCCCGGAATCCGCCATCACGGAAATCCGCCGTCGGGTCGAGGCAAAGGAAAGTCTGCGCGCATGCTGATCGGCGTTATTGCCGACGATTTCACCGGGGCGAGCGATATCTCGAATACCCTTGCACGAGGCGTAGCGCCCGAAGGTGGTCTGCGCACTGCGCAGTTTCCGGGCATCCCGACAGCGCCCGCGCCGCCAGGCATCGAGGCCGGAGTCATTTCTCTCAAATCGAGAACGGCCCCGAAGCAAAGCGCCGTTGCAGACAGCCTGTCTGCGGTCCGCTGGCTCCTCGCCCAGGGATGCACGCAGATCGTTTTCAAGTATTGCTCGACATTCGACTCGCTTGAAGACGGCAATATCGGCCCGGTCGCCGAAGCGCTGGCCAATGAACTGTCCGCTCGCAATATCGTCTTCTGTCCGGCATTTCCGGCGACAGGACGCACGGTCTTCCAGGGACACCTGTTTGTCGGGGACCGGTTGCTCAATGAGTCGGGCATGCAGGACCACCCGCTGACGCCAATGACGGATGCCGACATCCGGCGCTGGCTTCGGCATCAAACGAAAGAACGTGTCGGGCACTTGCCGTTCACAACGGTGGCGAAGGGTCCGAACGCCATTCGAACGGCGCTCGAGAACACCGAAGCAAGATTCGTCATTGCCGATGCGGTCTCAGACGGCGACCTCCTGACCCTCGGCGAAGCGCTGGCCGACGCCAAGCTGATTACGGGCGGATCGGGCATAGCACGGGGTTTGCCCCGAAATTTTGCCCGCTCATCGTCGAACCCAAAAGAGCAGACCACCTCCGCCAGGTTCACCGGTCCCGCAGCCATTCTTGCCGGTTCCTGCTCGGGTGCCACCCGCGGTCAAATCGATTTCCATGCAAAGCGGCACCCGACACTCAGGATCGATGTTCCCGACGTCATGCGCGGCAAGGTCACCTCAAAGACACTGGTTGACTTCTGCATGGCGCATGCCGGCGACGCGCCGCTTGCATATTCGTCTGGCACGCCTGATCAGGTGCGCGCCTCGCAAGCAGAATTCGGGCGTGAAGCAGTCGCCCAAAAGCTCGACGCGCTGTTTGCCGTCACTGCATGCTCGCTGGCCGACCGAGGATATCAGCGCATTGTAACTGCCGGCGGAGAGACATCGGGAGCTGTGGCAGAAGCGGTTGCAAAGCGGCTTGGCGCGGCAGCGATGGTTGTGGGGCCCGAGATCGATCCCGGCGTGCCGGTTCTGATCCTGGGACACGACAAACGCATCGGTTTGGCGCTGAAATCCGGAAACTTTGGTGCACCCGATTTCTTTTCAAAGGCTCTGCGGATCATGGAAATTGGCAGGTGACGCGATGAAAAGCCGGTTGCGCGAGCCGGCGTTTTCGAGCTTCGTTTTGCTGTTCGCTCCTTGAATCTCGTTCGGCAAAGCCGGCACCTTATCGGCACGGTTGCCGGGTTTGAAGATGACCGAAATCAGACATGAAAGACCGGACCGGGTTCCGTCTGGAAAGACAACGGGTCAGGACGCCAGGATTGTCTGATTACGGTCAACCGCCCGCTGTAACCGGTTCCCCAAGCTCCGCGATTTCCGCGTCACTGAAGACCCGCGACCGCGTCAGAAACCGTCGTTCGCGTCCATTGTCCAGGCTGAACATGCCGCCTCGGCCCGGCACGACGTCGAGGATCAATTGCGTATGTTTCCAGGCTTCGTATTGCGGCCCCGATATCCAGACCTGCGCGCCGTCCACTTCGCCAAGGCAGACATCCGCGATGCCGAGGCGAAACTCTCCGACCGGATAACACATGGGCGATGAGCCGTCGCAGCAGCCGCCCGACTGGTGAAACATGACGTCGCCGTGGTCCTTCTGGATCTCCGCGATCAGGTCGCGGGCGGCCTCTGTTGCGGTTACACGGCTCAATGCGACGGGGTGTGCTTCGGGCGTCGCAACAGGGTCGGAAGTTTCGGACTGATCTTGCATTTGTTTTCCTCCCAAAACGCAAGAGGGCGGGGCCAGAGCCCCGCCCAGATTCTTGATGCCTTGTCCTAGAAAAAGCCGAGCTTGTTGGGATTGTAGCTCACCAGCATGTTCTTGGTCTGCTGGTAGTGATTGAGCATCATCTGGTGGTTTTCGCGCCCGATGCCGGATTGTTTGTATCCGCCGAATGCGGCGTGGGCCGGATATAGGTGGTAGCAATTGGTCCACACACGACCGGCCTTGATCGCGCGTCCGAAGCGGTAGCACTTGTTGACATCACGCGACCACACGCCGGCGCCGAGGCCATAGAGCGTGTCGTTGGCGATTTCCAGCGCTTCGTCGTCGTCTTCAAACGTGGTGACGGAAACGACCGGACCAAAAATCTCTTCCTGGAAAACGCGCATCTTGTTGTTGCCGCGCAGGATCGTCGGCTGGATGTAATATCCGGAAGAGAGTTCGCCGCCGAGATCGGCCGACCCACCGCCAATCAGGACTTCCGCGCCCTCCTGACGACCGATGTCGAAATAGCTGAGGATCTTTTCATGCTGTTCGGACGAAGCCTGCGCACCCATCATCGTCTGGTCGGCACGCGGGTCGCCCATGATGATCGCGTTGGTGCGTTCGATGGCGCGTTCCATGAACGCATCGTAGATGTCCTTGTGGATGAGCGCCCGGCTCGGGCATGTGCAAACCTCGCCCTGGTTGAGAGCGAACATGACAAATCCTTCGATCGCCTTGTCGAAGAACGCGTCGTCTTCGTTCATCACATCCTTGTGGAAGACGTTCGGCGATTTCCCGCCGAGTTCCAGCGTCACCGGGATCAGGTTCTCCGTCGCATATTGCATGATCAGGCGACCGGTGGTCGTCTCGCCGGTAAAGGCTATTTTCGCGATCCGGTTGCTGGTGGCCAGCGGCTTGCCGGCTTCAAGCCCGAAACCGTTGACGATATTGAGAACGCCGGCCGGCAGAACGTCGGCGATCAGTTCGGCAAAGACCATAATGGTCGCTGGCGTCTGCTCGGCAGGGTTGATCACCACGCAATTCCCGGCAGCAAGCGCCGGCGCGAGTTTCCATGCGGCCATCAGCAGCGGGAAGTTCCAGGGGATGATCTGGCCCACCACGCCGAGCGGTTCATGGAAGTGATAGGCCACTGTGTCGTCGTCCAGCTCGCTCATCGTGCCTTCCTGGGCACGCAGCGTCGCGGCAAAATAGCGGAAATGATCGACGGCCAGCGGAATGTCCGCTGCTTTGGTTTCGCGGATCGCCTTGCCGTTGTCCCAGGTTTCGCAGGTAGCGAGCAGATCAAGATTGTCGCTGATAATGTCGGCGATCTTGAGCAGGGCGTTTGCCCGATCAGTCACCGATGTTTTTCCCCACCCGTCTTTCGCTGCATGAGCAGCATCAAGGGCAAGATTGATGTCCGTTTCATCGGACCGGGCAATCCTGTTGATCACCGTGCCGGTGATCGGCGTGGTGTTGTCGAAGTACCGTCCGTTTGCCGGGGGTACGAATTTGCCTCCGATGAAATTGTCGTACTGATTTTTGAAAGGGGATGTCGCATCCACCTTGACTTCGGTCATAATGTTCATGGCTGTCCTCCCTGGTCGAGCCAGATCCGTTGTAAGCCGGCGTATCCGCCGATGCCGCAACGGTAGGGCGCAGGACGAAGAAAAACCGCGTGGGATGGAGGCGATCCGCGAAAGTGTCTCACCATTGAGACAGAATGGAATTCTATGACACCTCGAGGCGCCGCATCCGGCGGTAGAGTGTGGCCCGCCCGACGCCCAATTGCTTGGCCGCTGCGGACACGTTTCCTTTGCTGCGACTGAGTGCACGCATGATTGCGGCCCGTTCACCGCGGTCGAACCCACGGGGCCCGCCCTTGTCGCCTTGCCCGTTTTCCAGATCGGCATAGGGGATGGCATCGAAGGGACCGCTTGCGGGAAGCGACGACAACCGGCGTGCCGCCCGTGTCGCACCCACCACCAGATCGTCATCGTCGACCGCATACAGGGCCGAAACGTCGTTGCCGCTCGTGTCCGCCATAAGAATGCGGTCCCTGGAAAAGGACGTCCGAAACATTTCAGTCTCGATCTGCCGTGCCGCTTGCAGGACAGACGCACCAATCAGATCGTTGAAGCGCGGATCGTGATCGAGTCGAGCCGTTGAAACATCGAGCGCTCCGGCCAACTGACCGTTCGGATAAAAGATCGGCGCGTCGATGCAGCTCATCGAGATGTGACAGGCAAAAAAGTGTTCGTCGCGATGGATCACGACCGGTCGTTGTTCAGCCAGGCAGGTGCCGATGCCATTGGTCCCTTCCACCGCTTCGCTCCAGTCGGCGCCACGCCACAAATCGCATTTTTCGAACAGATCGGCATCCGCTCCGGTGCAACGGGTTTCCAGAATAACGCCCTCCGCGTCGGTCAGGAAAACGCCGCATCCGGAAGCGGCGACCATGCCGTAGAGCCCGTCCAATCGCTTTATCGCCGCCCTTAGCAGCATTTCGCTGCCTTGCAGGCGCTGGTTCAGCCTGGCGTGATCGATCCTGGCACGCCGCCGACGAAGCGCCGGATCAAGCCGATGCTTCATCAGGGATCGGCGCCACGAGGCCGCAAGAGCGGATGTCGCGGACAGGGATTCTGCATCGGTCAAGACGCGTTCGACATGAGCAACCGTTACATTGGTCATGGGATGTCCTTGTCCGGCTCTTTAATCGGAAAGCGGAGTTGGACCACGTTGGTAAGATCGGCGTTTGCGAGGTCGCCTTTGAGCGCTGGCCCGGCGATGTTTGCCCGTGCTGAAGAATAGTCTCCGAGAAAGGTCACGCGGTCACCGCACGCCATAGCCGCCTCGGCTTCGCGCTCCAGGAGTTCAGCCAGTTTTGGCGTAAGTCCGTCACCGCGTTGCTGTGCCTGTCTGTTCAAATCCAGCCAATTCATCTTTTTTCCGATCAAGAGAGGGAGACCGTGGGCGGGCGGTTGGCTGGCCTGCGGTTTTAATCTGACTAAAATAGTCACATTTAAAATAGCACGGAGAGCAGGTGGCAGGTCAACTGCCCTAAAGTCTAAACCGCGGATTAATCCAACGCTCTTGAGTATTAATATTCAGAAACCCAGTTTAGAATTAGAATAATTATAAATGCGAACAGTTCTAAAGTAAAATTACGTATTTCCCTGAATTGTATTCATGGGCGGGAATGTGCTTTTTATTAGCGGCATCAAGTGATCTCTGATTCGTCCGGTTGCGGGCGGCTTTATGGTCGATCCTCCCGGATAGCCGGGTTGTTTGTGTCCGGCTCGGAACGGCAACTTTTCACCGATCAGACGACACGCGCATGGATCATTTCGGCTGAAAACCCTGAAAGGTTGATGAGTAATGAGGATCTTTCAAGTCGCACTCGAAAATGAAACGTCGAAGTCCGCCATGGCGCGGCTCGGTCTTCGCGGATTCCTGAATGAAACGTCTTGCGACATATCCGGCGTGCTCTCGGATCTCTTGTCGTCCGATGAAGTCATCCAGACATCACCGGCCGCCACCGGTCGCCAAGTACCGGAAAACTGATCGTTCGCGCCTCACGGGACATCGCAAGCTTCATCTGACGAAGCGCATTGTCCTGTCCGGCTTTCGGAGGCGCGCCGCGCCTCGTCCATTTCTATTCTGCGTTCGCAATCAGGCGCGCGAAGAAGCTGGCGCTGTTCGTATATGAACCGGCACTGATCCCGGTTCGAATCGCCTTTGCGCGCCCTCAACCAAGCTCTTGTGATCGAGCGATCGCGAGGCTTGTGCCGCGGCTCAGCAATCCCCTTGCCCAATTGCAGGAATGTTTGACGGTATGCCGGCGCTGCAGAAGCCGGTCCGCCGGACGATCAATCCGTCGGCGCCTCCACCGGCTCGGTCTCGAATTCTGCCGGACTGGTAATCTCGATCAGTTCCAGATCATCGGAGTGGCGCACTTCCCGGTGCCGGATCCCCGGCGGCTGCAGCACGCAGGACCCTTCACGAAGAATGTGCTCGCCTTGGCCTTCATATTCGAACACGACCCAGCTGCGCGTGACGTAGACCATCTGGAATTCCAGGTCGTGCGTGTGCCAGGCCGGTTCGGAATGCCGGCCGGGCACGGCACGGATGACATGCGCGCCGTAGCGGCCGGATGTCGCGCCGGCAATGCCGAGATCGCGGTATTCGAAGAAGGCCCGAAGCCCCTGGCCTTCGAAGGCGCCCCGGTCGGCGTGGGCGATGCTGAAGGCCTGGCTTTTCCAAACGGGATTGCCGGAATCTATGTTCGTCTCCCCATTTCCTGTCGTTGCAATATCGATTGCGGTTGCTTGCGCACCGCTTTTTTGCGGAGTGTCGGGCCGGTTGGCCGCACGGTCAAGTTACGCGGTCGATCCGGCGCTTGTTGACAGATTCGAAATCTGTAGCGCCGCTCAGGACAAACCGCTATATGCCGGCCGAGACGCACGCTGGCGCCAGACGCCGCTAGGGGGTTGCGACAGGGCCTGAAAACGCGGTCCCGGTTTTCGAACCGGTTGTGTACCGGCCCCAGAACGGACTGACGATGACAGACACATCGACTTTAACGCCTCCGGCTCCGTCCGGGGCCCGCGCGCATGGCGACCGGTTGAGCCACCTCGACCGGCTGGAATCCGAAAGCATTCACATCATCCGGGAAGTCGCAGCCACTTTCCGCAAGCCGGTCATGCTCTATTCGATCGGAAAGGATTCCGCTGTCATGCTGCATCTGGCCCTGAAGGCGTTTGCGCCGGGCCGGCTCCCCTTCCCGCTTTTGCATGTCGACACGACCTGGAAGTTTCGCGAGATGATCCGGTTCCGCGACGACCTTGCGAAGCGCCTCGGTCTCGATTTGATCGTGCACATCAACCAGGAGGGGGTCGCGGACGGCGTCAATCCGTTCAGCCACGGCTCCAAGGTCCATACCGACATCATGAAGACCCAGGCGCTGAAACAGGCGCTCGACCGGCACGGATTCGATGCCGCCTTTGGCGGCGCACGGCGCGACGAGGAAAAATCGCGCGCCAAGGAGCGCATCTTTTCCTTCCGCACCAAAAGCCATCGCTGGGATCCGAAGAACCAACGGCCGGAATTGTGGTCGCTGTTCAACACCGAGATCGGCGCCGGAGAAAGCGTCCGCGTCTTCCCCCTGTCGAACTGGACCGAACTCGATGTCTGGCGCTACATCCTCAAGGAATCCATTCCGATCGTCCCGCTCTACCTCGCCGCCGAGCGCCCGGTCGTCACCCGCGACGGCGCGCTGATCATGGTGGATGACGACCGCATGCCGCTCGATCCCGGCGAAGTACCCGAGACGCGCCGGGTCCGCTTCCGCACGCTCGGTTGTTATCCGCTGACAGGCGGCATTGAATCGGACGCCGACAGCGTCGCCCGAATCATCGCAGAACTGGAAGCAAGCCGGGCCTCTGAACGCCAGGGCCGGGTCATCGACCACGACCAGATCGGATCGATGGAAAAGAAGAAGCAGGAAGGCTATTTCTGATGATGACCGACGGCATGGTCGAGCCGCTTGATCGCCCGACAAACCAGGAGACCGGGGACGACGAGACCAGGGACCAGGTGCGCTTTCTGACCTGCGGCTCGGTCGATGACGGCAAATCCACCCTGCTCGGCCGGCTTTTGTATGAGACCGGCACGGTTTACGACGACCAGGTCGACGCCGCCCGCGCCGAGAGCAAGGCTTACGGGACCCAGGGCGAAGCCGTCGACCTCGCGCTCCTCGTCGACGGGTTGCAGGCCGAGCGCGAACAGGGCATCACGATCGACGTCGCCTATCGCTACTTTTCCACGCCGCGCCGGCGGTTCATCGCCGCCGACACGCCGGGCCACGAGCATTACACCCGCAACATGGCGACGGGGGCATCGAATTCAGAGGTCGCCGTCATCCTGATCGACGCCCGCAAGGGCGTGCTCACCCAGACGCGTCGGCATTCATACATCGTATCGCTGTTCGGCCTCCGGCACGCCATCCTTGCCGTCAACAAGATGGACCTTGTCGGATACGATGCAAAAACCTTTGAGGCGATCGAGACGGAGTACCGGGCCTTTGCTCGGACCATCGGCCTGGACAACGTACACTGCGTACCCGTCAGTGCCCTGACCGGCGCCAACGTCTTCGCACCGTCCAGCGAAATGGACTGGTATCGCGGCCCGACCCTGATGTGTCTTCTGGAGACCATAAAGGTTGCCGAAGGCGCCGCGTCGCGTCCCTTCCGGTTTCCCGTGCAATGGGTCAACCGCCCGCATCCTGATTTTCGCGGGTTTGCAGGCACCGTCTCGTCCGGGACCGTGTCGCTCGGCGAGACCTTGGTCACCGCTCCGTCCGGCAGAAAGAGCTGCGTGCGCCGCATTCTCGGACCCTCCGGCGACCTGGAAACGGCCCGGGCCGGACAGGCGGTCAGCCTCGTCCTTGAAGATGAAATCGACATCAGCCGAGGCGACATCCTGGCACCGGTCAATGCGCCGGTCTCCGTCACCGACCAGTTTGCCGCCCACATGATCTGGATGGACGACAAACCGATGCTGCCGGAGCGCACTTACGGCATCCGCTTTGCCACCCAGTCGGCTGTCGCACAAATCACCGATCTGACGCACCGGGTCGACGTCAACACGCTGGAAAAGGAAGCCGCCAAGACGCTCGCCATGAACGAGGTCGGCTATTGCAAGATCGCCGTCGACCGGGACTTTGCGTTCGACAGTTTCAAGGACAATCCCGGCACCGGCGCCTTCATCCTCATCGACCGGATGAGCCACGCCACCGTCGGTGCCGGCGTCATAGATTTTTCCCTGCGCCGGGCCGACAATCTGGCCTGGCACGACATGAAGATCGACAAGTCGGTGCGCGCCGCCGATAACGGCCAGAAACCGACAATGCTCTGGTTCACCGGTCTTTCGGGCGCCGGCAAGTCGACAATTGCCGACCGGCTCGAACAGCAATTGCATGAGCGCGGGCGGCGCACCTATCTGCTGGACGGCGACAATGTCCGGCTCGGCCTCAACAAGGATCTGGGCTTCACTGACCAGGACCGCGTGGAAAACATCCGCCGCGTGGCCGAAGTCGCCAAACTGATGCTGGATGCGGGCTTGATAACCCTGGTTTCCTTTATCTCTCCCTTCCGCGCGGAACGCGACATGGCACGCGCGCTTGTCGAGGACGGCGAGTTTTTCGAGATCTTCGTCGACACGCCGCTCGAGGTCTGCGAGGCGCGCGACCCGAAGGGCCTCTACAAAAAGGCACGGGCCGGTACCCTGAAGAACTTCACCGGCATCGATTCAGACTACGAAGAACCGGAAAACCCGGAAATCCATCTGGACGGGGGCACCTTGTCCGTCGAGGCGATGGTCGATCGCATCATCGATCATCTGGAGCGGGCCGGCCGTATCTGACCGGCGGGGTGCCATGGCACGAGAGTTCGATCGCACCGGATGGCTGGCCTTTCCCTATGACCCTGTCCTTGCCGACTGGGCAAGGCATGCCCTCCCCGCGGCGCGCGAGGCCGTGAAGCGGTCCGAAGATCCCCGCGGCCTGCGTTGCGGCGGCACCTGGTTCGTGGGCGTGAACGCGCTGCCGAATGACGGGCGCGGTAAGATCGGCGGCGGACCGCCGCTCGCCGGCACCGCTGTCGACTTCATTGCCGACCTGTTCCCGGGCCGAACCTTCGATCTCGATCGGGGTCAGGTCTCGGTCTGTTATCCGGGCTATCCGCAGCCGTCCGATCAGGAGAGTGCGGCAGCGTTCCGGTTCCGCCGCGATCGCGACGCTGCCCATCTCGACGGCCTCCTGCCGGAGGGTCCGGACCGGCGCCGGCACCTGCGCGAACACCACGCCTACCTGCTCGGCATTCCCCTGACAGAGAGCGATCCCGGCGCTGCGCCTCTTGTCGTCTGGGAAGGTTCGCACAAGCGGGTGCACGCAGCGTTTTCCGGATTTTTTAAAGATATCGCACCTGCCGATTGGGGCGCATCCGACGTTACCGAGATCTACCACGCCGTGCGGCGGCAGGTATTCGAAGAGTGCCGCCGCGTCGCAATCCCGGCCCGTCCCGGCGAAGCCTATCTGGTGCACCGGCTGGCTATCCACGGCGTCGCCCCGTGGGCGGAAAACGCGGGTTCCGGACCCGACGGTCGCATGATCGTCTACTTTCGTCCCGAGTTTCCGGATCCTGCCGACTGGCTCGCTGATTTCTAGAGCAAGTCGGCCGCGTGCCGGGCGATCATTTGTTCCTCGTCGGTTTCAATCCGCAAGACGGCGACCTTCGAGCCCGGAGCCGTCAGATCCTGTGCCTTTGCCTCGTTCGCCACCGCATCGAGGCGCACGTCGAACCACTTGAATTCTTCGCAGACACGCCGGCGCACCATGGCCGAATTCTCCCCGATCCCGCCGGTGAACACGATGCCGTCGAGACCGTGAAGGGCGGCACTGAGAGCGCCCAGTTCCCGGCTGATCTGGTGAATGAAATAATCGATGGCGCGCCGCGCGCCCGGATCGTCGTTACCCTCCAGATCCCGCATGTCTCCGGAAATGCCCGACAGACCTTTAAGGCCGGAATCGTGATAGAGCAGGTGCGAGATCTCGTCGCCGGAAAGGCCGCGCTCCTGAATGAGCCACAACACGACGCCCGGATCGAGCTGGCCGCATCGTGTGCCCATCGGCAGACCGTCGAGTGCGGAAAATCCCATCGTCGAGGCGACCGACTGCCCGTCCCGGATCGCGCACATCGACGCTCCCGATCCCAAATGCATTACGACCACCCGACCGGCGGCAAGCTTGGGATGTGTTTTTTTCAGGCTCTGACTGATGAATTCGTAGGACAGGCCGTGGAACCCGTAGCGCCGCACGCCCGCCTCATAGAGCTCATGCGGCAATCCGAACGTGTCGGCAACATAGGAATGGGTCCGGTGAAACCCCGTATCGAAACAGCCGACCTGCCGGGCGTTGGGAAAAGTGCGCTGCGTCGACCGGATACATGCCAGGTTGGACGGCTGATGCAAAGGCGCCAGCGGGCTCAGTTCTTCGAGTTCCTGGAGGATCGGCTCGGTCAGCACGACCGGCCGGGAATAGTCCGGACCGCCATGCACGATCCGGTGTCCGACGGCCTCGATCGGGAATCCCGAGGCTTCCGCGATGGCAAGCACACGGCCGAGCGCCGCGTCCGCGTCGTTGCCGTCCAGCGTCTCGGTAACTTTCTCGGCGCCGAGATGCGCATAGTTCAGCACCGCCTCACCCCCAAGGCCGGATGCGAGACCGCGCATGCATACTTCTGAGCCGTTGAAAATGCCGAATTTGAGGGAAGAAGAACCCGCATTGATGGTCAGTGTCGCCATGGTCGGTCAAACGCTCGATTGAAGTGGGAGGGACGGTGAAGGGGGAAGGCTATATCTACAACACAATCGGACGCATGCGCGGATCACTCGACCTTTGCACGGTCAAGCATGAGGCGCGAACGGGTCATGAGCAGCTCCGCCGATACCGCGAAATTGACGCCCGCATTCGCGTCGGTGTCCTTGGTGAAAATCGCACTGATCAGGCCGACGAGCCGCCCTTCCTGATCGACCAGCGCGCCGCCGGACGCCCCGGGATTGATGGCGGCATCGGTCTGAATGAAGTCTTCGATCGGATTGAACCCGATCCCGGACCGGGACCGCGCCGAAACGATGCCGCAGGTAATGCTGAGGTCGAGCCCGAACGCATTGCCGATCGCACAGACTTCGGCGCCGGTTGCCGGTCGCTCCGGCGCGACAATAATCGGCTTGAGAGGTGCATCGATCCGTAACAGGGCGAGATCGGTCGGCCGGTCCACAGCCACAATCTTTGCCGGGTACGTGCGATCCTCGTGGTCGCGCACGGACACCGACGTTGCCCGTGCCACGACATGCGCAGCCGTTGCGATCAGGCCCGGCTCAAGCAACGCGACGCCGCTGCCCTCCGGCGCCGTGCCTTCCGGCGCGCCGAAGCCGGGCCGCTGATAGCCCGGCCAGATCGGTTCGACGATCACCACGGACGGCGACGCCACCTTCCAGGCTGTTTCCGCCGGTCCGGCCCGGACGGGCTGGGCGAGGAATACGAGGATCAACGCGATAAAAGCAACAACGCCGAACGGACGGGGCATGCGACCTGAATTCAAACGCCATTGCATCATCACGTTCCTTCGCCCCCCGCAGTCGGGTTTGTCAGATATCACACGCATCTGCACCGAAGCCCGACAGACCCTGATCAGCATTGCCATACGAAAATTGCAAGCAAAAGCACACTGTCCGGGGCCAGGGCGAACTTTCTCCTCTGAACAGAACGGGTATGCCCTTGACTTTCAAGGGCTGTCTCGCAGCTATTCGCGGATGGATTCGCTTACCCAATTCACCCTCGGCGCCGCTGTTACTGTCGCCCTTCTCGGTCGGAACGCGGGGCCGCGCAAGGCCGTTCTCATCGGCGGCCTCATGGGCACGCTACCGGATCTCGACGTCTTTATCCCCTATGAGGATCCCGTCGATTCCTTCGTCCTGCATCGCGGCGCTACGCATTCGATTTTCGTCCATGCCCTGGCAACGCCGGTGATCGGCGAGGCGCTGGTGCGCTCGGTCGGCGCTCTTCGTGAACATCGGGTCAGGGTCTATGCGACCGTTTTCCTGGTTCTTGCATCGCATGCAATCATCGACGCGATGACGGTCTACGGAACCCGGATCTTCTGGCCTGTCTGGCCGGATCCGGTCGGCGTCGGATCGATTTTCATCATCGACCCGCTTTATACGGTCCCGATCCTCATTCCGGTGATCTGGGCCCTGTGCGTCAGATCATGGACCGCGCGCCTTGCCCGCGTGCTGACGATCGGCCTGGTTTTTTCGACCAGCTACATGGCATTGACGGTCGCCTTGCAGGCTTATGTCGAGGATCGGGCGAGAACGATGTTCGAACAGGCCGGCGTGGAGCCGACCAAGGTGTTCGCCCTCGCCGCTCCGTTCAATACGGTGTTGTGGAAGGTGATCGCGATCGACGAGAAACACTATCACAACCTGTACCTGTCGCTGTTCGACGGCGATCAGAACCCGTCGATCTATTCGCATGCCCGCCGGCCCGATCTCCTGACATGCCTCGACGGCGCGCCGGCAGTCCAGAAACTCATCTGGTTTTCCGATGGTTATCTGCGGGCCCGTGAGGCGGACGGACAAATCCTCGTTGCCGACCTGCGCATGGGATTGACGCCGAACTATGTGTTTCAATTCGCTGTCGGACGCGAAGCGGACGGTCAGATCGAGGCGATACCGCCGACACGCTATCTCGCATCACGACGCAGCGAAGCCGGCGACTGGACCTGGCTGCTCGATCGGTTGTGGGGTCGCCCCGCAGTGCGCAAGGTGGAGAACGGCATGGCGGAATCCTCCGCATCGGTTGCCGCGCAATGCTGACGAAAGCACACCAGCACCGTATGGTGGTCGCCGCCCGAAACGGAGGAAACCGAGCGTGCTCCGCCTAAAGCTTTTCGCCTTTATCGTCCTTGGCCTCGCCTGGAGCCCGATCCCGCAGGCACAAGAGGCGGCCTGTCGACAGCCGCAACCGGTTTGTGATGCCCGCGGAGCCGTGTTCGCGGTCTCCGGTTTCGACCCGATCGGCAGCGCCGTGCGCATCGCTCCCGGGCGGCTTGTCACGTCCCGGCATGTCGTGGCCGACCGGGACCATGTCGAGGTGTTCCTGCCGGACGGCAACCGCATCCGGGCAATCCCGGTGCCGACCGACTATCTGGCGGACATTCAACTCCTTGATGCCCCGGACCTGCCGCCGGGTCCGGCCCTGACGCCGGCCGCGGCCGCCCCGGGCGACACGGTCTACACGATCGGCGCCGATATCGCGCAGGGCCGCATCAGGGCCTATGATCCCGGCACTGTCAGACTGCCTCCTGCAGATGCCCGGCCACTGGCCCGACTGCACCATTCCGCAGCCAGCCAGCCGGGCAATAGCGGCGGTGCACTGGTCGACGACGAGGGCCGTCTTGTTGGTATCACCGCGTCCGGCGGCGAAGGTCGCATGGAAGCGGTTCCCGGCGCCGCGATCGCCGAATTGCAGAGTCGCAGCGGCCCCGATCGCGCAGATGCGAGTTCGGAAATCGGCGCCGCAATCCGGATCTGCACCCTGAAACTTGAGGAAATGCGCACCACGCGCGGCACTCTGCCGCCGGAGGAGGCCAAGGCACTCGAAACGTCCTGCCGGCGCACCGGCAACCGGCAATACTTCGATCTTGCAGCCCAGGCGCTTGGATCACGCCGTATGATCGCGGAATCCGTAGCCCTTTTCGAAGCCTCTCTCGACCAGGATCCGAATTCCCTGAACGCCAGGCTCGGCCTTGCGATCACCTTTCACCTTGCCGGCCGATACGAAGCCGAAATGCCGCATCTGAAATTCCTGATGCAGCACATCCCGGACGACATGCAGGTCCTGCGGCTTGCCATCCAGGCCGGCACCTGGGCAGGTGAGACGGCCTTTGCGCAAGCCGCATTCGACCGCCTGAAGACGATCAATCCGAACCTTGCACCGGCCGCGGAACGGTTCCTGAACGCGCCGCCGCCGAGACCGCCGCAACGATAACGCCGGCGGGAATTTAGCCGGTCAGCCGTCATCGACAGGATTAGGGATCCAACCCCACCGGGTCTTTGGGCCGGATCGTTCCAGCGAGCGCGCAGTGCGTCCCCTAATGGCCGCCATCAGTTCCGCTGCGCGCCAATCCGGATGCTGCGCAGCCAGGCGCGCCGCCAGGGCGGCAACCCGCGGCACGGCAAAACTCGATCCCGAAGCCTTGCCCGCCGCGCCCCGGTGGTCGGTGACATCGATGCGTTCCCCCGGCGCCATGATATGCACGGTATCCCGCCCCCAGTTCGAGCCTTCCGCAAGGCGCCCGAACGCATCCGACGACGTCACGACCAGCACGTTCTCAAGCCCGAAACCCGCCGGATAGAGCGGTTGCCGGTCGATGTCGCGCCCGTCATTGCCGGCGGAAACCACGAACAGCATGTCCGGGTGGCGGCGGGCCGCCGAGGCGAATTCCTCCCACTGGCTTTCGGTCCGGCTGCCCAGCGGCATCATCACAATGAAGACCTCATCCTTTGCCGCCGTCTCCACGAGCGTTCCCATTCGCCGCATGTCGGGTCGCGGATACCGGTAGGGCACCAGACGCGCGCGCGGCGCTTCACGCAGGAACACGCTCGCGACCGTTGTGCCATGCCGGATCGGAAAGAATGGCGAACGGCCCGTATCGAGGTCGAAGGGACGGTCGTCTTCGTCCCAGTAATCGTATCCCATGAGGGACCCGTCGGCACGCCGGGCAAGCCTCTTGCCGATTTCCGGCAGCAGGTAATTGACGCCGCTGTCGATCAGACCGACCGTCACGCCGCCCGGGTCGTCTCCGGCCGGGACAGCCGGATTCAGCTCCTCCGCCGGACCGATGGCGCTCAGGGTGTGATCGAAGTGACGCAGCACATCCGGACGCCCGGTCGCGTCGTAGGCGATCGAACGGCCATGCCGGACCGCGCAGGCATTGTCGAGATCCACCAGCGCGCGCGGCAGCGCCCGTCCCTGTTCAAGTGCCGTGCCGGCCGGCTCCGACATCTCCACGCGAACACGCCGCAGGCGACCGCGAAAGCCGTCCACTTGCACGCGGACCATGCGGCTTGCCGACAGGCGCAGATCGATCTGACGACGCAACCGACCATTGATCGTGCCGCGATCGCGGACAGATTCCACCGTGCCCGGCAAGGCCTCGCTCACCGCATTGTCTTCCTCGAGCCCGGCCTGACATGCCGCAACGGCCACCTTGCGGAGGATTTCAAGGCGATCCGCATCCGTGCCGCCGGCAAGCGCTGCGCCCGACAAAAGGCTGAGCCACGCAATCGTGATTGCACCGAACAATCGTGTTCCCATGTGCTGCACCATACCCCCTGAATTCCGACAAGTTCTAATCCGGGTCGCAGAGCAATCCGTACTTATGAAGGGGCTGATTTAAACCAGAATTCCGCGTTAGAACTTGGCGCAGACATTGACGGACCGCCTTGGCCTGTGCTTGATCCAAAAGGCGCGAAATGGCTGGGCCAGACCCATGGAAACCATGCAGACGACACACGCAACCTCGCTACCGAACATACTGACCTATGGCAGGATTGTCGCGGTCCCGCTTCTGGTCGCGTGTTTCTACTTTCCTGGCGAGACCTTCCGTCTGATCGCCCTCGGGTTGTTCATTGCCGCCGCCGTTACCGATTTTTTCGACGGGTATCTGGCCCGCGCCTGGCATCAGCAGAGCGCTCTGGGCCGAATGCTCGACCCGATCGCCGACAAGCTCCTCGTAGCTGCCTGCCTGATGATGATGGCAGCCGATGGAACCATTCGCGGCTGGTCGATGCTGGCAGCGGTCATCATCCTCGCCCGCGAGATCCTGGTTTCCGGCCTGCGCGAATTCCTGGCCGAACTTCGGGTGAGCGTCCCGGTCACCAAACTGTCCAAGTGGAAAACCACCGTGCAATTGGTGGCCATCGGAATCCTTTTGGGCGCGCCGGCGATCGAACCGATCCTGCCCGGGCTGACCCTGACCGGCATCACCTGCCTTTGGATTGCAGCGCTTTTGACGCTCTATACCGGGTTCGATTACTTCCGCGCCGGGATCAGCCATCTCCTGAAGGAAGCCTAGCCCGTGAAGATCCGGTACTTTGCATGGGTGCGCGAACGCACCGGACTGGCCGAAGAAGACGTTGACCTGCCCGCCGGCGTCGAGACGGCATCCGATCTGATGCGATGGCTGTCCGGCCGCGGTGAGAATTACGAGATGGCGTTCGGCGAGCCGGATCATATCCGCATCGCCTTCGACCAGGTCCATGTGACGGCCGACGCCCGCCTCGGCGAGGTGGATGAAGTGGCGTTCTTTCCGCCAATGACCGGCGGCTGACCATGGCCGTCTCGCCGACGATCCGGGTGCAGGAAGCCCCGTTCGACATCCGCGCCGAATCCGAAAAACTGACTGCGGGGCGCACCGACATCGGCGGTGTCGTGACCTTCACGGGCCTGTGCCGCGACGAGGCGGGCACGCTTGCCGCGCTCGAACTGGAGCATTATCCCGGCATGGCGGAAGGCGAGATCGCTCGGGTTGCCGCGGCCGCAACCGAGCGCTGGCCGCTGCTGGGTCTGACCGTCATCCATCGGTATGGCCGTATCGCGCCGGGTGAACCGATCGTCTTCGTCGCGACCGCATCGGAACACCGGCGGGCAGCGTTCGAGGCCGCCGATTTCCTGATGGACTATTTGAAGACCCGGGCGCCGTTCTGGAAAAAGGAACATGCCGCCGACGGTGTCGAAGGGGGATGGGTCGAGGCGAAGGCCGTCGACGACGCGGCGGCGGAGCGTTGGAAGTGACAGTGCGGCCGGCCGCGCACGCAGCCGTTGAAGCGCAACGGGACTAACATTCCCATGGCGGAACCGGCGAGAACGCGTCCACCAGGAAATCGATCGTGGCGCGTATCTTGGCCGGCGGCCTGCGCTCGGACGGATACATCGCAAAGATGCCATCGAGTTCCACACTCGCCTGATCGAGCTGAAGCGCGACAAGCGATCCGGCTTTGAGCTCGCGATGAACCAGAAAGGTCGGCTGATAGATGATGCCCTGGCCGGCGACCGCGGCGGCGACAAGCGCGTCACCGTTGTTGGCGCACAAGCTTCCCGAAATCGCAACGCTCGCCTTGCCGTCGGGACCGAAATGCCAGCGATCGGGGCCGACAAGGCGTGAAAGCGTGTACCCAAGGCAAGCGTGCCGCGCGAGATCACGAACCGTCATCGGCCGACCATGCCGGGCCAGATAGTCCGGCGACGCGCAGATCGTCGTGGCACAGGGCGCAAAGCGGCGCGCGATGAGGCTGGAATCCTTCATTTGCCCGATGCGGATGACAAGGTCCCAACCCTCTTCGATGGGGTTGACGAAGCGGTCGTTCAGGCCGAGTTCGACGCTGAGCCTGGGATAAAGATCCGCCAGCTTTGCCAGCAGCGGCGCGATCTCCAGGATCCCGAAGGAAACCGGCACATTCAGCCTCAGCCGGCCCTGCACGTCCGTCGCTTCGAGGGCGGCGCGGGTATCCGCCTCCGAGATCCGGTCCAGAATGTCTTCAACGGCGTCGAGATACGAGCGGCCCGCCTCGGTCAGCGTGAGCCGGCGCGTCGTCCGGTGCAGCAGCTTGACACCGAGCCGTCCTTCAAGGGCCGCTACGTGTTTGGTCGCCATGGTCTGCGACATGCCCATGGCGCGCGCCGCCGCCGACAGGCTGCCGAGTGTCGCAACCCGCTGAAAGACCTGCATTCCGGTCACACGATCCAAGGGCGTCAGGCCTCAAATAACACCAATTTCACACTAATAGTGTGAGATCATATGCCAATTTTCTGTCTTATCAAACCAATGTTTTGAACCGACATTGCTCCGTATCGACCCCGTAGCGGTCGTGCCGCCCTACGGTCCGGCATTCGACGATGGTTTGTCGGCCGATCGCACCGGTTCACCAATGAGACGCTGAAAGGACTTCCCTGATGAGTACCCTGCCCCGGATTGCCGATGCCGAACCCGGCCTCACACCGCGACCGATCCATCCCGAAGCCCGGATCGGCCATGTTCATCTGAAAGTCGCCGACCTCGATCGCGCCCTCGGATTTTATTGCGGCGTTCTGGGCTTTTCTCTGAAGCAGCGCTATGGCGACGATGCGGCTTTCGTATCCGCCGGCGGCTATCACCACTACATCGGTCTGAACACCTGGGAAAGCAAAAACGGCAATCCGCCGCAACGCGGCACGACGGGCCTGTTCCATCTTGCGATCGTCTATCCCACGCGGGCAGCGCTGGCGGATGCGCTGACCCGATTGATGGCGGCCGGCCTGCCGCTCGATGGGGCGAGCGACCATGGCGTCAGCGAAGCCCTTTATCTGCGCGATCCCGATGGAAACGGGATCGAGCTATACTGGGACCGGCCGGAAGAGGACTGGCCGCGCAATGCCGACGGTCGTCTCGCCATGGTAACCGAACCCCTCGATCTGGACCGTCTGTTGGCCTGCGGTACCGATTGATGCGGCTGTGTCCGATCAACCGAACGACCGTGAAGCCGACCGGGCGCCCTTACTGATCGACGCAGGATATCGGCAGGTTTAGGGTCGGCCTTCCCGCGGTTGCGACCGCACCGCTCTGCCGATATCTGGGTTGCACATGAAAGAACTCCTCATCGTTTATTTCACGCGAACGGGCGGCAGCAGGCAAATGGCAGAAGCCGCTGCGGCGGCCGCCCGCGAAGAAGCGCAAACGATTCTCAAGACGGCCATTGAAGCCGGGCCCGACGATCTGCTGCGTGCCGACGGCTACCTGTTTTGTGCACCGGAAAACCTTGCCGCAATCGCGGGAGGCATGAAGGATTTCTACGACCGATCCTATTATCCCGTCCTGGGCCGCATCGAGGGCCGCCCCTATGCCCAGATGGTCTGCGCCGGGTCGGATGGCGAAAGCGCAGCCCGCCAGACCGCGCGCATTGCCACAGGATGGCGCCTCAAGGAGGTTCAACCGCCGCTGATCGTCTGCACCAGGGCCCAGACCCAGGAACAGATCCTTGCAGAAAAGACGATCCCCGAGGAGGAGCTCGCCCGCTGCCGCGAAATCGGCGCGGCGCTTGCCGCCGGGCTCAGCCTCGGTGTGTTCTAAACTGTTTCGGCCTCGTCCATACAATCGTAGTCCGCCTCCACTCGCTGCCGAAATCCGCAGATACCGAGCGCCTCGCGCACGCGCGGTTCGAGCGTTTCGATCGCGTTCTTTATGGCCGTCGCCAGCGGCGCACCGTCGCGGTCGAGGCTGGTGATGAAGGGAAGACCCGGTGTCGAAGCAGTCCGCGTAAGCACGCGCAGGTTTCGGGATGCCGGTTCATGGCGACCGGCCAGCAGCCAGCTTATGGCGTCGATCGCGGCGAAGTCGGCGACGCCATCCGCCACGGCCCGGATCGAAGCGCGGTGCGACCCGGTCCGGCGCCCGCTTGCGAGCCAGTCCGCGCCCTGTCCGCCGGCCTGCAAAAGGGATTGCATGGCGCGGAAACCGCTTTGTGAATCGATCCCGTTATACGCGAAGCGATGGGTGGGCCCGATATCGTCCGGTCCGGCAAGGAGATCCGTCTGCCGCACCACCACGACGCTGTAATAATCGCCGGGCTCACACCCTTCGAGCGCGTAGGCCGGAGACCCGAGAAGCCGGACCCGGCACCGCAGATGCCGGGCAAAGGGCAGGCCGCAGGTCTGGGCAAGGAAAAGATGCGGGTCGAGCCATTGGTCGAGCAGTCCGGCGTGCCGGGTCAGCGTCTGCGGCGGGTTGAGGCCGATCTGCCGGCAGGCCGTGCGGATCGCCTGCCAGAGCGCGTCCGTCGCCCACGAGACTTCCGGCCAGTCATACATCGGCAACAGGGCTGGCCCGGTTTGCGACAATGCCTCGCCAGGCTTTGTCATTGCCGGCTGTCCTGTCCGACCAGGGGGTGGGGTACGGGTTCCTTCGGGCGAAACGCATAAAGGCGAAACACGTCGGCATAGGACCGATACCGGTACCCCCGATTGCGCGCCAGGATACGATCGCGGTGCCGGGCGTAAAATGCGGGGATCTCATACCAAGGCAAGGAAGGCCGGACGTGGTGTACGGCGTGAAAATTGTTGTTGAGGAACAACAGCGCGAACAGCCCGCGATCCTCGATGATGACGGTGCGGGCGGCCGCTTCCGGATGCGCGCGGTGTTCGACGAAGGTGCGCACATGAATGATCGACATGCCGGCATAGGCCGCAACCAGGTAGGCAATAATCGGCAGCGCCGAGACGAGCCAGACGAACGCGCCGAGCGGCACGAGAAGCAAAAACTGCAGACCCCAGGCCCGGAGCACGGCGCGGTCGCCGCGTCGCATGCGCTGAAATTCTGCCTGCCAGAAGCCGCACAGCCCGAGCGCCGGACCGATCAGAATGCGGCCGACAAGCGTATTGTTGATCTGCAGGATCACCTGCCAGAGCCCGGGAAACCGGGCCCAGTCCTCCGGATGCACATAATAGCTCTCCGGATCGTCGTACGGATCGGTCAGCGCATCGTTGCGATGGTGCGCCAGGTGCAGGTCCTTGAAACGCGGATAGGGAATGAACACGCCGAGAGGCGGAAGGGCGATCAGCGTGTTGACGGGTTCCGATGCTGTCGGGTGTCCATGCAGAATCTCATGCTGGAGGGAGGAATAGAGCCCGAGGCAAAGGGCCAGAAGCGCCGTGCTTGCCAGGGCACCGAGAGTGTCGGCTGACAGGAGGATCCCGATCCATCCCGACCAGCAAAGCATCAGAATGACCCAGGTCGGCCATTCGGTCTGAAATCGGCGTCGCATCCCTGTTTCCCGGCCCGTTGCACTGCAGACAATTAGCCGGCACGGACAGCATCACGACAATGTGAGAATTTACAAACACAGGCACATTTACGCAGCGAGAAATCAATTTTGGTGTATATTCACCAAAACATTGTGAAAACACACTAAGCCCATCCAATGGACAAGCGCGATCTCACCCAGCTGTTTCGCCAGCGTCTCGGCCAGTTGATCGCCGCCGACGGCGGCAATCTTGCGCAGTTTTCGAAGGATGTCGGGCTCGACCGGTCTGCCCTCAGCCAGTTTCTCGCCCCGGCCCAGATACGATTGCCCCGCGCGGAGACCTTGCATCGCATCGCCGAGGCCAAGAATGTCAGTCTCGACTGGCTGCTGGGCTTGAGCCAGTCCAGCGAGACCGTAACCGAGGTCGCGCCGTCGGTCGAAATCGAATTGGCGGAGGATGACAGCGGGCATACGCCGCTGGAGCGCTGGTACCGGGAAGCGAGCGGCTACAAGATACGCTATGTGCCGGCGCTGCTACCGGAAATCCTGCGTCACGAATCCCTGATTTCGCACGAATATGGCGAGATGGGCTATGACGAGACCCTGGCCCGGTCGAGACGGCAGATCGCCCTGTCTCGGCTTACGGAAACCGACATCGAATGCTGCATGCCGGTCCAGGTGATCGAGGACTTTGCCGCCGGCCATTCCGTCTGGTCCGGCATTCCCGATCCGGTCCGGCTCCGGCAATTGGAGCATATGCGCACATTGCTCGACGAGCTGTATCCGACGTTCCGGCTCTTCCTGTTCGATGGCCGGACCGTCTTTTCAGCGCCCTACACGATTTTCGGGCCGCTGCGCGCGGCGCTCTACGTCGGCGGGTCCTATGTGGTGATCAATTCGGTGGACCAGATCCAGTCGCTGATCCGCCATTTCGACTTTCTGATCCGACAGGCGACGATCGGGCCGGACCGGACCGACCGATTCATCGCGAGTCTGATCGTCAATGCCTGACGCCGGCATGCCGGGAAGGCCGCGTTCCCGGCCTCCCCTGTCCGCGTTTGAAACCGCCTATTCCGCCGCTTCGACGCTGGCGACCGGCTGCGGCTGGACCGCGGCGCTGTAGTCTTCCATCAGGGTGCGGGTGATGTCGCCGACCTCGAAGTTGTACGGCCCGATCTCCGACACCGGCGTGACTTCGACCGCCGTACCGGTCAGGAAGCATTGTTCGAAATCGGCCATTTCGTCCGGCATGATCACCCGTTCAACGACCTCGATGCCGCGCGCCTGCGCAAGATCCATCACCGTGCGCCGTGTGATGCCGTCGAGGAAACAATCCGGGATCGGTGTGTGCAAGACACCGTCCTTGACGAAGAAGACATTGGCTCCGGTCGCCTCGGCAACGCGTCCGCGCCAGTCGAACATCAGCGCGTCGGCGTAGCCGGCCGCCTCGGCCTTGTGTTTGGACAGCGTACAGATCATGTACAGGCCGGCCGCCTTGGATTTGGCCGGCGCCGTGCGCGGATCCGGCCGGCAATAATCGGCAATCTGCAGCCGAATGCCCTTAAGCCGTTCGGCCGGGTCGAAATAGGACGGCCATTCCCAGGCGGCGATCGCCAGGTGGATCGTATTGTGCTGCGCCGACACGCCCATCATTTCGCTGCCGCGCCAGGCCACCGGCCGAACATAGGCATCCTTGAGGTTCATCCGTGCCAGGGTGGCCTCGCAAGCCGCGTTGATCTCGTCGACGCTGTAGGGAATCTCAAAACCCATCAGCGTCGCGGAATCGTGGAGCCGGCGTGTATGCTCGTCCAGCTTGAAGATGCGTCCGCCATAAGCCCGTTCGCCCTCGAACACCGACGACGCGTAATGCAGGCCATGCGTCAGCACATGGACATTTGCCGATTCCCAGGGAACGAATGTCCCGTCGAACCATATCTCACCATTGAGCTTGTCAAACGACTGACCGGCCATGGCACTTTACCCTTTCCGCGTTTGCGCGTATCGATTTTGCTGCAACGTTGAGGCCACAGGCCTCGCCAACACGATTAACGATTGATCTGATTTCCGACATCACGGACAAAAAATTCGAAAGATTGAAATATTATTTCAAAAGATAGGGACAATCTTTCGGATCATTTCGCCTGATGTTCGAGGAAAATAACATTCAAAAAAAATATGTCAACATGGCTGACGTAAATTTCATGACGATGTCGCAAACCCACGATTCCGACAAACAGGAATCGCCCATCCAGCATGCCGACATTATGTCGCTGCTGTTTTTCGCCTATCGGGATTTTGTCGGTCGACCCGATGAAATCCTGGCCTCGATGAATTTCGGCCGCGCCCATCACAGGGTGATCCATTTTGTCAATCTCAACCCGGGTTTGCGGGTTTCCGATCTGTTGGATATTCTGAAGATCACGAAACAGAGTCTGAGCAGGGTTCTGAAGCAATTGCTCGACGAGGGCTATATCGAACAACGCCCCGGCCCGGTCGACCGTCGCGAGCGCTTGTTGTTCATGACCGACCGCGGACGGGACCTTGCAGCCCGGTTGGCGGAATCGCAGGCGGCCCGGATTGACAAGGCGCTCAAGGCGATATCGCCGGAAAAACGCGACACTATCTGCCGCTTCCTGACGGAGATGGTGGATGAATCGGAACGTCAGGGTTTGCAGGTCGTCATCAAATAGACCTGAGGGCGTGCACACTCGTCGCCCGGGATACGGCCCGCGCAGGGCCGAATGCCACGACGGCCAGGCCGCGGAGACGGAAATGGCGCATTCGAAACCGGAAGACGATGCCGCGCATATTCTGCTCGTCGACGACGACAGTCGCATTCGGGTACTCCTGTCGAGCTACCTGAAGGAAAACGGATACCGGGTCACGGAAGCGGCCTCCGCGGACGAGGCAGGCCGCAAGCTCAACGGCCTCGATTTCGACCTGATGATCCTCGACGTCATGATGCCGGGCGAAAGCGGCTTCGATTTCGCCAAGCGGTTGCGCGGCCGACGGGATATCCCGATCGTCCTTCTGACCGCGCTTTCGGATGCCAACGACCGGATCAACGGGCTGGAGATCGGTGCGGACGATTACATTACGAAGCCGTTCGAACCGCGCGAACTGGTTCTCAGGGTCAGCAACATCTTCAAGCGCCTGCAATCCGACCCGGCAGCCGCCGATCAGCCGAGCCACGTCACGTTCGGACCGTTCCGCTTCGACCTTGACCGGCTCGAACTGCATCGCGACGATGAACGCATTCGCCTCACCGACCGGGAGCGCCAGTTGCTGAAGCTGTTCGCCGAACAGCCCCGCCAGACCGTTTCGCGCTATGACCTGAACGGCGACGGCAACGCGCTCGGCGAGCGGACGGCGGATGTCCAGATCAACCGGTTGCGTCGCAAGATCGAGCCGGATCCGGCGGATCCGAGTTACCTGCAGACCGTGCGCGGGATCGGCTACCGGCTGATGACGGACTAGGATGGTGGAACCAAAATACGTGCCGTTTAGGATGGCTTTTGCGGTTCAGTGGGTAGGAGGAGACGCGCGGGCGATGCTGTGCACCGTCAAGCGGTTCCGGGGACCGGCGTCGGACACCGGCGACCGCCCCTTAAAGGAGTGCTGGGTGAAAGGATCGAGCGACACCTCCCAACGTCGGGAGACGGCATGAGCACGACGGACGCACCGGCGGGTCCGCCGCCCGGAGCGCTCTCGCCCGCATCTGCGGCACCGGTGTCGCAGCCGCGTGAACGCTCAAGGGGGTTCTTTTCCAGGCTTCTGCCGAAAGGGCTCTATACACGGTCCCTTTTGATCATCATCGTGCCGATCGTCATTCTGCAATCCGTGATCGCCTTCGTCTTCATGGAGCGGCACTGGGATCGCGTGACAACCCGCCTGTCGAGCGCCACGGTACGCAGCATTGCGGCGATCATCGAGGTGCTGGAGACCTATGACCAGGATCCGGGATACCGGACCGTCACCCGGCTTGCCGACGAACAATTGAACCTGTCGATCGCCGTGCTGCCGCCGGGCCCGCTTCCTTCGCCGAAGCCCAAGCAATTCTTTTCCCTGCTCGACCAGGCCCTGAGCCGCGAATTGTCCGACCGGATCGGCAGACCGTTCTGGATCGACACGATCGGCCGCTCGAAATTCGTCGAAATCCAGATCAAACTCGATGAGGCGAACCTGCGCATCCTCGCCCGCCGCAGCCAGACCTATGCGTCCAACACCCATATCTTCCTGGCGTGGATGATCGGCACCTCGGTCGTCCTCATCGGCGTGGCGATCCTCTTTCTGCGCAACCAGATCCGGCCGATCGAACGTCTGGCTGACGCGGCCGAGGGCTTCGGCAAGGGGCGCAACGTGGCGGATTTCGAGCCGCGCGGCGCCCGCGAAGTCCGGCGCGCCTCCCAGGCCTTTATCGAGATGCGCCGGCGCATCGAACGCCAGATCGAACAACGCACGACCATGCTGGCCGGCGTCAGCCACGACCTGCGCACGATCCTCACCCGCTTTCGCCTGCAATTGGCCCTGCTCGGCGACACCCCCGCCACCGGCGACCTGAAGCAGGACGTCACCGAGATGGAGGAGATGCTCGAGGCCTACGTTGCCTTCGCCAAGGGAGACGGCGATGAAAGCACTCAGGAAACCGATATACAGGCAGTGCTGAAGGACCTTGCGCACGGCGCCGAACTGACCGGCGCCACGGTCGACGTCCGGTTTACCGGCGACCCGATCCTGCCGGTCCGTCCTAATGCGATCAAGCGCTGTCTGATCAACCTGATCGTCAATGCGTGCCGCTACGGCGATCTGGTCATCATCACGGCGAGCCACGAAAATGGCTGGCTCACCGTGAATGTGGACGATGACGGTCCCGGCATCCCGCCGGAAAAGCGTGAAATCGTATTCCGTGCCTTCGTGCGCCTCGACCAGTCCCGCAACCAGGACGACGCCGGAACGGGCCTCGGCCTCGCCATCGCCCGCGACATCGCCCGCACCCACGGAGGCGACGTCGAACTCACCGACGCGCCGCTCGGCGGCCTTCGGGCCAGTCTGCGGATACCCGGATAGCGGAAATCCGGAGAAGTGTCGGAAAACGGTGTGACACCACGATCCATGACTGACATTCCGACTGTTCGGGCCTGCGGTCCGGCCGACGGCGCGACGGTCCACGGCCTGATCTGCGATACGGTCGATGTCAGCTACGCGCCCGTCTACCCACCCCGTGCCCTGGCCTTTTTCAAACGGGTCCATGATCCGGACAGGATTGCGGAGCGCACGTTGACCGGCCTCGTCTTGCTGGCCGAAGTCAACGGCGTTGCCGCAGCGACCGGAAGCCTTGTGGAAGACAAGATCTCCGCCGTTTTTGTGCGCCCTTCCTTTCAGGGCCTCGGATTGGGCAAACGCCTGATGCGCGATCTGGAAGACGGTGCGCGGCAGGCCGGCCGCCGGCAGATCCGGCTGCATGTCTCGCTGATATCCAGGCAGTTCTACGAAAGCCTCGGCTACACGATCGTTGAAGCGGTCTCCGAGGATCTCGGGAACGGCGAGCGTCTGGATTTCTGGAATGCCGAAAAGAGCCTCTCAGACGCAGGATAGACCGCTGTTCACGCCCGAAAGTACCGGATGCGGCCTTGGGATAAACACCGCAAAGCGATGTCTGTCGATGGCTCATCGGCCGCGATCCGTTTATACGCGGAACGACTAAATCCGTTTTGATCGAAAGCCCCGTCATGCTGCAGGCGAAAATCGTCGACTATAGCTACAACCTCACGGTCCGGGAAAAGAACGGATTTGTTGACCGCATTCTTCAGAAGAACAACGCGGTTTTTGTTGAGCTTCTGAGCGAGATGGCGGCGTTCAACGGCGATTTCGAGACGATCGAATTCGACGGACAGGACAGCGGCACGCTGCCGTTTTGGAACAATCCGTGGTTTTCCGGCTTCGACGCCTGCTCGATCTACTATTTCATCGCCAAGTACAAGCCGAAATATTATCTCGAAGTCGGCTCCGGCAATTCGACAAAATTCGCTAAGCTTGCGGTTCAAAACCGATCGCCGGAGACAAAAATCATATCGATCGATCCGGAACCGCGCGAGGAAATCGATTCAATCTGCGACGAAGTAATCCGCAACAGATTCGAGAATGTGGATCTCTCATCGATTGATTTCCTGTCTGAAAACGACATCGTTTTCATCGACAATTCCCATAGAAGTTTTCAGAACTCCGATGTCACCGTTTGTTTTACGGAACTGGTTCCGATGCTTCCGAAAGGAATCATTTTCGGGTTTCACGATATCTTTCTTCCCTATGATTATCCGCAAGGATGGGCCGGCCGGCTGTACAACGAACAATACATGCTGGCGACGTATTTGCTGAGCGGGCACGTCCACGACACGGTCATCCTGCCATTGTGTTATCTGGCCCGTGCGGATGACCCGGACATTCAAAAAGCGATGGAAGCCGTCTGCCCGCGGGAGACCTTCGGCGACACGTTTCAGCGCGGCGGCGGATGTTTCTGGCTGCGCCGGGATGGGGAACCGGATCTCATCTGACCGATATCGGCGCCGGCACCGGGTGCCCCAAGCCGCAACATCAGGCGGCGTGAGGCGCACAAGCTACATTTTCTCCGGTTCGCGCCGAGTGTTTGACGGCTTCGACGATCCTGAGCGCCTGGAGGCCGTCCCGGCCGGAAACCAGCGGTTCCTCCTCGCCCCGGATCACGGCGGCAAACTGCCGGATCTGGGCGATCAGCGGGTCGCCCTGCCCGACGGGAGACGTCCGGCTTGCGATCGGCGACCACCAGCTTTGCGCGCCCGTATGGCTCCAGACCTTAAGGCTCGGAATTTCCATTGCCCCCTCCGATCCGCCGATCATGTAACAGGACTGGCCGCTGGCCGGATAGGCCGGGTTCTCCCGCGCCGTCAGTTCCCAGCTCCAGGGCGCCGGGATCGCGTCGGAGACCGAAAAGGTTCCGAGTGCGCCGTTTGCAAAGCGCAACAGGATTGCCGCCGTATCTTCCACGGCAAAACCGCGCGCCGCGTTTGCCTCCTGCGCCTGTACCGAGATGATGTCTCCGCACAGGTACCGCAGCAGGTCGACATCATGGATCAGATTGATGAAGACCGGACCGGCGCCGTCCTGACGACGCCATGCCGCCTCGAAATAATCATCCGGTTTCACGAGCCAGAACATGCCGTGCACGGCAAGCAGCCGGCCGAGCGCTCCGGTCTCGATTTCCGCCTTTGCCTGCTGGATCAGCGGATTGTGCCGACGATGATGTCCCACCAGAACCGGCACGCCCGCCGCGGCGGCCGCCTCGATCAGGCGGGCGCCGTCCGCGCCGTCCGTCGCCAGCGGTTTTTCGACAAGAACCGGCAAATGCGCCGCCACGCACGCCAGGCCATTTGGCACATGGGCTTGATTGGGCGTGGCGATCACGACACCGTCGGCCACCCCGGCATCGATCATCCGGGCAAGGGAAGCGAACCAGGGCGCTTTGACGCGTTCCGCAAGGGCCTTTGCATTTTCGTCCGGATCGACGACGGCACCGACACTGAAACCGGCCCCGGCAATCGCTTCCAGATGGCGCCGGCCGACGAGGCCGGCACCGGCAACGGCGATGCGTAAAGGATTACCTGTCATCGGTGCTGCCTGCCACAGAGCGTTAATGCATCCGCCCGCCGTTCGGCACCGGCCGTTCGACACCGGCGAGCACAATCTCGCCGTCGGCGTCGGGAAAGCCGAGCGTCAGCACCTCGGACATGAACTTGCCGATCTGACGTGGCGGGAAATTCACCACGGCCATGACCTGCATGCCGATCAGGGTTTCCGGCCGGTAATGGCGGGTGATTTGAGCCGATGTTTTTTTCACGCCGATCTCGTCGCCGAAATCGATGAACAGTTTCAGGGCCGGTTTGCGGGCTTCCGGAAACGGCTGCACGTCGATCACGGTACCGACGCGGATGTCGACAGCCAGAAAGTCGGAAAATTCGATCGGCCCGGGACGGTCAGTGCCCATGCGGCTCCCCCTTGCTGATAATGTGCAGCGCAAGCCGTTGTAGACCGGCGCTGCCTAGATGTGCCGCAAGTGGGGATTGCACGCAATCCGTCAGGATCAGGTTGCCGCCGGGGCCGCGCCGTCGTCCTGGTCGGGCGCGTGGTCCGCGCGATCCGACGACCGGAAACGGCCCGGCATGAAGAACTTGCCGATACCCGCCAGGCGCTTCAGCCGCCGCTCGGCTGTGCGGAGTGCCTTGTCCATGGCAGCCATCGTCTTGGCAAGACCGGGCTCGTCATCCTCAAGCCAGACGCGCATGGTTTCCAGATAGGCCATCGTGACCGCCTGGGTCCGCACGGCGCCTTGCAGGCCTTCCGACCCGAGCCCGACGGCCATCACCATCCAGGATTGCGACTGGAACACGGTCCGCAAGAGCACTAGCCCCAGAACGGGGTCGCGCCGCGCCTGGCGCGCCAGCGCCTTCAGAGCGGGTTTGTGCGGCGCCAGCACTTCGAACCGTTCCATCAGGACCTCGAAGAACCGGTCGCGGATCTTTTCCTCTTCAAGGTTCGGATCGAGATTGCGCAGGACCGCGACATCGGTCCGCCGCGCAAAGTCCTCAAGGATGGCCAGGCGCGAATCGTAGGCAGCCCGCAAGACGTCGAGCTTGACCGACGCAGCCTTGGCGACCGCGGGCATTGTGACGTCGTCCCATGATTCCGTGGCGACCAGATCCATGAAAGCGTCGATGATCTTTTGTCGGGTCTTTTCCGTGGCCATGGTCTGCATCCTTGCTCAATTGCCTGTCGGCGGCGTTTGCAGGAAAGCGCGCGCCGCTCCTCCTATAAAATGGGAGCAGGATCCAGACAATCCAGGCGACCGCTCGCCGCGTATCGTCAGGATTAACAAGGCATAAATGGCAAATCCGTTCGGTTGCCCGATAATCGGCGGTCGGTAGAGGGTTAGCCCTCAGTCGAACAGGCTCGAAACCGATTTTTCCAGCGCAGTCCGATTGATCGCCTCGCCGAGCAGCGGCGCGACGGAGAGCGTTCGGATGTTTTGTGCGCCTGCGACCGCATGGGTCGCTTCAATGGAATCGGAGATCACCAGTTCCTGCAATTGCGAGGAACTGATCCGCGCGACGGCACCGCCTGAAAGGACGCCGTGCGTGATATAGGCGGCCACGGACACCGCTCCCATTTCGAGCAGCGCATCGGCCGCATTGCACAGCGTTCCCCCGGAATCGACGATGTCGTCGAACAGAATACAGTGCCGTCCTTCGACAGAACCGATGATGTTCATGACTTCGGATTCGCCGGGCCGGTCGCGCCGCTTGTCGACGATGGCAAGCGGTGCACCGAGCCGTTTGGCGACGGCCCGGGCGCGCACCACGCCGCCGACATCCGGCGAAACGACCATGATGTTGTCCAGGTCGTAGCGCTCCTTGATGTCCCGGGTCATGACCGGTGCGGCAAACAGATTGTCCGTCGGGATGTCGAAGAAACCCTGGATCTGGCCGGCATGCAGGTCCATCGTCAGCACCCGGTCGGCTCCCGATCGCGTGATCAGGTTGGCGACCAGTTTCGCCGAAATCGGCGTCCGGCCCGCCGAGCGCCTGTCCTGGCGGGCATAGCCGAAATACGGCAGGACGGCCGTAATTCGGCGCGCCGAGGAGCGCCGGAGCGCGTCCGCGATGATCAGCAATTCCATTAGGTGATCGTTCGCCGGGTAGCTCGTCGACTGGATAATGAAGACGTCTTCGCCGCGCACGTTCTCCTGCAATTCGACGAAGATTTCCTGATCGGCGAAACGGCGAACCAGACACTCGGCCAGAGACGTCTCAAGATAGCCGGCAATGGAAGCGGCAAGCGAACGGTTCGAGTTGCCCGCGACAAGTTTCATGAATAGGTCCCGATAGCTCTTACGGCTTGATCCGGTGGGGTGTTGGCAGCGACCAGCAAGTGCGCCCGCCTTTTAGCAATGCCGGTCTGGAAGAACAACCGTGTAGAGGGGGTTGGGAAGGTCGGGCCCTGAGGAAATGCAAAAGCCGGATCCTGGAGCGGTCCGTCAGGACGGTACCGGAAACACCGGCGGCCACTTTACGTGTCAAAAATACTGACTAGTACCTAGCGCTCATAGAGCCAGTCGCGCAGCGCGATCAGCGACTGAATGGCAATCTGCTGCACGGTTCCGTCCGCCACGCCGGACCAAGGATCGCCAAACGACGCGGATCCGATTTCGCGTCCGGAAATCCGATGTACCCGTGCACCGCTCCGATCATAAATATCGTAGACGTAGGAGATGATGCTGGCCGAATCGTCCGATGCTGCGATCAGATACCCGCGGACCCGATAGGTGGCGGTGTCCTTGGACCGCGGCACGACACGGATCCGGTAGGTCGCGGCGTTCGAGCCGAGCTCGCGCAACAGCGCATCCCCGATATTCACCGGAATGCCGTCAAACGGCTCAAAGGCAAACGCCGCTTCTTCCGGTGCGAGTTCGGCTTTGCCCGTAAGAGCCTGCCGGGTCAGGTCGCCGCCGGCCAACGTGCCCGGCGCGTCAGCACACGCTGTGAGCAATCCGAGCAGCACGGCCAGAATTCCGCCCGTGATCGCCTTCACCGTCAGAGTCACATCTTTCCCCATGCGCCGCCGCTGAACCCCCAATGCGAATCGGCACGCAATTGAGCCTGGAATCCGCTGCCGGTCTTTCGCCTGTTTAACGCCGCCACTGCGAGAAATCCAGTCGCGCGGACGCTGCTGCCCCCCGTTTGTCGTTAACGGGTAAACAATTCCAGGCCGAAACGGGTCAGCGGTTCGGGAGCCTCGTCGCTTGTGAGGTAGCTGCGGCCGAGCGTCATTGCCGTTCCGGTGTCGCTGTCGGCCAGGATCATGTGGGCGAACAGCACCATGTTGGGCACGATCTCGACCGGATTGTCGCGATAGAACATCGCCCAATCCATCCAGCACGGTGTGAACCGCGCGCCCAGAGAATATCCGCAGGCATTGAGGCGATGCTGATGCAACCCGCGATCGTCGAAAGCCTGAGCATGAGCTTCGAAAACGTCGCCGAAAGTATGACCGGGCCGCATGGCGGCCTCGCAGGCCGTCAGCGCCGCCTGCGCGGCGTCATGCAGGGCCAGATGCCGTTCCGTCGGCGCCCCGATGGCGATCGTGCGCATCCCGGCGACATGGTAATGGCGATAGGTGCCGGCAAATTCGAGCGTCAGCTGATCCTGTTCCGAGAGCCGCCGGCGGCCGGACTTGTACCGGCATAACAGCGCGTCTTCCGCCGATCCGATGATGAATTCGTTCGCCGGGTAGTCGCCGCCGCCGGCAAAGATCTCATTGTGCATGGCAGCCAGGATGCGGCCCTCGTCCACACCCGGCCCGGCCGTGTCGAGGGCGGCCTGGAAGGCGGCATCGTTGAGTTCGGCGGCCTTGCGCACATAGGCCAGTTCAGCGTCGCTCTTCACCAATCGCAAATGATGCACGAGGTCCGAGGCATCGAACAATTCCGCGAAGTCGGAAAGGATCTCGTCGAGTTTCTTGCCGTTCGCCGCCGTCAGGCCCTGGGTATCGTATTCCAGTCCGATCCGCGTGCCGAGCAGGCCGAGATCGTAGAGCAGGTCCCGCAATTGCTGTTGCGGACCCGCATCCCGCCGGTCGACCCAGACATGAATGTCCTCGACCGTCGATGTGTGACGGGCCTGCCGCAGGTCGGCGGACCGGGTCAGGAGGCAGGTGGACCCGTCGGCCTGCAGGATCAGGCATTGAAAGAAACAGAAGCCGAACGTGTCGTAGCCGGTCAGCCAGTACATGCTCTCCTGGGCGAACATCAGCAATGCATCGAGCTTGCGTTCCCCCATTTCCGCGAGCACGCGTTCCTTGCGCGCGGCGAATTCCCGTTCGTCGAAATGCAGCGCCATGGTGCCGCCCCTATGGTGTGAGTGCGATCGCCGACACCAGTCGACCGTAATCCGGTTCGCCGCGGTGGACGGATCGCCTGTAGGAGTAAAACCGGTTTTCATCGGCATAGGTGCAGGCGCCGATGTCGTGCGCCTCGCCGATTCCGGCCGCCTTGAGACGGGCAACGATATAGGCCGGCAGATCGAAATAGGCATGGCCCGTCTGTCCGGATGGGGAAAAATATCCCGCGTTCCCCGCATCCGCATCGACGAACCGGTCGATGAATTCCGGACCGACCTCATAATTACCGCCGGAAATTGTCGGTCCGAGCACCGCGACTGTTTGAGCCCGCTCGCCGCCCTGCTCTTCCATCAGGTCGAGCGTGGCTTCCAGAATGCCGGTCAGGGCGCCGCGCCATCCGGCATGGGCCGCTGCAACGACGCGATTTTTCGCATCTGCAAACAGGACGGGCCCGCAATCGGCCGTCGACACGCCAACGGCAACACCGGGTGTCGAGGTGACCACGGCATCCGCCTTCGCCCGGTCCGCGGCGCCTTGCCGATGTGCGATCACGGCATCCGCGCTGTGCACCTGGTAGGGCAGCACCAGACTGTCCGCGTCGACGCCCATGGCGGCCGCGACACGCGCACGGTTCTGCAGGACCGCATCACGGACGTCGTCCGAGCCCAGTCCGATATTGAGGCTGTCGTAAACGCCCGCGGATACGCCACCCTGGCGGGTAAAATAACCGTGCGTTCCGTCGAAATCACAAAACGCGTCGCTAACCAGAGGGCTGACCATCGCTTTTCCTAAAAGTTTTCCCGCCGAACGGGTAGGGTCCGGGTTCGCGGTCAGTGACGCAGATCGCCTTGAATACATGACCCATTTGCGCGGGACCGGCAAGTCTTTCGACAGCATCGCGGATCATGTCCTGGGTTGCGGCGTCCGTCCCGAACCCCAGTTTTCCGGCCCGTTCGAGCAAACCCATGGCAAGCAGAAAGTCACCCTGGGTCAGCACCGGCGGACAGATCGCACCGGCCTTGCCGAACGCACGCGCAAGCGCCGAAAAATCCACATGCGTGGTCAGATCGGCCTCACCGGGCTCAGCCAGGACATCCGCGTAGGCGTGCTTGCGAACGGCCTGGAGCGTGTCGCCATATCCCCAGACTGCCGGGCCGTAATCGAAGAACAGGCCCGCTCCGCCATCGGTGGCAATGCGGCGACCGATCTCGAGGGCCAGAGCTTCGCGGACCGGCGAGATTTCCAGAATGTCCCCCGGGCTCGGCGCCGGCAATTCGGGAGGCACGGCCGTGCGATCGAGACCGGCCGGCCGCAATCCGAAAGCAAGAGACTCGCCGTCAAGCCCGATCACCCGTTCGGCCCAACCTGATGCGCCGAAGACGAATTGCCGGACAGGCAAGGCATCGAAAAATTCGTTGCCGATCACATAGAGCGGGCCGTCTGGAACATCTTCGAACGTGTCGTGCCAACGGACCGTCAGGCCACGCCCGACGGCGTCGGCCAATGCGGTTTTCTGCTGTTGGCGAAGGACCGGACTGGTTTCGACAAGGTGAATGCCGAGCTCGGCAAACCGGTCGGCATCGTGCGCCAGAACGCGCAAGATATCCTGCATGAGCGTGCTGCGGCCCGGGCCGAGTTCGACCAGTCGGAGCGGCCCGCGTGCCGCGTGCGATGACCAGACCGTGCGCAACCACGTGCCGACCAATTCTCCGAACATCTGGCTGACTTCCGGTGCCGTGATGAAATCCCCGGACGCACCAAGCGGGTTGCGGCTCGGATAATACCCATGGGTCCTGTCGCCGAGGCAGAACGCCATGTATTCGGCAACGCTGATCGGACCGTCCTGGCGGATCAGGGTGCGCAGCCGATCGAGTGCCGTCGGCCCCGCCTCGGCCTGTGACATCATCGCGGCAATTCGGCCGGCCGCCGTCCCGACCAGATCAGGACAGCGATCCCGACAACGACCATCGGCAGCGACAGAACCATGCCCATTGTCACTCCGCCGAACAAAAAGCCGATATGCGCATCCGGCATCCTGAACAATTCCGACACCATGCGTGCCAGACCGTACCCGGCAACGAACACACCTGTGATCCGACCGGGCGTTTGAAACGCCTTGTGCCGGTAGATGAGCCAGATCAGGATCGCAAACAGCAGCGCACCTTCCAGAGCGGCTTCATAGAGCTGGCTCGGATGCCGCGGTTCGGCGCCGCCCCCGGGAAAGACAACGCCCCATGGCATGTCGGTGGTCCGTCCGTACAATTCGGCATTAATGAAATTTGCGACGCGACCGAAAAAAATGCCGATCGGCACGACCGCCGAAACGACATCGGTGAGGCTGAACAGCGAAAACGGCTGGTTGCGCGCAAACAGGATCATAGCCGCGGTGACGCCGAGAAAACCGCCGTGAAAGGCCATTCCGCCTTCCCAGACGAACAGGACGGCCAAGGGATCTGCGACGTATTGCGCGGGGTCGTAGAACAGCACATAACCCAACCGCCCGCCGAGCACGACACCCAGCGTCGCCCACAGGAGAAAATCGTCCATCTGCACGGGTGTCGGCCGCGGAACGGCGCCCCATAGACGGTCCTGCCTGACAAGCGCGACAGCGTACCGCCATCCGATCAGAAGACCGGCGACATAGGCCAGCGCATACCAGCGGATGGCAAATGGGCCGATCTGCAGGAGCACCGGATCGATGGCCGGAAACGGAATGGCGAAAGTCGGCACGGTGCTGATCCTCCGAACCCGCTCTGCTTCGGGAACAGGCGGCTATGTTGGCGACGATTTTCCGCGTTTTCACCGGACGATCCGGCAGACGCGGGTCTGCGTTATATTGAACAGAGCCCGCCTTGTCCGTTGAAAATAAGCGGAGGAGACGATAGGTCAGAGCCAGCATGATCGACGCGCTTCCTTCGATGCGTCCTGTCAGGGAGTTTCGCATGACCCATACGAACAACCGCCTCCTGGACGAGTTCGCCAAGCTCATGACCGACGCCGCCGGTGTCGCACAGGGTGTGCAGCGCGAGGTGGAAACCGTCGTGCGCACGCAGGCCGAACGGTTTCTCGCAGACATGGATATCGTTCAGCGCGAGGAATTCGAGGCCGTGAAGGAAATGGCTTCGAAGGCGCGTTCGGAAAACGCCGACCTCAAAGCCCGCATCGAGGAACTCGAAGCGCTTGTGGCACGCCTTTCAGAGGCTCCGGCCAAACGCAGCCGGGCCAAAGCGCCGGCCAAATCCAAGCCAGCCTCGGCCTGATCGGCGCAACAGGGTTTGAACAGCGCAACGGCGCGAAAAATGCGCGCCGACGGCCTGTTGCACCGCACATTTTCTCCACAATGACGCTCGAGCGAAACACATTGTGATGGGCGGTGCCGGCAAGGCCACACTATATTAAGCGTAAGAGTTTGATTCGATAGCCGCGTCATTCGAATGACATGGTCCGCACGTCGTATGACGTTAAAAGAGGCGTGATTCGCACGATTTGTCCGTGCGCATCGCACCGGGTCGGCCTAACAAGCTGAACCGGAAGAGCGATTGAACAGGTTCAGAGCACCGTGTGACCGTAACCAAGTCCGCGCTGCTCTTGGGTGTCTGACGTTATCGCCCGCGACGGCCTTGCGGCCGAGCGCATGTCAACGAACCGCGGAGTTCCGGTCATGAGCCTCATTGAAATCACTCTCGAACGCGACATGAACCCGGTCGACATGATCGAAGATGTCGCCGGCATTCGCGACTGGTCCTTCGAACGGTCCGGAGACGACGAGATCACGGTTTCCTGCGCCGGCACGTGGTGCGACTATCACGTATCCTTTTCCTGGATGGACGAACTGGAAGCCCTGCATCTGGCCTGCGCCTTCGATTTGCGGGTTCCCGATCCCCGCCGCACGGAAGTCACGCGCCTTCTGGCACGCGTCAACGAGCAGATGTGGCTCGGCCATTTCGACCTCTGGAGCGACGAGGGTGTCGTGATATTCCGCGAAGCATTGTTCCTGGCCGGCGGCGCCGAGGTCACGACACAACAGATCGAAGGGCTTTTGAGCAACGCGATCGACGCCTGCGACCGCTATTACCAGGCATTCCAGTTTGTCGTCTGGGCCGGGAAGTCCGCAGGCGAGGCATTGGAAAGCGCGCTGTTCGAAACCGCGGGACACGCCTGAACGCTCCGATTCACAGCACGGGCACAATTCGACTCCGAAAACCGTGGTTCCGGCCGGGCTCTTGAGAGCCCGTCCGGCCCGTCGATACAGTCACGGCTTGCGCTGGACCGCTTGCTCGCCTATAAGCCACGGCGTGCGGAGTACCCCCCTGGAGGAAACCGCACGTCAGGGCTGGCAAAAGCCCAAGACAAACCACGACATTTGGAGCAAATCTGATGAGCGAAAGCGCTGAGCTCACTGCCTCTGTGCGCGAACGGGTGGGAAAGGGGTCCGCCCGTGCATTGCGCCGCGAAGGCAAGGTTCCCGCGGTGATCTATGGTGACAAGAAACCGCCGTTACCGATCGCAATCCCCTACAAGGAAGCCTTCATGCGCCTGCATGCCGGCGGATTCCTGACGTCGATCATGACGCTCGACGTGGATGGCGAAAAGCACCGGGTGATCCCCAAGGACTATCAGCTCGACCCGGTCCGCGACTTTCTGGAACATGTCGACTTCCTGCGGGTCAGCCGCAACACGACCGTCACGGTCGATATTCCGGTGAATTTCCTCAACGAGGATACCTGCCCGGGTCTGAAAGCGGGCGGCGCCCTCAACATCGTCCGGTATACAGTCGAAGTCGTCTGTCGCGCGGACTCCATCCCCGACAGCATCGAGGTCGATCTCGGCGAGATGAACATCGGCGATTCCGCGCACATCTCAGCGGTCACGCTGCCCGAAGGCGTCGAACCGACGATTCGCGACCGTGATTTCACCATTGCCACGATCGCGTCGCCGGCCGGTTATTCGGACAGCGCCGAAGACGACGAAGAAGGCGAAGGCGAAGAGACAGCGGAAGGCGAAGAGCCCGAAGCCGAGAGCTAGGCCGTCCGTCAACGGACCCGACAGGCGGCGCGGCGAACCGTGCCGCCTCCTCTTGCGAGCCGTTTCCCGAGACCGCGCACCGTCCCTTGGAGGCCTCCATGCTGTTGATTGCAGGGCTTGGCAATCCGGGCGCGCAATATGCGCATCATCGACACAATGTCGGCTTCATGGCGGTTGACGCGATCCACCGGCGGCACGGGTTTCCCGCCTGGCGCAAGAAGTTCCAGTCCCTGGTTTCCGAGGGCAATATCGATGGCGGCCGCGTTCTGCTTTTGAAACCGGCCACTTTCATGAACGAATCCGGCCGGGCCGTCCGCGAGGCGGCGCAATTCTATAAAATGCTGCCGCGCGACATCCTCGTCATCTACGACGAACTGGATCTCGCGCCTGGCAAGATCCGCATGAAACAGGGCGGCGGGCATAGCGGGCACAACGGCCTGCGGTCCTTGCATGCCCATCTCGGCGACGGCTATCGCCGCCTGCGCATCGGCATAGGACATCCCGGAGACAAGGCGCGGGTCACCAAATGGGTTTTGGGCGATTTCGCAAAGGCTGACCGCACCTGGCTCGACCCGCTGATCGACGCCATCGCCGACGCCGCCCCAGTGCTGGCGACCGGCTCCGACGCAACGTTTGCCAACAAGGTCCACACCTTGCTGGATGACGGATCGGAACGCAAACCGACCAAATCGGACAAGCGGGAACCGGCAGCGAAAACCGAACGGACGAGGCCAGCGGACCCCGCCCCTTCCTCCGCCAATCCCTTTGCCGAGGCCTTCGGGCGTCTCTTCAAGGGATCCGACCGACAATGACACGAAGGGGCTGACCCATGGGTTTCAAATGCGGCATTGTCGGCTTGCCGAATGTCGGCAAGTCGACCTTGTTCAACGCGTTGACCAAAACCGCCGCCGCCCAGGCGGCGAATTATCCGTTCTGCACGATCGAACCGAATACCGGCGATGTCACCGTGCCCGACGATCGCGTGAGCCGGCTCGCGTCCATTGCCCGTTCGGCCGAGATCATCCCGGCGCGCATCAACTTCGTCGACATTGCCGGCCTGGTCCGCGGCGCGTCGAAGGGGGAAGGCCTGGGCAACCAGTTTCTTGCCAACATTCGCGAGGTCGATGCGATTGCCCACGTGGTGCGCTGTTTCGAGGATGGCGACGTCACGCATGTGGATGGCCGGGTCGACCCGATCGCCGATATCGAGACGATCGAGACCGAATTGATGCTGGCGGATCTGGAAAGCCTGGAACGGCGCGTCGTGCCGCTGCGCAAGAAGGCAACGGTCGGCGACAAGGAAGCGAAAGCGGTTCTGCCGATCATGGAGGCCGCGCTCGACCTCCTTCAGAACGGCAAGCCGGCCCGCATGCTCGAAATCGACCAGGCCGAAGCGAAAAACTTTGCCGGCCTGCACCTGTTGAGCGCCAAGCCGGTTCTGTATGTCTGCAACGTCGACGAAGCCTCTGCCGATGCCGGCAACGCCCTGTCCGACCGCGTCGCGGAGCGGGCTGCGGAGGAAGGCGCAGCCAGCGTCGTAATCTCGGCGGCCATCGAGGCGGAAATCGCGCAATTGCCGGCCGACGAGCAAGCGGAATTCCTCGATACGATCGGCCTGTCGGAACCCGGCCTCGATCGCATGATCCGGGCCGGTTACGACCTGCTCGGCCTGATCACCTATTTCACCGCCGGCCCGAAAGAAGCACGCGCCTGGACAATCCGTCAGGGCACCAAGGCGCCGCAGGCCGCCGCCGTCATCCATACCGATTTCGAACGCGGCTTCATCCGGGCCCAGACGATCGCCTTCGACGATTACATCGGCCTGAATGGCGAACAGGGCGCTAAGGACGCCGGCAAGGCGCGTGACGAGGGCAAGGATTACATCGTGAAAGACGGCGACGTCCTGTTGTTCAAGTTCGCAACGTAAGGCTGACCGAATCTGCCCGGTGACCGCCCGTTCGACCTGTCGCTCGGCGGCTGCATATGCGTCGGCGCCCACCACCCGATGCTCCGTCGATTCGCATGGCGTGACACGCCGGTTTCCCGATCGGCCGTGACCGTATACGGCGCGAACGTCGCAGGAGTGCCGCAGGTGTCGTCGGCCAGCAGGCGTAGAATCGTCTCCAAGCCTTCGGCAATCGAGAAATAGATCAGAAATATATCCGAATAAATTTCGAGAGATGATTTGAAAGCAGAAATATAACGATCAAAAATACATTCGAATTTAAATAATAATGGAATATATACTCAATCGATCGACATTATATTTATCCACCATCCACTTATACACAGAACGCCGCATGGTAAGACATCATAGGTGCAATTCATAAGAGGCCCGGCTCGACAATCGTGGGATCTTGGATCCGTGCCCTTGTCGTCCGATCGCAAGCGGCCTAAGACGAGGGTATGACGAACCGGGTCAAATTCTCGTCTCAGGCCACACCGGACCTGTTGTCGGCGATGCGTTCGATTGCGCGCGAGGAAGGCCGACAGTTTCAGGCCGTGCTGGAAGATGCGATGGCGCATTACATTGAGAGCAGGCGCGGCGACAATCCGCGCCCGCACGTCATGGATCATCTTCGCGCCAGCCTGATCCGAAACAACGCATGTTACCAGGACCCATGGCTGTAACCCGCCTGGCGGTTCGCCCGTCGTCACTCCAAGGCAAGGCCGATCCACTGGCTGCCGCATCCGGCAGAGCCGGGACCGCGCGGTCTCAGGCCACAGACTATCTGACGACGGCAGACCTGATCGGCATCCATAAACAGCTGATCGGCACCTTTGGCGGCGATGCGTCAACGCGCGACCGCGGAGCCCTCAAGGCCGCCCTGTTTCGCCCTCAGACAGGGGAATATTCCGACATTATCGAGGAAGCGGCCGCCCTTATGGAGAGCCTTACGGTCAATCGCCCCTTTGCTGAGGGCAACATGCGGACCGCCTTTGCCGCGACCGATGTTTTCCTGCGCATGAACGGACACCGTTTCGACGGTGACCCGGAGACCACGGCGACCTATCTCGTCTACCTCAAGAGGGCCGGCGATTTCCGCTTTGAAAAACTGGTGCCCTGGCTGCGAGAGCTGACCTGCCCGGCGACGGCCGCTGCAACAACGGCCTCCAAGAGCCCCGCCCCCAAGAGCCCATATGACAAGTCGCGCCTTTGAGGATTTCCCGGCGGGCGCCGAGTTCGACCTTGGCACGCATCGCGTCGGCAAGGACGAGATTATCGCCTTTGCCCGCGAATTCGACCCGCAGCCCTTCCACTTGGACGAAGAGGCCGGCCGTAATTCGCTGCTGGGCGGTCTTGCCGCGTCCGGCTGGTATACGTGCTCGCTTCTGATGCGCATGACCTATGACGCGCTGCTCCACAACACGCGCAGCCTCGGCTCGCCCGGGGTCGACCGCCTGAAATGGGTCCGCCCGGTGCTCGCCGGCGACACTGTCAGGGCGCGCGTTCACATCGTCAGCGCCCGCGTCTCGCGCAGCCGGCCGGACATGGGCATCGCGCTGTGCCGGTTCGAGATGCACAATCAGAACGAAGAGCTCGTCCTGATCCAGGAAACCTCGCTCCTGGTTGAAAGGCGCGGCAGCGCATGAGCTATTATGACGACGTGCCGATCGGTGTGCGCCGGGAGCTCGGATCCTACACGTTCCAGGCCGACGAGATCGTTGCCTTTGCCGAACGGTTCGATCCGCAACGTTTTCACCTGTCCGATGCGGAAGCGCGAAAGACCCATTTCGGGCGGTTATGCGCCAGCGGGTGGCATACCGGTTCGATCTGGATGCGCCTGAACACGCACACCTGGCAACGGGAAATCCGGGCTTACATCGATGCCGGCAACGAGGCCCCGCGTCTCGGCCCGTCACCGGGTTTTGAAAACCTGAAATGGACCCGCCCGGTCTTTGCCGGCGACACGATCACCTATTTCGGAACCTTCACCGCCAAACGGCCTCTGAAATCGCGGCCCGGTTGGGCGATGCTGGATGCGTTCAACGAAGGATTCAATCAGGACGGCGATCTGGCTTTCACCTTTAACGGCCATGTCATGATCGCGCTGTAGAGCCTCGGCTCCGCCGTTATCGGACTTGAACCGGTCCGGATCAGTCGCCTTCGAATTCCATCAGAGTGTGGACACGCACGCCGGCCTCCTCCAGGCGACGCGTACCGCCGAGGTCGGGCAGATCTATGACGAATGCCGCGGCGACCACCTTGCCGCCGGAGCGGCGGATCAGCTCGATTGCCGCATTGGCCGTACCGCCGGTTGCGATCAGATCGTCGATCACCAGCACTTTCTCGCCGGGTTTGATCGCATCCTCATGAATTTCGATCGTGTCGACGCCGTATTCCAGCTGGTAGTCCTGATCGATCGTTTTCCAGGGCAGCTTGCCCTTCTTGCGAATCGGCACGAAACCGCGCCCGAGTTCGTGCGCTACGGCACCGCCGAGAATGAAACCGCGCGCCTCAATGCCCGCGACATGGTCGATATCCATCGTCAGGAACGGCACGAGCAGTCCGTCGACAGACGCCCGGAAGCCGACAGGGTCGGCGATCAGGGTCGTGATGTCGCGAAACATGATCCCGGGTTTCGGATAGTCCGGTATCGTGCGCACATAGCTTTCAAGGTCGACGGTCCTATGCATGGTCATGGCGGGCTCTCGCGTGCGGGTCAGAGCATTGTGGGATTGGAAGGAAGGTCAGGCATTCAGGACGCGACCGGCCACCGCGTCGAGCTTCTTGACCAGTGCCGGATCCCGCGCTTCGGGCGCTGTAATGAGCGCATAGTCGAGCGCTGTATCCGATCCGATCGGGCAGGGTTCGTGTTCGCGCGGAAAGGATCGGGCGAGCCGGCCGATCAGGCGCTGCGCCTTGTCCCGGTTTTCACCGAGCACCTTGATGATGCTCTGCACGTCGACGGCTTCGTGCTCATGGTGCCAGCAATCGTAATCCGTTACCATCGCCACGGTCGCGTAGCAGATCTCGGCTTCTCGGGCGAGTTTGGCTTCCGGCATGTTGGTCATGCCGATGACCGAACAGCCCCAGGACCGGTAAAGATGCGATTCGGCGAGCGTGGAGAATTGCGGGCCTTCCATGGCGAGATAGGTGCCGCCGCGGACATGCGGAATGTCTTCGGCCTGGGCTGCCGCCTCGACCTGGTCGACGAGCAGCGGACTGACCGGATCGCCGAACGAGACATGCGCGACACAGCCATGGCCGAAAAAGCTCTTCTGGCGGGAAAACGTGCGATCGACGAACTGGTCGACCAGGACGAACGTCCCGGGCGGCAGATCCTCTTTCAGCGACCCGCACGCCGATACCGAGACGAGGTCGGTCACCCCGACCCGTTTCAGCGCATCGATATTCGCCCGATAATTGATGCTGGTGGGGGCATGCGGATGGCCGCGTCCATGACGCGGCAGGAACGCCACCTGAAGCCCCTCGATGGTGCCGAGACGAAGCTGGTCCGACGGATCGCCCCACGGCCCGGTCACGGCCTCCCACCGTGCATCCTCCAGTCCCGGCAGGTCGTATACCCCCGACCCGCCCAGAACGCCCAGTACCGCTTCCGTCATGTCATGCCCTTCCATCGTCCGACTGCGTCTCTTAGCAAACGCCGCCGCGGATCAGAAGAGGCAATTAACCTTAAATTCCAAAGACGAAAAAGGGCCCCGGCAAGGGGCCCTTTGTCCTTTGGCGCGCTGCTTCAATGAAAGCCGGTTAATGGTCGACGTCGGCCCACAGCTTGCGCTTGCTGTAATACATCAGGAACGCGAAAGCGACGAGGAAGATCATCACGACCAGACCGGTCTGCTTGCGCTCCATAAGTTTCGGTTCGGCCGCCCACATCAGGAAAGCCGCAACATCGCGGGAATATTGCTGCACCGTCTCCGGCGTACCGTCGGTGTATTCGATGAACCCGTCATCCAGCGGCGGCGCCATCGACAGCGCATTCCCGGCAATGAAGCTGATGTTGTAATATTGACCGTCCCCGACTTCGACCCCTTCCGGCGGATCACGGTAGCCGGTCAGAAGCGAATAGATGTAGTCCGGCCCGGCTTCCTGATACTGGGTGAAGATGTCGATCAGGAACCCGGGAAAGCCGCTGCTGATATGCCGCGCTTTTGCGATCAGCGAAAAGTCCACTGGATAGGCATTGTTGTTGGAGGCGCGGGCGGCCTGTTCGTTCTCGAACGGTGCTGGATGATGGTCTGACGGGCGCCCGGGTCGGTCGAACATGTCGCCGTTTTCATCCGGACCGTCCTGGATCTCGTACTCTGCGGCAATCGCCTTAACTTCGTCTTCGGTGAAGCCCGGTCCGCCCGGATCGGCCAATGTGCGAAACGCCACCAGATCCATGCCGTGGCAGGCCGCGCAGACTTCGCGATAGACCTTGTAGCCGCGCTGCAATTGCGCCTGATCGAACGTGCCGAAGGGTCCGGCAAACGACCAGTCCTGCCGCTCGATATGCACATCGTAGCTTGCCGCCCGGGCATCGCCCGCGGCCAGCAGGCCCGCGGTCAGCACCGCCATGGTTCCCAAGAGTGCGTTTTTCAGGATCATCGAAGGAACTTCCTCTTTCTTCGTTCGGCGGTCCGCTCCCGCGGGACCGGGAAACGAGCCCATTGCCGGCCGCACGATTGGCCCGTCGTCAAGTCTTTGGGGCCGGAAAAGGGTCCGGCCCCCGGTTCCATGGCAGGTTCCCTGCCGTCAGGCATTCTTGTCCGGAGCTGCCGCCGATCCTACCGGCTGCGCGCTGCCGCCTGCCCCTAAGGCCTTGGCCTTTTCGAGCACAGACTGCGATATGCTTTCAGGCAGTTTCTTCGGTGTCTCTATCATCCCGAGCAGCGGCATCACGATCAGGAAGAATGCGAAATACAGGAACGTGAAGATGCGCGCTGCGATCACGTAGCCGCCTTCGGCCGGTTGTCCGCCGAGCCAGCCGAGCGCAATGCACACCACCACGAAAATCCAGAACGCCTGCTTGTAGAGCGGCCGGAATGCAGCTGACCGCACCTTCGACGTGTCCAGCCAAGGCAGGATGAACAATACCGCTATCGAGCCGAACATCAGCACCACGCCGCCGAGCTTGTCCGGTACGGCGCGCAGGATCGCGTAGAACGGCAGGAAGTACCATTCCGGAACGATATGCGCCGGCGTCACAAGCGGATCCGCCGGGATGTAGTTGTCGGCGTGCCCCAGATAGTTCGGGATGTAAAAGACGAAATACGCGAAAAAGATCAGGAAGCAGACCAGCGCGAACCCGTCTTTCATGGTCACGTAGGGGTGGAACGGCACGGTATCCTGCTTGGACTTCACCGACACTCCCGTCGGGTTGCCGTTGCCGGCCACATGCAGCGCCCAGATATGCAGGATCACCACGCCGAGGATCATGAACGGCAGCAGATAGTGCAGCGAGAAGAACCGGTTCAATGTCGGATTGTCGACGGCAAAACCGCCCCACAGCCATTGCACGACCGGCTCGCCGATCAGCGGCAGTGCGGAGAACAGGTTGGTGATCACCGTGGCGCCCCAGAAGCTCATTTGGCCCCAGGGAAGCACGTAACCCATGAACGCCGTGGCCATCATCAACAGGAAGATGATCACGCCGAGGATCCACAGGACTTCCCGCGGCTCCTTGTACGACCCGTAGTAGAGGCCGCGGAACATATGGATGTAGACCGCTATGAAGAACATCGATGCACCGTTCTGGTGCACATAGCGGATCAGCCAACCGTAATTGACGTTCCGCATGATGTGTTCGACGGAGGCGAACGCCATGTCTGTGTGCGGCGTGTAGTGCATGACGAGCACGATGCCGGTGATGATCTGGACCACAAGCATGAACGTCAGGATCGCGCCGAACGTCCAGAAATAGCTCAGGTTTTTGGGACACGGAAACCCTGAGGTTTCGGCGTGCATGAAGCGAATGATGGGAAGCCGGCGATCGAGCCACTTCTCGAAGCCCGTCGACGGTACGTAGGTTGAATGTCCTGACATGCTGGTCTCTCGCCTCCTCGATCAACCAATTCTCAGAACGCTGTCTGAGATGAATTCAAACGGCGGAATCGGAAGATTTTCCGGCGCCGGCCCCTTACGGATCCGCCCGGCCGTGTCGTAATGCGACCCATGGCAAGGACAGAACCATCCGCCGTAATCGCCATTGTTGCCGACATCGCCGATCGGAATACAGCCGAGATGGGTGCAAACCCCGACCATGACCAGCCAGGCCTCGCGCCCGGGTACGGCGCGATTTTCGTCGGTCGCCTCGCCGTCGGAATTGGCGTTCCGGGCGTCCGGATCCGGAAGTTCAGTGATCGACACCGCCCGGGCGGCTTCCACTTCTTCGTCGGTCCGGAACCGAACAAAGACCGGCTTGCCGCGCCACATGACGCGGATGCTCTGGCCGGGTTCCATCGACGAAACGTCGACTTCCGTGGACGCGAGCGCGAGAGCCGAAGCATCGGGGTTCATCTGCGCAATCAGCGGCCACGCTACTCCGGCCGCGCCGACAGCGCCCATCGCCCCGGTGGCGAGAACGAGAAAGTCCCGCCGGGCCGGTTCGGCTTCTTGTGAATCTGTCACGATTTTACCCCTTCAGTCTTCCTGCCATTCATGCCCGGTCCGAAACACTGCGTGCGCCCTGCGGACGTTCGCCGATGTCCGCCCGGCTGGCCAGGCCGGCACCTGGTCGATCCGCAGCCCGAATTTCGGGCTGATGACCATTTGCCGTCTGGCCTGTCTCTCAAAGTCAATACGCCAAGTCCAGCTAACCGGTTGCCACTCGGACCGTTTGTCGCAATCCGGCATTTCTAGATTAGAATTATTCGCATATACGCAATGCACGACCGGTTCAAGACGACGGCTCCCGGGGAAGCCGCAAAAAAATGCTGCGCATCGGCCTCTATCAGCCTGACATTCCCCAGAATACCGGAACCATCGTCCGGCTGGGCGCCTGTCTCGGCGTGGCAGTGGATATCATCGGTCCGGCCGGTTTCGCCATGACGGACAAGGCCTTCCGGCGCGCCGGTATGGACTACCTGGAACGCGCCACCGTAACCCGCCATTTGTCCTGGGAGGCTTTTAGGGCCTCCGATCCGGTGCGCCGCCGGCGGCTCGTCCTGCTGACGACGCAGGCCGATCTTGCCTACACCGACTTTACCTTTCACCGCGACGACACTCTTCTGCTCGGGCGGGAATCCGCCGGCGTGCCGGACACCGTGCATGCCTCCGTTGCCGACCGCATCCGGATTCCGATGCAGTCAGGCACACGCTCCCTGAACGTCGCGCTGGCCTGCGCCATGGTTCTTGGTGAAGCGTTGCGCCAAACCGCCGGCTTTCCGGCACACAGCGCCTGACCGGCGTCGCGGCGGGCCGACCGGTTGCCATTTGGCCGGTTTCATGGAATGCCCGAAGAGGCCGTGCCCGACTAGTATGACCACCTTACCCCGGCCCCGGGCCACCCCGTCCGGCGCGATAGAGGCAGACATGAAGCCACAGGTACCCGACCATCCCCTCCCGGCAGACCTCGACCACAAGAAGCAGGCCGCAAGCGCCTGGTTTGCCGAACTGCGCGATTCCATCTGTGCCGCCTTCGAAGCACTCGAGGACGACTTCGATTCGACCGCCGGATCGACAGGTGCGGGACGCTTCGAACGCACGCCGTGGCGCCGCACGGACCATGCCGGAGCCGACGGTGGCGGTGGCGTGATGAGCATGATGAGCGGCCGCGTGTTCGAAAAGGTCGGCGTGCACGTGTCGACTGTCTTCGGCGAGTTTTCGCCCGAATTTCGCGGCCAGATACCGGGTGCCGACGAGGATCCGCGGTTTTGGGCCTCAGGGATCTCCCTGATCGCCCACCTACACAATCCAAACATTCCGGCCGTGCATATGAATACCCGCATGGTGGTGACCGCGCGCCAATGGTTCGGCGGTGGCGCCGATCTGACGCCGGTCCTCGATCGGCGCCGCACCCAGGAGGACATCGACACACAGGCATTCCATGCCGCGATGAAGAAGGCCTGCGACGGGCACGAGGTCGCCGATTACGACCGCTACAAGGCCTGGTGCGACGACTACTTTTTTCTCAAACACCGCAATGAGATGCGGGGCATCGGCGGGATCTTCTACGATTATCTGAATTCCGGGGACTGGGAGGCCGATTTTGCCTTCACCCGCGATGTCGGCAGCGCCTTTCGCGACATCTATCCTACCCTGGTGCGCGCCAATGCCGAGACGGACTGGTCCGAAGCGGATCGCGAGGAGCAATTGGTCCGCCGTGGTCGCTACGTCGAATTCAATCTACTGTACGACCGGGGCACGATCTTCGGCCTGAAAACCGGTGGCAATGTCGATTCCATCCTGTCCTCCATGCCGCCGGTCGCCAAATGGCCGTGATACGGATCTTTGCCGGAACGCCTCAGGTCTTTTCCGCCCACGACCGCACGCGGGCCAAAAGCGCGTCCCGATCGTCGGAATAACCCGATGCACGCCAGGCATCCTCGGCACGCTCGAGCAGCGCGCCGAGTCCCGGACCGGGCGCGATGCCGGCGGCCAGAAGGTCCCGGCCCCGCAGCGGAAATTCCGGAGGCGTCAGATTGCTCACAAAGGCCAGGATTTCGTTCGGGTCCGGAGCTTGGGACATCCCGCCGCGGGCCAGAGCCACGAGGACGGAAGCCGCGACGATCGGCTTGCCGCGGGCTCGCACGCAATCCACCAGGCCGGGGCGATCCGGCAGGCCGGCGCGCCATTTGGCAAAAGCAAGCGTACTGATCGCGACCAGGTTGCGGCGTTCCCGATTGGAAAGCTTCAGGCGGTCGGCAAGCGTCGAAGCACCCTCCCCGCCATAGCAAAGATAGGCGGCAAGCGCGGCTTCCACGGCGACCGACGGTTCGGCCAAAGCCCCGTTTTTCAGCAAGGCCGAGAGATGCGCCGGATTGGGGGCGGCGGCGAACAGCGCCTGCGCAAGACCGGTATCGGCAAGCAGCCGGCAGGCTGCCGCTGCGCCAGGAGCGACCACCAGCTTGCGCATTTCCTGGGCAATACGTTCAACCGACACGCGGCGCATGTCGGGGCGAGCTCGGATGCACGCGGCAAGTCCGGCCGGATCCGGTGTATCGCCGCCGAACTGGGCATAGAACCGAAAGAACCGCATCAGACGCAGGTAATCCTCGGCAAGACGCCGGTCGGGGTCGCCGATAAAGCGTACCGTCCGAGACCGGCAATCCGCGAGGCCGCCGACGGGATCGAACACCCGGCCGTCCGCGTCGCAGTAAAGTGCATTCATCGTGAAATCGCGGCGCTCCGCATCGGTCTGCCAGGATCGCCCGAACGCGACGACGGCACGGCGGCCATCGGTCTCCACATCGGTTCGAAGCGTCGTGATTTCGATGCCCTGGCCGCCGCTCACGGCAGTCAGCGTGCCGTGCTCGATACCGGTGGGCACGGCCTTGAAGCCGGCGCTTTCAATGAGCGTGCGGGTTTTGTCCGGAAGCGCGGTTGTCGCGATGTCGATGTCGGAGACCGGTCGCTGCATCAGCGCATTGCGAATCGCGCCACCGACCACGAGTGCCCGCTCGCCTTGCGTATTCAGGACTGCCAGCAGGCGCTGCACCGGCGTCGCCGCCAGCCAATCACCCGAGATGGAAAAACCAAGTACCGCTTCCATGCCCCGTCGACCGATCATGCGGAAGTGTTTTTATACCAATTGCCGGTGCGCGTCGCGGGCATGGGGCGGTCGGCGCACGGCGACGGCCAGACTATTCCGGCGCGGGTTCCTCGTCCGGACTGCGGAACCGCCCGGGTTTCAGGACGCCGTCTTCGAAACGGGCCGGCTCGTAGATCGCATTCGGATCGCCGGTCTGGAAGGTGGCCAGCGATGCCAGGCCGATCACCACGCAGGCCGCGCCCCCGCCGATCAGCCAGTAGAACGTGCGACCTGACAATTCCTCCAGTGCATTGAACCGCCCCTTACGAAAGTAAAGGAATGCCGCGTAGGCAATGAACGGCAACATGAACAGCAAAAGGTTGATCAGCACGACGCGTATCATGACTCATACATCCGTTCGTAGAGCGTGCGGACAATCCCCGCCGTGACGCCCCAAATATAGTGTTCATAGTAGGGCATCACATAGAACTTGCGTTCTCTGCCCTGCCAGGTTCGACGACCCTGATGGTGGTTGCGCGCGTCCATCAGGAACGACAACGGCACCTCGAAGATTGCCGCCACCTCGTCGCGATTTACCGTCAGGTCCGGGTCCGGCCGGACAAGGCCGACGACCGGAACGATTCGATATCCGGATCCCGTCACATAGGTATCGCCAAAACCCAGAACGTCCACATTGTCCGATGTCAGGCCGATCTCCTCGTTGGCTTCGCGCAGCGAAGCCGCGACAGGCCCGGTATCATCGGGATCGATTTTGCCGCCGGGGAACGCGATCTGGCCGGCATGGGACGGCAAGTGGTCGGTCCGGCGGGTCAAAAGGACCGTCGCCTCCGGCTCCCGGCTGACGATCGGAACGAGTACGGCGGCGTCGCGGGCGGAGCGGCTCTTCAACGAGACCGCGATATCCGGGTTCAACAGAAAGTCGCCGCTATCGGGTTCCTGCCGGAGCACATCTTCGCCGAGCCGCTTGAGCCGTTCCGCGCGACGCAGGACGTCGGCGGCGTGAAAACGCGGCTTGGGAGCGGGTTCAGGCAAGGCGATTTTGGCGTCCGGCGCCGCGTTCATTCCAGATATTCCGAAATCTCACTTTCCGGCGCCATCGGATAGAACTCGCCGGTACTCCAGACGCCAAAGTACGGTGCATCGGAGACCTTTTCAATCACGCCGATTTCAGCAAGTTCGTAGAGCAACGGCCGGGCGAGCCTCGCTTCCAGACGGTCGCGCACGAGCACGTAAGGCTTCAGGCCCCCGGTCCCCCTCTCAGCCTCGAAACGCAGTGGGTGCTGTTTCCCGATGGTCACCACGTCGCCGACATTGGTCCGCAACACCATGCGCTGATTCTCACCGTCGCCCACGACCTGCAGCTCTACCGCGACAAATGGCGCATCTTCGACTGTAATCCCCACCTTTTCGACGGGCGTGACGAGCACGTACTTGTCACCGTCTTTGCGCAAGACAGAGGCAAACAGCCGCACCAGGGCTTCGCGGCCGATCGACGAGCCTCTGTAATACCACAAACCGTCGGCAGCGATACGCATGTCGATCACGCCGCCATGCGGCGGATTCCATTTGTGAACCGGCGGCTTAACGGCATCCAGGCCGCCCGCCCTGGTAATCAGCGCCTCCAGTCCGGCAGGGATCTGTTTGGACGCCTGAATTTCGGATTTACCTGCCATAACCGCCATTTCCGAGCGCGTGGATTCGATCGCGCCGATTGTCTCCTTCTACCAGTTACAGTCAAATGCAAAGCGATGACGCGCGCCATCAATTTCGCTCGAATCGCTCGAAAGTGTGATTTAATCATCGCGGGGTCAGCGCCTATCATCGCAATTTCGGCCTGCCGAACTACATTGCAGAAGGGGCGTGTTTTGGGGTTCGGCGGTGACCCTTGGGACAGAGTCAGCAACTGACACTGAATTCAGACAACTGAGACAGGATGTGCGGCCATGACAGTGATTGATCGCGGCGATCACCAGACCGATGCGGCAATAGTAGCGGAAGCGGAGAAGGCGGTGGAACGGATCGCCGCAGCCCGCAAGGCGATCGGCAGCGTGATTTTCGGCCAGGAAAGCGTGATCGACAATGCCCTGGTCACGATATTAGCCGGCGGTCATGGTCTGCTGGTCGGCGTTCCCGGACTGGCCAAGACCAAACTGGTCGAGACCATGGGTACGGTGCTCGGCATTTCTACGAACCGGATCCAGTTCACGCCGGATCTGATGCCGTCTGATATTCTGGGCAGCGAGGTGCTCGACCAGAGCTCCGACGGCACGCGGTCTTTCCGGTTCATCAAGGGCCCGATCTTCACGCAATTGTTGATGGCGGACGAGATCAACCGGGCCAGCCCGCGCACCCAGTCGGCGCTGCTGCAGGCCATGCAGGAATACCACGTGACGATAACAGGCGCGCACCATGATTTGCAGCGCCCATTCCACGTGCTGGCAACGCAGAATCCGCTGGAACAGGAAGGCACGTATCCGTTGCCTGAGGCGCAGCTCGACCGCTTCATCATGCAGATCGACGTCGTCTATCCGGACCGCGACGCCGAACGTCAGATCCTGATTGAGACCACAGGTGTCGAGGAAAGCGGCGCACAGGCGGTCCTGGACGGCGCTGAACTGATGCAATTGCAAGGCCTTGTCCGACGCCTCCCGGTCGGCGAAAGCGTAATCGAAGCGATCCTCGAACTGGTCCGTGCAACACGGCCGGACGACGCCGAGGATTCGGTTGCGCGGCTGATCGCCTGGGGCGCCGGCCCGCGCGCCAGTCAGGCGTTGATGCTTGCCGTACGCGCACGGGCCCTGATCGATGGACGCCTGGCACCGTCGGTTGACGACGTGATCGCCCTGGCGGAACCGGTATTGCAACACCGAATGGCGCTGACCTTCGCTGCCCGCGCCGACGGCAAGACCGTTCGCGACGTGATTGGCGAGGTGAAGGCGAAGCTCGGTTAACGGAGCGCGGGCATGGCACTGGGCTCCAGAAAACCGTCCGAGGCGACCCCTTGGCCGAGAATGCTCGGCGAAGGCCGATCGCTCGCCAAGTCGCTGCCCGATCTTCTGGTCGAGGCACGGCGGATTTCAAACACCATCGTTGCCGGCTGGCATGGCCGCCGGCGAAGCGGACCGGGCGAGACATTCTGGCAGTTCAGGCCGTTTGTAAGCGGCGAGACCACCCAGGCAGTCGACTGGCGTCGCTCGGCGCGCGACGACCATATCTACGTGCGCGAACAGGAATGGGACGCGGCACACACGGCCTGGCTGTGGACCGATCTGTCCGCGTCCATGAATTTCAAGTCGCACCTGGCTCCGGTCACCAAACGCGAGCGGTCGCTGGTTCTCATGTTTGCCGTTGCCGACCTGCTCGCCCGCGGCGGGGAACGGGTCGGCGTGCTCGGTCTGTCGCGCCCCGTGGCCAGCCGTAACGCCGCCGAACTGGTCTCCAACACGCTGCTGCACGCCAAGCTCGACACCGCCTGGCCGGACACCCAGATGGTCCGCGAATTCTCCGAGGTCATTGTCTTTGGCGATTTCCTCGACCTGGTATCGGACCTGACGGCATGGCTCGACGGCCTTGCGGCCTCCGGTGCCCGCGGCCACCTCGTTCAGGTCCTGGATCCGCTGGAAGAGACGTTTCCGTTCGGCGGACGGACCGAGTTCATCGACCCTGAAACAGGCATGAAACTGGTGTCGGGGCGTGCCGAGGATTGGCGTGAGCATTATCTGGAGCGTATGCGCGAGCGACGAGAGCGGCTGCGGCTCTTTGTCGACCGGCTTGGCTGGACCTTCCAGATCCATCACACTGACAGGCCGGCTTCCGAACCGTTGCTGGCGCTCTATGCCGGTCTTTCGGCTTCCGATTCCGGCGGTGGCGGCCGCGACCGGCCGCGCGGTCTGATTGGGGAGGTGCGCCTGTAATGTTTTCGCTTCCGCTGGCTTTCACGACGCCCATTGTCCTGACCGGCCTCGCCCTCCTGGCCGGCATCTGGTTTCTGCTGCGCCTCGTGCCGCCGCGTCCCAAGGAAGTGACGTTTCCACCCACGCGCCTTCTCCTCGACAGCCCGAATCGGGAAGAAACCCCGGCCCGCACGCCATGGTGGCTGACGCTCCTGCGCCTTCTGCTGGCCGCCCTGATCATCATCGCGCTTGCCGGACCGATCTGGCGGCCGCTGGATGCCGGCACGGCAGCCGATGGTCCGCTTGCCGTCGTAGTCGACAATGGCTGGGCGTCGGCGTCGCATTGGGAAGAGGTCGTTTTCACCGCAGGCGGGTTGATCGAGGCGGCCGAAAACCGCAACCGATCCGTCGCCCTGATCGCGACAGCGGACGGTCAGGCCCAGACATTCGAACCGGTATCGGCGGCCGATGCCCGCGACCGGCTGCGCGCCCTTGAGCCCCGGCCCTGGCCGGCAGACCGCGGCAGCCTCGCTGCCGGCTTCGGCGAGGTATCTGATCTTGTCGGCGAGGTGATCTGGTTGGCGGACGGCATTGCCGGCCAGAACGATTCCGGCTTCCTGCAGGCCTTGTCGCAATTGCCGGAAGGTGTACCGATTGCCGTTTACGAGCCAGGCGGGAGCGGTGCGATGGCTTTGGTCGAAACGGCCAATGACGCCGACCGATTGACCGCACGGGTCGTGCGGGCCGCTCCAGGGCCCGCGCAATCGGGCGCGTTGAGCGCGGTCGACGAACGAGGAAGGCCGATCGGGTCCGCCTCCTTTGCGTTCGCGGCCGATGAAACGGCGGCGGAAGCCTCATTCGAACTCCCGATCGAACTGCGCAACCAGATTGCCCGCCTCGAACTGACGGAAAAGGCCGATGCCGGGTCCGTGTTCTTCCTGGACGAACGCTGGCGACGCCGAACCGTGGGGCTGCTCGCAGGATCCGGGTTCGACGCGGCGCAACCGCTGCTTTCGCCGATCCATTATCTGTCGCAGGCGCTCGTTCCGTTTGCCGACGTACGCATACCGCGCGAGACCGAAATCGGCTCCGCGTCCAAAGAACTGATCGACCGAATGTCTCCGTCATCATGCTGGCCGATATCGGCACGCTTGTCGGCGACGGCGCCGAGCAATTGCAGTCCTGGGTCGAAGACGGCGGCATGCTGGTGCGGTTTGCCGGTCCGCGGCTTGCCGAGAGCGCGTCCGGTCTTCTGCCGGTTCGGTTGCGCAGCGGTGAACGCACGCTCGGCGGAAACTTGTCCTGGGAGGAGCCGCAACCGATCGGCCAATTCTCCGAAGGAACGCCGTTTGCCGGGCTTGTAGCCGCCGACGACGTGTCGGTAACGCGCCAGGTCCTGGCCGAGCCCGATGTCGATCTACCCGACAAGACCTGGGCGAGCCTGGCCGACGGCACGCCGCTCGTTACGGCGGACCAGGTCGGACGCGGCTGGATCGTCCTGTTTCATGTTACCGCGGACACCACGTGGTCGAACCTGCCGTTATCGGGAACCTTTGTCGAAATGCTGCGCAAGATCATCGCCTTCTCGAATGCCGCCGGAGCCACCACCCAGGGAACCGACGACCAGGAAGCCAGCCTGCCGCCGCTGCGCACCCTGAACGGTTTCGGAGAAATCGGCCCGCCGACCCGGGATGCGCGCGGGATTTTCGAAAGCCAATTGCCTACCCTGGTGGCCAATGCCGAGAACCCGCCCGGTCTCTACGGCACCGAGGAAGGGTTCCGTGCGCTGAACCTGTTCCACAACGACCGCGTTCCGCAGGTTCTCGATGCCGGTGACGTGATGGAACGGGCGGATCGGCGGGAATATGCGGCCTCCGAACCGCTCGACCTGACGCCCTGGCTGTTCCTGATCGCGCTTTTGCTCCTCTTGGCCGACACCATCGTCATGATCTTCGTGCGCGGCCTGCCTAAGATACCGTCGCTGCGCACGGGCGCAGCGTCAATCGTCGCCGGCGTTCTGGTGGTCGGCACATTGTTGCCGATTGACCGCGCCCAAGCGCAGTCCGAGACGGATGGCGATGTCCAGGCGCTGATCGATTCGGCGCTGAAGACCCGCCTCGCCTACGTCATGACAGGCGTGGCCCCGGTCGACGAAAAAGCGCGCAATGGTCTGATGGGTCTGTCGCTTTACCTCGCCGAACGCACCGCCCTGGAACCCGGCCCACCGATCGGCGTCAATCTCGACGACGACGAACTGGCCTTCTTTCCCTTGCTGTACTGGCCGGTAAGCGCGGATTCGCCAGAGCCGAGCGAACGAAGCCTCGCCCGGATCGACGGCTTCATGAAGAGTGGCGGAACCGTCATTTTCGATACTGCCGATCAGTTCGCGGGCGCCGGATCCGACGGCTTTTCGACGACACCCGAAGGCCAGAAACTGCGCGAGATCCTTGTGAAACTGAACGTGCCGCCGCTCGAACCGGTCCCCGGCGACCACGTGCTGACCAAGGCGTTCTACCTGCTGCAGGATTTCCCCGGGCGGTGGACCGGCTCTCCGCTCTGGGTGGAGCGTCTGCAGGCAGCTGAACAGGGCGACCGTCCGGTGCGTGCCGGCGACGGTGTCACGCCGCTAATGATTACCGGCAACGATTTTGCCGGAGCCTGGGCCATTACGGAGACCGGCGAGTACCTGTTCCCGACGGTCCCTGACAATGCGCGCCAGCGGGAAATGGCATTCCGGGTCGGGGTCAACATCGTGATGTACACGCTCACCGGCAATTACAAGGCCGACCAGGTGCACGTCCCGGCGCTGCTCGAACGGCTCGGACAGTAGGAGAAGACCGGCATGTGGTCGATCGCCTTTGATCCTTTCCTGCCGATTTGGCTGCTTATCCTGCTTGGCATTGTCGGGTTGGCACTGCTGAGCGTCGGCCTCCTCCAGAAGCACCGGGGTGCGGCCGTCCGGCTGCTGGCCTTTGCCGCCCTGTTCGTCGCCCTGCTCGATCCGGCGCTGCAGCGCGAGGACCGAGAGGAATTGTCCAGCGTGGCCGCGATCGTGGTCGACCGCAGCGAAAGCCAGGGACTGGCCGAACGCACCGCAGAGACCGATGCGATGGTGGCGGACCTGACCGCACGCCTGGAGCGGCTCAACAATATCGATGTGCGTGTGGTCGAATCCGGCGGCCAGGCCGATCGTCGCAACGACGGGACCGTATTGTTTTCCGCTCTCAACAACGCCCTGTCCGATGTACCGCCCGAGCGGGTCGCCGGCGCCATTCTTGTCACTGACGGTCAAATTCACGACATCCCGGAATCGGCGCGCCAGCTCGGCTTTTCCGCGCCCCTGCACGGCCTGATCACCGGCAGCGAGGATGAGCGCGACCGCCAGCTTGTCCTGAACCGCGCCCCGCGTTTCGGCCTCATCGGCGAAGATCAGGTCGTGACGCTTGCGGTGCGCGACCATGGCATTTCCGGCAGCGGACGGGTCACGATCGCCGTCAAGCGCGACGGCGAACCGCTGCTTGAGGAACGCGTAGCGCCCGGCCAGACCATCGACATTCCCGTGCCGATTGCCCATGCCGGCTCCAACATTTTCGAATTCGAGGCCGAGAGCCTCGACGGCGAACTCACCGACGTCAACAACCGGGTGGTCGTCACGATCGAAGGCGTGCGCGAAAACCTCCGCGTTCTGCTGGTGTCCGGCGAGCCGCATGCCGGCGAGCGCACCTGGCGCAATCTCCTGAAGTCCGATGCGGCCGTCGACCTCGTGCATTTCACGATCCTGCGGCCGCCGGAAAAGCAGGACGGTACGCCGATCAACGAATTGTCGCTGATCGCATTTCCGACCCGCGAACTGTTTTCGATCAAGATCAACGAGTTCGACCTGATCATCTTCGACCGGTATCGTCGGCGGGGTGTGCTGCCGCTCCTGTATTTCGACAACATCGCCCGCTACGTGCGCGACGGCGGCGCGGTCCTGATCGCGTCGGGTCCGGATTACGCCCATTCCAGCAGCGTGTTCCGCACACCGCTGTCGACGATCCTGCCGGCCGAACCGACAGGCAACGTGTTCGAAGAGCCCTATGTCGCCGAGGTCAGCGAAACCGGCGATCGCCATCCGGTGACGCGCGACCTGCCGGGCGGCGCATCCACGCCGCCATCCTGGAGCCGCTGGTTCCGCCTGGTCGACGTGATCCCGAATGACGGTCAGATCGTCATGCAGGGGCCGGAAGAACGCCCGCTTCTTATCCTCAACCGTGAAGGCGAAGGGCGGGTCGCCCTGATGCTGTCGGATCATGCCTGGCTTTGGGCACGCGGTTTCGAGGGCGGCGGACCGCACGTGCCGCTGCTGAGGCGCCTCTCCCACTGGCTCATGAAGGAACCGGACCTGGAAGAGGAAGCGCTGCGCATCAAATCCCGCGACGGTCGCCTGACCATCGAGCGCCAGACCTTGTCGGAGGGCATCGAGCCGATCTTCCTGAAATTCCCGAGCGGCCGGACCGAGGAAGTCACCCTGATCGAGGACGAGAGCGGCATGTGGACCGCCGTCGTGGAATCCGACGAGCTCGGCATCCACACTGCGGAAGAAGGCGAACGCCGCGCGCTTACCCATGTCGGCCCGGTCAATCCGCGCGAATACACCGATGTCCGCTCGACGACCGATCTCCTTGCCGGCCTGGCCGAAGAGACCAGCGGCAGCGTGCGACGGGTCGGCGCCGACCATGACGCCAGTTTGCGCGTGGTGCCGATGCGGGCGACGCGGTCCTATGCCGGGGCGAACTGGATCGGACTGAAGACCACCGATGCCTACGTGCTGCGCGGCGTCGACCGGTATTCGCTCTTGGCCGGCTTCCTCGGACTGGCCATCCTGTTAGGGCTGCTCTCGGCAACCTGGTACCGGGAAGGCCGTTAGGCGGTATCTCTGTAAGCTTCGGCAACGCTGCTGAGAGCGGCGACGGCACCGCTTGGCAATGCCTTCTGGTGGCCGCCCGGACGGGCGGCCAAAACCCGCGCCGGATCGACCGGTGCGGGAAACCGGATCGAACCGGGCGCGACCTGGGAAAAGCCAAAGGGTTCGTAATACGGCAGGTCGCCGACCAGCACGACAAACGAGACGAATTGAGCCGCGGCCGCCTCAAGGCTTGCGCGCATCAGCGCCCGCCCCGCTCCTTTTCCCGCATAGATCGGATGCACGGCAAGCGGCCCCAGAAGCATGGCCTCCGTCGTGCCGATCGTGATGGCGGTGTACCGGACCGACCCGATCAGACCGGGACCGTTGAGCGCCACGAAGCTCAGCGAACGCACGGGCTCGGTGCCCTCCCGAACCTGGAAGGCCGCCTTTACATGGCGACCCGGACCGAAACAGGCCGCATGGAGATGATCGATCGCAGATTGGTGGTCCGGCGCCTCGGGCCGGATGGCAAAGTTCGAAAGTGTCATGTCTTCGGGTCTCACATCGGAACGGGTTGGCGCAGGCCGGACCCGAACCGAAACCGGTCGGGGCTTCTAGCGCGCGCGGAAAAACGCGACCGGCAAAAAGCCGGAAACGATACGTCGTCGTCGATGTGTCATGCGTGGCATGAGCAAGGGCCCTTTTGGCAGGCGATCACGCGGCCTGCCGATCCGAAGTGCGCGCGGACGTAGCATGCAGCAGCCAAAAGGTAAAGACGCTCGGTGATGATTGTTTCATGAGGAGAAACGGCGTGTTCACAACCCTTGATCGTCTGGCGCAAAGGGCTAACTGGAGAGCGAACAAAGGTTTTTCGGAGATAGACTATGGGCCTCCTTGTCGACGGCGTCTGGCAGGACACCTGGTACGACACGAAGTCGACCGGTGGGAAATTTGTGCGCAAGGATGCGCAATTCCGCAATTGGGTGACAGCGGACGGATCGGCGGGTCCTTCCGGCAAGTCGGGCTTCAAGGCGGAAGCCGGGCGCTACCACCTCTACATTTCGCATGCCTGCCCGTGGGCGCACCGCACGCTGATCTTCCGTCACCTGAAGGGCCTGGAAGACCTGATCTCCCTGTCGGTGGTCGACCCGGACATGATGGACAAGGGATGGTCCTTCTCCGACGCACCCGGAACCGTGCCGGACACAATCAACGGTGCCAAGCACATGTACGAGGTCTACACGAGGGCAGATCCGAGTTTTACCGGGCGGGTAACTGTGCCGGTACTCTGGGATAAGAACCAGTCAACGATCGCCAGCAATGAATCCTCTGAAATTATCCGGATGTTCAATTCGGCCTTCGACGGCCTGACCGGCAACAATTCGGATTATTATCCGCAAGACCTGCGTCAGGAGATCGATGCCATTAACGATCGCATCTACAACACGGTGAACAACGGCGTTTACAAATGCGGCTTCGCCACCACGCAGGAAGCCTATGAGACCGCGTTCGTGGAACTGTTCGACACGCTGGATGTGCTCGAGGACCGTTTGTCGGGCCAGCGCTATCTGGCCGGCGACCGGGTAACGGAAGCCGACTGGCGCCTGTTCACGACCCTGGTTCGTTTCGATCCGGTCTATTTCGGGCACTTCAAATGCAACAAGCGGCGCATCGCCGACTACCCGAACCTGTCGAACTACCTCCGCGATCTCTACCAGATGCCCGGCATTGCCGGACTGACGCACATGGATCACATCAAGCGGCACTATTATTACAGCCACGAATCCATCAATCCGACGCGCATCGTACCGTTGGGCCCGGAAATCGATCTGGACGCACCGCATGACCGGGCCCGGTTCGGGGCCTGATTCCGCGCCACCGCCTACCAGAAACCGGAAGGCGCCGACCCGTCGAAAACTTCGCCGAGCCGCCGCCGGGTCGACGGCGTCACGTCTTCCGGAATGCCGGTGCGGGCAAAGAACCCGACGTCGCTAATTTCCCGATTGGGCACGGCAAGCTCCCGTTCCCGCCGCCAGCCGTCCGCGAGGAACAGCGCAACATGATCCCGGCGCGAGGCTGTCGTGTTGTAATACAGGCCGAAGAGCGTAAGCCGGTCGACGCCGAGACCGGTTTCCTCGCGCACTTCCCGTCGCGCGGCCTGTTCGATCGTCTCGCCGACATCGACGCCGCCGCCCGGCAGGTACCAGCCCGGTACGTAGGTGTGTTTGATCAGGAGAATCCGGTCCTGATCGTCGGTGATCAGCACCCGTGTGCCCAGCGTCATCGGCCGCGTCGCGAGCGCGAAGGCGTGGAACAACCGCCGGACAACCGGGTTCGCGCCGATCTTCCTCATGTGCGGAGAAACCGCTTTCGGTCCGGCGACAAATCGGCTATCGCGACGCGATGTTTCGTCTGGCGCATATCTCCGACCCCCATCTCGGACCGATTCCCGCGCTCGGAGCCGGTGATTACTTCAACAAAAGAGTATTGGGCCTCCTTTTCTGGAAGGGCAACCGCAAACGCCATATGGGCGCCGAATGGCGAAACCGGCTGGTCGCCGACCTGAAAGACACAAAGCCCGACCATATCGCGGTCACCGGCGACGTTACGAACCTGGCGCTCGGCGCGGAATTCGAGCGCGGCAGGGAATGGCTCGAAAGCCTTGGTGCGCCGCATGACGTTTCCGTCATTCCCGGCAATCACGACGCCTATATCCGCGGCGCCTTCAAACGCCATGCCGCAACATGGGCGGCCTACATGTCCGGCGACGCCGCCGCCGGCACCGTCGACTTTCCCTATCTGCGCCGGCGGGCAGATGTTTCCCTGATCGGAACGAGCACAGGCATCGCCATGCCGCCCTTTGTGGCCGGCGGCGTATTCGGCAGCGCCCAGGCGACACGTCTTGAAGCCATGCTTGGCGAACCGTCGATTGCGGACACGTTCCGTGTTGTCATGATTCATCACCCGCCGCATCGCCAAGCGACGCTTTTCCGGAAATCACTGTTCGATGCGGCAGTTTTCCGAGAGGTCATCGCACGAAAAGGTGCCGACCTGATCCTGCACGGTCACACCCATCTGGCAACACGCGCCGAGATCGCCGGGCCCGACGGCCCGGTTCCCGTGATCTGCGTTCCCGCGACGTCCAACGGGCCGGGCGCGACGCGCCCTGCGGGTCGGTACAACCTGTTCGACATCGAGCGTGCGGGTTCGGGCGCCTGGCAGGCGCTGTGGACCGAACGCGGCCACGATTCCCGAACCGGCGAATTGGTGACGTTCCGCGACCGCGAATCTATTGGGTAGTCGCCTCCGGCGGCACCGTCTCGACGAGGCCGAGGGCTGCGCGTACCGTATCGACGATACCCGGGTCGAAATAGTAGAGCGCGCCGAACATGACGGCCAACCCGGTCAACAGGCCAAACAGATAGATCGCAAATCCGGGCCTTGGCGTCGGCTCGACGTCCTCGACCGTTTCCACCCGCTCGGCTTCGCGGCGCTGGGCTTCCTCGTGATAGCGGGATTGCACGATCGCCAGCCAGTCGCCGTCGATCGCCCGGTCCCGCTCCACGAAACGTTCGGCAAGGTAATCGGCGACTGCCTGGCCGATCGCGCCCACGTCGTCGCTCTCACGCACGACGATCCGCCCCAATCTGGTATCACGCAAAAACCGGTAGGTCCGGCGGTCGCGGTCAATCGAGACATGGCTGGTCGCGTCGACCCAGTAACGCGGTTTTTCCGCGTTTGACAGGGTCAGCAGCACCCAGTCGGCGTCTGCCGGAACGTCCTTTGCGAGCTCGCGGAGATGCTCCTGAAGCGCCTGCAGCAGGACGCGGTCCCGTTCGCGCAATTGCTCCATGGCGTCCTGCCGGTCGGCCATGGCATCGCGGATTTTAACGATCGACGGCTGGAGCCGGGGCAACGTCGCCGCATCCGGCTTTTCGGCTTCCGCTTCCGTCGCGTCGTTTTCGTTCATTGCGTTGTGTGCATCCATGATGATATCGCTTTTTTCGGTGTCGTTGTCAGGTCGAGCCACCAAGCGGCGCTCCCTTGGTCCCGTCGTTCCGCCACCCCTAGCAGTGCTTACATACGATGACCGATCTCCCAAAAAGCGCGCAAAAAGTCGCGCATGCTCTGCAGGAATCCGGCCTCGACGCGTCGATCATCGAAATGCGCACGCCGACCCGTACCGCCGACGAAGCGGCCGCAGCCTGCGGCTGCGCACCGGGTCAGATCGTAAAATCACTCGTTTTTCGTGGAAATGCAACCGGATCGCCGGTTCTGCTCCTGGTCTCCGGTGCCAATCGGGTCGACCTTGAGACGGTTGCCGGACCGCTCGGCGAGACCTTGTCGCGACCCGATGCCGGTTATGTCCGCGATGTCACCGGCTATGCCATTGGCGGGATTCCGCCGCTTGGACACGCAACACCGCTGCGGACCTTTATCGACGCCGATCTTCTGACCTATCCGGAGGTCTGGGCGGCGGCCGGTACGCCGACTTGTGTGTTCGCCGCATCGCCTGCACGGCTCGCGGAGGCGGCCGGCGCGGAGCCGATCCGGATGAACAACGGGTCGAGCGAAGCGTGAGAGCATTGTCTTTCTGAACAAGGATTGCCCCATGAATGTCGACGGCACACCGTACCGCACCATCTGGCTCAACGAGGACGGATGGTCGGTCGCCATTATCGACCAGACCCGGTTTCCGCACGTCTTCGAAACCGTGACGATGAAAACGGTCGACGACGCGGCCCACGCCATTGCCAGCATGCAGGTGCGCGGTGCGCCGCTGATCGGCGCGACGGCCGCCTACGGCATGTGCCTGGCGGTTCGCGCCGATCCGTCCGATGAAAACCTTGACCGCGCGTACCGCACGCTGCACGCGACCCGGCCCACGGCAATCAATCTGAAATGGGCGCTCGACGAAATGCTTGCCGCGCTGCGCAACCTGGCACGCGAGGATCGCGAAATCCGTGCCTACCAGCGGGCGTCGGAGATCTGTGACGAGGATGTCGAGATCAACCGCTCGATCGGCCGCCACGGGCACGCCATCCTCGCTGAGATTGCGGCCCGCAAGGCGCCTGGCGAACGCGTCAACGTGCTGACCCATTGCAATGCAGGCTGGCTTGCGACGGTCGACTGGGGCACCGCGACGGCCCCCATCTATACCGCCTACAATGAAGGCATGGATATCCACGTCTGGGTCGACGAGACGAGGCCGCGCAACCAGGGCGCCTCGCTGACTGCCTGGGAACTCGGCCATCACGGCGTTCCGCATACGGTCATCGCCGACAATGTCGGCGGACATCTGATGCAGCACGGTCTGGTCGATCTGGTGATCACCGGCACCGATCGCACCACTGCGGCGGGCGATGTCTGCAACAAGATCGGCACCTATCTGAAAGCGCTCGCCGCCAAGGACAACGACGTCCCGTTTTATGTCGGTCTTCCGTCGCCGACGATCGATTTCACAATCCGGGACGGCGTGCGCGACGTTCCGATCGAGCAGCGGTCGGGCGACGAGGTTTCCCGCATGACGGGGCGTACCGACGACGGACGCATCGAGACCGTCACCATCGTGCCCGACGGTTCGGAGGTGGCGAATTATGCCTTCGATGTCACGCCGGCCCGGCTCGTGACCGGATTGATCACCGAACGCGGCGTTTGTACGCCCTCGGTTGAGGCGATCGCCACCATGTTCCCGGAAAGGGCATCGGACGACGTCTGACGCGCGGGCCCAAGGCCCGCCGCTCACCGATCAGGCGGATTCCCGTACGTCAGGCGTTGCGAGATCGGCTTCACGCGCGGCCAACCAGTTGGTAGCCGCATCGGGCGCCATCGGCCGCGCGACCTGATATCCCTGGACCTGCATGCATCCGAGCGCGTTGAGGAACGTGCGTTGCGCTTCGGTCTCGACTCCTTCGGCCAGCACATCGATGCCGAAGTTTCGGGCGACGTCGACGAGCGTCTTGATCAGGTCGACGTTCTGGGCTTCGGTGCCGATCGCGCCGACGAAGGTGCGGTCGATTTTCAGCCGGTTGATCTTGTAGCGTTTCAGATGGCTCAGCGCGGCGTAACCGGTGCCGAAATCGTCGAGTTCGACGGTCACGCCGAGATGTTGCAGGCGATCGATCATCTTGCCGATGGATTCGTTCCGCTGGTCGGTCAGGACCGCTTCGACCACCTCGACGGCCACCTTGTCCGGGTCGACCCCATACCGGTCCATCCGTTCCTGCAGGAATTCCACGAACCGGTCGTCGCGGATCTGCTGGGACGAGACGTTTATCGACACGACCCCGTATTCGAAGCCCTTTTCGGTCCAGGACTGGGCCGCGGCCAGCGCATGATCGATGACACGCTTGCCGATCGGCACGATCAGGCCGCTTGACTGGGCCACCGGCATGAATTGTTCGGCGCTGACCAGACCCTGTTCCGGATGCCGCCAGCGAACCAGCGCTTCCATGCCGACGACACTGTCCTCGTCGTCGCGCACCTGCGGCTGGAAATGTACTTCGAATTCATCGTTGGCGATTGCGCGGCGCAGGTCGGCTTCGATCTTTTCGCGCTCCTCGAAATCGCGACGCATTTCCGGCGAGAAGAACGACACACGGCCGCGGCCCTCCTCCTTTGCCCGGTAGAGCGCGATATCGGCGTTGATCAGCAATTGCTCCGGATCGACTTCGTCGTCCGGATAGATCGAGATGCCGACGCTCGCGCCGGTCGTCACCGTATGCGAGCCGCACTGGATCGGCCGGCTCATCTTCTTCAGGATTCGCGTGCCGATCCGGGCGGCTTCCGTCGGTTCGGATTCGATCGGAGCGATGATCACGAATTCGTCGCCACCGAGCCGGGCGATCGTGTCGCCACGCCGCACTGAACGTTCGAACCGCCGGGCGGCCGCCACCAGGACGGAATCCCCCACCGCGTGCCCGAACGTATCGTTGATCGCCTTGAACCGGTCCAGATCGATATGCAGGATCGCCACCCGGCGCTTATTGCGGGCCGCCGAGGCAATGGCCTTTTCGAGTTCCTCTGCGCATTGTCGCCGGTTCGGCAGGTTGGTCAGCATGTCGTGCAGCGATGCGTGTTCGACCTTGGCCTTGGCCTCCACAAGGTCCGACGTGCGTTCCGCGATCGACCGGGCCAGCGGCCGGAAAATGAACACGGCCTGGATCAGCAGCGCAAGCAGCAGCGCCGCAGCCCAGAGCGCGTGACCGAGGGTGATGTTTTCCGCCTTTTGCACCGCCTGTCGCTCGTGTTCGGCGGCTGCCAGATTGAGCGAGGTGAGAAGATCGCCTTCGACCATATTGTGCAATTGCTCATAGGCGAGTTCGGCGGTCGAACGGTCGGAATCGATGTCTGCGACCATTTTGTCGATCAGCGCGACATAGGCCCTGAGTTTGCGATCGATGTTCCAGGGTTCGGAAAAATGCAGACGATGAATCGCGTCCGAAAGATCGCGTGACAGGCCCAGAAGCGGGTCGCCGGTTGTCAGCGCGGTATGCGATGACAGCATCAGTGCGCGCGCCTTTTCGAGTTCCTCTTGCGCGCGGGACTGCGCCTGCGGCGTCGCCGCATTCAGCATTTCCCCGGCAAGCGTCGCCGATCGTTGCAACAGCATGGCCTGGCGGGCGCTGATATTGACCACCGCCGGGGCGGTTTGCGATCCCGCGCTGACATGCGACAGGATCGCGAAGCCGGCCACGCAGACGAGCGCGCTGAACGCAAGCGCCACCAGATAGGCGCTGGTCATGCGTTTCAGAAAGAACGGATAGGCGAGTTCGGTGGCTCGCGGATCTGCCCGCTGATCGGTATCGGCGGTCATAAGGCCTTTTCCCCCGCGCAAACAGTTTTCGGCAACATGGCGCAAGGATCGGGGGCGCGTCCTTCAAAAGCGCAAAGGAAATGTCTTCAATTGGATGTAATGCCGAAACCCGTCGGCAAAGGGTTAGGAAGAGGCAGTCCGGATCGATAGGGTTTTAGTCAAAGTCGAATGCGCCTTTATCGTCCTATCCCGCCCTTCGTGCAGACAGAAGCGGGCCGGCACAAAAAAGAAAGGCCGCAAACGCGGCCTTTCCGTGAGATAAGGAATTCACCTTGCCTCTGGATTAAAATGTTCGGGGCACCCGAATGGTGAAGGCTGCTCCACTGTCCGGACCCCCGAAAAGGCACTGGCGAATTGCCGTATTCCCACTAGACATTGGATCACCTCCTTTCTGATAGTTGCTGACAAAAGCGAGTATGGGGCCGAATCAATCGGTCCCAAAGCCTCCAAATCGTCTCATGCCGCACTGCGGTCGACTTTCGCCGAACCTGTTGCTGAATTGCACGAGGGCGGTCAGCTGTTGACGGATTGCGAAAACGGCTGAAGGGCGCCTTCGCCTTGCAAGGCGGTTTCGGGTTCCACCTCCGGCGCGATCGAAACCATGGCCGGCAGGTGAAGCGGCAACAGGGCCGGCGGTCTTGTATATTCCTCCGGCACGGCGACCAGACCCAGACGGGTAAGGACCGTCCCCACCGGTTGCCAGGCCGATGCCATCGCAAACGGGATGGCCAGAAGCGGGCCGAGAAACACCGGCAGGGCAAACAGCGTCGCCATGGTGAACCCGTTATACAGCCAGGCCATGGCGATCCCGCCGAATATCGTCGGCATCCAGAGACGTTTGACGGCGACGGCCATCGGGACGGAGTGGCTCGTCCGCTGCTGCGAGGGCCAGCCAATCTTGCGACCGAATGGGAGACCGGCCAGGAACACCGTTTGGATGACGGCCATGATCGGCGCTAGCAGCACCGAGAACACGATTTCGACGGCAGCGCCTATGAAAAGTCGGATGCCGCCGCCATAACTCCGCCGCGTCTCCCGCCGCAGCATGGTGTCCACCAGGCTGGCGATCTTCGGCGCGAAGACCATCGTCATGATGATCGCGAAAATGGCCGAGCCGGTGCCGGGCCACAGGAGTTCGGCCGGCGACGCCGACAGCGCATAGAGCAGCGACACTGTGACGACGAACAGGATCCAGGCCGGCGCGCCGAGGAACATCAGGATCGCCAGCGCCAGTTGCACCCGGCTGACCGATTTCAGGCCTGCCAGGCCAAGCAGTTTGAAATACTGCATGTTGCCCTGACACCAGCGCAGATCGCGCCGGATGAATTCCGGCAACGTCGTCGGATTCTCTTCCCAGCTGCCCTGGTCGTCGGCGACCACACGGACTTCGTATCCCGCGCGCCGCATCAGCACGGCTTCCACCTGATCGTGGCTCAGGATCCAGCCGCCGAGCGGCGGCTTGCCGGAGAGCACTGGCAAATGGCAATGCTCCATGAAAGGCTTCAAACGAATGACGGCGTTGTGGCCCCAGTAAGGACCGCAATCCCCTTGCCACCAGGCGCTGCCAATCGTGTAGGAGCGCATACCGTGTCGCATCCCGAACTGGAAGATGCGGGCAAAAGCGCTTGTGCTCGGCAATCCGGTCACGAGACTTTGAGCAATCCCGATTTTCGGATCCGCCTGCATGAGGCGAACGAGGCGCAGGATCGCATCGGTCGTCATGTAGCTGTCAGCGTCCAGCGTGAGCGCAAAGTCGTGCTGATCGCCCCACCGGTCGCAAAAGTCGCGAATGTTGCCGGCCTTGTATCCCGGGTTTTCGGTACGCCGGCGATAGGTCAGGCCGATACGATCTCCCGACCGGCGCTGCAGGTCTGCGAAGGCCGCATCCTCTTCTGCTGCGATATCGGCCTGGTCGGTATCGCTCAGGACGTAAAAATGGAATTTCTCGCCCTTCCCCGCACGAATCAGGCCGTCGATCATAGCGGCGACGTTTCGGAAGACCGAACCGACTTCCTCATTCCGGATGCAGACCAACACGGCGGTCGATGCGCTGATCTCCTGGGTGTCGGAAACCGCGCCTAGCGACGGCAGAACATGCCGTGCGGGATCCTTTGTGAGGCGCAAGACAGCAAGACCGATAACGGCATTCCAGAAGCCGATCACCGTCCAGGGCAACGTCACTGTAAAACATGCCAACAGCAGCAGCTCCGGAGCGGAAATGCCGCCCCGTGAAAGGGTATAGCTCATCAAGCCGATCAGCCCGGCGATCGTAGAAAGGACAAGCAACGCAAACACGCGCCGTCTTTGCAAGACGAGCGTTTCGGAATTCGAAAGACCTCGGGATCCCGAATGAGGCACCACAGATGGCATGAAGAAAAACCCTTTGGGCAGGACTGACTGGTCGCGGTATCTAATGCGCGATTACGACCAGGGGAAGGCCATATTGCGATGCAAAAGAGACACGTTTAGCCATGAAAGATGTGAACGAAGCGGCCGCGATCTGGTACGACGAGGGACCGCGGGCGATCATTCGCCCGGCGCCTCTTGCAGAACCCGGCCCCGACGAGGTTTTGGTCGAAGCGCTTGTAAGCGGCGTGAGTCGCGGAACGGAAAGTCTTGTTTTTCAAGGGAAAATTCCGGAAACTGAAAAGCAGCGCATGCGCGCACCTCACCAGGAAGGGTCCTTTCCGTACCCCGTAAAGTACGGTTATGCGATGGTTGGGAAGGTTGTAGCCGGTTGTGCGGATCTTGTTGAAAAAAACGTGTTTTGCTTGCACCCGCACCAGACCATGTTCGTGCTCAATCGCGATAATTTGACTGAAATACCTGTCAGAATTCCTGATCACCGGGCCGTACTTGTAGCCAATATGGAAACCGCGCTGAACGCGATCTGGGACGCCGGCGCCGGTCCGGCCGACCGGATTGCCGTGGTGGGGGCCGGCGTTGTCGGTTGCCTGACCGCCTATCTGGCAGCGCGCCTGCCCGGCAGCGACGTCTGCCTGATCGACATCGATTCCGGGCGCCGAGCCGTCGCAGAGCGGCTTGGCGTACCGTTCCGACTTGCCGGTTCGGACATTGCCGGTCGCTTTGACATCGTCTTTCACGCAAGCGCCAGCGAGAGCGGATTGCGCACGGCGCTGTCGCTGGCCGGATTTGAATCCGACATTGTGGAACTGTCCTGGTACGGCGCCGACAGCGTAGCGGTCGAGTTGGGGGGGAGTTTCCATGCAAACCGGCTTCGGTTGATAGCGAGCCAGGTCGGATCGGTTTCCGCCCGACGCCGGTCGCGCTGGGACCATCAACGCCGTCTTTCCGCCGCAATGACGCTATTAGACGACGCGCGCCTCGACGCCCTTCTTGACGCAGCGTGTCCGTTTCGCGAAGCACCTGCCCGCCTCGCCGAATGGCTGGCGCCGGGTGCCGGTGGCCTTTGCCATCGCATCACCTACGAGAGGAGCCGGTCGGATGGCTAGTGTGGTCATCGGCACCGGCGGCATCGTCCGCAATCTGGAAGGAGACAGTAAATGTATGCCGTTGAAGTGCGCGATCACGTCATGATCGCCCATAGTTTCCGGGGTGACGTGTTCGGCCCGGCACAGCAGCTCCACGGGGCAACCTTCGTCATCGACGCCTGTTTCACGGCCGAAACACTGGACGAAAACGGCATCGTCATCGATATCGGCCGGGCGCATGATGTCCTGCGCTCCGTTCTTCAACCGATTAATTACAAGAACCTCGACGACATGCCGGAATTTGCCGGCCGCAACACGACGACGGAATTCCTGACCCGCCATGTCTACGATGGGCTGGCCGAAGCAGCGCGCGGGGATGGCCTCGGCCGCCCCGGCAGGGAATTGAAGGCGATCCGTGTGACGATATCGGAATCCCACGTGGCACGCGCCTGGTACGAGGCGGACCTTTATTGACCCTGACACAGCCTCATAGACATCTGACGTTTGCCGTGCCCGGCAGTTTGCAGACACCGACGGGCGGCTTTTTGTACGACAAGAAGATCCTGATGGGTCTCGACGCCGATGGCTGGACCGTGAACGTCCTGGACGTCGGTACGGGGTTCCCGTTCCCGGAACCGCAGACCTTGCAGCGGGCGCAGGATTACCTGCTCGGCGATGGTGATCCGTCGATCCTGGTCGTCGATGGATTGGCGCTCGGGGTCATGCCGGAAGCCGCCGCACGTCTGTCGGAACGTCGGCCATTGCTCGCGCTTGTGCACCATCCCCTCTACCTCGAGACCGGGCTTACGGATGACCAGAGCCGCGATCTGTTCGAAACCGAACGCATCGCCCTTTCAGGCGTTCGCGGCGTGATTACGACAAGCCCCGAAACGAAAACCCGTGTGGGCGAAGACTTCGCTGTCGAGGCGCACCGTATCTGGACCGTCGAACCGGGTTTCGACCGCCCTGACACGCTGCCCCCGGTCAATCGGGACGGTCCCGTGCGCATCCTGTCGGTTGGCAGCCTTGTCCCGCGCAAGGGACACGACCGGTTGATTGCCGCTTTGTCCGACTTGACCGCCCTCGAATGGACGCTGACGATTGTCGGCGCCGACGACCGCGATCCGGACCACACAAAGTTGCTGCGCTCGCTGATAGCAGAGCACGGATTGCACGGCCGGGTCATTCTGACCGGCGCCATTCCGGACCCGGCACTCCGCGACGCCTATCTTTCCAGCGACCTGTTCGCACTGGCGTCGCATTATGAGGGATACGGTATGGCCTATGCCGAAGCGATCCTGCACGGATTGCCGGTCATCGGGACGACCGGCGGCGCCATTACCTCGACCGTGCCGCCGGGCACGGGTCTCCTGGTTGCACCTGACGATCCGGCGGCTCTGCGCGACGCCTTGCGATCGATGCTGGCAGATACGGCGACACGGTGTGAAATTGCGGAACGGGCGCGCCGGTCGGGCGCGGCCTTTCAAACCTGGGAGGATGCCGCGCGCCGCTTTGCATCCATCCTGGAGACTGTCGCATGACTGGTTTTTCGACCGATTGGCTGCTGTTGCGCGAATCTGCGGATCACGCCGCACGCAATCCGGCGGTGCGGGACATCGTGACCGGCTACCTGAACAAGACCAGGCGGGCCGTCGTCGCCGATCTTGCGGCCGGCACCGGTTCCACGTTTCGCGCGCTGGCCGAGGAGATCGAGGTCGAACAGACCTGGCATTTGTTCGACAATGACACCGACCTGCTCGAAGAGGCTGAAAGGCAAGCCGAAAAAGCCCGGCAAAAACGTCTTGAAGTGCAGACTCATTCCGTCGACCTGAACCGGTTCCCGTCAGGCATCGTGGGCCATCAACCGAACCTGGTCACCACATCGGCCTTCCTGGATCTGGTGTCGGCCGACTGGCTGTCCCGCCTCGTGACCTATGCGATGATGGAACGGATTCCGGTCTATGCCGCCCTGACCTATTCCGGCTCCGTCATTTTTACCCCGAAGGATCCGGCAGACCCGCGGATCGTCGCGGCACACAACCGTCACCAGAAGGGCGACAAGGGTTTCGGGCCGGCATTGGGCCCGACGGCCGCCGACCGGCTGATCAAACTGTTTCACGTCGCCCGTTTCAAGGTAATCGATCGCGATTCCAACTGGCGGCTGGACGAGACGGACGCGGATCTGCAGCGCGATCTTTTGACCGGGTGGGCGGATGTGGCCGCCGAAACCGGTCTTGTTCCGGAAGATCAGGCGCAGGCCTGGCTCACACGTCGACTGGAGGCGGTCGACAGCGGCGTCTCCCGCATCGTGGTCGGGCATCGCGACGTCGCCGCCTTTCCCTCCTGACACGCGGCGTTACGCCGCGCGCAATTATGATGCTCCATGCGCTTCACAGGCTCCGCTCATCCATGATGTACTCGAAGGGTGGAGGCGATCCTTGACCTGACTGGTCCGGTCGATGGAGTCCGCCCGCAACACGGAGTGCGGAATGGCCACCTTAGACGGCCCGGCAGATGCGACCGCGGACGGACCGGCCTATTCGGCAACGGCACGCCTGCTTCACTGGATCACGGCTATCGGCGTCCTGACAATGATTCCGGCTGGAATCGTCATGGTGCAACTGGAATGGGGCAGCACGCTCAAGAACAATCTGTATGATTATCACCGCTCGGTCGGCGCCGTGTTGATGGTGCTCATCATCGTGCGCATCGCCTACCGTCTTCTCTACCCGCCCCGTCCCCTTCCCTCCGACATTCCGTCCTGGCAGCACGGCATAGCCAAGTTCGTGCATGTCAGCCTCTACGCCCTGTTGCTCGTAAATCCTTTCATAGGCTGGGTTGGAACGTCGGCTTATCCGGCAAAGATCACGGTTTTCTGGCTCTTCGAACTCCCGGCGATCGTCGAAAAGAACCGGCCCCTGTCCGATTTCCTTCTGCCGATCCACGGCTATCTCGGCCTCGCCACCGCCGCGCTCGTGGTGCTGCATCTAGCCGGGGTTTTCCATCACCAGTTCATACGCCGCGACCGCATACTCATGCGCATGGTGACCGGCTGACGGGGTGCTGGATTGCGCCGAAAAACCGTCTTCCACAGCGTCAAGATAACCAGAGATTGCTGGCTGTCTCATAGGCTTTCAGGGCGCCGGCCACGTGGGAAAATCCTGTAATAAAACCGTCATGCCAACCCACTACTAACAAGCGCCAGAAGAGCGGTCGGTCCGTATTTTTGCCATGGCTCAGATACGGTTTACCGCGTCATCGGGAACGGTTTCGCTAAACGCAGGATGACGTTAGGTGATGCCATGAAGAAGATAAATCGGCATCCGCCAGTCCGAGCCTGAAACCGCGTTTCATCGGAAACCCCGTCAAGCTCGTGCGGAATGTTCTCTGGGCGTACACTACTTGAAGTCGAATACGGGACAGGCACCTGCGTCATGCCGGAGGAAGTCGACAAAAGGCCCGGGACCGGCCGAATGCGACATCTTTCCCCAAGCACAATGACCTCATTTCAACTTGTCTACGGCCGACCAATTCCACTGGTGCGCACCGTAAAGACTTCATCGTTGGTCTAATCCCGCGTGTTTGGAACAAGGACGCATTGTCTCCTCATCGAGAAGCCGAAACCGGCCGACGGGACAATGCGCGGACTTCGATTGTGTTTACTTTCATGAGGAGACTGAAGGCGTGACTGACAACAGCAAGACAGCCGACCCCTATTGCAACCGCTCCGAAGCGTTCGAAGCGTTTGACGACATTCCGACCAACCCGAACCTCTCGAAAACCTTCGGCGACATCGTCAACCTGCGCTATGGCCGCCGGGATGTGCTGCGCGGCGCACTTGGCGTGACGGCGGTGACCGCCTTGTTCGGCACCAGCGCACTTGTTGCTGCGGACCAGGCCCAGGCGGCGGCAGAAGGCAGCTACACCTTCTCCGAAATCGAGGCCGGCGTCGACGAAACCCACCACGTCGCCGACGGATACGATGCGGACATCCTGATCCGCTGGGGCGACAAGATCATAGCGGACGCGCCGGATTTCGATCCGAACAACCAGTCGGCAGCCGCTCAGCTTACGCAGTTCGGCTATAACAACGATTATATCGGCTTTGTACCGCTCGACGATACCGGCGACCGGGCCCTGCTCTGTATCAATCACGAATACACCAACGAAGAAGTCATGTTCCCCGGCCTCGGCCGCCAGGACAAGATCGGCTTCACCGGCATGACGAAGGAACTCGTCGAGATTGAAATGGCCGCACATGGCGGCACGGTGATCGAGATCGCCCGCGGCGCTGACGGCAAATGGTCCCCGGTTCTGGAATCCAGGTTCAACCGCCGGCTGACGGCCTCGACCACGGAAATGACGCTGAGCGGTCCGGCCGCCGGCCATGACCGCCTGAAAACCTCGACCGACGCCACCGGCACCAAGGTCGTCGGAACCATCAACAACTGTGCCGGCGGCATTACGCCCTGGGGCACCTACCTGATGGCTGAAGAAAACTTCCACGGCTATTTCTGGACCGACAACAAGGATGCGGACGGCAAGGCGATCCTGGAAGGCCCGGAAGCCGCCAGCATGAAACGCTACGGCGTGCCCGGCGGCTGGTATGCCTGGGGCAAGTATGACGACCGCTTCAACATCGACAAGGAACCGAACGAATCCAATCGCTTCGGCTATATCGTCGAAGTCGACCCGATGGACCCGGACGCAACGCCGGTCAAGCACACTGCGCTCGGGCGCTTCCGTCACGAGGGCGCTGAATCGATCGTCAATTCCGACGGCCGCGTCGTCGTTTATTCCGGCGACGACAATCGGTTCGACTATCTCTACAAGTTCGTGACCGCCGGCACCTACAACCCCGACGACCGTGCCGCCAACATGCAATTGCTGTCCGAAGGCACTCTGTATGTGGCCCGGTTCAACGAAGACGGCACCGTCGACTGGCTACCGCTGGTGCATGGCGAAGGCCCGCTGACCGCGGAAAACGGTTTCAACAGCCAGGCCGACGTCGTCATCGATGCCCGGATCGCCGCGGACAGGCTCGGCGCCACTCCGATGGACCGCCCGGAGGATGTAGAGCCGGCGCCCGACGGCAAGGTCTACGTCATGTTGACCAACAATACCCGGCGCAAGCCCGGCGACGAAAACCCTGCCAACCCGCGCGCCGACAATGCCTTCGGCCACATTGTCGAGATCTCCGAGACGGACAACGATTTCACCTCGACCCGGTCGACCTGGGAAATCCTCGTCAAATGTGGTGATCCGAAAGTCACTGAGGTCGGTGCAAAATGGCATCCCGACCAGTCCGAAGCCGGCTGGTTCGGATCGCCTGACAATTGTGCCATCGACGCCGACGGCCGTCTCTGGATTTCGACCGACCAGGGCTCTTCCTGGGCCAAGACCGGCAAGGCCGACGGCCTGTATGCCTTGGAGCGCTCGGGTGACTTGCGCGGCAAGTCGAAACTGTTCTTCCGTGTCCCGGTCGGTGCCGAACTCTGTGGTCCGAAATTCACCCCGGACCAGCAGGCCTTGTTCCTGGCCATTCAACACCCGGCAACGGACGGCACCAAGAACTATCCGGGCTTTGAGCGGGATTCCACATTCGAAGATCCCGCAACGCGCTGGCCCGACTTCGCCGACGGCATGCCGCCGCGGCCGTCCGTGGTCGTCGTGACCAAACAGGGCGGCGGCAAGATCGCCGGCTGACCGGCACCCACGCTACATCAACCGATTACCGAGGCCGGCTCTTTTGAGCCGGCCTTTGCTTTGAGCCCCTGCGCGGATCGCGGGGCGGCCTGCCGAATGCCCTTGAACGCACTAAAAGATTGGTTTTAAGCTGTTTTTCGACCAGACAGACGCCTTGAATCCCCCACCGCCGATTACCCTGGAGACAGCATTGGCCACGCATTTGCTGAATGAGAACGCCAAAGGCGTCTACATCATCTCGGCCACACCGTTTGCCGAAGACGGCTCGATCGACACGGCGAGCGCGGACCGGCTTGTGGAATTTTACATCGAACGCGGCGTCACCGGGATGACCATCCTCGGCATGATGGGCGAGGCGCACAAGCTTGCGCCGGACGAGTCGACGATGTTTCTGCAACATGTTCTGAAACGGGTCGCCGACCGCATCCCGGTTGTCGTCGGCGTGTCGAGTGCCGGTCTCGACAATCTCATGCGACTGGCGGAAACGGCCATGCAGGCCGGAGCAGCCGGCGTGATGGTCGCACCGCCCGGCGGCCTTACGACAGACGACCGCCTCCACGCCTATTACGGCGCCGTCTGCGACGGTCTCGGCCCGGACATCCCTCTGGTCTATCAGGACTTCCCGTTGTCGACCCAGGTTGCCCTCTCAGCTTCGGTGTTTGCGCGCATGGTGGCGGATTTTCCGCAATTGGTCATGCTGAAACACGAGGATTGGCCGGGCCTTGCAAAGCTGACGGCGATCCGTCAGGCCGAATCGCGCGACGGCGCCCGCCGGGTTTCGATCCTGGTCGGCAATGGCGGCCTCTACCTGCCGCAGGAACTGGCCCGCGGGGCAGACGGAGCAATGACCGGGTTTGCCTATCCGGAAATGCTGGTCGACGTCGTGTCGCTGTTTCAGGCGGGATCCGAAGACGAGGCCGAAACCCTGTTCGACGCCTATCTGCCATTGGTGCGCCATGAACAGCAACCGGGCTTCGGTCTTGCCGTTCGCAAGGAAATCCTGCGCCGGCGCGGCGTGATCGCGAGCGCCAAAACCCGCGCGCCCGGACCGAAGCTGAGCGAGACCGATAGGACCGAATTGACCGGCCTGATGACACGTCTGAAACGCAGACTGGGCGAATTGGGGCGCGACGTATCGGACTGACTGCACCAGAGTGCGCCGGGACCGGTCCGGCAATCATCTTACCCTGTATTGCGAAAGGGGGCGGCCGTCAGGCGATGGACGCGCTTCAGCCGCGCCCCCAATCCCCGAAGGCGGCCTCGATGGCCTGATCCCCCGGCACACCCTTTTCCAGGGTGAGGATCGCCCGCTTGCCGCTGCCATATAATAACGGGATGTCGAGCCAGCCGCGGCTCTCCAGGAGCGACCGGTTGCGGGAAAGATCCCGGTCTTCCGCCGACAGCGCGATCCAAAACAATCCGTCGGTGACCTTGATGGCCGCTCCGACCAGCGCTTCGCCCTGTTCCTGTTCCGACGTTTTCATGATCAGCCCGGGCACGTTGCGCACGGTCGATGCAAGCACACCGCTGAACTCCATCTCGACAAGGTGGCTGGCGGGGAAACCGTCTTCGTTGTTCGGCTTGATGGTGATTTTGATCGTCGCGTCCTTCTCAGGCACCGTCACGGTCGCAACGACAGCCGACACGCCCTCCTCGGTGGTCTTGCCCCAGACGACCTGTCCGCGCACGGCCGCGCTAGAACCGGAATTGGGCGTCCCCTCTTCATAGAGGAATGCGGTCTGTGCCACCGCGCCCGGTTCGTTGGACGCGTCTTCTGTCGGTGCGGTCGGCTCAGTCGCCGCAACTTGAGGTTCCGCGGCCGCATCGTCCGTCGCGCTGGCCGGGTTAGGAACCGGCGTCGCCGGTTCGGTACCGGGTGTGCCGGTCAGTGTGCCGAGACCGCCGGTCTGGGCATTCGGCGGCACATTGATCCGTTGCGTCTGCACGGCCCGCACGGCGTTGTCGGTAACATCTCGAACCGGTGCGCCCCCCGGAATGCGATCCTCAGACTTTTCCGGTCGCGGCGATTCAGTCAGCGACGGTCGCGCTGCCTGTTGCGTCGGCTCAGGCTCCGCCTCCTCTTCCGTTGCGGCAGGGTCGACGACGGCTTCGGCGACCGGATCGGCCTCACCAAACAGCGCATCGCGCTGCGAATAGATGACGGCGGATAGCCCGACGACGATCAGGAAGGCGGCCGCGGCACCGGCGATCAGGGGCAGCCGAGACTGTTGAATTTCTTGTGGAAAATCCGACTGCTCCGCTCCTGCATTGAGCGGAGGCGGCGATCGCAGCGTCGGATCGGGTTGCGCGATCGGACCCGCTGGCGGTCCTTGTTCGCGATTCGTGGCCGGCGGAACGCCTGGAGGCGGGTCGGATACGGTAAGGTCAGATACCGGTGCAGGCGCTGGCGCGGATACCGTCAGCTCGGGTTCTTCCGGAGGCGCGGCCGGGCGCGGCGCCACGTCCGGGTGACTATCCACAACAGCCGGTTCCGGTTCGACGGGCGCATCGGCTACCGGAGTGTCGGGCACCGGATCCGATGGGGCTTCCGGCTCCGGGGTCGGCGGCAGACCGAGGCCAAGCCCCAGCGCCGCCCGGGCCGCCTCGCCTTCAACCTTGCGTATTGCTTCTTCGAGGGAAAGCCGTTGCGACGTGATTTCCGACGGCGTAAGGGGCGGCGAAAACCCTTCCAATTGGGCGATCAACGCCTTGCGCGCACGTTCGTAGACTGCGCGTCTTGCGTCGCCGGAACTCTCCGGAAGCGCGCCAACAGCGCGTTTCAGGACCTCATAAAACTCCGCCATCTTATGTCCTGCAAACCGCTACCACCGATCCCCCTCTGCCATATGACATGTGTCAGGCACTCTATCAATCCGCAAACGGGTCATGCACCAAGATCGTATCGTCACGTTCCGGGCTCGTGGACAGGAGGGCAACCGGGGCCTCGATCAATTCTTCCACCCGCTTGACGTATTTGACGGCCTGTGCCGGCAGGTCCGCCCAGCTTCGGGCGCCTTCGGTCGATTCCGTCCACCCTTCCAGGGTTTCGTAAACCGGCTCCACTCGCGCCTGCTGGCCTTGCGATGCCGGCAGGGAGTCGATCATTTTGCCATCCAGAGTATACCCCACCCCGACTTTCAATGCATCCATACCGTCCAGAACATCAAGTTTGGTCAAGGCGATACCGTCGATACCGGCGGTCTTGATGGTCTGTCGCACCAGTGTGGCATCGAACCAGCCGCAGCGTCGCTTGCGTCCGGTCACGGTGCCGAATTCACGGCCGCGTTCACCGAGACGCTGGCCCACCGCGTCGTCCAGTTCGGTCGGAAACGGTCCCTCGCCCACCCGCGTGGTGTAGGCCTTGGTAATGCCGAGCACGTAGTCGATCGCCCGCGGACCGATTCCCACCCCGGTTGCCGCCTGTCCGGCAACCGTATTCGAAGACGTGACGAAGGGATAGGTGCCGTGGTCGATGTCCAGGAGCGCCCCCTGGGCGCCCTCGAACAGGATCCGGCTTCCGCCATGCCAGTGTTCGTCCAGGATCTTCCAGACCGAACCGGCAAACGGCAGGATATCGTCACGCACGGCAAGCAATTCGTCGTAAAGCGTCCCGCCGTCGACCTCTTCCTGCCCGAGACCGCGCCGCAAGGCATTGTGATGGGTCAAAAGCCGGTCGATTTTCGAAGGCAGCGTCTGCAAGTTCACCAGATCCATGACCCGGATCGCCCGACGCCCGACCTTGTCTTCATAGGCCGGGCCGATACCGCGGCGGGTCGTCCCGATGCGCGTCCCCGTATTGGAGGTCTCCCGCAAGGCATCCAGTTCCCGGTGCAGCGACAGGATCAGAGTCGCGTTTTCGGCAATGCATAAGGTTTCCGGCGAAATCGTCACCCCCATGTCGCGCAGGCTCTTGATTTCCTGCACGAGGGCATGCGGATCCACCACGACGCCATTGCCGATGATCGACATCTTGTCCGGCCGCACGACGCCGGATGGCAGCAGGCTGAGCTTGTAGCTGGTTCCGTCGATGACAAGCGTATGGCCGGCATTGTGGCCGCCCTGGAAACGGACCACCACGTCGGCCCGCGCCGACAGCCAGTCGACGATCTTGCCCTTACCTTCGTCGCCCCATTGGGAGCCGACGACCACCACGTTCGCCATGCTGCACTGCTTTTGTGATTGCGTTGGAAAAGAGAGCGCCGGTTATATCCCGTTTGCCGTCAAAGTCCAGCATTGACAGGATGTTCGGCACGATCGGATCCGCTCGGCCGACCCTTGTCAGGCCCGGTTCAGGCGCTTGCGGACCGCCTTGGCGACCGACCATAAATGCGGCGATGACCGGATGGTGCGCTTGACCGCGAGCAAAGTCTGGATTCGGGTCTTCTGCAGGCCGCCCAGCAGCGTCATCGGGATGAAGCAGTCGAACAACGGATCCGGATCGCACCAGGATTGTTTGTAGCGTTCCGTCCCCATGCCGAGATCGAGCGCATCAAGCCCGGCGAGGCAATGGGTTTCGATGACGTCGCGCAACAGGATCTCGCCGGGGCTGTACCGGCCGAATTCCTCTTCGATGGAATTCGAGAAGCAGGAATACTGACCGCCATGGGTCAGGCCCGAATAGGTTGCGCAGATCCGGTCGCCGGCGAGCAGTGCGTGCATATTGACGAGCGGTGCCTCTCCGTCCGCCCGGGGCGCCGAGACCTCGCGCAGAAACGCGGTCATGCCGGTATCGGTAAAGATGTTGTGGACGCCCATGACGGCGAACCGGGCAGCGCGCTGCTCGAGGAACGCGTCAAAGACGGTTTCGTATTCGGCCGGATCGGCGGGCACGATACACCGCAGATCGCCGTGTTCGGTCGCCAGTTTTCGGGCTTTTCTTCGAAGGGTCTGGATCGATCGTTTGCTGCGCCGTTCCACTTCCAGGGCGTCGAAGTCGGGCTTGAGGTCCACCCGGTAGCACGGGCTGGGCGATGCCTGGCGCTCAAAGCCCGCAAACGGATTGTTCAGGCCGTTCCAGGCGAGCGGCTGGTTGAAGAGTTCGAAACCGTCGATGCCGCCGACCGCATCGGCGATCGACACGAGCAGCGGTCGAAGGGACGTCGTGTCGAGTTCGGACAGAAGCGAGCGGCTGTAGAGACCGAAATTGTAATTGCACTGCTTGCCGCCCATCCACTCGCAGGTGCGCAGACGGCCGGCTCGCTGCAATCCGAACGGCCACAAGAAAGCCGGTTCGCCGTTCGCCTCTCCGAAAGCCAGAACCGGCTCGATGCCTGCCGCCGATCCGACATGCCGATGCCAGGGTTCAAGCCATTCGTAACACTGATAGGGTGTCGTGACGGCGGTTTTCTGAAACGCCTTCCATTCGGCTTCAACGTCTGAGAACCGGTCGAAGACCCTCAGTTTGACGGCGTTCCCGGCAATGTTCGCCGATACTTGCAGCATGGTGTGCGCGCCCGATGGCCATGATCGGCCGGCGCCGGTCCGGTATGGCCAGGCGTCGGTGAAACGATCGATCCCAGAATGTTTCGGCGCCCGGCCCGCATCCGGTCGGAAACGGAGCGCTGGACAGACGGGACGCTAACCCGCGAGGTCTGAAGATTGCGTTGCCGGCCGCGCCCCGGGCGGGAAGCGGCCGGATCGATGGTAAACGCGGGGTTGACGGCGCGCCGGCGGCCGCTCCTCAAAACGCCAGCGTCTTGACCTGCACGACCCCGTCCAGTTTCTGCACGGTCGCCAGCACGTCGTCCGATATCGGTTCGTCGACGGCGATCAACGCGATGGCATCGCCGCCGCGCTCGTGCCGGCCGAGCGTGAACGTGTCGATGTTCACGTTGGCATCACCGAGCGCACTGCCGAGCCGACCGATAAAGCCCGGCTTGTCCTGGTTGGTGATGTAAAGCATATGCGGTTTCAGGCTGGTTTCCATGTTGATGCCCTTGACCTGGATGATCCGGGGCAGACCGTCGGAAAACACTGTGCCGGCGACCGAGCGTTCCTGGCGATCGGTTTCCACCGTCAGCCGCATATAGCTGTCGTAGATGCCGTGTTGATCGCGTTTCGATTCCTCCACCCCGATGCCGCGTTCCCGTGCGAGCGCCGGCGCAGAGACCATGTTCACGGTCTGCAGGAGCGGTTGCAGGAGGCCGGCAAGCGCCGCCGACATCAGCGCCTTGGTATTCATCTCCGCGACAGCGCCTTCGAACTCCACCCGGACCCGGCGCAGGCCGGATTCCGTCAATTGCCCGGCAAACGAACCGATCTGTTCGGCAAGCTTGACGAACGGCGTCAACCGCGGCGCCTCTTCCGCTGAGATCGACGGCATGTTGAGGGCGTTGGTGACCGCCCCGTCGATCAGGTAATCCGACATCTGTTCGGCAACCTGAAGCGCTACGTTTTCCTGGGCTTCGGTAGTCGAGGCGCCGAGATGCGGCGTACAGACAAGATTGGGGGCGCCGAACAGCACGTTGTCGGTTGCCGGTTCCTCCACGAAGACATCGATGCCTGCCCCGGCCACTTTGCCGGAATCCAGGGCATCGCGCAGGGCCCGCTCGTCGATCAGTCCGCCGCGCGCGCAATTGATCAGCCGCACCCCGTCCTTCATCATCGCGATCGCAGCCGCATCAATGATGTTGCGGGTCTTGTCGGTCAGCGGCGTGTGCAGCGTGATGATGTCGGCCCGCCGGAACAGGTCTTCCAGTTCGACCTTTTCCACGCCGAGATCGGAAGCCCGTTCCACGGAAAGGAAGGGATCGTAGGCGATCACTTTCATGCGCAGGCCGAGGGCGCGTTCGGCGACGATCGCTCCGATATTGCCGCAGCCGATGACGCCAAGCGTCTTGGCGGTCAGCTCGACGCCGACGAATTTCGACTTTTCCCACTTGCCGGCCTGGGTCGATGTGTCGGCGGCAGGGATCCGCCGGCTGACTGCAAAGATCATGGCAATGGCGTGTTCCGCCGTGGTGATGGAATTGCCGAACGGCGTGTTCATCACGATGATGCCGCGAGCGGTGGCCTGTGGAATGTCGACATTGTCGACGCCGATGCCGGCGCGGCCGATGACCCGCAGATTATCGGCAGCCGCGATGATCTTTTCGGTGACCTTCGTCGCGGACCGGATGGCAAGGCCGTCATACCGGCCGATGATCTCGGCCAGCCGGTCCTTGTCCTTGCCGAGATCGGGTTCGAAATCGACGTCGAGACCGCGATCCTTGAAGATCTGGACAGCGGTCGGGGAGAGTTTATCGGAAATCAGTACTTTCGGCGCCATGCGGCACTCCATGGGCAGGCCGGCCGGGCCGGCGGAACAAAGAAAAGGGGGATATACGAGGGGTTCAGGCGGCGGAGGCCAGCGCGGACTTTTGGCGAGCAAACGCCCAGTCCAGCCAGGGCATCAACGCCTCCAGGTCGCTCGTCTCGACGGTGCTGCCCGTCCAGATCCGCAATCCCGGCGGCGCGTCGCGATAGGCGCCGATATCGACGGCGACACCCTCTGCGGCAAGGTCGGCGACAAGCGCTTTTGCAAACGCCGCCTGACCATCGGCGTCGAGCCGCGTCACATCGGGATGGGTGATCGACAGGCAGACCGAGGTGTTCGACCGGGTCGCCGGCTCGACGGCCAGGAAATCGAGCCAGGCAGACGCGCCAACGAAGCGGTCGACGACGGCGAAATTGGCATCGGCCCGGCCTTGCAGGCCGGCAAGGCCGCCGATCGTCTCCGCCCAAGACAGCGCGTCGATATAGTCCTCCACGCACAGCATGGACGGCGTGTTGATGGTCTCGCCGCGAAAGATGCCCTCGTTGAGCTTGCCATTCTTTGTGAGCCGGAAGATTTTCGGCATCGGCCAGGCCGGCGTCGTAGTTTCCAGCCGTTCGACGGCGCGCGGGCCGAGGATAAGCATGCCGTGCGCGGCTTCGCCGCCCAGCACCTTCTGCCAGGAATAGGTAACGACATCGAGCTTGTCGAAATCAAGCGCCTGCGCAAACGCCGCCGAGGTCGCGTCGCAGATCGTCAGGCCTGCGCGATCCGCAGCGATCCAGTCGGCATTCGGAACCCGGACGCCGGACGTGGTGCCGTTCCAGGTGAACACGATGTCATGGTCGCAATCGACGGTCGAAAGATCCGGCAGGACGCCGTAGGGCGCTTCGATAACCCGGGCATCGGCAAGCTTCAATTGCTTGACCGCATCGGTCACCCAGCCCTTGCCGAAGGACTCCCAGGCAAGCAGATCGACGGGCCGCGAGCCGAGCAGCGACCACATGGCCAGTTCCACGGCGCCGGTATCGGAGGCCGGAACGATGCCGATCCGGTGGCTGTCCGGCACCTGAAGCACGGACCGCGTCAGATCGATCGCGCGCTGCAATCGCTCCTTGCCGGGCTTCGACCGGTGCGAGCGTCCCAGGACGGCGTCTTGAAGGTTTTGGAGAGACCAGCCCGGTCGTTTCGAACAGGGGCCGGAAGAAAAATGCGGATTTGCCGGCCGCATGGCCGGTTTGTCAGGCTTTGTCATGTCAAACTACCCTTTCAGATAGGCGCCCCTCGTTGGGGAGGGGTGTCCCACGGGCGGGGATAGAGGAAAGCCTGGAACAGCGCAACTATACAATCGATCTAACCTGCACTTCTCACACCTGCCATGGTCTGCGCGATGTCGTGCGCCCGACAGGCAAGGAACACTGCGTAGCGCGGTGCGCAACGGCGATGTTTCGCCGTTGCCCTTTCCGAGCAAATCGGAAACGTCCGCTGTGCAACCAATCGGGCAAGCAGTTTGACGCAGACTGTCGGGTGCACGACATCGCCCGGAGGGTCACTTTCAGGCGCCCGCCCGCGCCCCAACACGGATGTTTCCGTGTAGGGTTCAAGAGTGCGCAAATCGGAAACATCCGATTTGTGTCGCGCCACTCAACCGCAACCGCACTGCGCTTTTCGGCTTCGCTCCTTGCGGGACGAATGTCTGAAAACGAGGCAGATCGTGGCAGGTGCGAGAAGCGCGGGCTAGACCACCGCGCCAATCGCCTCTGGCCGACCGAGCTGTCGCCCCGGTAGTGGCGTGCAGCGCGGCTTAGGCCGCCTTGCCTTCAGCCAACGCCTGGATCCGCTGCCATGCCGCACGTGATGACGTTCGGCAGGCCTCCAGAAGGTTAAGCGCGCGTCGCTTGACGCGGTCCGATGTGCTCCAGGCGCCACGTTGATCCAGAAGCTCCTGATTGAAGGCGATCATCTCCGATTCAACGGTGGCGTCCTCCACAAGCACCATTGCGCCCCAGTAGAGTGTCAGGAAGTCTTGGATAGCCGCGTCCGCATCAGCGCCCGTTTCCAGACGCGCCACGATCTTTCCTACGCTTTCGGCAATCTGAGCGTAGGTCTCGATCTGACGGGTCCAGAGCTGGCGCTCGAATTCGATCAAACTGCTGCGCGCCAGCATCTCCGTTTGTTGTTGCTGGCTCTGGGTGAAGGTCCAGACGCCCCAGAGGATCCCTGCGAGAGTCAGAAGCACCGTCGCGAGCTTCATCGCCAATTCGAAGACTTTGAACCGGGTTTCATTCATCGGAGCTAAGAACAATGTCCACGGTGGCCTCCGCTTTTGAGCTTGATTGCTGCCTCAAACGCATTTTCAGGCCGTCGGAACCGTCTTGGAAGAGAACGATGAACGCGTCTTCGCCGACCCGCAACTCCCGATCCAATGAATTGAGATCTGTCATCGACCAGTCGGTCCAGGTGCTCTTCAAGTGCCCTTCTAGACACTTATCATGTCGCACGCGCCCATCGATAAAGAACGTCCATTCCGACCCACCGATGCAGCCTTGCCCCATGAACTTCTCGATCCGAAGCTCGATCCATGTGCGTTTGTCCGACCCGGTCAGGAGCGTGTGCGCTTCATCAAGCGTGTCTTCGCTCTTCGCTGACCCGGCAAGTAAGGCGGCAAGCCACAGGACAGCGACGAAGCAAGCAATAGGGGGCATCGGCTTTCTTTGTCCCAAGGACCTATTCTTTATCAACGCAGCGTACATCCAGCGGGACGGCCTTGTCGAAAAAGATATCCGTGTAGAGCGTGTCTCTGGCAAAAGTGGCAACGAGGGAGGGACCGTCCTTCGCCTCCGGAGCGATCACGATTCGCGATGCGGTTGGCTGAACCTTCGGATCCACGCTGTGATAACGGACCAGATCCCATCGCAGGTTCAGCATGATAGGGCGCGTGCCAAACTGCTCGCGGCAATCCAGAGCGGCGTCCAAGTGCTCCATGGCCTTCGCCGGATCGAATGTCAGGGTGAACCTGCGCCGCGTCAGAACGATCCGCTGGTTACGCTCAAAGACGACATCCGGAGCCAAGCGATTGACATGGGCAAGCAGGTCGACCTCGGCGTCATTGCCGTAGAAGGCCTGAGATACGCCAGCCAAGGTGTCTCCGATCGACACGTTGTGATGCGCGCCGAAGGCGGTTTGTCCGGTCGTGAACACGGAGAGGCCGTCAGCGTGCACGTCGAAGTCCTGGCCGGCATAGGCTCCTTTGGTGATTGCAAGGAAGAGTGCAAAGGAAATTGCCCAACGGACTATCATGGTAGATCCCCCGGATCGCCGTCGAACACGAAGCCGGCCCACCATAGCGGATGACGATTGCCGCGTTTGTCGCCTGCCCGATCAAGGGCTGCCTTCTGGGCCTCTCGAAAGGCTGCAAATCGGCTTAACCCCTTGCTCTTTTGAACGAACAGGTTCGAGGTAAAGGCGGTCGCGTCGGTCTCCAGCACCGGCCAAAGGCTGCTGATGACACTTCGAGCCCCAGCGACCTGCAGCGCGCGCCGAAAGCCCAAAGTGGCCTCGTCCGGCAGTCCAAAGGGGCCCGACACACCCGGATCGTCCATAATTCCGGTCTCGCACCCTATCAGGAGAACAAGTTCGGTGGTGCCCAAGTCCAGAAGCTCAGCCTCGTAAGCCGTCAACAGCCCGTCATCGGTCGTCAGTTGCAGCCTGCCATTTCGGTTCAGGGACGGCGGGGTCGACGCGCCGGCCAGGGCGACGATGGCACGCATGGCGGGGTCCATCTGCTCGTACAGGTAATCGCCCCAGAGCGACTCATCCGGCGCGTCCGCCGTGCTTTTCCCAACAGCGGTCGTGTAGGATTCGACCCCGCGAAACGTATCGATGTCGACGGCTGTCTTGATCGTAAACCTACGTGCTTCTTCCCGCAGCAAAAGGCCGTGCGAGGCAACCACGAGGTAGCTCGGCGTGGATTGCAAATACAGATTAGTTTCTGTCGCGGCCGGCCCTGTCAGCTTTGTCGTGCGGGTATGCTGCGCCGTCAGATCACGGTCCAACGCCTCGATAAGCCTGCCGGTCAGATCGAGACGGCAGAACTGTTGCCAGACGCGGGACGCGTTTGCCGTAGCGGGGATTGTGCCGCAAGGATCCTCCGCCGCGGCCTTGTCGGATCGCGCCGCATCGAAGAGCGGATCCCCGACCAGGAGCGCAGAGCAAGTCTTGGAATCGGCACAGGTTGCATCCGCCGTGCGGCCGCGTATGAGATCGCGCGGCGAGCCGATTAAAACGATCTCCGCCGCTTCGCCAAGATAATACGGCGCCGGATCCAACCCCACAGGCAACGCTTCGATCGGAAGCCGGGCGACCGCACCGGCAGGAGCCAGATAGATCCGCGACGGCATCCCCCGGGCACCAACGATCGGATCGAGGAGACGTTTACGAATCTCGGCACCGATGCGGGCAAGGTCACGCTCTTCCTGTGAACCGACCCGACCGCTTTGGATATGGGCCGTGAACGCATCGCGATAAGCATTGATCAATGCGTCGAGCGCCTTTGCCGGACCCAGGTCTACCGCCTTTGGCGTACGCGATCCGTGCGTCAGTACGAAGGCGCCGTACCGTGGAGGCCCAAACATGAGAGCCTCCTCGTCCACCGGACGGTAGACCAGAAGATCGACCAGCATCTGGCCCGGGCGGATCGCCGCCCGAACCGCTTCCCGATCCACATCCAGGGCCGTTGCGGTCATTCGGCGCCATGCCGGTGCAACACGCTCATCCGCGGCACGTTTGAACGGCAGAACAGCGTCATACAACGCCCCGCCAAGCTCGGCCTTTATTGCCAGAGCGCCGGTGCTCGTGAGGTTGCGCGATCGTCGCAGGCGTGCAAGTCCGTCCGCGCCGAATTCGGCGGCGACAGCGTCGCGCTGCAATTGAACCAACGCGCGTGAGAGATTGCGGGTCATCAACCGATGATCCCAGGCGACATCGACAACGCTTGGGTCAATCGCGGTGAAGGCCATAGCGTCGGCGAATCTCGTCCACGGGCTCGCTTGCCAGGCCGCGATTGCCAGGTGCTGCTGCCACCCGTTTGCGGTGTCGGCTTTTTTGAGCGCGGCATCCAGCCGGCCTCTCGTTTCCTGCCGCCACGCAGTAAGCAGGTCCGGTGCGATTTTCGAGCCGAGCCCAGCCTTGGGTCGCAGATCGGCATCAATTTCAATAGGAAGCTGGGTTTCCGTTTCGCGCGAGGCGGCGTTTTGACTCGCGTCTCCCTCCATGAAAACGGTCGCTTTCATGCGCACGCCGGATTCCGCAGCTTTCCCGTTTGGTCTGGCGCCCTTTGGTATAGTGCAGACCGCGTACAGCCGCTGAAGCGCGGCGAAGTGTCCTTGGAGGTCAAGATCCGACCAGCGCCGGACGAGCCGTTCTTCGAACAGGTCTTTTCCCCGGACCGACACGATGGCTCCATTGTGGAGCGCCTCCTTGATCCAACGGCGCTCAAAATTGTCGCATCCGTTGGGTCCGTCCAGCGCATGGGCTGCCGCCGACATCAAGATATCCGCGTAATCCAAAAGCGACAGGCCGAGCTCTTTTGCAAGAAGCTTGGCCTTTTCGACAGCGTCTTCGGCGGGGCGCCCTGCAATTTCGAAAACCGCTCGAAATCGAGCCTGGTGCAAGTATATTTCGATGGCTTGACGTCGGGCTTCGTTGTTGCGGACCGCTCCGTAAAACCCTCCGACCATCGCAAAACCGAGGTCATGATATAGCCAGACACGTGACAATTCGGGGATTTTTTCTTCAAATAACTGTCGATCGACCTTGGCCAAGCGAAAAACATAACCTGCATCCGCAAAGACAAGATCGATTTGCTTGGCATATGCGCTCACTGTGGCTGTGTTGTCACCGGCCCGGAGCGCAGTCGCAAGTTGAAGGGCCCGCATGGCCGCAACGGCGGAAATGCCGGCTGCAAAAAGTATTTGTCCGCGTTCGATCTGCTGGAAATGCCGCTGCGCGCGAGCTATCAAACGCTTCGCCTCAGCATTGTCGTTTTGTCTCACTGCATTCAAAGCCGCGTCGAGATCATCAATTCCGCGTCCCCATGCCTGGACGTCTTCGGGAGCGCGTTCTATGCGCAGTTCCCTTGCAGATGACGTGGTTGCGGTCGCAGCAAACGCTATGACAACCGCGAGCGTTGGGCGGAGCAGCAAATGAAAAAAGCGGCGAATCAAGAAACAGGCCTCGGAAATATTGCGACTTTCAAACAGCTCAACATTATTGCGAAATCGACTGGTTGTGAACTGTTTGGAGACGACACTTGTCGCCGCAGACATCGCCGTGATGCAATGTAAGAATGTCTCAAGGATGGCGACACATCGGCTCTTCAAGCCGGTCCTCGTCCCTTGGTCTACATGCCGGATCTCTATTTCTGCGTGAACGCCGGGTTCCGGAGCACGCCCGGAGCCATTGAGACTATCCGACGCTCGCAGCGAGTTGTTGTTGCATGCCGGTTGAGAATGCTCTCATCGCCCTCGCATTAACGGCCATAACCCTGGCAATAGCCGGATTGGCCTTTCTGCTCCGGAGCAGCCTGCACAGCTCTGCACAGTAGATCGCAGCCCGTCCTGGCGACCCTCCGTTTGGCACCACTCTTGGCCGAAGCCGCGCCCCTTCGACAAAAACGGGAAAAGACCGCAACCATCCTCGAGCGCACCCACACGCCGCCTTAAGCCGCCGCGATCAGACCGATATCAGACACTTCCTCCAGAAACTGCACGCCGATCCCGCCTTCCGCCAAGCGGACGACACTCGCTTGTACGGTCTGGCCATTCGACAATTCGATACCGATCTGCTCGCCGACGCTTGCGCCCTCGACGGGAGCGATCAGGGCGCCGGATTCGCTGGCGTTGACGATCGTGGACGTGAGGCGGTTGTTGGCATGGTTGACGACCACGACCTCCTTGAGTTTCCGGCGCAGGGACGTCCGGCGTTCGGCGATGTCGTTGGAAACGTCGGCAAGAAAGCGTTCGACTTCCGCTGACAATTCCTCCGTCGCCTTGGACACCAGGTCGGAGGAATTGTTGACGAAGGAGGCCTCGCTCGAGGTTTCTTCGATGGCCTGATTGACGCTCACCACGCTGCGGGCGACGTCATCGGTTCCGGACGACGCCGCGCGCGCCGAATCGGCGATCTCGCGGGTGGCCGCGAGCTGGGCTTCCATCGCGTTTGCCACGGTCATCGTCAGTTCGCGCGCCTGGGAGATCTCCTGTGTGATGGCTTGAATGGCTGAAACCGCGCCCTGGGTCGAGCCTTGCACCTCGGCCACCTGTTTGCCGATCTCCTCCGTCGCCTTGGAGGTCTGGTTGGCCAATTCCTTGACTTCGGCGGCAACGACGGCGAAGCCGCGGCCCATCTCGCCGGCACGCGCGGCCTCGATCGTGGCGTTGAGGGCAAGCAGATTGGTCTGTTCGGCAATGTCGCGGATCAGTTCGACGACCGTGCCGATATGTTCGGCCGCGCCTGCCATGGATTCCACATCCGAGCTGGTCTTTTCTGCCGACTCGAAGGTCGACGTCACCAGGGAATTAGCCTGGTTTGTCTGGGCCGAGATTTCCAGGATCGACGCCGACAATTGTTCCGTCGCGGCCGCAATCGTCTGCACGTTTTGCGAGGCGCCATCCGATGCCGCGCTTGCCGTGGCCGATTCCGACGAAGCGGTCTGGGCGGCGCTGTCGAGCGTCGTCGCGCTTTGCCGCAATTCCTGCATCTGTCCGGAGACCGTGTCGAGCGACTGCGCCGTGGTCTGGCGGAAACTGGTCACGACCTCCTCGATATGAACCTGGCGCTGGCGTTCCCGATCGCGTTCGGTCTGTGCCTTCCTCTCCAGCTCCTTGCGCGCGATCGCGTTTTCCCTGAAGACCTCGGTCGCCCGGGCGATGGCGCCGATCTCGTCTTCGCGGTCGACATAATCGATGAACACATCGGTCCGTCCCGCGGCCAGGCTGGAGAGCGTATCCCGCAACTTGATAAGGAGCCGGCTTACTGCCCGCGTCTGAAAGAAAGTCGTCGCGCCGGTCGCCAGCGCCGCGGTCAGGGCAACGGCAAACAGGATGGCGATTTCGTTCCACAGGCGCACCGCGTCGCGGTCGGCGGCCGCCTCGGCCCGTTTGATCAGGGTATCGGAGACCTGTTTGATCTTGTTCAGGCGATCGGTAGCCGTCTGGAACCAGAGCGCAGGCTCCAGTCCCGCCGCATCACCGGTCTTCGGCAATTGCTGGATGACGGTCCGCCATTCGCCGACCCGGTCGACCGTGTCTCCGGCAACGAGCGCGTCGAAAAGCCGAAACTGTTCATCCGTTCCGACCGTGCGAAACTCCTTCAGATAGGCCACTTCGGCGCCGTATTGTTTCATGTAGGCGATGAAAGTGTCGAAATTGACCGTTCCGGACGCGGCTTCGGCAAGAAGCGCGGCGCCCATGGCACGCTCCAGCCCGCCGGCCTCCTTGGCTTCGACCAGGGCAAGGAACGGAACGAGTTCGACACTGATTTCCTGGGACGGACTGGCCGCGACGGCAAGACCTGCAAGATGGATGAGCGCCGAGATCTCCCCGGTGTAACCGGCAACCACTTCCCCGATGGTCAATCGCCGCGCGTCGACGCTGTCCCGCAGGTCCGACAGCTGGTGGATGCGATCGGAGATCTTTTTCAGCTCTTGTAAGAGCTTCGGATCGTCGACGTCGAATGCCGCCATCCGTTTGTCGAAGGCGGCAATCGCGGCATCGGTCAGCGGCCGCTGATCGGCAACGGCGCGCTCGGCCGCAGGATCGCCCTCCGACTTGAGCAGGCCGACCGTCTTACCGCGTTCCTTCTGCAATTCATGGATAACGTTCGCGCCATCTTCCGTCAGATAGGTCAACGGGCGCATGAAGTCGTGATGCTTCAATTCAATGTATTTTTCGACGACTGCAACTGTGGCAAAGGCAATCATTGCCAACAAGGGAACAAATGCCAAGAGTGCAATCTGCGTGCGTATCGCCTGAAGTTTCTTCATCCACCCAGCCCCGAATGCGGTCAAACCCGCGCTCAGACTGGGCTATGAAGGTAAATTCTTGCTTAACTTTAAATTGTATTAATTGTAGTAATTGTTTTAAAGGTTGAATTTATAGATGATTTAAGAAACATGCGCCGCGATCCTCGCCCAGATAGTTTAATCGAATAAAAGTTGCTGATTTCTATCTGTTTGGACCATTACCATCGCACCAAGGCGTTTTGTCGCAATCGGGTTGGTTGATGGCCTTGGCATTTTACCGATTGCTCGGCATTCCTCGCGCCGCATTCAAGTGCAACCATGAAGTGCCATCATTGCATCCGCGGACACCGTGAAGGCATTGTCGGCGCACGACAGGGTGTCGAACAGCGAGAGACGGGACGTTTCCCGCTGGTCGAAACCGGGTTTGCGTGCATTCGGCAGTCAAGGCGGGCTTTTCGACAACCTCGACCCGTTACCGGCCTTGCTCGATTGCAGAGCCCGATCGGTCAGACGCTTCAGGCACCGACGCGTGCGGATGGCCACAAATATCGGCGCGTGAGCAAGCAACGCCAACGGTGCCGCCTCAGGCGGCGGTTGCGCTCCCTTCGATAAGCAGGCGTTCAGACCGGATCGGGGCGCCCGCCGTACGGATTGAGAGGCCGGCATATCCTCCGGCGCCCGCAGCCGGATGAGTTTCGGCGTCCAGGGCGTGAACGTGTTGTATCTCCAGAACCGAATACGGTCGCCGATAGACCCACGTCCGGTTTTCAACGGCCTCAAGGTCCGGATCGGGCGGGGTCTCCTCTGTGAAGGCGTAAAAGTACAAGGTAAAGCCGTTCGGATGCACCGGTTGTACGGACAGCTTTTTCATCCCCCATTCCAGGATATCGTGCTCAATGCGTGCAATATCCCCCGTACGCAGCGTTACGAGACTGAGATGCGCCCCACCGCCCAGAATGCTCCGGTCGATATCAAGATCGGGCCGCTCGCCTTCAAACCAATGATCGATCAGTTCGACCGTGAATCCTTCCGGATCCGCGAACTTGGCCAGAAATCCGACGTCCCGAAACTGCCTCGGGGAGGTGCATGTAACACCGAGGGCGCCGAGCTGCGCACAGGCGAGCTCGATATCGGGTACCGACACAGCAATCTTCCAGTACAGATCCGTCGGTTCCGGCGCATAAGATGCGTCTGCGGCAACGAAGCGGATGGCTGTTTCCCGATCCGAATAGCCGACCCGACCACCCCCCTGATCCGACATGCCCATAACCGTTCGGTAAAAACGCTTCTGGGCCTCGGGGTCTGTGACGCGCAGCGTAAGGGTATCAAGTTTTGCCACGCGTCTGTTCCTTAGGCAGGGCGCCGGTAAGAATGGCGGTCATTGCGCAACTTCGAAATGGTCTTCGCGCAGAAGGGCTCGACCGTCAGGCTGCAAGACCCAAAGCTCGTTGGTAATGATGCCCTGGGCGTTGTTCATTTTCCAATCCGCTTCTATCCGTGCCGATGTCATGTCCAGGACCGTTGTGACGGTGTGACTGTAGACGACATCGTTGAATCCCTTCGACATGATGTCGGACCAGAAACCCTCGATTTCGCGGCGGCCTTTGAACCTGCCGAAGGGTTGAACGACCATCACGGCATCGTCCTCGTACAGGGCCGCGGCTCCGGCCGCATCGCCGGCGTTGAAGGCATCGCGCCAGGCCCGGCTCGCCGTGGCAATTGCGACGCTCAATCGGTGTTCGGCAGCGGCGCGGGCGCGCGCGTCTTGCGCATGGACGTCGTCGGACGGGAAACCCTCGACGGCGGCCGATTGAGTAACGGTTTCGGTGATTGACATCGGCTTACCTCCGTTTCGATCAGATGTGACGAAACGGAAAGTATGGATTTTCATTGTTCATAAAATAGGATATTTCGTAAAATACAGTTCATATCAAGAGAACAATTCAGAATGCTCTCTCCCCTTCCCCTCAGCTTCGTGACCATACTGGAAACCGGATCCATTACCGGCGCTGCGGATCACTTGGGTCTTGCAAAGTCCGCCGTCAGCCAGAACCTTAAACGGCTGGAAGGCCATCTCGGTGTGAAGCTGTTGGTCCGGTCCACGCGTCGCATGTCTGTAACCCCGGCCGGTGAACGGTATTATCGGCGGTGCAAGGAGATTCTTGCGCTTTCGAGGCAAGCCGAAACCGAGATGGAGGCCTTCGGCGCAGAACCGACAGGCCCCATCACCATTACCGCCCCCCACGCGCTCATAGCGCCGGTCATTGCACCGGCATTGGCAAGCGTGACGCGTCGATTTGGTGCGCTCGAACCTGTCGTGGTCGCCGAGGACAAGCGCCTCGACCTGGTCTCCGACGGCATCGATGTCGCGATATCGGTCGGTCCCCTTGCCGACAGCAGCCTGCGAGCACGTCGCATTGGTGCGCTGGAAGATGTGGTGTGCGGCGCTCCCGCCATTTTCGCCAATGCACCGTCGCCGGACGATCCGGCCTTTGGCGACTGGTTGGAAACGCTTCCCTACATTGCCCACACGCGCGAACCGGCCGAAATCCGGTATTCGCTTCCGGCGGCGCGGGGCAGCCGGACGGTTGTTTTTCAAACAAGCGTCAAGAGCAACACGATCGAGGCAATATGCGCTCTCGCACGTGAGGGATTGGGTTTGGCGTTACTGCCGGACCTTGCCGTCACCCAAGATCTGAAGACCGGACGATTGATGTCTCTTCGCGCAATTGTCGGCCCCGAACCTGCACCGATCTTTGCGGTTCATCCCTATGACACGCTTCCGCCGATATCGGTCACCGAGACAATCTCCGCAATTCAGGCCTCCCTCGCTGAAGCGCTCTCGGTGGATTGACGGCCGTCTTTCGTAAAACCAGCCTCGCTGCCGGTCTGTCTGACGAAAAAAAGCGCAGCGGCGAACCGCTGCGCTGAAGGTGATCCCAATCGACAGGGGAGATCGTCAGTTCATGTGCGTCGGATCATGCGGTGCGAACCGCAGGACCTAGTTCAGGTAGTAGCGCAGGCCGACCCGGACTTCGTGCGCCGTAAGGTCTTCGAAGTCGACGCTTCCAGTAAAGTTGCCGGCCGGGTCGCCGCCGGTCGAAATGTCGCCGAAATCGAGATAGCGATAGTTGGCGTCGAACGCGAGGCGCTCGCTGAAGGCGTAGGAGGCGCCCGCGGTGACGTTCCAGGCAAAATTCGTCGCGTCGTTGTCGTTGAACGTGTTCGTCGTGCCGTTCGGGTTGAAGCCGGCATATTCCGACAGATCCACGTAGGCGACACCGATACCGCCACCGATATAGGGCGTGAAGCCGTAATAGGTGCCGGCCTGCAGGTAGATGTTCGCCATACCGGTGAAGATGTTCAGTTCGGCGTTTTCCTGCGTGAATGCAAATCCGCAAGCTGCGGCACACGGCGTCTTGCCGTTGAAGTCCGTACCTCGATAGTCGACCGTCAGGTCGGCCCGGATGTATTGGTTGAATTCGTAACCGGCACCGACCCCGACCATCAGTGCGGGCCGCAATTCCTCATGCTCGAATTCCAGCGCATGGAAGCGGACGTCCGGGTCCGTGAAGAAGTCGACACCGATATCCCCGCGCAGATACCAGCCACCGAGTTTTTGCGGAATCAGCTCCGGTGCCGGGATGATCGGCGGATCGAGATCTGCCGCCTGTGCGACCGTGGTTGCTGCCAGTGCGGTGGCCGCGACGAGGAACATTCGCTTGAGGCTGCCCATTACTCATATCCCTTTTCAGCATGTCCATCGGCGAAACGCGCAGTCGGACGGTTAACAGCTGAGAAGACCATGCAGAACAAAGGTTAAGGCAGACTTAACCACGATTTTTTACCTTAATTTTTAGTATTAATGGAATGTTAACAAGGCGTTTTGTTATCGAATTCTAAACTATTTGGCGCGCCGGCAGCCCGGCGGGAATTTTTCTTGCATCTCCTTGTAAGGTCGACAGGAATCTCGTTCCGCTGTCCACCTCGATACTGATCTCCAGCCGCCACGGCTGTTCACGAACCCGTGAACGCCGACCCTGTAACGTTCACGACGAGCCCCGCATCAATCGCACATGACGCCTGCCGGAACGGATGTCAGGCGACGAACCAGGAGGTCGTTCGAAATGTGCATGAAGGACAGATACGGCGGGCAGCATCCGCCCGGGGCCGCGACAACGGTGCAGGACAGCCGCTAGCCGTCCGGCCGACCGAAGGGGCGCACCCGATACCGACAATAGCCGGGGCAATGGAACAGCGCCCGGAGCATAGCCGCGTTTGCCTGCACGCCAGGTGCGGTGACCAAGGCCGGTGACGGGTCGCGCTTATCAGATCCCCGACATTCCCTCCCCGACATCTGCGAAATGGCAAAGCGGCCATGCTGACAAGAAATGCCGTCATCGGCCTGTTGAGTTTTCTGACGCTGATCGATCTGTTCGGCGCACAGGCCCTGTTGCCGAAACTGACGGCAGCCTACGGCGTCGACCCGGCGACCATGGGATTTGCCGTCAATGCGACGACGCTCGGCATGGCCGCCGCCGGTCTCGCCGTCGCCTATTTCAGCCGGCACATCGACCGCAAGACCGGCATTTGGATCAGCCTCGCGCTTTTGTCCGTTCCCACATTCCTGCTCGGCATCGTCGAGGATCTGACTCTGTTCACGGTACTCCGGATCGTGCAGGGGCTTTTGATGTCGGCGGCCTTTACGCTGACCATGGCCTATCTTGCCGAACGCTGCAGCGCGGCCGAGGCGGTCGGCGCCATGGCCGCCTACATCACCGGCAACGTCGTATCCAATCTGCTCGGCCGGCTGATGGCGGCAAGCTTTGCCGACATGTTCGGCCTGTCCGGCAGCTTCTGGGCCTTTGCCGCCCTCAACCTTTTAGGTGCCGCGCTCGCCGCCCATTGTCTGACACAGGCCACACCGCGCGAGGCGGAAGGTCCGGGGGAATCGCCCTTCACGGTCTGGGGCAGACATCTCGCCAATCCGGCGCTTCAGGCCGGTTTCGCGATCGGCTTCCTCATCCTGTTCGTGTTCTTGAGTGTCTTCACCTACGTGAACTATGTGCTGGCGTCGCCGCCCTTCGATCTGACGAGCACACAGCTTGGTCTTGTCTACTTTGTGTTCCTGCCGGCGGTTCTCACGACCCCGTTCGCCGGCACGCTCGTCACACGCTATGGCGTGATACGGACCTTTGTCCTGTCGATGGGTGTGGCGGCAATCGGGATCGCCGGCCTGCTTTCTCCTAACCTTGGCGTGGTCCTTTTCGGCCTTGCGCTGGTCGGCGTCGGCACGTTCTGCGCCCAGGCCGCGGTCACCGGCTTCATCGGTTCAGCGGCCGCCACCGATCGGGCCGCCGCAAGCGGCCTCTATCTCGCCAGCTACTACCTCGGCGGTCTTGTCGGCGCCTTCGTCGTCGGCCGGATTTTTGCGGCCGCCGGTTGGGGGGGAAGTGTCGCGGCCGTGCTGGTTGCGACCGCCCTGTCGTTCCTTTTCGCAACACGATTGCGCCAAAGCCGTCTGGAAAGGACGCCGACATGATATCGACCACTCTCTCTTCGATTGCCGGCCAGTGGAAGGCCTGGCTCGCCGCCGGACTGGCGGCCACGCTCGTCCTCGCCCTGTTGATGGAGGGCCTTGCGCGGGCGGTGCTCGGCGGTCCGATGAAACCGGCCGTCCTGATCTGCCAGGTTTTCGGATGGGATCAATCCCTCCTCTGGCTGGGTGAAATCCTGCACTACGCGCTTGGCCTCGTCGGCTTTCCTGTCGGCTACGTCGTGTTGCGCTCGATGGTTGCGGCAGGACCCGGCTGGCTGGTCGGCGCCGGCTGGGGCCTTATCCTGTTTGTCGGTGCCGGCGCCGTCATGGCCCCGGCCGCCGGACTGACTCCGTTTTTCGGCGGCGGCACCATGATGGTCGCCTCGCTGATCGCCCATCTCGCCTACGGCTTCGTCCTCGGCGCGGTCTTTGCCCGCTTCCGCGCGGACACCGCATGAACCGCCAAAACCTATCCAAACCCTGCCGGCTGACCGGAGCGCCAGGTGTCCGTGACACGTCTTGCCGGAGCTTCGGCCGGGCAATGAACAAACCCACGAAGAAAGGAATTCCGATGTCTCGACAAAAAAACGCGATCGTCACCGGTTCTTCCAGCGGCATCGGCCTTGGCATTGCCGAAGGCCTCGCATCCACCGGCATGAACGTCATGATGAACGGCATCGAAAAGCCGGACCAGGTGGAAGCGGAACGAGACCGGATCGAACGGACCCATGGCGTCAAGGTCAGCTATTGCCCGGCCAACATGATGAAACCGGACGGCGTCCGGGAACTCGTGGAGAGCGCCGAGCACGACCTCGGTCCGATCGATGTGCTCGTCAACAATGCCGGCATCCAGCACGTCGCGCCGGTGGAAGAGTTTCCCGACGACAAATGGGAAGCCATTCTGTCGCTCAACCTGTCGGCCACCTTTTATGCGACCAAGGCGGTTCTTGCCGGCATGAAGGCCCGCGAATGGGGCCGCATCATCAATATCGCGTCGGCGCACGGTCTCGTCGCCTCCCCCTACAAGGCCGCCTATGTCGCGGCGAAACACGGCATTCTCGGCCTCACCAAGACCGTTGCGCTCGAGGCGGCGGAACAGGGCGTGACCGTCAACGCCATTTGTCCGGGTTATGTGTGGACACCGCTCGTGGAACAGCAGATCCCGGATACGGCCAAGGCGCGCGGTCTGACCGAGGACCAGGTCAAGCGTGACGTTCTGCTGGCCGCCCAGCCGACCAAGAAATTCGCGACCGTTGAAGAAATGGCGGCGCTGGCCATGTTCCTGTGCAGCGACGGCGCTGCCTCGATTACCGGCACTGCCCTGCCCGTCGATGGCGGCTGGACGGCTCACTAGAACCTTGTCCGCGATCCAAGACAAGCGCGTACCCAACAGACAGGAAACAGAGGCAATGACCCCAAAACCAGCAAACTTTGCGCTCCAGGGCGGAGGCGCCCATGGCGCGTTCACCTGGGGCGTGCTCGACCGCATTTTCGAGGACGGACGCATTGCTATTGCGGCGGTTTCCGGCACCTCGGCGGGCGCCATGAACGCAGTCGCAGCGGCCGACGGGCTGGTGCGCGCCGGCCCGGACGGTGCCCGCGAAAGCCTGGAGCAGTTCTGGCGTTCCATGAGCGACAGCGCACGTCTCAGCCCGATCAAGCGATCGCCTATCGACGTGCTCATGGGCAATTGGAGCCTGGACCGGTCGCCGGGCTACCATTTCTTCGATACGCTGACCCGCTCGCTGTCGCCCTACCAATTGAATCCGTTCAACCTCAATCCCCTGAAAGACGTGTTGGAGGAATGCGTCGATTTCGACCGGGTCCGAAGCTGTGATCAGATGCCGGTATTCATCTCCGCGACGAATGTCGAGACCGGGCGGGTGCAGGTCTTCGACCGCAAGCGCCTGACCGCGGACATGGTCATGGCATCGGCCTGCCTGCCGTTCATGTTCCAGGCCGTGGAAATCGACGGCATTCCCTATTGGGACGGCGGTTATATGGGCAACCCGTCGCTGTTTCCCTTCCATTCCATCGGCGACTGCGCCGATATCGTCGTCGTCCAGATCAACCCGATCGAACGCAAGGGCGCGCCGCAAACCGCCCAGGAAATCCTCAACCGCATCAATGAAATCAGCTTCAACGGCAGCCTTTTGAAAGAACTCCGCTCGATCGACTTTGTCCGCCGGCTGATCGAGGACGGCAAACTGGCAGAGACCGAGTACCGCAACACCCGGATCCATATCATCGAAAACGGCGAAGAACTGAAACCGCTCGGAGCCTCGTCAAAGCTGAACGCGGAATGGCGTTTCCTGACCCACCTTCGAGACGTGGGGCGCGAAACCGCGGCAGACTGGCTCGATCGCACGTTCCATCAGGTCGGAAAACAATCGACCGTCGATCTGCGCGCCATGTTTCAGGGTATCGGCAGCGAACATCAGGGCTGAGGCCCCGGTTTCCGGTTGACGGCAACCTTTCGTCCTACGCCGGAGACGATCGCGAAACCGTCTGATCCGCTGCATAGACGTAAATCTCGTCGAGCGGATGTACGGACATGCCCGGATCGGGACGTTGCAGACTGGTTCCGTCCGCCCTGTGCAGACAAAGCGCCAGCCCGCCGGACGGAACCACGTCGGCCAGAGGCGCCGGCACCGCATCCGCGGCGATCCGCACCCGAAAGACGCCGTGATCGTCCGGGCATTGCAACAACAGGTCGTGGGCCAGCGCCCGAAAGCTCCGATGACGATGCAGGATCAAGCCGATCGCCGCACACAGGGTGCGGTCGGCAGCCGGATTGAGAAGCCCGACCCAGACCAGGACGATAACGCCCGCAAGCCATGCGAGCTGGGTCAGGACCGCATCACCGGCCCGTCCGGATTCGACCAGCGAAACGATGACCATCGCAGAAACCGTCACAAGGCCGATATTACCCACGACCATTAAAAGTCCAACGATCCGGCGGCGCAGCGGATGGTGCACGTGGGCTTCGGATTCCGACGTCGTGAAGCCGGCTCCGGTAAACGCCGACCGGGCCTGAAAACGGGCAACGTCATCTGGCAGGCCGGTCAGACGCAGCGCCACGGCGGCGATCCGGACAATCACGACGGAGAGGGTCAGGATGACCAGGAGCGTCAAGGCGGCAAGCATGGGGATAGAGCCTCCGTTTTACGGTCGGGCGACAGATCAACCGATGCCGGAAACCCGGCCAAGGTTACGCTGCGATCGATCGCCCGGTAGGGTGTATCTTCACGGCGAAACCTGCGGAGCAGACAGAATGTCAGAGGAAACCGACACGATCCCGGATTTTCAGACACTGGATATTGCGGTTTCGGGCGCCGTCGGCGTTGTGACCCTGCAGACCGGCACCGACGGCCTGATGTCGGAGCGCCTGGAACGCGACCTCGCGACCGCCATCGAGCTTCTGGATGCGGATCCCGGGATTCGCTGCGTTGTCCTGACGGGCGCCCAAGAGCATTACTTCGTGCGCCATTACGATGTGGCCGCCATCCACGCCCGCGCATCGGATCTGAAAGCCCGCGGCATGCATTTCGACCCCGCACGCCCGGTCCCGGAAGCGCCGATCCATAAAGCCTTTCGGCAGATGGAAACCGGCGACACGATCTACATCGCCGCCGTCAACGGAACGGCCATGGGCGGCGGCTTCGAACTCGCGCTCGCCTGCGATCTGCGCCTTGTCGAGCATGGGCCTTACGATCTCGGCCTGCCGGAGATCAACCTTGGCATCCTGCCCGGTGCCGGCGGGACCCAGCGCTTGCCGCGACTGATCGGCGAAGCGCGCGCGCTGGAACTGACGCTTCTTGGCGACACGATTTCGCCGCTTCGTGCCGCCGAAATTGGGCTGGCCATCGCCTGTGTCGAAGCCCCCGTCCTCGAACCGGCGCTTGCGCTTGCCCGCCGCATCGCGGCCAAACCGGCGACAGCCTGCCGGCATATCAAACACCTTGTGCGCGGGGCGCTCGAGACCGATCCCAATAGCGGCCATGCCCGGGAACGCACCCTGTTTTGCGACCTGATGATCAGCGACGACGGACTGCGCCTGATGCAGGAATGGAAGGAAGGCAAACGCGATATCCGGGATCATCCCGGCTAGGTCCGAGTCAGGATTTAAGGATCAGGACATGCCGCGCTCGAGAATGATCACCGAACAGGCGGCCTCGTCGAAGCCGATTACACCGCCGCCATTTTCTGCAAGCGCCAGGCGCGGTAGGGCGTCGCTGGTGCCACCCCGCGCCTGCCGCTCGCCCGCTTCCCCGCGCAATTGCAGCATCAGTTCAGCGATCATCGACAGACCGGTCGCGCCGACCGGATGTCCTTTCGAGACCAGCCCGCCGGAGAGATTGATCGGCCGGGCGCCGCCCAGCGCCGTTGCGCCGCTTTCGACATAGGCGCCGCCGGAGCCAGGCGCGCAGAAGCCGAGCATTTCGGCCTGATAGATCTCACAAAAGCTTGTCGCGTCATGCACTTCGGCGATCTCGATCGCCGCCGGTTCGAGATCCGCAATCCGATAGGCCTTTTGGGCCGCAATCCGAGACAGGCCGGGCTCGTCGAGCGCCCGGTATTTGCCGCCCGACAGCGTCGAGGCGCGGACGCGGACTGCCCGGTCGCGAATGGCTTGCGGCTGCGCCATTAGGAAATCGTGCGAACAGAGCAGCGCCGCCGCCGCGCCGTCGCCGACGGGCGCGCACATCGACCGCGTCAGCGGCCAGGAAACCGGCCGGTCGGCCAGCACCTCATCGACCGATACCTCGAACCGGTATTGCGCTTTTGGGTTCATCGACCCGTGATGGTGGTTCTTCGATGCGGCAATGGCGATCTGGCGCTGCGTGGTCCGGTGCTGTTTCATGTGATAGGCCGCCTGCATGGCATAAGTATCCATGAAGACTGTGCCGCCGCCGGCATTCGGCCTGAACGGCTTGCCCGACGCCTCACCGGCCTCCTGGTAATAGAGCTGCCATTCCTGCGGGTCGACCTGGTCGATCCCGCCTTCGAAGATCTCCTGCGTGCGGTCCGGTTCGTCCGGCACGAAAGTCTTTTCCACGCCGATGGCAAGCGACAGCTCGGCCTGTCCAGACAGGATATCCTTCCAGGCGCCATGAAACGCCATGGACGCTGTCGCGCACCCGCCCTCCACATTGATCATCGGTACGCGTTCGGGAAACAGGCCGTCGCGCACGAGCGGCGTGAAACAGACCTGGCCGCGAATGTTGCGCTGGCCGAATGTGCCCATGCCGCAATTCCCGAACCAGGCGTTCTCAATGTCGGTGCCGTTTTCCAGACCGGCATCCGTCAGCACGCCCGCATAGGCTTCACGGGTCAGATCCTTGAAGCTGGAGTCGGGCCGCTTGCCGAAGGCCGTGCCGAATGCGCCGATCACATAGACGTCCTGCATAAGCTTGCTCCGCTGGTCAGCGCGTTTCGGATGGCTGGTCGGCGCCGGCTGCGGCATCGGTCGTCAGCAGGATCTTTCCAGACCGGTGCGGCCGGGCCGCATGATCGACCGCTGCGGCGATATCGTCCAGCCGGTAACGCGCTTCAACCGGCGTTGTCAGCCCGCCGGATTGCAAACGCTCGATCAGCCGTTCGTAAAGCGTTTTAATCGCCGATCGGTCGGCCTCGGCAAACCAGGTACGCAACCAGAATCCCCGCACATGCACATCGCGGAACACCAGATGGTATGGATCGACCTGGCACGGCTCGCTGCTCAGGAGCCCGTAATTCACAACCTGTCCTGACTGTGCGACAGCGGCCACGAGCGCATCGGTCGCCATGCCGCCGATCGCATCAAAGGCCAGTTTGACGCCCGCGTCCCCGACCGCCTCCTGGACCGCCGCCGCAAGGCGGGCGGGTTTGCGGCCGTTATCGACGATGACGACGTCGGCACCAAGGGCTTCAAGGTCGGTCACCGGGTCCGGTCGGCGAACAACGTTGACGGTCCGCAAGCCTCGGGCCCGGGCTGCAATGATCACATTGCGTCCGACGGCCGAATTGGCGGCGTTCTGCATCACCCAGTCGCCGGCTTCGAGCGGCGCAAGCGTGAGCATGGCTTCCGCGGTCGCGGGATTCGCCTTCAGCATCGCGGCCTGGTCAAGCGACAGATCGGGCGGCAGCCGGATCAGCGCCTCGGGCCGCGCGACCAGTCGGTCGCGCCAGCACGACCCGGCGAGCGGTACGACCGGATCGCCCACCGCCAGTCCGGCCACGTTCGGCCCGACGGATTCGACCCGTCCCACGCCTTCGGTTCCAGGCACAAAGGGAAAAGCCGGCCGCTCGCCGTACCGGCCTTCGATCATCAGGAGGTCTGCGGGATTGATCGACATGACCGCCATGCGCACGACGACCTTGCCCTCGCCTGCAACCGGATCCGGCCGGTCCACACAGCGCACGACGTCAGCCGGATGTCCGAACCGGTCGATTTCAACGACACGCATACTTGTTCCCCTCAGGCCGCATCCGGGCGTTTCTTCAAAGACCGTAGATCGAACGCCAGCGCCCGGTCGCGCGGATCCTCATCGTGGCCGAAGATCAAGGCCTTTTGCACCTTCTGCGTTCCGGTTTTCGGCAGCGCGTCGACAAAGACGACCCAGCCCGGCCGCTTGAAATAGGCGAGCCGGTCCCCGCTGGCGTCGAATATGGACCGGGCGAGCGCTTCCGACGGCACGGCGCCGGCAGCAGGCACGATGGCCGCCATCACTTCCTCGTCCCGCAATGTGTCATCGATCGCCAGCACGGCGACCTGTGCCACGGCATCGTGGTCGACCAGCTCGTTTTCAACTTCCGCAGCCGAGATGTTTTCGCCCGACCGACGAATGATGTTCTTCTGTCTTTCCACGAAATAGAGCCGGCCTGTGGCGTCCTGCGTCACCACATCGCCGGTATGGAACCAGCCGCCGCGCCAAGCGGTTTCGGTGGCTTCGGGGTTTTTCAGATAGCCGCGAAAGAAACCATGCCGAGGATCGTCACCGGCCGCCCGCACGACGAGTTCGCCCGGCTCCCCGCGCGGCACGTCGATATCGGCCGCATCGACGACACGGGCAAGCAGGCTATCGGTCGGACGGCCGATCGCACGGGTCTCGACCGCCCGTGGCTCATAAGCATCGGCTAGAAACCGGCCGGTCTCGGTCATGCCCCAGACTTCGACCATCGCGACACCGAACCGGTCTTCGAAGCGCTTGTGCAGAAGCGGATCGAGGCCTGCGCCAAGCCCGAACTTCGCGCTGTGCGCGCGATCCTCTGCCGAAGGCGGCGCTTTCATCAACAAGGGCGGCACGACACCCAGGTAATGAAAGCCGGTCGCCTCGGTCTCGATCAGATCACGCCACCAGCTCGCCGGGTGGAACCGGTCCGGCATAACGAGGCAATTGGCGGTGAGGACAATAGCCGTCAGCGTGTTGATGCCCGCATTCACATGGTAGACCGGCAAGGGAACGAACAGGGTCTCCCGTCCATGTTCGAGCGTCAGCCGTCCGCCGAGCTCGGCGTACCAGGTACCGACAGTCAGGTGATAGCTGTTATCGAGAATGCAGCCCTTCGGATGCCCGGTCGTGCCGGACGTGTAGACGATGGCGGCTTCGGTGTCCGTCCCGGGTGTCTCGTCCCGGGCTTCGGAGCGGGGAAGCGGCGGAACATCCGGAATGTTGTCGTCGACACAGACGGGAAGCGGCGCATCGCGGGCGTCGGCGATATCGGTCAATCGCGCCCGGTGGCCGGCATGGCAGACCGCCAGATCGACCTCGGAATGGGACAGAAGATAGGCCAGCTCGTGCGCCAGGTAATCCGGATTGACCGGCACCTGGCCGACCCCAAGCCCGTTCAGAGCAATCTGGTGGAGGAAATGCTCCGGCCGATTGTCGAGCATCAGGGCCACCCGATGCCCAGGGCCGTAACCGGCCGCGCGATACCGGCCGATGAGATCAGTGACGCGGTCGAACGCCGCGCCATAGGTGAGCATGAATCCGGTCGGGTGATAGGCCCGGCCTGCCCGCGCCGGCACCTTGAGGAAGGTCTTGTCGGCATGCCTGAATGCCGTCGCCGCAAACGCTTCATAGAGGGTCTGTGGTCCGCTCATCTCACTTCATCGCCTGAGATTTTCGATCAGCATCGCCATGCCCTGCCCGGCACCGAGGCACATGGCCAGCATGGCGTAGCGGCCGCCGGTATCGGCCAGATGATGCATGGCGGTCATGCACATGCGCACACCGGTCAGGCCCGGCGGATGCCCGAGTGATATGCCTCCGCCATAAAGATTGTGCCGGTCGCGGGGGATGCCGAGCTGGCGTTCGGCATGCAGGTTGACGACAGCAAACGCCTCGTTGATCTCGTAGTAGTCGATATCGCCGATCGCCATTCCCTGACGCTCGATGAGCGCCTGGATCGCCGGGACCGGACCGTGTCCCATGATGCGCGGCGGTACGCCGACTACCGCGTAGTCCACAAGCCGGGCTTCCGGCGCCACGCCCTCTTTGTCGAGGGCGGAGCGGGCGCCGACGACCAGGAACCCGGCCCCGTCGGTAACCCCGCTGGCATTGCCGGCCGTCACCCGTCCGTCCGGACGGAAGGCGGGTTTCAAGCGCGCAAGCCGTTCCCGTGTTGCATCGCGCCGCGGATATTCGTCGACCGCCACTGTGGCGGTTTCACCCTTTCGTCCGACCGGCGCTTCGACCGCTTCGATCTGGCGCGCCAGGAAGCCGGACTCGATGGCGGCGATCGCCCGCGCCTGGCTCATCGCACCCCATTCGTCCATGGCGTCGCGACCGTGCTGGAATTCGTCGGCGAGCGTCTCCGCCGTCTCGCCCATCAATTCCCGGCTGAACGGACAGCGATAGGCCCAGTCGAGCATGTCCTCCATTTCGACCGGTCCGCGCGGACGTCCGGCTCGCATCGTCGTAACGACGTGCGGAACCCGGGAATAGTTTTCGCCGCCGCCGGCAAGGGCGATGCGGCTGTGTCCGTCGCGGATCTGCTGACCGGCCGAGAGGATCGCCTGCAGCCCGGAACCGCAGGCACGCACGACATCGAGGGCACCCGATTCTTCCGGCAATCCGGACTTGAGACCAACGACCCGCGCCGCGAACAGGGTATCCCGGCCGCTCGGCACCGTGGTCGCAAAGACCATGTGATCGACCGCCTCCGCCCGCAGACCGGCGCGCCGCAGACAGGCCTGCCCCATGCGGCCGGCAAGGTCGGTGACCTCGATGTCCTTGAGCGCACCGCCGAAATCCCCCATCGGCGAGCGTGTTCCTGCTGCAAGACAGATCGGTTCTTCCACCCAGTTCCCTCCCCCGGCGATGCCGCTACACCGGATCCTTTCAGGCCGGCACGACCGGCAGGCGGCGCATGCCGCGCATGATCAGTGCATCCCGCCATTCGGGCTCGTCTCCGTCAACGGGCCGCATGGACGGAAACCGCTGCACCAGAGCCTTTATCGCGATTCGTCCTTCCGAGCGGGCGAGCGCCGCACCAAGACAGAAGTGAATGCCCAGTCCGAACGTCATGTGGCGGTTCGGCGAGCGTTTGATGTCGAGGCGATCGGGCTGCTCGAAAGCCCGCGCATCGCGGTTGGCCGCGTTCAGCATGGCAAACACACGCTCTCCGGGCTTGAGATCGGTGCCATGCAGGGTGTGGGCCTGCGAGACCACGCGTGCCAAGGCGTTCGACGGCCCGTCATAGCGCAGAAATTCCTCAACCGCGCTGCCGATCAGCGCCGGTTCGGCAAGCAGCCGGTCGCGCTGGTCCGGATTGCGCATCAGCATGAGCGCGGCGTTGCCGATCAGATTGGTTGTGGTTTCATGGCCGGCGAACAGGAACAGCATGCACGAAGCCACCAATTCGTCCTCGCTGAGGCGTTCCGAACCGTCTTCCGCCTCGTCGTCGCGTGCAGCGATCAGCACGCTCATGAAATCGTCCCGTGGACGGCGACGCCGCTCGGCGATCAGATCCCGGAAACACGCCGCCATGCAGACAGCGCCGTGCCGCGCCCGCTCGTATTTGTCCGGCGCGGCGCGGGCCGACCCGATGAAACCCACCAGATCGTCCGACCAGGCCTTCATATCGTCGAGCCTGTCGCGCGGCACGCCGAGCATGTCCATGATCACCAGCGCCGGCAGCGGCATGGCAAAATCGCCGATCAGATCGACGATGCCGCGTCCGGCCAGTCCATCCAGCAACTCGTTGGCAATCGTTTCGATCGGACCGGCAAGCGCCGCTACCGCGCGCGGCGTGAACGCGACGCCGAGAAGTCGGCGCAAGCGCGTGTGTTCAGGCGGATCGCGAAAAACCAGCCACAGATTGAGGTAGCGCATGACGTCCGCAAGGACCGCCCGCTGCGGGTCGTCGAGCCGGGCATAGAACGGCGTCAGACGGTCCGGCGACAGATCATCGGCAAGCGCAATGCGCCGCACATCGTCGTAGCGCGTCAGGACCCAGCTTTTCAGTGCCGGGCTCCAATGCAGCGGATCCATGTCCTGCAGGTGCCGAAAAAGCGGAAACGGATCCGCGCGGATCGCCGCATCCCGCGGATCGTAGACCAGGTCGGATAAAGCAAGGCTGGCCATCGGTTCGTCGAACACTCCGCATGCAGCAATCCGCTCGGGCTCTGCGACCCTTTCGCGGTCGCAGCAGATTACCAAACGATCGTTTGTTATGCTATGGCTGATTCGTCGGACGACGGACCCGAAAGCGAACAGGAGCACGATCGCCGTGGCAAAGGCCTCCGCGACACGCATGAAGGATCGATCCGGACCGCCTTCCGCCGGACCGGCCGTCTCGCGCCAGCCGAACCGCCGCGCGGATATTCTTGCCGAGGCTGCAAGACTGTTCGCCGCCCGCGGCTACGACGCCACGTCCATGCGCGACATCGCCGCCGCGACCGGCATGCTGCCGGGCTCGCTCTACTATCACTTTGCATCCAAGGAAGAATTGTTCGCCGAACTGCACGATCGCGCGGTCGCGGCAATCGACCGGGCGGTGGATAGTGCCCTCGACGGCAAGACCGGTGCCTGGACCAGGCTGGAAGCCGCGCTCGCCGCCCATCTCGCCGGCCTTTTGGAAAACGGCAACGCCCTGGCGATCATGGCGCCGGACTTTCCAGACGACCGCGGCGACCTCAACGCCCGCCTGATCGCCCGGCGGCGCGCCTACGAGGACCGGTTCCGAGATCTCATCGCCGATCTCGGTCTGCCTGAGACAATCGACGAGCGGCTGTTCCGGCTGATGCTGATGGGAGCGGTCAACTGGTCGCCCGTCTGGTACCGGACCGATGGTGCGTACGATCCCGCCGCTATTGCGGGCGCGTTTATCGGAATCCTGCGTATGGGCTTCGATCCGGGTACCGTTTCGAAGTGACGTCTAGAGCATTGCCCTAGGCCGCAACCTTCGACACGGCTTCCACCACGTCGCTGACTACCGTTTCGACGAGGATTTCGTCGTCGCCCTCAGCCATCACCCGGATGACCGGTTCGGTTCCGGACGGGCGGATCACCAGGCGGCCGGTATTGCCCAGCCGCGTGCGTGCTGCCTCGATGGCGGCCTTGACCTTTTCGTCTTCCAGCGGCGCTCCGCCGGCGAACCGCACATTGCGCAGCAATTGCGGCACCGGATCGAACAGGTGACAGACTTCGGAAACCGGCTTGCCGGATTGTTTGACGACGCTCAGCAATTGCAGGGCCGCAACCAGTCCGTCACCGGTCGTCGCAAAATCCGACAGGATGATGTGGCCGGACTGCTCGCCGCCGAGATTGTAGCCGTGCTTGCGCATGTGTTCGACGACGTAGCGGTCGCCGACCTTCGTCCGCGCCAGTTCCAGCCCGATGTCCTGGAGATAGCGTTCCAGACCGAGATTCGACATGACCGTGGCAACGATGCCCGGGACGGCGAGCCGCCCGTCGTCGTTGAGTGCACCGGCCACAGCTGCCATCACCTGATCGCCGTCGACGACCTTGCCGTGTTCGTCGACAATGATCACCCGGTCCGCATCGCCGTCCAGCGCGATGCCGATATCGGCGCGCAATTCGCGGACCTTTTTCGACAGGAGATCCGGCTGGGTCGAGCCGCAATCCTTGTTGATGTTGAAACCATCCGGATCGACGCCGACCTTGAAGACCTCCGCACCGAGTTCCCAAAGCGCCTCCGGCGCCACCCGGTATGCCGCGCCGTTGGCGCAATCGACCACGACACGAATGCCGTCCAGCGTGATATCGCGCGGCAGCGTGCGTTTTGCGAATTCGATATACCGGTCATGCACACCGTCGATCCGCTTGGCGCGACCGAGTTCCGACGAACCGGCAAGATGCCGCGCCATGTCGGTCTCGACCAGGCTTTCGATATCGCGTTCCACCGCGTCGGACAATTTGTAGCCGTCCGGGCCGAAAATCTTTATGCCGTTGTCGTCATAGGGGTTGTGCGAGGCCGAAATCATGACACCGAGGTCGGCGCGCAGCGAACGGGTCAGCATGGCGACCGCCGGCGTCGGCATCGGTCCGATCTGGAAGACGTCCATGCCGACCGACGTGAACCCGGCAACCAGCGCCGTTTCGATCATGTAGCCGGAAAGCCGCGTATCCTTGCCGATCACCACCCGGTGACGATGATTGCCGCGTCGGAACTTGGTGCCGACGGCCATGCCGACCTTCAGGGCCGTTTCCGCCGTCATCGGCCAATCGTTCGCATGGCCGCGGATTCCATCTGTCCCAAACAAGCGACGCATTTTTCCTACCCCTTTGAATCGCACGACAGGCCCCCATCCGAGCCGTGCACCGCCGCCGCATCATCACAGTTCCCGCAGAAAACCTGATGAAGCGGGCGGAAACATATCATGCCGCGCGCTGGAGAATGCGCGCCGATTCTTCACAAATTGTATTGGTTTTTAACAGGAAGGGCCGCGGATCGCCTCCGCAGCCCTGTTGTTTTTAACACTGTAAACAGCCGGTAAAGCGTTTAACCCTGAGGTTGCGGCTCCATGCCGGTATCCGGCTCGTCGCCCTTCTGGCGCTTTTCCTTGGACCCGCCTGCCAGCGGAACAGCGGACGAGCGCGGCGGCGGCTGATCGTCGAAATTCTCGCGGACCGGCGGTTCGCCCTTCAGGAGATTGAGGATTTCCTCGCCGCTCAGGGTCTCGTATTCGAGCAGGCCTTGGGCGAGCGCTTCCAGATCCTCGCTCTTGTCCACCAGAATGCGCTTGGCTTCGGAAAGCCCGTGTTCGACCAGGCGCCGAACCTCGGCATCGATCTTCTGCGCCGTCTGTTCGGAAATGTTCTGCTGACGCGCCACCGAATGGCCGAGGAACACTTCTTCCTGATTGTCGCCATACAGCACGGTGCCGAGTTCATCGGAAAATCCGAACTGCGTGACCATCGCGCGGGCCAGTTTGGTGGCCTGTTGGATGTCAGACGCGGCGCCGGACGTAACCTTGTCCTTGCCGAAGATCATTTCCTCCGCGACGCGCCCGCCCATCAGGACGGCAAGCCGAGATTGCATCTGCTCGAAACTCATCGACAATTGGTCGCGCTCCGGCAATTGCATGACCATGCCGAGGGCGCGGCCGCGCGGAATGATCGTTGCCTTGTGTACCGGATCGGTTGCCGGCACATTGAGCGCCACGATCGCATGGCCGCCTTCGTGATAGGCCGTGAGCTTCTTTTCATCCTCGGTCATGACAAGGGTCCGCCGTTCAGCGCCCATCATCACCTTGTCCTTGGCGTCTTCGAATTCCTGCATGGTCACGATACGCTTGCCGCGTCGTGCCGCCAGAAGCGCCGCCTCGTTCACCAGGTTCATCAGGTCGGCGCCCGAGAAGCCCGGGGTTCCGCGGGCCAGCGTGCGCAATTCCACGTCCGGTGCCAGCGGCGTCTTGCGCACATGCACTTTGAGGATCTGCTCGCGGCCCATAACGTCCGGATTTGGCACCACCACTTGGCGGTCAAAACGGCCGGGACGCAGCAGTGCTGGGTCCAGCACATCCGGACGGTTGGTGGCGGCGATCAGAATGATGCTCTCGTTCTGCTCGAAGCCATCCATCTCGACGAGGAGCTGGTTGAGCGTTTGCTCGCGCTCGTCATTGCCACCGCCCATGCCGGCGCCACGATGGCGGCCAACAGCGTCGATCTCGTCGATGAAGATGATGCAGGGAGCGTTCTTTTTCGCCTGCTCGAACATGTCGCGCACGCGGCTGGCGCCCACGCCCACGAACATTTCGACGAAGTCAGAGCCCGAAATGGTGAAGAACGGCACGTTTGCTTCGCCAGCCACGGAACGGGCCAGTAGTGTTTTACCGGTGCCTGGAGGGCCCGAAAGCAACACGCCCCGCGGAATTTTACCACCCAGGCGTTGGAATTTTTGCGGGTCGCGCAGGAATTCCACGATCTCTTCGAGATCATCCTTGGCTTCTTCCACACCTGCCACGTCTTGGAATGTCACGCGGCCATGCGCTTCCGTCAGCAGCTTGGCCTTCGACTTGCCAAAACCCATGGCCTTGCTTCCACCGCCTTGCATCTGGCGCATGAAGAAGATCCACACACCTAAGATGACGATCAGCGGCAACCAGGAGAACCTCACCGACCGCGGTGTGAATATTTCTGTGTCGCCGCCGGATCGCGGTTCGCCACTTATGTCCGTGTTGT
>JBCDLT010000009.1:0-123303 GCA_038745065.1 Pseudomonadota bacterium | reverse complement strand
CCCTCGTCTTTCCCTTGAGGCCTGAATGGATACCCGCGGTTCGGCTGCGGATGACAAGCACAGGACAAGCGAAAGATGCTCAACGATACCATCGGCGTCAACATCTCGAAAGACCATCTCGACGCCTACCGTATGAGCGACGGGGCAAACCGCAGCTTCACCAACGACAAGACCGGCCACAAAGCCTTCAAGGTCTGGCTTGGCACAGCCGACACCCGCATCGTCTTCGAACCCACAGGGCCTTATCACCGCGCCTTCGAGCGCAGGTTGGCAGAAGCCGGCCTCGCGCTGGTCAAGGTCAATCCGCGCCAGGTACGGCGCTTCGCGGAAGCGACAGGAAAGCTCGCCAAGACCGACAAGCTGGACGCGGCCATGCTGGCCCGCATGGGCAGCCTTCTCGATCTGCAAGCGCGGCCGGTCTGCAGCCCGCTCCTCAACGATCTCAAAGACTTGTCCAGAGCCCGCGAGGCATTGGTCAAGAACCGGATTGCGGTGAAATACAGGGCAAAGACCCAGACCCTGGCCATTCTCAAGCGACAGAACGCAACGCAACTCAGACAGATCGAGCGTCATATGGCGGCCATCGAGGATGAGATCATGGCGCTTGTCACGTCCGCGCCCGAGCTCGCCCACCGATTTGAAATCCTGGTCTCGATACCCGGTATCTCAACCGTAACAGCCTTGGCGTTGATCATCGACATGCCAGAACTCGGCTCGCTTGAAAACGGTCAGGCCGCCTCTCTCGCCGGCCTCGCTCCCGTCGCCCGCCAGTCCGGACAACGCACCGGCCATGCCTTCATTCGCGGCGGACGGGCCAATGTCCGTCAAGCGCTCTACATGCCGGCCATCGTCGCCATGCGCTTCAATCCAGACCTCAAGGCAAAGTACATCCAGTTACGCGCCGCCGGAAAACCCGCAAAAAAGGCAATCACAGCCATCATGCGAAAGCTCATCGTCCTCGCAAACGCGCTCCTCAGAGACGACCGTAAATGGGCCAAATCTCCTGCTTGATCAAAACTCTAGCGTAATACCAACGGTGATGGCAAAAACACTAGCTTGCCGTATTTGAAGTATCTTTCCCGGCATAGGATAAAGATTGCTGTCAGACCAAAACGCTTGAGCAAACGACTTGCAAGCGCAGGTACACAATTCTGGGGAGTGTTCGCATACACGATTAGGCAGGGTACGCCGGATCAAGCGTGTCCCTCGATCCGAGGGCTCCGTCGGCCATTGGAATGCGGGCGGGCACCGCCAATATCTGGCAGGATTACGGGTCCTTTGCAGACTGGCGGCGCGGTCGGTGTCGAGATGTGCGTTGTTCGTCAGGATCAGTACAGGTTAAGCCGTCGCGCAAGCAGCGGCGGCACAAGATCGCGCGCGATCTCCCGGATGCGCGTCTTGAGCGGTGGTTTTTGGTCGGCGCTGCCAGGCCGCACTCGGAAATCGGTCGTGCGGGCTTGCTCGGACGCAATATTATCGACAGCGTTGTAGTAATAGAGAGCGATCGACCGGCGATAGACGTTTTCCGGACTCTGCGTCGGATCTGGGTGTCCGTGGAAACTATCCCCGTCCGTGTTGAACACGACAGCGCGCCCCATGACGGGAGCAACGGCATGGCGACACTTGGACATGTCCTTTTCCCACAATTCCAAATGACCACCCCATTCGTCCTGCCAACCTTCATTAAGGAACAGGATCAGGTTCAGACGGCGACGCAGACGCAATTTCGGATGCATGTTGAAGTCCGCGTGAATACTCAAGTGTCCGCCACGCGCGGTTTCATGCAATCCGCCCCCGGCAAAGTGCGGATCCGGAATGAGGCCGTGAATGCCGGTCATGTTTTCCAGGAAGCCGAGAAACTGGGAAGAATTCAACGCTGTCTGCAAATTGTTGATCAGATGGCTTTGGATCTTTTCCATCTGATATCCGGTCTTCAGTTTCGAGTTCGCATCAGAGAAGCGCCCCTGTTCCCTCTGCGGAAACTCGCTGACAACCCGCCGCAGCAAATCTGCCGGCAGAAAATTCTCTATCACAATATGCGGATAAGGTTCGTTATTGACGTACGTGTCGTGCAAAGACTTGCCAAGATCCAGGCATTCCTGACGATCCAGGCTGACGAAGTCACCGGAGACATTCGGTGTCAGCGGAGCCTCGATAAATGCGGAACCGTTTTTCAGTTGATCGGTCATGACGAAACCCCCATGCGCTATACTTTGAGCTGTCGATCGGTATCTTCGTGGACATAGGTATTGTAGGATCGGTGGTCGAAACTGTGATGCACGTAGATCTGGTCGTTCCACTTGGCAGGAATGCGCCGTGTTCGTTCCAACCCCGCTATCCTTGTCATTTTCCTGGATGGCTGTGCGTCGTTGTAATCTTTGATGGCGGCTAATTGACCGACATAATCGTTGAGCAGGCCACCGTCGATAGAGCTAATGACGTCATCGCAGTAACAAAAGACGCGCGGCAGGATTCGATCGTCCGGCGCTTCGAAAATCTTCATCGCGTCGAGCGTTGAACTCCAGAAATCGAGATCGAGAAACGCCGCTGCGAGCGGTGCCGGGTCGTACTTCTGGATGAAGGTCGGCACGGTATCTTTGACATTTCCAAGAATCAGCTTGGACCGCTTGAGCCGCCGCTTGAGTGCGTCCTGGTCCATCTTGTAAAAGCCGGCCTGCCAAATGTATGGCAAATCACGGTAATCGACCGGATCAGGCAATCCTTCTCCTGTGTCAAACCCGTAAATGTCAATTTTTACCGGCAGTTCCGCTTCCACTTCGGCTGCCAGACTTTCCAGTTCGATCAGACCGCGGCCACCGGCAACGCCAAATTCGGCTACGCTGATGCGCCCAATGCCGAGTGCGCAGGCCTGTCGTGCGGCGTAGTAGGTACAAAAAGCATAATGCGGACGGGAAAAAATATCGTAGTCAAGGCGAAGACCGAAGGAGCCGCCGCCAAACTTTTTCCATGGCTTGAATACGAGAAGACTCGGATCGAGCACCCCGTTGAGAATTTTCCGAATCATTAAGGTGCATCCACTCCAGTAAGGCCGATGTTCCGCCTCAACCGCCCTTCACAAATCGTCGCGTAACTCCGGCGGTACATTCATCGCATAACCAAAACAATACCGGACCATCGTTTCCGCAAGATCGCGGTCGGGGAACCTCAGTCACGTCTGATCGTCGATGAAATATACGTTAAACCGACCCAATTCGCTTTGAAAATCTGTAAAGCGGCTACGCGTTACAATTGACGGTTCAACACCTATCAGAGTTCCCAGGTAAATGGTATCGGCGCAGCTTGTTTTCGGTTAACTGTCAAAATGTGGTGGTTGTCGTCAAGGATGGAGCACTACACCCTCAACGCTCCCCGCAACAACGGTCGCTACAGTAGGCGTGAAAATGCCATCAAATTCACAAATATCTAGCACGCGACGGTATCAAGCAGAGGTTTCATAGCCCAAGCGTTGCGCGATATCGACGGGGTCAGGGCGCTGAACGCTCTTAACCCGATGATGTTGACGTCGCGCAAATCGGCTCCATAGCCTGTTCATCTGCATCTTGCGGCGCCACAATTGGATTCCCGTCCTCGTGATCGGCGTGATGAGAGTGGTAATCGGGAGGCGTTTCCGCCACTTGCGTTGCATGTATCGATACGCCGTTGTGTATCCACCAGCCAGCGACAACACGGGTACTGAATTGTGGATCACAGGGGCATGGATGATGTAGGCGCCAAGCCCTTGAGACAGGGCCTGTTGGACGATATCTGTACCGTAAAGATGAAATCCCGGGAGATCATCGTCAAACCTAAGATTACTAGATCGTCGCAGAACAATTAGCAATTCGTCGATACTAACCGCGTGGATCGGTTCGTCAAAGGGAACGCCGAATTCAATGCCGAGCCCCGACGACCAACACCGTCCGCGCTTGTCGCCGTTCGGAGTAACACCTGTCAACCCCGCAACAGCCCACGTAGGGTCGGAGGTGGTGAGCTGTTCAATGACCGATCTTAGCAGTTTGTCCCAACCTGCAGGCATGTAGACATCTTGATGGGCAAAAACGACAATTTCGGCTTTAGTCGCATCGAGGCCGGCGTTGTATGCTAAACTTGCGCTCGGCATTTCTCGAAAAGTCCGCAAACGCAACGGTTTGTTCTTAAGGTCCGGAGATGCGAGAAGGTTTTCCTGCAATACAGACTCGTTGTTGACGGCTGCCACGCATTCCCAATTGAAGCCTAGCGAATCCCCGGCATTCCTAATATGGGCCGTCACGACGAACTCCTTTTCATACGACACTATCGCATATACCAATAGAAACAATGTGGCGCTGGCTGCACACGCAGTAGCACTCCTGAATCATTGAATGCGCCATATTGCCCTTTGGAAACGATATCTGTGGACGAATTTGAACTGATAAGGTCCGGCTTGCACCCAATCGTCAAAATCAAACCGCAACTCAGGGCATAGCGAATGGACCTTAATCTTTCATGCAAGGCGTGTGAGATATGTGTACTAAGATGTCAACGGGCAACCGCAGGCGGTACTAGGACGGCAGTGGACCCACACTGCGCACCGGCTGATTTGGTACCGTCAGGCTACCAACCGATTGATATCGAAGCCTTCTGGATGCGGAGTCCGATCGCCGAAGCTACTGATTTCACAAATGGATAAATTTGGATCCAGAATTAGAAAACTTCCACGACGCTTGCAATCGCAAAAGACGCATAGACTGCAAGACGAAGTGGACGGAGTAGCAACTCTTGCTCCAAACTATGTTGTACGCCGCAACTAGAGAAAACAGCGATCCGTACGTTGGACCTTACTGCATGCTGAACCCGAAGCAGATCGAATTCCCCGGGAAAGTCGACCGTCGCGGACTATCACTTCTTGCGATACTATTCTTGGTATCGCTGTTTATTCCGCTCCGATTTACAATTGGAAGCTTCGCGCTTGAAGCATACCGGGTCGTACTTCTGATCGCGTTGTTTCCAAGTATCATCAAATGGCTTACAGGCTCAGGCGGACGAGTTTCGATAGCAGATGTATTAATCATTTTACATGTTTTCTGGGCAAGCTTGGCCATTTTCGTGGTTCACGGCGCGTCATTCATTGAAGCAATAGGAATTTATGCAATTGAGGTCTTAGGCACATACTTTTTAGCGCGCACACAAAGGCCGACACCCGAGTCGTTTCGGCAGTTATTTTTTATATTGTGGGTAGGAATATTGATATCGTTACCTATCGCGATGATTGAATCAACTACAAATCAAAATATTATAATTGAGGCACTGGGTCAGTTTACGGCGATCCGATCATTACAAGACCCTCGTCTCGGATTGTTTCGCGCTCAGACCTTCTTCGACCACACGATTTTATATGGTATTGTTGCTGCAAGTATATTTGCACCAACGCTTTTTATATTAGTCAAAAACAAAAACTTATTCGTAAAAACATGTTTTATAAGCGTACCTAGCGTAGCGACTTTTCTCTCGTTATCCTCCGGTGCGTTTGCGTTTTTCGGACTTCAGGTTATCGCAACGATTTGGGGGTTTGCCCTGCGGACAGCCAATCGGTGGAAATTGTTTGCCGCGGCTGTGGTGGGTGCTTATGTTTTCGTTGAAATCGCAGCGACACGATCCCCGTACACAGTTTTAGTATATTATCTTAGCTTCAATAGTCACTCCGCATACAACCGAATTTTGATTTGGGACCACGCGACTGATGATGTGCTTCGCAACCCGTTGTTCGGAATTGGCTTCAACGATTGGGACAGGCCCTATTGGATGCATTCTGGCAGCACCGATAATTTTTGGTTGGTAGTTGCAGTACGGTATGGCCTGCCTGGACTAATTTCACTTATGCTTTGCTTATTCTTTGTTTTGCGAAGCGCAATAAGAAAAGACCTATCAGAAAAAACTCTTTCGAGTTACAGAACGGCATACTGCATCATGCTAATTTCTTTTTCTGTTGCCATAATAAATACTCACCTTTGGAGCCGCCCTTTTGTCTTACTAATTTTTTACATAGGAATGGCGGGGCTCTTTACAATGATTGTGCAAACAACGTCAGCAGACGAATTTCGTGGCCGAAATACTACAGTTGTATCAAAGCGTCGGCGCGGTATACTCGATGTAAGGAGTTGACAAAACTGCTTTTTTCAGGATGGATTTCGATTATGTTATTTGCTTTCGTCCTTGAATACTCATCTGAATGATAAACAGATGCGAAAAACGATTAGCCGTAAGCCAGTTGATCATTCGAACGCGCGCCGCATTCGGTGTCACCGGATCCAGTCTTTCAACAGAAAAACCGACCTGTTCAAACATTGCGCGGTACGAGTGGGGCGTGAACCAGCGCATGTGGGTCCGGTCCATAACACCACGGTCCGCCAAGTCCCAGCGCCCCTTTATCAACTGACGAATTACCTTGTGGTGACTGACATTCGGCGAAGACGCAAAAATACGCCCACCCGGGCGCACTAACTGAGCCAACCGGGCGCAAACGCTCCACGGATCAATTAGATGTTCGAGTACCTCTGAAAGAATGAGCGCGTCGAATCCCTCATTGGCAAAAGGCAACTCCATGGTCTCGACATTTCCAACGTGAACTTCCGTCAATACCTTTCGAGCCGTCTGGGCCGATTCTTCATGCAATTCGACGCCTACATAGCGTCCGCATTTATTCTCCGATAATGCCAAGGCTCCAGTTCGGCCTTCGGCGCAGCCTATTTCTAGGATCGACGCTTCGGGGTTCACGTCAAGCGCAGCGACGTAGTCTCTCCGGATTCCCGAAAAGTAAGAAGCAGGTTTGGCACCGTAGTAGGCTCTTAGATCATTGGAATACGATATGTTTTCTGTTTCACTCATCAACGCGATTCCATTTCGCTTACACAGTACAATTGTATCAACTCGTAGTATATCTGCTTAACTTCTTTTATATTCCTGGATTGCATTCGATAATGCCGAAGTTCTGGACCTTTGGAAGCCATCATTGAACATCCGTCAGATCAAGTGTGAGACCGGATCATGACAACAAAACCCACCCCCCAAAAAGACGGACACCAGTGTGCCACCTAAGAACGTCAGATTAGAATGTGCTCCAGATGGGCACATGTCGCGTATCGGTACAGGCAATTAGTGAACGGGGAAACAAAAATGTATCGGCAATCCTGGTTTCTGGCGCTGTGCGCGTTGTTGGTGACAACGGCCCTGACTCCGGCGCAGGAAAGCGCGCTGTCAGACGAAGACACCACCAGCGTCCAATCCGTAATAGACCGGCAGATCGCCGCGTTCCGCGCCGACGACGGGGCCACTGCCTATTCGTTTGCCGCACCGTCGATCCAGAAAATGTTTCCGTCCGTGCCGCGCTTTATGGATATGGTTCGACGAGGCTATGCGCCGGTCTACCGTCCGCAATCCTATTCCTTTGAAGGTCTGCGGACGGAAAACGGTGCAACCGTTCAGGTTGTCCGGCTTGTCGGGCCGGCTGGGGCGGAATGGTTGGCGTTTTATACGCTCGACAAACAGGCCGACGGGTCCTGGAAGATTACCGGGGTGTACCTTCAAAAGGCTCCCGGCCAGACCACCTGATCGACACGTGGGCAAGCGTGCGACCAGAACGGTTCAGGTTTGTACCAACGGCGATGAAATCTGCTCCCTCTGAGGGTTTCCCCAACTCGCGGGTCAGTCGCGGCGACAAAAACACTGGTCGGATAAATCAAAAACTATACCCGTTGGCATTAGGCCGAGCGACAGTCGCGGCAAAAACCGGATGGTTATGTCATAAAGTAATACACGCAGGCATTTGGCCGAGGGACAGGCGTGTTCGCCTGGGCATGGTGTTGAACGCAGCAGATCAAACCGGCGCGACATCCCCTGCCGCCCAGCCGGCCCGGGCAGAAGTGGCCGCATCGTCGAACCGTCCCTCCTCGATCGCCTGCCGCAGTGACCGCATCAAATTCTGATAATACCAGAGATTGTTCCAAGTCAGCAGCATCGCGCCGAGCGTCTCCCCGGTGCGGACCAGGTGGTGCAGATAACCACGACTGTAATCCCGGGCTGCCGGACAATCGCTTTCCTCATCGAGCGGCCTGGTATCCTCGGCGTGGCGGGCATTGCGGAAATTGACCTTGCCGCGCCGCGTATAGGCAAGCCCATGGCGCCCGGCGCGGGTCGGCATCACGCAGTCGAACATGTCGACACCCCGCGCCACGGCGCCGACAAGATCGTCGGGCGTGCCGACGCCCATCAGGTATCGGGGCCGGTCGGATGGCAGAATCGGGACACAGGCGTCCAGCGTGGCGAACATCGCCTCCTGCGGTTCGCCCACGGCGAGGCCGCCGACGGCATATCCCTGAAAACCCATGTCGACGAGCGCTTCGGCGGAGATATGGCGCAGGTCCGGATCGGTCCCGCCCTGCACGATGCCGAACAAGGCCTGGCCGGCCGAGCGTCCGTTGAAGGCGGCCAGACACCGCTCCGCCCAGCGCAGCGACAGGCGCATCGCCCGCTCCACGTCGGCGCGTTCCGCCGGCAGGCGGATGCACTCGTCCAACTGCATCTGGATGTCGGAACCGAGCAATCCCTGGATCTCGATGGACCGCTCCGGCGACAGCTCGTACCGGCTGCCGTCGACATGCGACTGGAACGACACGCCCTCTTCCGAGAGTTTACGCAGCTTCGCAAGCGACATGACCTGAAATCCGCCGGAATCCGTAAGGATAGGATGCGGCCAGTTCATGAAGGCATGCAGGCCGCCAAACGCCGCAACCCGTTCCGCGCCGGGGCGCAGCATCAGGTGATAAGTGTTGCCGAGCACGATGTCGGCGCCGAGCACCCGGACCTGATCCGGATACATCGCCTTGACGGTCGCCTGCGTCCCGACCGGCATGAAGGCCGGCGTTTCGATCGTGCCGTGCGGCGTCGTGATGCGTCCGCGCCGGGCCTGCCCGTCGCTGGCGATCAGGTCATAACCGAACCGGCTCATGGTCCACTGGCCTCGGGAAAAAGCAGGCTTGCATCGCCATAGGAAAAGAAACGGTATTCCTCTTGGACTGCGTGCCGATAGGCGGCCTGCATGCAGGCCGTTCCGGAAAAGGCGCAGACCAGCATGAAAAGCGTCGAGCGCGGCAAGTGGAAATTGGTCATCAGCGCATCGACCCCCCGGAACCGGTGACCGGGTTTGATGAAGATATCCGTCGACCCGGAAAACGCCGCGATCGTGCCGTCGGCGCGCGCCGCGCTCTCCAGGAGCCGCAGGCAGGTCGTGCCGACGGCCACGATGCGCCCGCCTTCCGCCCGCGCCCGATTCAGCCGCGCCGCACTCTCAGGGGTGATCTCGCCGGTTTCGGCATGCATCACATGGTCTTCGACGCGCTCGGTCTTGACCGGCAGGAACGTTCCTGCCCCGACATGCAAGGTCAGTTCGACGGTTTCAATGCCCCGGTCTTTGAGATCATTCAGCAGGCGATCGGTGAAATGCAGGCCCGCCGTCGGCGCCGCAACCGCCCCGCTATGGCGCGCAAACAGGGTCTGGTAGTCGTTGTCGTCAGCCGAATCCGCCGGACGTTTTCCCGCGATATAGGGTGGTAAGGGCATCGCCCCGACCTCATCGAGCGCCTCATCGAGCGCCGTTCCCTGCCTGTCAAACACCAGGACAAGCCGATCGCGCGTCTCCGGTATTCGGCTTTCGGCCTGAAGGGCGTTCGCTCCCTCCCCGAACACGATCACATCGCCTGCCGCAAGCCGTTTCAGGGGCCTGGCAAGCGCGGTCCAGGTGTCCGGACCAAGCCGCTCCAGAAGATTGACGGAAATCCGCGCACTGGCGTCGCCGCGCCGCCGGGTTCCGGTCAGGGCGGCCGGAATGACGCGCGTGTTGTTGACAACAAGCACGTCGCCGGCCCGCAACAGGCCGGCAAGGTCCGTGACGTGCCGGTCCTCAAGCACCGGTACTGCCTGCGGATCCACTACGAGCATGCGCGCACTGTCACGCGGATCCGCCGGCCGCAGGGCAATGCGGTCGGCGGGCAGGTCGAAATCGAAGTCGTCCAGATGCATCAGCGGCGGATCACGCCGTGTCCGCCGCGACCTTTATGGATGTGATCTGGTCTGGATCGGAAACCGGTTCGCCGCGCTTGATCGAATCGACATTTTCCATCCCGTCGATCACCTGGCCCCACACGGTATACTCGCCGTTCAGCCACGGCGATTCCTCAAAACAGATGAAGAACTGGCTGTCGCCGGAATTCGGATCCGCCGCGCGCGCCATCGACACCGTGCCGCGAACGTGTTTCTCCGCAGAGAATTCGGCCTTGAGATTTTGTCCGGAACCACCGGTTCCCGTGCCCTGCGGGCAGCCGGTCTGCGCCATGAACCCGTCGATCACACGATGAAAGACGATGCCATCGTAAAACCCGTCCCGGACCAGTTCCTTGATGCGGGTCACATGGCCGGGCGCGAGGTCCGGACGCATTTCGATGACCACGGCGCCCTTGGTCGTCTCCATGAGCAAGGTGTTTTCGGGATCTTTGATATCTGTCATGGAGTGCTCCTCAATCGTCACCCGGTGACGCGGCCAGTTGTCAATCAGCGTCGGCCGCTACACGCATTTTCAAGATCTTGTCCGGATTTTCCGGCGGTTCGCCGCGCACAATGCGATCGACGAATTCCATACCCTCGACCACTTCGCCCCAGACCGTGTACTGGCCGTTCAGGAACGACCCTTCATCGAACATGATGAAGAATTGCGAATTGGCGCTGTTGGGATCGTTAGCCCGGGCCATGCCGACGGTGCCGCGCCGAAAAGGGACATTCGAGAACTCGGCGGGAAGATCCGGTTCCCTCGAACCGCCGAAGCCGGTTCCCTGGGGATCGCCGGTCTGCGCCATGAAACCTTCGATCACCCTGTGAAAGATCAGTCCGTCGTAAAACCCGTTATTGGAAAACGCCTTGATGCGCTCCACGTGTTTGGGCGCAACGTCCGGGCGCAGCTTGATCACGACGCGGCCATATTCCAGGTCAAGGTAAAGCGTATTTTGCGGATCAAGCGTTTCCGCGCGTCCCGGCAGGGTCATCAGGGCGAGCATCACCAATCCGACAAGTATTCTCATGCAACAGGCTCCTTGGTTCAGCGCCTCGCAGCCCGGCTTCATTGCCGGGTCGCGAGTTTATGGGCCATGGCGTCGGCGACCGCGGTCGGAACAAACGCCGAGATATCGCCCCCCATCTGCGCGATCTGGCGAACAAGCGTGGCCGTTATGGGGCGGACCGTCGGCGAAGCCGGCAAAAACACGGTCTGGATCGACGGTGCCAGTTGCCGGTTCATGCCCGCCATCTGCATCTCGTAATCGAGATCGGTACCGTCACGCAGGCCGCGGATCAGCATGCTGGCGCCGTGTTTGGCAGCCGCATCCACCGCCAGGCCGTCAAAACCGACACTTTTCACCCGTTCTGCCGACGTGAGGTCCAGCACTTCGACCACAGATGCGCGGATCAGGTCGACGCGCTCCTCAAAACTGAAGACCGGCGCTTTGCCCGGATGAATGCCGATGCCCACGACAAGCGTATCGACCAGGCTGAGCGCCTGGCACAGAACGTCCACATGTCCATGGGTCGGCGGATCGAACGATCCGGGATAAAATGCGGTCCTGTCCATTTGCCCTACCTACCGATGCCGTCGGTCAAGGGCAAGGCCCATCCGGGCAGACACGGCCGGGAAAGGCCCTCAGGGCGCATTGGAAGGCGCCTGTGGCGGCCATGGCGAATGAAAACTCTTAAAATTCGGTAAGTTTTTAGAAATGCCATTAATGTGAGCTTGCGTTAACACTCTCCGTAAAACATTGGTTTTATGAGCTTTTTATCGCTTCAGGCAGGAGGTCTGACCAAATAACCTTAATCTGAACAAAGTTCGGAAAAGTCTATTAAAGTCTTGAAAGCTCGATTTCCATCCACATATGATAATACAGGCAGTCAAGCAGAACTATACTTGATGACGACCTGCTGAAATCGCGCAGAAAAACAAGGCGCATTCGGTAAGTCGTTGAAGCTTTTCGAAGGAAAAACAGGCCTCGATACCGCGGGACCAATCGGCAAAGCTCGGCCGATTTCCGTGCATGGGAGAGGTTTGTCTGTTTCGAACCGGTGGATGGAACAGGGAGCTTATTATGAATACGACTTTGTTTTCCGCAGCGGCCCTGGCCACTTTGATGACTTTGGGTGGTGCCTTCGTGGCATCTGACGACGCTTGGGCCGGCGGCAAGAAAGCCGATCGCCTGCCGGTGGCTGGCGCGACCGCAGCGACCTGCGAAGATTCTATCCTGGGCTCGATCGTCGACGAGTGTGTGCAGCACACGGTCGACGCAACCAAGGTCAACGCTGTCCGTTCGGTAACCGTCGAATGGCGCGACGAAACGACCAACACGTCAACGCTCGTCCGTGTGCCGGCTGTCGACATCGCAGAGATCAAAGACGCTCCGGACAGCGTCGAGTAATTCGCCATACCGAGGTCGGACCTGCTTTCAGGAAGCGACCTTGGAACGACATCCCAATTCGCCCCGCTATCAGGCCCGAACCGCACTCAAACGGTTCGGGCTTTTGAGTCGCACCGGTCTCATTCGGTCTCCGCAGAACCGTCTCCGGCTTCGCCGGCATCATCTGCGTCGTCCTCGGGCATGTCGTCGTCTTCCGTGACACGTTCCACGGAGACGACCTTTTCGTCGTTCGCGGTCGAAAACACCGTCACGCCCTGGGTCGACCGGCCACTCAGCGAGATCTGTTCGACCGGACAGCGGATCAATTGCCCGCCATCGGTAACCAGCATGATCTGATCGGTATCCTCCACCGGGAAAGAGGCAATCAGCGGACCGTTCCGATCGTTCACGGTCATCGCAATGATACCCTTGCCGCCGCGACCCGATACCCGGTACTCGAAGGAAGAAGAGCGTTTGCCGAAGCCGTTTTCGGACAGCGTCAGGATGAATTGCTCCGAGGCGCTCATTTCCACATAACGCTGCTCTGTCAGTTCGATCCCGGGACCGTCGACCCCTTCCGCCAGATCATCCGGCGAGGCTTCCGTATCGCCGCGCATCAGCCGCCGCCGCTTCAGGTATTCGGTCCGTTCGGCCGGCGAGGCGGTGAAGTGATGCAGGATCGACATGGAGATGACCGTATCGGAATCGCCGAGCAGGATCCCGCGCACGCCCGTCGAAGCGCGGCTCTGGAACACCCGGACATCGGTGACCGGGAACCGGATGCTCTGTCCGGCGGCCGACGTCAGCAAAACGTCGTTATTGTCCGTACAGGTCTCGACGCCGACAATGCCGTCGCCCTCGTCGAGTTTCATGGCAATCTTGCCGTTGCGGTTCACCTGCACGAAGTCCGACAGTTTGTTGCGCCGGACGGAGCCCGATTGCGTTGCGAACATGACGTCGAGCGTATCCCAGGAATCTTCATCCTCCGGCAGCGGCAGGATAGACGTGACGTTTTCGCCGGGCTCGAGCGGCAGGAGATTGATGAGTGCCTTGCCGCGCGCCTGGGGCGCTGCGAGCGGCAGCCGCCACACCTTCATCTTGTAGACGATGCCGCGCGAGGAGAAGAACAGAACCGGCGTGTGCGTGTTGGCGACAAACAGCCGGGTGACAAAATCCTCGTCGCGGGTCGACATGCCAGACCGTCCCTTGCCACCGCGGCGCTGGGCGCGGTAGGTGGCGAGCGGAACCCGCTTGATATACCCGGCGTGCGACACGGTGACGACCATGTCCTCGCGCTGGATCAGGTCCTCGTCTTCCAGGTCGGCGCCCCCCTCGACGATTTCCGTGCGCCGGGGCGTTGCAAACTCGTCGCGGACTTCGGTCAGTTCATGTTTGACGATCGCCTGGACCCGTTGGCGGGAGCCGAGAATGTCCAGGTAATCGCTGATCTTCTCACCGAGCGCATTCAGTTCATCGGCAATCTCGTCGCGCCCGAGAGCCGTCAGGCGTTGCAGACGCAATTCCAGAATGGCGCGCGCCTGCTCCTCCGAAAGCCGGACCGTGCCGTCGGGTTGCAGCGTGTGGCGCGGATCGTCGATGAGCAGGATAAGCGGTTCGATATCCTTGGCCGGCCAATGCCGAGCCATCAATTGCGCGCGCGCGGTGTTCGGGTCCGGCGCGTTTCGGATCAGGGCGATCACTTCGTCGATGTTTGCCACCGCGATCGCCAGGCCGACCAGCACATGCGCCCGGTCCCGCGCCTTGTTGAGCAGGAACCGCGTCCGCCGCGTGACCACCTCTTCGCGAAACGCGACAAAGGCAAGCAGCATGTCTTTCAAGGTCAATTGTTCCGGGCGGCCGCCGTTGAGCGCCACCAGGTTGGCGCCGAACGTCGTCTGCAATTGCGAGAACCGATAGACCTGATTGAGCACGACATCTGCGACCGCGTCGCGTTTCAATTCGATCACGACCCTGAGGCCCTGCCGGTCGGATTCGTCGCGAATATCGGAAATGCCCTCGACGCGTTTTTCCCGAACCAGTTCGGCGATCTTTTCGATCATCGACGCCTTGTTCACCTGATAGGGGATTTCGGTGATGACCAGCGCCTCGCGTTCCTTGCGCACTGTTTCGGTGGTCACCCGCCCGCGCATGACGATCGATCCTCTGCCCGTGGCAAAGGCCGAGCGGATCCCGGAACGACCGAGGATGATACCGCCGGTCGGGAAATCCGGCCCCGGGACGATCGCTAGCAGGTCTTCCAGATCGAGCGCCGGGTCATCGATCAGCGCGATTGCGGCGTCGATGACCTCGCCCAGATTGTGCGGCGGTATGTTCGTCGCCATGCCGACCGCGATACCGCCGGCGCCGTTAGCCAGGAGGTTGGGAAACCGCGCCGGGAGGACGACCGGCTCGCGTTCGGAATTGTCGTAATTGTCCTGGTAGTCGATCGTGTCCTTGTCGATGTCTTCAAGCAGCGCGTGCGCCGGCTTGGCCAGGCGCACCTCGGTGTACCGCATGGCCGCCGGCGGATCCCCGTCGAGCGAGCCGAAATTGCCCTGGCCGTCGAGCAGTGGCAAACGCATGGAAAAATCCTGCGCCATGCGCACCAGCGCGTCGTAGATCGCCTGATCGCCGTGCGGATGGTATTTACCGATCACGTCGCCGACGACACGCGCCGATTTGCGATAGGGTTTGTTCCAGTCATAGCCGTTTTCGTGCATCGAATAGAGAATGCGGCGGTGCACCGGTTTCAGACCATCGCGCACGTCCGGAAGCGCCCTGCTGACGATCACGCTCATTGCGTAATCGAGGTAGGAACGCTTCATTTCGTCAGTTATCGAAATCGGCTGGATATCGGTCGGTCCGAGCCCGCCTCCGGCGCCGTCTTCGCCGGGATGATCGTCGTTTGACAAGGGTGTCTCGATTGGCTGTTGAGTTGCCGTCTTATAGCCGATTCACGAACCCGCTGACAAATCTCCAGGCCGACCGCTGGAGTAAAATTTTATACATGAATTCAGTTACTTAAATGATTCTTCCCCGGCTTTGTTCCGCACCCCGTCAAAAACTTGCGCGGCAAAGCCCGACCCGGCGGCACGCATTTCGCGATCCGGATCGGGAATGCAACTGATTGGTGCCGTTTCCGCCCGGCCGGCTAGGTCAGAGCGATTCGAAATATGCGACGAGATTCCGGATCTCGAGATAGGTCAGATTCATGTCCGGCATGTTCGGATGACTTTGTGTCAGGAAGGCCTCCAGAAAGTCCATCCGCCCGTCGTGCCGCTTCTTGATCTCGACAAAGGGCGGGGCGTCGACGGATGCCTGTTGCTGCCCGGTAGCCACAACATGGCAGGCAGAACACCAGCGGTTTGCAATCGTGCGCCCTTCCTCCTTGTCACCGAAGGCGGCCGCGGGACCGGCAATTGTCAAGCATGCGAGGCCGCCAGCAAAAGCCAGGCGCGGAATCAGCGAAAAGCAGTTCATGGAAGCTCCTACGATTGAGCGTGCGAACACACGGCCAAGGAGACTTACCAAAACGATCCGTGGGGACCTTGACTTCGCGCAAGCGGCCCGGTCACACGGCTTGCGCAGGTTATCGGCCTACTTGAGGTCGGCTTTCAGTTCCGCTCCCCCCAGACCATGTACATTGTCGTGGGCGCGCACGGTGACCGATGTGATGCCGTCCGGGACCGCCACGCCGCTGAGCGAGCGCGTGAAGGGCTGTTCATCGACATGCGGGTGGGCAAGGATGCGTTCGCCAAGAACGGTGCCGTCCGGCGCCACAATGTCGAACCGGTCGGCATAATGGTCCCAACCGGTATCGGCGTGCCTGACCGTGACGTCGAAACGCCAGATACCGGGGGCGGTCTCTACCGCCTCGACACCGACGATGTCGGCCTCTCCGGCAACAGCATAACCGCCGGCAAAAGCGGCCAAGGAAACGACACAGGCCCGCAGCAGGCGTGCAATCGGACGGGGCGGCGGAAACAGTCGTGCGGGTGTCTTGGCCATCGCGTTCTCCCGGTCCGTCCTTGCAATCACTGGTGTCTTATAAAACCGCAACGCCGATCAGAACGGAATGTCGTCGTCCAGTTCGTCGCCGCGCGACGGCGGTGCCATCTGGCCGCCGCCCTGGTTGCCGGCGAACGACCGCTCCGAACCGCCGCCGTAATCGCTGACCTGGTCGCCGCCGGCCCGGTCGGCCCGGCTGTCGAGCATTTGCAATTCGCCTCTGAACTTTTGCAGAACGACTTCGGTCGTGTAGCGCTTCTGGCCGCTCTGGTCTTCCCAATCGCGGGTCTGCAATGATCCTTCGACGTAGATCTTCGAGCCCTTGCGCAGATATTGTTCCGCCACCCGGCACAGATTCTCGTTGAAGATGACGACGCTGTGCCATTCGGTGCGTTCGCGCCGCTCGCCGGATTGGCGGTCCCGCCACGTCTCGGTCGTCGCGATCCGCAGATTGACGACCGGGTCGCCGGAATTGAGGCGTCGGGTTTCGGGGTCTCTACCGAGATTGCCTACCAGAATGACTTTGTTGACGCTGCCTGCCATGTCGGCCTCTTTGTGTTTTCGGTTTGCGGCACCCTACACCAAGGGTTTCGCCGTTGATCCGCCCGGATACGCGTAACCCACCGGTTTCCCACAGGGATTTTAGGCGAACGCTTGCAGTGACCGCTGAACGCTCGACGGGTCCGCGGTTCGTGATCGCCCTTGACTTGATGTTCCACTTTTGTTCTATTTGACGGCACGGTTCAGGTCAAGGGGCCGACGCGCATTTCCCGGCAAGCGAGACCGTGTCTGACAATTTCCTCGCACCGCACAAGAACCGCGACGGATGTGTTTGCGTATGCTTACATACGGCGCGGCGGCTTTATATGTCAGCAGAGTTCTCGCCAATGCCGCTGACGGGCTGGTTTTTGGCCGAATTGGGGATTATGGGGACCGGGGTCGGCGTGCCTTGCCCCGCCTCAAGCGGCTTGTACGGTGCCCGCGACGGTTCCGGAAATGACTTTCAGGCAGGACGACGCCATGAGCGTAGACAAGACTTCTTCGAGCAAGGCGATTTCTATCCGGGGCGCCCGCGAGCACAACCTCAAGAATATCGACGTCGATATCCCCCGCGACAGCCTTGTGGTCATGACCGGATTGTCCGGATCGGGCAAGTCGTCGCTCGCCTTCGATACGATTTATGCGGAAGGCCAGCGCCGCTATGTGGAATCCCTGTCGGCTTATGCCCGCCAATTCCTTGAGATGATGCAAAAGCCGGACGTGGACCAGATCGACGGCTTGTCGCCCGCCATCTCCATTGAGCAAAAGACCACGTCCCGCAATCCGCGTTCGACCGTGGGCACGGTCACCGAAATCTACGACTACATGCGGCTCCTGTTCGCACGGGTCGGCATCCCCTATTCGCCGGCAACGGGCCTGCCGATCGAAAGCCAGACCGTCAGCCAGATGGTCGACCGCGTCCTCGACCTGCCGGAGGGCACACGGCTCTACCTGCTCGCGCCCATCGTGCGCGGCCGCAAAGGCGAGTACCGCAAGGAACTCGCCGAGTTGATGAAAAAGGGGTTCCTCAGGGTCAAGATCGACGGCGCCTTCCACGAGATCGCGGAGGCCCCTGCCCTGGACAAGAAGTACAAGCACGATATCGACGTGGTCGTCGACCGGCTTGTCGTACGCCCGGATATCGGCACACGTCTGGCCGATTCCCTTGAAACGGCGCTGGGCCTGGCCGACGGGCTCGCGATCGCGGAGTTCGCAGACGTCGCTGAGGGCGAGAACGAACCGCAGCGGATCATATTCTCCGAAAAATTCGCCTGCCCGGTCTCCGGCTTCACGATCGCCGAAATCGAGCCGCGGCTGTTTTCCTTCAACAATCCCTTCGGCGCCTGCCCGACTTGCGACGGACTCGGCACGACGCTGCATTTCGAGGCCGACCTGGTCGTGCCCGATCCGGGTCTTACCCTGCGCAACGGCGCCATCGCGCCCTGGGCGAAAACCGGCAACACGTCGCCCTATTACGCCCAGACCCTCGAAGCGCTCTGCCGGCATTTCAAGGTCTCGATGAACACGCCCTGGTCCGACCTGCCCAAGAAGGTGCGCGACGCGATCCTCTACGGCACCGAAGACAAACCGGTCACCTTCGTATACGACGACGGTCTGCGGCGCTATCAGACCAAGAAGCCGTTCGAGGGTGTGATCACGAACATCGAGCGCCGCTGGCGCGAAACCGATTCAAGCTGGGTCCGCGAGGAGCTGGAACGCTTCCAGGCGGATCATCCGTGCGAATCCTGTTCGGGGTACCGGCTTAAGCCGGAAGCCCTGGCCGTTAAGATCGCGGGTCTCCATATCGGCGAAGTCGCCTTCATGTCGATCCGCGAGGCCGACACCTGGTTTTCCGACCTTCCCGACCGGCTTACCGACAAACAGAACGAGATCGCCGGACGCATCCTGAAGGAAATTCGTGACCGCCTCCGCTTCCTGAACGATGTCGGCCTGGAATATCTGACCCTGTCCCGGGCATCCGGCACCCTGTCCGGAGGCGAAAGCCAGCGCATCCGTCTGGCCTCTCAGATCGGTTCCGGACTGACGGGCGTGCTTTATGTGCTCGACGAGCCGTCCATCGGCCTGCATCAGCGCGACAACGAACGCCTGCTCGGAACGCTCAGGCATCTCAGGGATCTCGGCAATACCGTGATCGTGGTGGAACACGACGAGGATGCCATCCTGTCCGCCGATCACGTGATCGACGTCGGTCCGCAGGCCGGCATCCATGGCGGCGAGATCGTCGCGCAAGGCGCGCCCGACGACATCCTGCGCCATCCCGCCTCGCTGACCGGCCAATATCTTTCCGGCGCGCTTGCCGTTCAGATTCCCGACGAACGCAGGAAACCGCAAAAGAACCGCTGGCTGAAGATCGTCGGCGCCACCGGTCATAACCTGAAGAATGTCGATGCAAAAATCCCGCTTGGGACATTTACGGCGGTGACAGGCGTATCCGGCGGCGGTAAGTCGACCCTTCTGATCGATACGCTCTACAAGGCGACCGCACGCCGTCTCAACGGGTCGCGCGAGCAGCCGGCGCCGCATGATCGTATCGAGGGCCTGGAAGCGCTCGACAAGGTCATCGACATCGACCAGTCGCCGATCGGCCGCACGCCGCGGTCCAATCCGGCAACCTATACCGGCGCGTTCACACCGATCCGCGAATGGTTCGCCGGCCTGCCGGAATCCAAGGCCCGCGGCTACCAACCGGGCCGGTTCTCGTTCAACGTCAAGGGCGGTCGCTGCGAAGCCTGCCAGGGCGACGGTGTAATCAAGATCGAGATGCATTTCCTGCCGGACGTCTACGTCACATGCGACGTCTGCAAGGGCGCCCGGTACAACCGGGAGACTCTCGAAGTCACCTTCAAGGAAAAGTCGATTTCCGACGTGCTCGACATGACAGTCGACGAAGGCGCGGAATTCTTTTCCGCCGTGCCGTCGGTCCGCGACAAGCTCGTTACCCTGCAACGGGTCGGGCTTGGCTACATCAAGGTCGGTCAGCAGGCCACCACCTTGTCGGGCGGCGAGGCCCAGCGTGTGAAGCTCGCCAAGGAGCTATCAAAGCGCGCGACGGGCCGCACGCTCTACATTCTCGACGAACCGACGACAGGTTTGCATTTTCATGATGTCGCCAAGTTGCTCGACGTGCTGCATCAACTCGTCGAACAGGGCAACACCGTCATAGTCATCGAGCATAATCTGGAAGTCATCAAGACAGCAGATTGGATTATCGATCTCGGCCCTGAAGGCGGCGACGGCGGCGGAGAAATTGTTGCAAGTGGCCCGCCGGAAGTAATTGTCGAAGAGAAGCGGTCTTATACCGGACGATTTCTTGATGAACTCTTGAGACGCCGGCCTCAACACCGGATGAATGCCGCTGAGTAGACCCGTGTGATCAGCTCCGAATCTGTACAAATACTCATACCGCGATCATACGAATCTACGAGTCGAGGATTGCAATTTCGTTAACAATCCTATGGCGTTAGAGCATTCCTGCTATGCAAAAAATGCACTTGCGGATCCCGTCGGTCATCCCTATTTGGACAATCAAGAAAGGCGCGTTGTTCCACGCCGATCGAAAGCATTCACAACAACACTCGATTACGGGAATAAGGCCATGTTCAACAACATCGCACGGCAAGTCTCCTCCTGGCGGCGCTACCGCAACACCTACAACGAGCTGATGAAGCTCTCCAACCGCGAGCTCGACGATCTCGGCATCTGCCGCGCTGACATCGACACGGTTGCACGCAACGTCATCCGCTAAGTCTCAGATTTCCCGGTTGTCCTCCCCGACCGGCGAAACAGACTGCCAGACAAGAACGCCCGCCATTGGCGGGCGTTTCTTATTGTCCGAGCATGCGCCTCAGACCACGGCCGAAGACAGCCATAAGGTTGCAAAGGCCACAATAGTTCCCAGCAAGGGAAGGATGGCGGTCACGGTTGTCGCGGTATGGGTACGAGCAGTGTTCATCGTTCTAATCTCCTGTTTTCCTTTGCAGTTCTTGATGACTGCGACGTTTCGTCATGGATCGGATATGGGGAGCGGAGCGCTCGCTTTAAGGCTGTTTCACTGAAACGGGATAGCCGCACCGATCCGGTGTAATGCGCGTCACAAAAGCGCTTGACCCTGATGTCGGCACGCCCATAGAAACCGTATGGACCCTGTGCACGTCATTGGTGCCGGCCTTGCCGGCTCTGAAGCCGCCTGGCAATTGGCCCGGCGCGGCATTCCCGTCATGCTGCATGAGATGCGCCCTGGGCGCATGACCGATGCGCACCACACGGGCAAATGCGCCGAACTCGTATGCTCCAATTCCTTCCGGTCCGACGACGCTGCGACCAACGCAGTCGGTCTGCTGCATGAAGAGATGCGGCGGGCCGGATCCCTGATCCTGGCAGAGGGCGATCGCACCAAACTGCCGGCCGGCGGCGCGCTTGCCGTCGATCGGGAGGCCTTTGCCGATGGCGTCACGAAGCAGCTCGTGGACCATGACCTGGTCACGCTGATCTCGGAGGACGTCGACGGTCTGCCGGATCCGGCATGGTCGTCGGTGATCGTGGCCACCGGCCCGCTGACGTCTCCCGGTCTGTCCCGTGCGATAGCGGACCTGACCGATGCTGACTCGCTGGCCTTCTTCGATGCGATCGCGCCGATCGTGCATTTCGACACGGTCGATCTGGATGTCGCCTGGTTCCAGTCGCGCTATGACAAAGCCGGCCCCGGCGGCAGCGGTGCCGACTATGTCAACTGCCCGCTCGACAAGGACGGCTACGAAGCCTTCATCGATGCGCTTCTGGCTGCTGACACGGCGGAATTCCGGGAATGGGAGAAGTCCACACCCTATTTCGACGGCTGCCTGCCGATCGAGGTGATGGCCGCGCGTGGCAGAGAAACGCTACGCCACGGGCCGATGAAGCCGGTTGGCCTTACCAACCGCCACAAGCCCGACGAGAAGCCCTACGCGGTCGTGCAGTTGCGACAGGACAATGCGCTCGGCACGCTCTACAATCTCGTCGGCTTTCAGACCAAGATGAAATACGGCGACCAGGTCCGGGTGCTGCGCAAGATACCCGGCCTCGAACACGCCGAATTCGCCCGCCTCGGCGGCATTCACCGCAACACCTATCTCGATTCGCCGCGCCTTCTGGATGCCACGCTCCGGCTAAAGGCCGCACCGCGCCTGCGCTTTGCCGGGCAGATCACGGGATGCGAAGGCTATGTCGAATCCGCCGCCATCGGCCTTCTCGCCGCCCGTTTTGCAGCGGCCGAACGGCTTGGCCTGGAGATCGACCTGCCGCCCGAAACAACTGCTTTCGGCGCGCTCTTGCGCCACATTACCGGAGGCCATATCGGCCACAGCGAGACCGGAAAACCCCGCTCCTACCAGCCGATGAACATCAATTTCGGGCTGTTTCCGCCGGTTGAGTTTCCCAAGAAGTCGGAAGATGGTCGGCGCCTTCGGGGATCGGAGAAGACCGCCGCCAAGAAACGGGCCATGACGACCCGCGCGCTTCGGGATCTGGACGCGTGGCTGCGCGACGACGCGCTCTCCGAACAACGCGAAACGGCCCTGTCGGCCTGAAACCGACCGGCAACGGCTCAGGCGTCAGGCGGCATCAAGCGACGCCAGGCGTCGTGCCGTCCGCCAGAGATTCCATTGCCGGCGCCATTGCGGGATTTCGACGAGGTCCTTGCGCGGATCCTTTCGGCCGCATTCGAAAACCTTCAGATAGGCCGGCGCGATACCGGTCTGGAGATAGGCTGCCGCAAGTCCCTGGCACCCGGCGGCGACGAACGCCTGTTCGAACCGGTCCAGGTGATGGCGCGCATGGCCGCACAGCTCCTGCACGACCCCGTGCAGTCGGCTGCTACAGATCGGCTCCAACACTTCATCCGACGACATGCCATGCCGTCCGAGCACGTCCGCTGGTAAGAAGACCTGGCGCTTCGCGGTATGCCACGGTATGCGGCGCAGCGTATCCACGATACAGAGCGCAGCCCCCGCATGGCCCGATACATCGGCTGTACCCGGATCGCGGCCGCCGGCCAGGATGATCGCAGCCAATTGCATGATGGCCGACACGGTCTCTCCGGCATAGCCCTCCAGGTCGGTCAGCATGGGCATCGGATCGTTGTAGAGATCGAATGTATGGGCTTCGATCAGATCGAGCAGAGGCGTCGTTGGCAACCGATAGGTCTCGATCGCCTGGACCAGCGCCGCGGCGACCGGGTTTGCTTCGATTGATCCGTGCGCGATGTTCTGGAGTGCGTCGGACCACCATTGCAATCGGATTTCTCCGGGCATCGGATCGCTGACGATGTCCGGAATGCGGTTGATCTCCACATCGAAGGCATAAAGCGCCAGCAGGGCATCGCGATGTTCCTCGGCGGCGAACAGGGCGCTCAGATAGCGGTCCCTGTCATGCTGTCGCACGAGGTTGCGGCAATGGGCGGCGGCGTTGCACTCCATCCAGCGGGAAATAGGCCACCGCGGCGGATTTTCGATAGGCAGATGTCACAGGGTGAACGCGCCAAAGGGTTATTCCACAGGCAGGAATGCCGCGCCGACGGCCCGTCCTTCCGCCAGGAGCACGTTGTAGGTCCGTACCGCCGCCCCCGTGCTCATGGGATCGGCCATGATCGCATGGTCACGAAACCTGGCGCGCAGATCTTTGGCAATGGGCACCAGGTCGCGGCCGGTTCCGAAAAGGAAGATTTCGATGGCGTCCGCCTCGTCGAAGACAGGCTGGAAGGCCGCAACGTCACAGGCCTCGAGTCGGTCGGCCGACCACCCGTGGATCCCGGACGGCAGGCACAAAAGCCCGCCGCGATGCGCCATGTTTGCGAACTTGAAGCCGCCGTCTCCGTAGGCATCGATCGGCGCGCGGTCCGGGAAATGCGCCGGGCGAACGATCGTGCCCTGTGGTCCGGTCATAAGAACGACCGCCGGTCAGGTGACCTTTTCACCGGATGCGTCCTTGGCGGCGTCGGATTCCTGATCAACCAGACGCCCGCCCGGCTTAAGGCCAAGCACGATGAGGACAGGCGCGGCGATAAAGATCGACGAGTAGGTGCCGATGATCACGCCCCAGATCATGGCGAAGGTGAACGACTGGATCACTGCCCCGCCGAATATGTAAAGCGCGATGAGTGCCAGCAGCGTCGTGATCGAGGTCAGCGCGGTCCGCGAAAGGGTCTGGTTGATCGACAGATCGAGAACTTCCGGCAGCGGCTTTTTCTTGTAGCGCCTGAGGTTCTCGCGAATCCGGTCATAGACGACGACGGTGTCGTTCAGCGAATACCCGACGATTGTCAGGATCGCGGCGATACTCGCCAAATTGAATTCCAATTGCACGATGGCGAACATGCCCATGGTCAGCACAATGTCGTGCACGAGCGCGATAACGGCGCCGACGGCGAAATGCCACTCGAATCGGAACCAGATATAGGCAAGCACGGCAATCAGGGCTGCAATGACGGCGATCGTACCCGCCTGCGTGAGTTCGCCCGAAACACGGGGGCCGACCACTTCCACTCGCCGGTACTGAACTGAGTTTCCAAATTCTCCACGGACGGCTGTCACAACGCCCTGCTGCGCTTCCTCGCCGCCGTCCTGGCGCTCAATCCGGATGAGGACGTCGTTCGGCGCGCCGAACTCCTGCACTTGGACATCGCCCAAGCCCAGGCCGCTCAGACGCGACCGGATGTCGCCAATATCGGCCGGTCCCTGGGTTTCGATTTCGATCAGCGTGCCGCCGCGAAAGTCGATACCCAGATTGAGCCCATAGACGAAAAACATGAAGATCGACGCAACGATCAGCACGGCGGAAGCCGGGAAGCTGTACTTCCTGTCCTCCATGAACTTGATGGAAGTGTTGTCCGGGACGAAGCGGAAAAGACGCATGAAGGTTCAGTCCTAAATCGGCAGTGCTTTGGGTCGCCGCATATGCACCCATTGGGCGATAAGGAAGCGGCTGAACACAAAGGACGTGAAGACGGTGGTCAGGATGCCGACCGCAAGCGTGACGGCGAACCCGCGAATCGGTCCCGATCCCATCGAAAACAGGATGACCGCGGCGATCAGGGTCGTGATGTTGGCATCAAGGATGGTTGATAGAGCGCGACGATATCCGGCATCGATAGCGTTGATCGTCGATCGTCCCTGTCGCGCTTCTTCACGTATACGCTCGTAAATCAGCACGTTGGCGTCGACTGCCATACCGACGGTGAGAACGATCCCGGCAATGCCCGGTAGCGTCAACGTCGCCCCGATCGTCGACAATATTCCCATGATAAGGAAAAGGTTGGCCATCAGGGCAACGTTGGAAAACACCCCGAACATGCCGTAGGTCGCCAGCATGAAGGCGATAACCGCAACGCCGGCAATGATTGTCGCCGCCTGGCCGGCATCCAGCGAATCCTGTCCAAGGCTCGGCCCGACCGTGCGTTCTTCGTTGATGATCAGCCGGGCGGGCAATGCACCGGCACGCAGCAGGATCGCCAGATTGTTTGCCGATTCGACTGTGAATGATCCGGAAATGATGCCTGCGCCACCCCGGATAGGTTCCCGGATCACCGGCGCCGAAATCACCTCTCCGTCGAGCACGATGGCAAACGGTCTTCCGACATTCTGTTCGGTGATGTTGGCAAACTTGATCCCGCCGGACGTGTTAAAACGGAACGACACGACCGGTTCATTGGTCTGGTGTTCGAACGTGGTCTGCGCATCGACCAGGTCGTCACCCGTCAGCATCGCTGCTTCTTCCACGAGGTAGCTGGGCGGTCCCGCCGTGTCGATTGACGGTAATACGACACTGCCGGCCGGCGGCCGCGTTTGCTGCGCCTGGTCCGGCGATACCGATGTGTCGACCATATGAAAGGCCAGTTCGGCCGTCGTGCCGATCAGGTCTTTAAGAAGCTGCGGATCATCCAGGCCGGGCGCCTCGACAAGGATCCGGTCCGTCCCCTCCCGCTGGATGCTCGGTTCGGTGGTCCCGAGTTCGTCGATTCGCCGGCGGATCACCTCGATCGACTGCGAGACGATCCCGCGGATGCGTTCGTCGAAACCTTCTTCGGTAAACTGGAACTGGAACGTGCTGGCGCCGGTTTCCGAAAGTTCGAATTCGTTGACCGCGCTGCCGCCCGTGACGCTCAGCAGACTTGAGACCAGCGGGTTGACCAACGGTTCCAGCCTCTCGCGTGCATCGTCGATGCGGGCACTGTCGCGAATGGTTACCTGGACCCGGTCTCCACGCACGCCAAGCCCGGTATAGCCAATGCGCTCGCCGCTGCGCAGAGCCTGCCGGATTTCCCCGGTCAGGTCTTTCAGCCGGCGCGAGCGGTACTGATCCTGATCTACCTGATAGAGCAGATAAACACCGCCCTGCAGATCGAGACCCAGCACCAGGCGCGGAATCCAGTCGCCCCAACTGTCTGTCTGTTCTTTCGAAAAGAAGTTCGGAATCGTCGCCAGCAATCCGAACAGGACCACAAAAACCACGATAATCGACTTCACGGGCGAGAAATAAAGCATGGGCGCTCAATCTACCTTGTGTATCCGGCTGATGTAGGCGGCCGAGATCCTTCGATCAACTCTTGTCCTTGGCCGGTTCGCCCTTGGCCCGGACTTCCTGGACGAAGGCGCGCATGATGCGGACCCTTACGTCCTTGGCGATCTCGACTTCGACTTCGGCATCGTCGATCACTTTAGAAATCTTGCCGACGAGGCCTCCGCCGGTCACGATGTTGTCACCGCGGCGCAGGGCGGCAAGCATTTCGCGGTGTTCCTTCTGGCGCTTCTGCTGCGGCCGGATCAGCAGAAAATAGAATATCACGAAGATCAGGATGAACGGCACAAATGTGATCAACAGATCGCCGCCACCGCCTCCTGCACCTTGCGCATACGCCGGGGATATGAACATGCCTCGCACCACCTCTTTCTGGTTCTTGATTTCGCCCGCGCGCGTTTCCAGCGGCACCATGCGCGAAAGTGCGCGGACTATAGCCGGGAACCGGCCGGATTCAAGTCCGACGCGTCGGTCGCTTGCGTTTCGACCCGTGCGTGCTAAACGAGCCGCTGTCGCACGCCGCCGGTGCGCGGAAAACCCCGTCTTGAGCTCTTTACTCGGTTCAAAATGTCACAGGATGCCATCGTCGACCGGCTAGACCGGTTGATCGCCCTGATCGAACGCGCCGTTCCGGCGCCGCCGGCCAATCCCGACCTGGAAACCGCCGACGCCTTTATCTGGCATCCCGCGCCGGCCGGATTGCAGGCCGTACCGCATGTCAACCGGGTGGCGCTATCGCTCCTCAAGGGCATCGACCGCAACCGCGACATGATTTTCGAAAACACCGAACGCTTCGCCGACGGCCTGCCGGCCAACAATGCGCTTCTGTGGGGTGCACGCGGCATGGGCAAGTCCTCGCTGATCAAGGCCGTTCACGCCGAGATCAACCGGGACGCCGGCGGCAAGCCGCCCCTCAAACTCATCGAGATCCATCGCGAGGACATCGAATCGCTGCCGGGCCTTATGAGCCTCCTGCGGCCCTCGCCTTTCCGTTTCATCGTGTTTTGCGACGACCTGTCGTTCGATGGCGGCGACACGTCCTACAAGTCCCTGAAAGCGGTTCTGGAAGGCGGCATCGAGGGCCGGCCCGCCAATGTGCTGTTCTATGCCACATCAAACCGGCGGCACCTGCTGCCGCGCGATATGATGGAAAACGAGCGCTCAACCGCCATCAATCCAAGCGAAGCGGTGGAAGAAAAGGTCTCCCTGTCCGACCGGTTCGGCCTGTGGATCGGCTTTCACAATTGCCGCCAGGACGCCTACCTGGACATGGTCAACGCCTATGTCGCGCATTACCGGCTTGACGTGGATCCCGAGAGCCTGCGCGCCGACGCCCTCGAATGGTCGACAACCCGCGGCGCCCGCTCGGGGCGGGTGGCCTGGCAATTCGTTCAGGATCTGGCCGGAAGGCTCGGCGTTCGGTTGGAAGAGACCTGACAGGCCCTGTCGCCTATTTTGCGGCGAGCAAAGGCATCGGGTCGACGGGCTTGGAATTGCGGCGCAATTCGAAATGCACCTGCGGTTCGGAGACGGAACCGGTATCGCCGGCCGTGGCGATGATCTGGCCCTTTTTCACCGCATCGCCGCGCTTGACCGACAGGTCGTGGTTGTGGGCATAGGCCGAAACCCAGCCCTCGCCGTGCCGCACCAGGACAAGGTTGCCGTAGCCCTTCAATTCATTGCCGGCATAGATCACGACGCCGTTCTCGGCCGCGTGCACCGGGGTGCCACGCGGCACCGAAATGTTGATGCCGTCATTGCGTTCGCCGTTTGCCTTGCGGCCGAAGCGGGAAATGACCGGTCCTTTGGCCGGCCAGCCGAAGCGCCCGGCGGGTTTGCCGGCAACCGGCTTGGTGGCGCTTGCGGCCGGTTGCGTCGCGTCCGACGCCTTGGCCGGATCCGGGCGCGCGGCCACGACTGTCCAGTCGGGCTTCGGTGCCTTTTCGGCCTTGGGCTTGGCGGGGTCGGGACGTGTGGTGCTGGTCGCGCTCACCGGCTTTGAGGCCGCTGCCGGTTCGCGTTTCGCCGTGACCCGGGGCTTCGGCGCCGGAACCCGCGTCGCGCCGGCCGGCGCAAGCAACGGAGCCGACGGGTTCAGGCTGGCCACCTGTGTCTCCGCGGTCTCAGACGGGATCCGCAATTTCTGCCCGATCCACAGCACCGCATCCGGTTGCAGGCCGTTGACGGATCGAAGCGCCTTCGGAGAGGTCGAAAACTTGCTGGAAATCGAAATCACGGAATCGCCCGGGCGCACGACATACGAGCCGTCGCGCAGATCGGTCGACGGCGATCCCGGATTGGCCAATGCCGTGGATGCGGGCCGTATCGTGCCGCCCGGCTTGCCCTTCGGCACCGGGGCATTGGCCACGAGTTTGAAAGCGTCGCGTCCTTGCGGCAATCCGTTATCAGCCGACTGCGCCTTGTTGGAGGACGAATAGACGTAGGTCGGGATGATGACCTTTTGTCCGGCCTTGAAAGCGTTGGGGTCGTTCATGTTGTTGGCGACAAGGATGGCATCCACCGGAACGCCGTAGCGACGCGCCAGCGTGTGCCCGCTTTCGCCCTTGGTCACCGTGACAAGCGATCCGCCCGCGCGGCTCCAACCGTTGGATACGGGCGCTGCGGCGCTCACCGGTGCTTCGCGACCGGTCGGCGCAATCGACCCGGTCTCGATCGGATCGGCGGTGGCAGCCGCCTGCGTACCGTTTTGCGCGTCCGGCAGACGGGCCGCCTCAATTACGGAGGACGGCAGCGTGCGCTTGGGCTCGGCGGCGCTTGCCTGGGCACCTGTGTGGCTGCTCCACTGCGATGATTGGGTCGGTTCCGCGGATGCCACCCGGGCCGGCATCGGCGGCAGCGGATCCAGCGAGGATTGTGTAACCGGCACGACAGCCGCACTGGAAGCTGCCGGCACGGTTTGCGATGCTGCTGCAATCTGGGAGGAACCGATGGGCAAGGCCGGACGTGGCGCCGGCGACCGGGCAGCGCTGGCGACTTGCCGGGTTTCGGTCCGGTTGATCGAGCCGGTCTCGATCGTATCGACTGCGGCAGGCTCGGCCCGCGCAACCGTTGTGTCCTGGCTGGAAGAAGAGCTGGAGAATATCGGCTCGGAAAAACGCGAGACGTCGGCGCTGCATCCGGCGGCCAATCCGGACAGGAGGGCAAGGGAGGCAACCCTCGACAGGAGGGCTGCGCGACGCTTCCGCTTACTCAGGGCACACATACGCAAACTCACGGACTCAGAGCTTCAACGCCGTGATTAAACCCCAGTAACGTTGATAAAGACTAAACGGCGGGAACATCTCGCATTTCAGAGGCTCAGCCGATCGTTTTTCCTGCCTCGGGAACCGTGACCGGCAACGCCGGACGGACGCGCCGACACCTGTCAAAGCGATTCCGCCGCACCTTCTTCCAGATGCACGAAGCGCACAGTGCCCATCGTTTCCTCGATGAAACGCGATCCCGTCCGCTCGATCCGCAGGAGATCCTGGGGTTCCCCTTTCTCGCCGACCGCCGCGACCAAAACGCCGCCGAACTTGACCTGGTCGAGCAATGCATCCGTGAGCGAGGCAACCGCACCTGTCAGGATAATGCGATCGAACGGCGCCTTTTCCGGAAACCCGATGAGGCCGTCCGCGTGGCGGATATGCACGTTGTCGACCTTCAGAGTCTTGAGGCGCTGTTCCGCAAGCGCGATCAGCGACCGGTATCGTTCCACAGAAAAGACGGATTTGGCCAGTTGGGCGAGGATGGCCGTCTGGTAGGCCGATCCCGTGCCGATTTCCAGGACCCGGTGTTCATGGCTAACCGACAGCGCATCGATCATGGTCGCGACAACAGACGGCGGATGGATGCATTGCCCGCATTCGATCGGCAGGCACATGTCCAGATAGGCCACTTTGTGATCTTCGGCGCGCAGAAACAGCCGGCGCGGCGTGCGCTCAAGCGCCGCCAGCACGGCGTGGCCGCCAAGACCCCGCATGCGCAGCCGCAGGATCATTTCGCCCAGCGCGAGCTTATCCTCGGCGACCGGGTCCGCAGCGATTGACAGGGCGTCCGCCATTATGATGCAGCCGCAATCCTAGAGTTTGTCCAAATCGGAAATACAATCCAGGCTTCGGACCCGCCGGCTCCGAATCACACGCCGAGTTGGAGCCTGAGGCTCTCACGGACTTCATGTGCCGTCAAATCGAGATGCAACGGCGTGACTGAAATTTTGTTGTTTTTCAACGCCATAATATCGCTGTCCGGTGAATTTCCGGGAATCTGCCGTTCGAACCGCAGCCAGTAATAGGGAAATCCGCGACCATCCTGGCGCTCGTCCAGAAACATGCCGTGCGTCAGCTTGCCCTGGCATGTCACCTGAACGCCGGCCACGTCGGCCGGGGCGCAATTCGGCACGTTGACGTTGAGGAGCGTACCCTCCGGCAAATCGAAATCGATCAGCTTGCGGATCAGGTCGGGTGCGTGGCTTTCCACGGTTTCCCACGGAACCACCCGCCCGTTATCCCAATTGTAGGCCTGGCTCAGGGCAATCGACCGCACGCCGAGCAAGGTGCCTTCGATCGCACCGGCCACCGTGCCGGAATAGGTGACGTCGTCGGCAATGTTCTGGCCCGAATTCACCCCGGACAGAACCAGGTCCGGCGCCTCCGGCATGACTTCCCGGATCGCCATGATGACACAATCGGTCGGCGTGCCGCGCACAGCAAACTTCCGGTCATCTATCCTGCGCAGGCGCAGCGGGTCGTTGAGCGTCATGGAATGCGCCAGCCCGCTCTGGTCGACTTCTGGAGCAACGACCCAGATGTCATCGGAAATCGCTCGGGCGATGGTTTCCATCGACGCCAGTCCGGGCGCGTTTATGCCATCGTCGTTCGTCAGGAGCACGCGCATGTATCGATCCTTGTAAGGCGTCCGGTTAGTTCTTCGATGCGGCGACCAGCGTGTCCTGGCCGCCCATATAGGGTCGCAGAACGTCCGGCACGGTGACCGAGCCGTCCGCGTTCTGATAGTTTTCCAACACCGCAATCAGCGCCCGGCCGACCGCGACGCCGGATCCGTTCAGCGTATGCACGAAGCCGAGCCCCTTGCCGTCGGCCTGTCGGTACCGCGCATTCATGCGCCGCGCCTGGAAATCGCCGCACACCGAACACGATGAGATTTCGCGGTAGGCGTCCTGGCCGGGCAGCCAGACCTCGATGTCATAGGTCTTACGGGCGCCGAAACCCATATCGCCCGAACACAGCGTCACGACCCGGTAATGCAGGTCGAGTTTTTTCAGGATCGTCTCGGCGGATTCGCGCATGCGCTCCAGTTCGTCAAGCGACCGATCGGGATGGGTGATGGAGACCAGTTCGACCTTGTAGAACTGGTGCTGGCGCAGCATGCCGCGCGTGTCCCGGCCGGCAGCGCCGGCCTCCAGGCGGAAACAATGGGTGCCGGCGGTCACGCGGATCGGCAGGTCCGCTTCATCGAGGATCGTTTCACGGACCAGGTTCGTGAGCGGCACTTCCGCCGTTGGTATCAGCCAGCGTCCGTCGTCGGTGTGAAACTGGTCGTCCTCGAATTTCGGTAACTGCCCGGTACCGAACATCACCTCGTCGCGTACCAGAAGCGGCGGCGAGACCTCGGTATAGCCGTGATCGGTCGTATGGGTATCGAGCATGAACTGGGCAAGCGCCCTCTCAAGCCGAGCAAGCGGTCCCCGCAGAACGACGAAACGCGAGCCGGACAGTTTGGCCGCCGTCTCGAAATCCATCTGAGCCAGGCCCTCGCCGACCTCGAAATGTTCCCGCGGTTCGAAATTCGGCCGCGGTTTTTCGCCGGAAGTATGCAGGACGACATTGTCGTCTTCATCGGCGCCGACCGGCACATCGTCGAGCGGATGGTTCGGGATCGAGGCAAGCGCGGTCTCGACCGCGCTTGTCAGTTCCCGCTCGCGCTCCTCTCCGTTTTGCAGGTCGGATTTAAGCTTGGCGACTTCGTCGATCAGCGCCTGAGCTGCCGTTTCGTCTCCGGACGCCTTGGCCTTACCGATTTCCTTCGACGCGGCGTTGCGGCGTTCCTGGATCGCCTGGAGCTCGGCCACATGAGCCCGCCGTTTGTCGTCAAGCGCGATCAATTCCTGCGATCGCGCCGCCTCGCCCCGTTTTTTAAGTCCGGTGTCGAAATCGTCCGGGTTATCCCGGATCCAGCGCATATCTAACATGGAACCCCCGACAGAACGGTTGATGGCCCTGACAATTCCAGGATGCAGAGATCAAGGGTGCAAAGACTCGGGTCTTGAAATCTGGCAGGCCTTATGAGGTCGCGTTTTGCGGATCGGAGGCCTCTTCGGCTTCCGCCCGGCGTCGTTCCACGAAACGGACCGCGAGAATGGAGATCTCGTAAAGAAGGATGGTTGGCAGGGCAAGACCGATCTGGCTGATCGGATCGGGCGGTGTCAGCACCGCTGCTGTCAGGAAGGCAATGACGACGGCATATTTGCGCTTCGTCTTGAGCGTCGCCGCCGAAACAAGCCCGACACGCGCCATCAGGGTCAGCGCCACCGGGAGCTGGAAAACCAGGCCGAACGCAAAAATCAGCGTCATGATGAGGCCGAGATAGCGCGAAACCTGTGGCAGCAGCTCAATCGTGACCTGGTCGTTGTCGAGTTGCTGGGTCGCCAGGAAAAACGCCATGGCGAGCGGCATGACCACGTAATAGACAAGCGCAGCGCCTATCGCGAACAGGATGGGTGTGGCGAACAGATACGGATAAAACGCATTGCGTTCGTGCCGGTAAAGCCCCGGCGCAACGAACATGTAGAGTTGTGTCGCGATCACGGGAAACGCGATGAACAGGGCACCGAAGAAGGCGAGCTTCATCTGGGTGAAGAAATATTCCTGCGGTGCCGTGAAGATGAACTTCACCTCTTCGCCGGCTGCCCGCTCATACGGCGCGACAAGCACGTTGAAGATCGTTTCGGCAAAGTAAAAACACACCACGAACGCCACAGCCACCGCGATGACCGACCAAAGCAGCCGCTGGCGCAATTCGATCAGGTGTTCGATAAGCGGTGCGCGCGAGGCTTCGATGTCTTCTTCGTCGCTCATGCGCCGCCGGCCTTGGCTGCCTTGACCGGCTCTTCGGGCGGTGCCCCGGCATCTGTCCCCGCTTCTGGAGTATCGGAGCCGCTCGAAGCCGGAGCCGCCGGTTCAGGCGCCGCGGGTTCGTCATTCGGTGCCGCTTCTGTCGATGGCGAAGCGCTTGCCGGCTTGGTCGGCGTCGCCTCCGCGGGCGGCGTCTTCATCGCATCGCTGATATCGCGCTCGACATCCTTCAGCGGATTGACTGCATCTTTCAGGTTCTTGACCGGATTGAGGTCGTTGAGGCCGGATACAGACTTGCGGGCCTCATCAAGGCCGGCCTGCTGTTCGGCCTCGCGCAGGGCGTCGTTGAACTGGCCCTGGAATTCGCTCGCCATGCGGCGCAGATTCCCCATGGTGCGCCCGAAACCGCGCAACATGCCGGGTAGCTCCTTCGGGCCGACCACAAGGATCGCCACGACGGCTACCATGAGCATTTCCGTCCAACCGATATCGAACATCAATCAAACCGGTTCCGCACGCTCGCGCGGCGGATCCGTCCTTTGGCCCGCGCTGGGGCTCAGCCGGCTTTTTTCTGTTCTTCGGCCGCTTCCGCTTTCACGGTCTCGGTCGGTTGATGATCGATGGTCTTGCCGTCGTCATCCTTGCCGTCCTCGGACAATCCCTTCTTGAAACTGTTGATGCCCTTGGCGACGTCGCCCATAAGTTCGGAGATTTTTCCGCGTCCGAACAACAGGACGATGATCACTGCAATAATGACGATTTGCCAAATGCCGATTGACATGGCGTTTTGCTCCTTTTGGCCGGGATTTCCAGCGCGACGCGCCCCCGGTGCAGACTGATTTAGCGCGAGTCTTACAGAAAGCCCGGTTCTCCCGCAACCAATTGCGGAATTCCGGCACGCTTCCGGGCCTTGTGGGCGCCGCACGCCCTGCCCGCTCGTCAAACCGCCAAGGGGCATCCGGAGCGATCGGCCCGGCCCGGCGGATATGCTCAACGGGAGACAGATAGCGGCGCAGGTGTCGTCTTACGCGACCTCGTCGGAAAAGATCATCACATCCGCGGCATTAAGCGTAAGTGTGACATCCGACCCGACCATGAAGCGGCCGATCGCGCTGTTACGCGCCCTGAGCGGCCGATCAAGTCCGTCGACGGCAATCTCCAGGAGATCGACTTCGCCCAGGAACTGCCGCCGGACGATGCGTCCGGCACGGCCCGTTTCCCCTGCCGCGCCCTCGGCTTCAAGCTGTACATCCTGAAGCCGAACCGCCAGCGTCCCGTTGCCGCTCTGGCGACCGCCCGGATCGGCGAACCTGCCGAACGGTGTCTCGGCGACGCCTTCGGAAAACGTTGCCGGCAATTCGTTCAGTTCGGAAAAGAACCGGGCAACGAACAGCGTCTCCGGCTGGTGATAGAGGGCATCCGGCGTACCCAATTGCACAATCCGCCCGGCTTGCATCAAGGCGATCCGGTCGCCCATGCGCATGGCTTCCTCGGGGTCATGCGTAACGATGACGCAGGTCGATCGTATTTCATTTAACAGTGCAAGGGTTTCGTCGCGGACGACATCCCTCAGTCGGGCGTCGAGGCCGGAAAAAGGTTCGTCCATCAGGAACACGCCGGGTCGCGGCGCGACAGCCCGCGACAGCGCTACCCGCTGCTGCTCTCCTCCGGAAAGCGCGTGCGGATAGGCTTGCGCATATCCCTGCAGACCGACCCGGTCCAGCGCCTGCATCGCCTCGTGCCGTGCCGTCTCCGAAGACAGGTCCGACAGGCCGAACATGACGTTCTGAAGGATCGTCATGTGCGGGAACAGGGCATAATCCTGGAACATGAGCCCGACGCCGCGTTGTTCGGGCGGCAGGAAACGATCCGGTCCGGCGATCTCCTGTCCATTGATCAGGACGCGGCCCTCGCTCTGTTCCACGATGCCCGCAGCAACGCGCAACAATGTGGTCTTGCCACAACCGGACTCGCCAAGCAGACACAGAACTTCCGCCGGATCGACGGTGAGGGTCACACCGCACAGCGCCTCCAGCGATCCGAAGCGATGCCGAATGCCTTCAAACGACAGGGAGGCGGCGATAGTCGCGCCCGCCGTTCCGCGACGTCCCCAGGAAAGCGGTCCGGACTCCGATTCCGCGGGGATCGCCGTCATCCGCCGTCCTCCGAACGATCGTCTTCGAACGCGCTGGTCTCCAGGTCCTCGTCGGGCCCGTCGTCCCCCGCATCGCGGTCAGCGAGTTCCATCGGATCGAACAACTGGCCCTGTCGCGCCCGCTCGCTGCCCTCCGGACTGAGATCCAGCAGGCCGGTCTGTTTCAGCTCTTCCAGGCCCGGCAGGTCGGACACGGCCGCCAGACCGAAATGAATGAGAAATGCTTCGCTTGTTCCATAGGTCACCGGTTTACCCGGAGTCTTGCGGCGTCCTTTCAGGTTGATCCAACCCGTTTCCAGCAGCACGTCGATCGTTCCCTTCGAGGTGGATACGCCCCGGATTTCTTCGATTTCCGCGCGGGTAACCGGCTGGTGATAGGCAATGATGGCGAGTGTCTCGATCGCCGCCCGCGACAGCTTGCGGCGTTCGATGGCCTCGTGCTGCAGGAGAAAGCCAAGATCCTCCGCGGTCCGGAACGCCCATTTTCCGGCCACTCTGACAAGATTGACCCCGCGTGCCGCGTAGGCTGACTGCAATTCCTGGACAAGGCCCTCGATGTCCGTTCCGTCAGGCATGCGTTCACCGAGTTCGGCGATGCCAAGCGGCTCAGACGATGCAAAAAGGATCGCTTCCAGCATCCGCAGATGATGGCGCCGGTCCTCCGATGACAGGCTGGTTACGTTATCCGTCACGGGATGTGTCCCCCGGTGGCCGCGACGGGTCCTCGTCGTTCGCCGGGCCCTTGCGGCGTTTCGTGCGGATGTAGAGCGGTTCGAACGCAGCGCTCTGCTGCAATTCCAGAGCCCCTTCCCGCGCCAATTCCAGGCTCGCCGTGAATGAGCTTGCAAGCACCGTGGTCCGGTCTTCCGGGTTCTCCAGGAACGGTGTCAAAAACGTATCCAGCGGCATCCAGTCGGCCATTTCGCCGACCAGGCGAATGAGGGTTTCGCGTGCCTCCGACAGCGACCAGACGGTCCGCTTTTCGATGTGCAGGACCGAGGTCTGTATCCGGCGCTGGTGAAACGCATAGGCCGACAGGAGGTCGTAAAGCGTGTCGTCCCACACCTTTGTAATCTTGGTTTCCCGGGTTTCCGGAAGGCCGCGGAGAAAGATGTCGCGGCCCATCTGCGGCCGGTTCATCATGCGGGCCGCCACGGCGCGAATGGCCTCCAGACGCCTGAGGCGGCGTGCGAGTTCCTCGGCAAGATCCTCCGCGCTCGGTTCGTCATCGTCCTTCTGCACCGGCAGCAGCAGGCGCGATTTCAGGTAGGTGAGCCAGGCCGCCATGACCAGATAGTCGACGGCCAGATCGAGGTGGTTAGTCCGCGCTGCCTCGATGAAGGCGAGATATTGGTCCGCCAGCGCGACGATCGATACCCGCATCAGATCGACCTTTTGATCGCGCGCAAGGACCAGGAGCACGTCGAGCGGACCTTCGAAACCCTCCAGGTCCAGCATCAGCCGGATCGGATCCGCCTCGCGCGCCTCGGTCAGCCGCTCCGGCCGGCTTTCCCACTCGGCATCGCTTTCCGGCCGTCCGTCCGACCCGTTTTCCGATCCTGGCGTCATCACGTTGCGGCAACCCGGGCCACCAGCGCGTCGAATTCTGCGCGCATCGTCTTCCTGTCGCAGGGCTGCGGCGCCGAAAGCGCGGCGCGCGCCGCATCCGTCCGCCGTTTCGCCTGCCCCGAAAGCTCCACAGATGCGCTCGCCACCGCGCGCATTTCAACCATGTCCCCATTGCAATGAAGCGCCAGATCGCATCCCGCCGCAAGCGACTCGGCCGTCCTTGTATCGAGCGACCCCGACAAGGCGTTCATCGACAGGTCGTCCGTCATCAGGGCTCCGTCGAACCCGATCATGCCGCGGATCACGGCATCGATCACGGTTTGCGATGTCGTTGCCGGACGGTCGGGATCGTAGGCTTCGTACACAATGTGGGCGGTCATCGCCAACGGCAGATCGCGAAGCGTATGGAAAGGCGAAAAGTCCACGCTCTCGAGCGTTGTGGCATCCGCATCGACGATCGGCAGCGCGTCATGGCTGTCGAGCCGGGCCCGGCCATGGCCGGGAACATGTTTCATGACGGGCAGAACACCGCCTTCGGCATGACCCTGCGCCACCACCCGCCCGATCGCGGCCACATCGCCGGCAGCGTCGCCATAGGCCCGGTCTCCGATGATATGCGACCCGTATAATTGGCGCACATCAAGGATCGGCAGACAATTGCCGGTAATGCCGAGATCCGTCAGATCATGGGCGATCAGCCGGGCGCCTAGCCAGGCTGCGCGAAGACCCGCCTCCGCGTCTTCCGCATACAGCGCGCCGTAAACCGATCCCGGCGGGTAATCCAGGACCAGAGGCGGTCTGAGCCGGCGCACGCGCCCGCCTTCCTGATCGATGAATATCGGCGCCTGCGGATCGTCCGCAGCTTCACGCAGCGCCGCGCACAGTCGGCGAATCTGGTCACCGCTTTCCAGGTTTCGGGCAAAGAGTATGAAACCCCAGGGTTTCTCCGCACGGAAAAAACCGGCTTCTTCCGGGGTCAGGGAAAGCCCCTCGCACCCGCTGATGAACGATTTCTGGGCCATGTACCGGCATTACTCGGCGCGAGCCCGCGCGTCAACGAAGCAAGAGCGTGCTTGCCCTGTTTTCATGCAGGAAGAACCTGACGGAAACCCGGTTGCCAGAGCCCTATGCGCAAGCCGCACGTTACCGACGGCGAACGAAACAATCGCCGCCGGCCGCCTTCAGGTCGTTGCACAGACGTGCTGCCGCCTGCTGCTCGAACGGCCCCAGACGCACCCGGTAATACGTTCCCCGATCCCCGAGATTGGCACGCTGGATGAAGGAATCGCGATTGCCGAGGACCGAAGGATAGCGGCGTTGAAGGTCGGCATAGGCCGCTTGGGCTTGCGCCTGCGAACGCTGGGAAGACACCTGCACGATGTAATTGCCGGAGGCCGGTGCGGCCCGGTTCGTATTCGTTGTCCGTGCGGTTCTCTGCGGCGGCGTCGCCCGGACGGGCTCCACTGCATTTGTGTTCTGCGGCGGCGTCGGATTGGCCGGCTGACTGACGGCCGCGGTACGCGTTACCGCTGCCGGGCGGGCAAGCGCCGGCTTGGGACGCGGCAGGACAGTTTCGGCGTCGACGACCGGCGCGGCCGGTTCCGGCTCGCGGCCGACGACGGTTGGATCACCTTGCGCGCCGGCCTCGACCAGCGACGTGATCACGGGCGGATTGGCGCCCGCGATCGTGTCGGCCGCGGAATTGGCTCGTTCGGCAACATCGACATTCGATTGCGGCGTCGCTTCGGCCGCGGCCGGCGGCGTCGGTTCCGGTTCACGCACGGTCGTAACGGTCCGGATCGGCTGGGTAGCAACAACCCGCGCGGAGGATTTCTCCGCGTTGCCGTTGGCCTGGCCCGATGCACCGCCTGCCGGGTTCCCGTTCGCGCCGGAGACCGAAGCGGCCGGTCTCTGTACCGACTGCTGGCCCGTGCTGCCGGTTGCGGTTTGGTCCGTGTTCGTCGGGGCAGCCGCAGGCCGTTCGACGAACGTCCCGTCCGGCTTGACGATGACCGTTTTCACCGTCTTCGGCAATTCCGGCACCGGGTTTGCATCGTTGGTTCGCGCAACATTTACCGGATTTTCCCGGCCGACCACAATGCGCTCCTGAGACTTGTCGGATTGTTCCGTTCCCGAAAGGCGCTGATAAACGCCCGATCCGGGCCTGGAGGTCGCCTCGGCCGTTTCCGTCGGTTGCGGCCGACGTTTGAAAGGCTGGGTGTCCGCGGTGATCATCACCGGATCGCCGCCCGCCGCGCCGCCGCTGAAGGTCCGATATGCAAACAGGCCGGCACCGCCGACAATCGTCAGAGCCAGGATCGCAGCGATTGCCTTGAAGCCAAGCCCCCATGAGGCTTTTTGTTCGGGCCTCGCATCGACCCGCGGTTCCGGCGTCGGGTCGACGGCGGCATCGTCAGCCCCGCCGGCATCCGCCGGCGCTCCGGGACTTTTCAAACCCGAATCCGGACGAGAAAAGTCCCTGGCGTTTCCGGCACCGGCCAGCGTGGCCTCGGCGTCCGATTCGCTCACCGCCGCGCGATGGCGCGGATCGATCGTGTAGGGGTCCTCGTCGTCAAAATCGATGGCGTAGGCATCTGCGTCGGCGCCAGGCGCCGGGTCGAACGTCGGATCGAGCAGATCGGCCGGGTCCAGCCTGATTTCCGGCCGGCGTGCGGTTTCCGCAATGGGCTCCGGTTCCGCATCAATCGGCATCGCCTCGACGGCTTCCGGCATCGGGCTGTCGGCAAAGCCGCGCACTTCGCCGTCGTCGGACGGATAGGCAGGCGCGGCGTCATAAGGTTCGTCGGGCTCTATGTACCTGGCCGGGCCGGCATCCTCAGGGTAGGCCTCGGCCGAATCATACGTCTCGCGTTGCCCGACCCCGGCTTCGCCGTAGACCGGCTCCGCTTCGTATTCAGTCGCTGAATCCTGGGGCGCATCGTAGGCGGCACCTTCCGGCTCGGACTGCTCTGCTTGCGGCGTTGCGTAGGATTCCGGTGCGAATCCGTCCTGCACGTAGGTATCGGGCCCGCCATAGGGTTCGGGAACGGCGCCGAATTCCGGCAGATCCGGCTGTTGGGCCGGCTGCACCTCCGTCGATACGTCGTTGGAGGGTGCGTCGTGGTAGGGCGCGTCGTCGGACGTTACTGCTCCCTGGTGGGCGAAGTTTTCGTCGGATCCATAAGGAAGCGGCGCAAATGGTTCGGTTTGGGCCGGATGCGTACCGCCGGCATCCAGCGAATCCGGCGCATAGGCGTCTTCGACGAAAGCGCGCACATCCGCGTCCGTGTCGTCATATCCTGGCTCGGAGAAGCCGCCGCCCGAATACGCTACGGCCTCGCCGGGCTGTGGATAGCCATGGGGATCTTGTGAATATCCGGCCGCGCTTGCGTCATCCGGCGCGGGTTGAAAGGCACCGGGATTCGGTTCGGTCGCAATCGGCTGGTGCAGGTCGCCTTCGCGCTCCTGCTGTTCCGCCAGCGCCTTCTTGCGCCAGAACTCATCGCCTTCACTTACGATACGCGCCAGCTCGACGAGCGGATCCTCATACTGGCTTGATTGCGTGTCGGAACCGGCTTTGTCATGTTCCCCGAAAGCCTTTCGGCCTGTCATAGCATGTCCCATCGCGCGCCCCGAGTTACTCACACAATGACAAGGTCGGAGATCGCCGCTCTTTATGCATTCCGTGTTCGTTCAGCGCATCTCGTCGGGCGCCACCACGCCCAATATACCAAGTCCGGATGCGATCACAAACGCTACGGCGCGGATCAGCGCAAGCCTTGCCGCGGTCAACTCTGGGTCGTCAGCCTTAATAAACCGTAAGTGCGGATCGTCTTTTCCGCGGCTCCATTGGCTGTGCAGGTCGCTGGCCAGATCGAACAGGTAAAAAGCGATCCGGTGCGGTTCATGAGCACCGGCCGCACTTTCGACCAGCCGCGGCCATTGCAGGATGCGACCGATCAGAGCCGCCTCCCCGGAATCGCGCAAGAGCGAGAGATCGGCGGACTTCAGCGACGCAAGTGAAACATCAAGACCCGGCATGTCCTCTGCCGCCTGACGGAACACCGACTGCGCGCGCGCATGCCCGTACTGGACGTAGAACACCGGATTGTCCCGGGACTGCTCCGTCACTTTCTGGAAATCGAAGTCGAGCGGCGCATCGTTCTTCCGGTACAGCATCATGAAGCGAACGGCGTCGCTTCCCACTTCGTCAACGACCTCGCGCAGCGTCACGAGATTGCCGGAGCGTTTCGACATCGTGACGGCAACGCCGCCGCGAAACAGCTTCACCAGTTGGCACAGCTTGACATCGAGTGTCCCCTCGCCGCCCGTCATGGCGGTAACGGCGGCCTGCATGCGCTTGACATAGCCGCCGTGATCCGCCCCCAGGACATCGATCATCTCGTTGAAACCGCGAAGGTATTTGTCGTAGTGATAGGCTATGTCGGACGCAAAGTACGTATAGGTCCCGTCCGATTTCAAAAGCGCGCGGTCGACATCGTCACCGAAATCCGTGGACCGGAAAAGCGTCTGCTCCCGATCTTCCCAATCCTCCGGGACCTGACCCTTGGGCGGCGGCAGCGTGCCCTGATAGATCAGGTCGCGGCTGCGCAGGGCTTCGATCGCTCCGGAAACGCGGTTGGCATCGGGCCGCGACAGGGACCGTTCTGAAAAAAACACGTCATGCGCCACGTTGACCGAAGCAAGATCGGCGCGGATCATGTCCATCATCGCGTCGATCGTCCGGTCCCGGACAATCGGTAACCAGCTCTCGCCCGGCTGGGAAAGCAGCGCTTCCCCATGCTCCCGGGCAAGCGCCTCGCCGACCGGTTTCAGGTAATCACCGGGATAGAATCCCTCCGGTATCGCGCCGATGTCCTCGCCCAGCGCCTCGCGGTACCGCAAGAAGGCGGAGCGCGCCAGAACGTCGACCTGAACGCCGGCATCGTTGATGTAGTATTCCCGGGTAACGTCATAGCCCGCAAAGTCCAGCAGCGATGCCAGCGCGTCGCCGAAGACGGCGCCGCGACAATGGCCGACATGCATCGGCCCCGTCGGATTGGCCGAGACATATTCCACATTGATCTTGCGTCCGCCGCCGAGCCCGGTCCGTCCGTAATCCGCCCCGGCCTCAAGGATCGAGCGCAGCGCGCGAATGCGACAGTCCTCGCTTATCCGAACGTTAAGGAAACCCGGTCCGGCTATCTCGGCTGTCTCGATATCGGGATCTCTGGCCAGTTCGGCGGCAATACGGATTGCGATGTCCCGCGGTTTGGCACCGATCCGTTTGGCCAACACCAGCGCGGCATTGCAAGCGATGTCCCCGTGCGCGGGATCGCGCGGCGGCTCAGAACCGATGGCATCAAGGTCAAGCACACTGCCGTCTTTCGCTTTGAAGTCAGCAGCTTGAATCGCTTTTTTAAACTTTTGAGAGAAGTCGGCGAAAATGTTCATGGATCTGTCGTGCGCCCTTTTGGACGATCGGGCTGTCAGGACGCGCATCCGCAAGGAGAGCCGGGTCTGCCTCGCGTTTTTGGCGCCTGAATTACGGAAGCGCAAGCGGGCATTCCGCAGAATACCGACGGCGCCCGCGGGCCCTATCGCAATTCCGCTGTTTCGTCAAACCAGCGCCGGTGCTCGGCCAGGGCGTAGCGGTCTGTCATGCCGGCAATGTAATCGCAGACCCGGCGCGCCAGTCGGGCCTCGCTCAGTCCGGCGAGATTGTGCCGCCATTCAGGCGGCATCTTTTCCGGGTCCTCATGAAAGACGGCAAACAGCGCGCGCACCATGCGATCGGCATCTTCACGGATCGGCACCACGCTCGGATGTTTGTACATGTTTGGAAACAGGAACCCCTTGATGGCGTTATCGGCCGCCATCATCGTATCGGAGAAGCGGATCACGGCACCGTCCGCCTGTCGGATATCGGCGACCGAAGCCGGCCGCTCGGTATCGAAATAGCCCGATGCCAGCGTGATGACGTCCTCCACCATCGTCGTGATCAGACGCCGCACCAATTCGTGGATGGTCCGGCTTTCTTCCAGATTGGGATAGCGCTTTTCGATCTCGTTCAGAAAGTCGCCGAGCAGCGGCAGCGGACGCAGGTCGGTGAGCGTGAACAGGCCCGCGCGCAATCCGTCATCCAGGTCGTGGGCGTTGTAGGCGATGTCATCGGAGAGTGCGGCGACCTGCGCCTCGGCGCTCGGCCAGGTATGAAGTTCCAGGTCCTGGATCGGCTGATAGACCCGGACCGCATGCGGCAGGGGTTTGCCGGCATAGCGCCCGCAGGGCGAGCCGTCGCGCAGGGTCATCGGCCCGTTGTGTTTGACCAGACCCTCCAGCGTTTCCCAGGCGAGGTTGAGTCCGTCAAAATCGGCGTAGCGCCGTTCCAGGTTGGTAACGATTCTGAGCGTCTGGGCATTGTGGTCGAACCCGCCATACGCAGCCATGGCAGCATCGAGCGCATCCTCGCCGGTATGACCGAAGGGCGTGTGGCCGAGATCATGGGCCAGTGCGAGGCATTCGGTGAGGTCCTCGTCCAGACGCAGCGAACGGGCGATCGACCGGGCGATCTGCGAGACCTCGATCGTATGCGTCAGTCTCGTGCGGTAATGATCGCCCTCGTGATAGACGAAGACCTGGGTCTTGTGCTTCAGCCGGCGAAACGCCGTCGAATGCACAATCCGGTCGCGGTCGCGCTGATAGGGTGTGCGTGTGGGGCTCTGCGGCTCGGGAAACAGGCGTCCGCGGCTCCTGCCCGGATCGACCGCATAGGGAGCCCTGTTGGCATACGCCCCGCCGCTCACCGTTGCCATGACCCGTTCCTTGCACTTCGCCGGATTTGAATTATCCTTGGCCCCAACCTAATTACCTAGCGAATCTGTTTGCAAGCCGATGACGGGCCGAGAAGCGGCTCGCCGGTTCGAAACAACGGGATATCCAATGACAGTTGATGCCCTGCCCGTATCCTTGAGCGCCAGTGCCGCCAAGCGCATTGTCGCTATCATGTCCAAGCAAGAGTCCGCCTCCGCGCTTCGCGTCAGCGTCGAGGGCGGCGGCTGTTCCGGGTTTCAGTACAAATACGAACTCGTGGACGGCGCCGATGACGAAGATTTTGTCCTCGAACGGGACGGCGCGACGGTCTTCATCGATCCGATCTCGCTGGAATACATGTCCGGCTCAGTCATCGATTTCGTCGACGACCTGATCGGCCAGTCGTTCCAGATCAACAATCCACAGGCGGTTTCCGGCTGCGGTTGCGGGACAAGTTTCTCGATCTGAACGGCAACCGCGTCGCCAGAACAACCATGCTGCCAGGTCTCGGCGGAAACAAGCCGGCGCCGCGGGGATTGCCGGTGCAAATCGCCCGGCGGCGCGATATGCTGGCTGAATGATCGGCCGCAAAACCCTGCCCCGCCGCGCCTTCCGGATGAGACACGCCCCATGAAAATCGCAACCTGGAACATCAACGGCGTGAAGGCGCGCATCGACAACGTGCTGGCGTGGCTGAAAGAGGCGGAGCCGGACATCGCCTGCCTGCAGGAAATCAAGTCGGTCACCGAAGCCTTTCCGACCGCCGCCTTTGAAGATCTCGGATACAATCTGGCCGTCCACGGCCAGAAGGGCTTCAACGGCGTCGCGATCCTGTCGAAACTGCCGCTTGACGAGGTCATCGAACGCTTGCCGGGCGACGACGCAGACGAGCAGGCGCGGTTCGTCGAATGCGTGGTTTCGACCAAAAGCGGCGCCTTGCGGGTCTGTTGCCTCTATCTGCCGAACGGCAATCCGCCCAACACCGAAAAATACCCCTACAAGCTCGGCTGGATGGACCGCCTTCAGGCCCGCGCGGAATCCCTTTTGGCAGCCGAGGAGACCTTCGTGCTTGCCGGCGATTACAACGTGATTCCGGAACCGGCGGATTGTTATGCGCCCGACGCGTGGATCGACGATGCCCTGTTCAAGCCGGAAACCCGGGCGGCCTATCGCCGGCTCGTCAATCTTGGCCTGACGGACGCGGTGCGGGCCTGTTCGATGCACGCGCCGCTCTATACGTTCTGGGATTATCAGGCCGGCGCCTGGCAGAAGAATAACGGCATCCGCATCGACCACCTCCTGCTTTCGCCGCGCGCCGCCGATCGGCTGCGCGGGGCTGCTGTCGACCGCCATGTGCGGGCCTGGGAAAAGCCGTCGGACCATGTTCCCGTCTGGATCGATCTCGCGGCGTGAGGCGGGCACGACCGATGGGAGAAGGTACCCTGCCAACGACTTTTACCCACATGCCGTTATCTGCACCTGGGTCGCTCGGAAAAGCCGGGTGAGGACGGCGAACCGGCAAACCAAGGACGCCCCCCTTCGTCATTCGCCGGCTCGTTCGGCGAATCCGACATGGCAGGCGTACATGCCTGACCTGCTGACGACACCTTGATCCCACCCGGAAGGGATTACCGGGATAGGCGCGCCAGCGTACGTATCCGCCCAAGCACCTGCAGCGCACCGAACACCACAAAGAGCGCCCCGGCAATCTCCACCAGAAAGAATCCCCGCAAGGCGAGCAGGTTCAATCCGACCAGCAGGTCAAGGTGGGTCAGGCCGATCATGCGCACCAGACTGAAAACGCCGAGCAGAAAAAGACCGAACGCCGCCATCCAGTGTCGGGTGGCGATACCGCGCAAGAGCGTCGCAATACAAAGGGCAAGGCCGACCGCCAGCATCGTCAACATCGCGAAGATCGCCAGCCGCACCGGTTGGCGCTGATCATACCAGCCGCCTTCGATCGCGACGCATCGTCCGACGGCGCGCGCCAGGGATTGCAGGTCGGCCTGCTTGTTCACGAAAAGCGCTGCGACGACCAGAAGAACGATCAGCCAGAAGCGTGTCTCTCGGCTGTGCCGGGTCGCCGCAAGTCCGCCGGACTTGTGCACCACCGCGCCGGCCAGCACGACCGCGGCGGCATAAGCCGCAACCGCGACCCACGCGACGACTGTCGGATCACCGAAACCCGGTTGCCATCGCAAAAAGACACAATCCAGAATAGAAGAAAGCGCCGCGATCATCGCGGCGCCTTGTATTCAACCGGCCCGGTTGCAGCCGATCGGTCGGTCAGCGGTCGGCAAAAACCGTGGCCCATTGGCCGGCTCGCGCCATGGCCGAGCGCCGCTCGGTTTCGGTGGCCAGGGCGAAGGCCCGCTCCTGATCGGTGCGGATCCAATCGTCCTCCATGCCCTTGGCCTGCTCGCGGGCAAGGGTCAGCCACATCAGGCCTTCGGACGGACGCTGCGGAATGCCGTCGCCAAGGAACATCATGCGCCCGAGCAGCGCCTGGGACTTATGATGGCCTTTCAGCGCGGCCAGTTTCAGCCAGCGGGCGGCCATATGTTTGTCGCGACGACCGGCGGTTCCGTCGAAATACATCCGTCCGAGGTTGAACTGGGCATCCGCGTTGCCGAACAGGGAGGCCGCATGCCGGAAGATCTTGAGCGCTTTGGCCGGATCTTTCGGCAAGTCGATCTCTTCTAGCCCGGTCAGGTAATATTCGCCGATCGATACCAGCGAATGGGCGACGAACGGTGCCGTTTCTGAATAGGGCAGGATGTCGTTGCCGCTGGCCGCCACCATCTTGAAGTACCGGAAGGCTTCGGCGGGATTGGCGCCGACGCCGTCTCCTTCCTGATACATCCGACCCAGCTTCCACTGCGCCAGCGGATGGCCGCTCTCGGCCGCCTTTTCGAAGGTCGCGAGCGCGGTGCCGTAATCCCCGTCGAAATACGCACTTGCAGCACGAATGAACAGATCTTCGGCAAGGTCCTTGGTGTACTCCGAATGCGGCGCAAGCGCGTCCGCAGCCGACGGGCGTTCGATAACCGGCGCCGTCGGATCGAAGGAGCGTGTCTGCTGAGCAACTTCGTCTGCCTGTGCGACCGAGGAGCCGGCAGTCCAGACAAAGGCAAGTGCAAGTGCAAATGTCGTTTTTTTATTGATCCGCATAGCAGATCTTTTCCATCGTTCCGCCCGAATGCGTATCGGCGCTGTCCCCACATGCGCCGCCCGTCCGGGCATAGTTCACGTCTACGCCAAATCGATACCGGTCTGGCGCGGTTTCCAAGTCGTCGCGCGCATCATTGGCTGACCGCATCCCACACTGCGGGTCGCGCCCATGCGTCGACGTCAAATTGTGTGCCTGTTTCCCCGAAGTCTGACCTGCGATATAGGAAGCCGATCCTGATGTTTCAGCTACCGCAAAAAGATTAATTTCAGTTTTCCAGTCAAATTCATAACGCCCGCTACGGGAGTCTTCGGCGAACATGCGTCGGCGTGTCGACGAACCGTCTGACAAATACCCAATAGCTGTGGTGATCGGCGTCGTCGCGGACCAGAACGGCCATTGCGGCTCGTCTTGCGGTCCTTTCGTCACATGCCGTCCCGTCAGGCGTTTATTATCGAACGTCTTTGCGTCCATTATTATCTCCGGCGTCCCAGGCGTCTCCCGGCCACAGGTCCGCGTGCATGGCATACGCCATACGGCTTGGGCCTTGTTTATTGTCTGGGGTCCCGGCGCAAGTGCGAAAGCCGGAACATCCCTACCTAGCCGCCAGACTTATCCATCAGGACATAGTGGCACAAAGGTGGCGAAGCATCGGTTATCTTCGTATACATCAAAGCGGGTGAAATTTATGTTGCACAATTGACACATTTCCCCTGACCACCGGCCTGCTTCCGCTAGGGAATCGTTCACTTTTGGTTACCAAATGCAAACAAACGTGGTTCGGTTGCGATTTCGACAACCGGATATCTAAGCGCGAATCGGAAATTCGGAGATTCGTCCTTGGAAAAAATTCGAACATAAAGAGAACAAGTCTCGCCATCGCGTCCATGGGCTGTCATAGTCTTGATCGATTCGTTCCGCCAAACATTGGAATCCGTGCCTCCCTCGAGACCGGGAAACCGTGACCCCCACTGATTCCACGAAACACACGGCCTCATGAGTGATCCCAAAGATTTGTTCGCCAAGCTGGAAGCCAGCGTCTCGGAATTGAAAAAGGTCGCGAAGTCCAATCGCGGCAACCAAGCAGCCGGCAAGAAGGTTGCGGCGGCCGGCGGCGGCGGCAGGGCGGCATCGGCCCCCTCACCCGATCCACAGGACGCCGGTTACACGGCTGCCGACATCGAAGTCCTGGAAGGGCTTGAACCGGTGCGGCGCCGGCCGGGCATGTATATCGGCGGCACGGACGCCAAGGCACTGCATCACCTCTTTGCCGAAGTCATCGACAATTGCATGGACGAAGCGGTAGCCGGCCACGCGTCGTGGATCGAGGTCGACCTGGCATCCGACGGTTATCTGACCGTCACGGACAACGGCCGCGGCATTCCCATCGACCCACATCCGAAATTCCGCGACCGCTCGGCGCTCGAAGTCATCATGACGACGCTGCATGCCGGCGGAAAGTTCGATTCCAAGGTTTATGAAACGTCCGGCGGACTGCACGGCGTCGGCGTTTCGGTCGTCAACGCCCTTTCCGATCACCTGGAAGTGGAAGTCGCCCGCAACCGGAAGCTTTATCGGCAGACGTTTCATCGCGGCCTGCCGTCCGGCGGGCTTGAAGCGCTGGGCGACGTGCACAACCGGCGCGGCACGCGGGTCCGCTTCCACCCCGATCCGGAGATATTCGGCAAGACCGCACGCTTCGAACCGGCCCGTCTCTTCAAGATGGCCCGCTCGAAGGCTTATCTCTTTGGCGGCGTCGAAATCCGGTGGACCTGCGATGCGAGCCTGCTCGACGAAAAGGCGGGCATTCCCGAAAAGGCCGTTTTCCGGTTTCCGGGCGGATTGAAGGATTATCTGGAAGACATGCTCGGCAGCGAGAAGCGCGTCATCGACGAGCTCTTCGCCGGCCGCACGGACCGGACGGGCGGGCACGGTTCCGTCGAATGGGCCATCGGCTGGTTTGCCGGCGACGGCTTCGTAAACTCCTATTGCAACACGGTGCCGACGCCGGAAGGCGGCACCCATGAAAGCGGTTTGCGCACGGCTCTGCTGCGCGGGCTGCGCGCCCATGCGGAGCGCACCGGCGTCAAAAAAGCGTCGATCATTACGGCCGACGATGTCATGACGTCGGGCGGTGCCATGCTGTCGGTCTTCATCCGGGAGCCCGAATTCGTCGGTCAGACGAAAGACAAGCTGGCGACGGGCGAGGCCAGCCGTATCGTCGATGCGGCAATCCGCGATGCGTTCGACCATTGGCTGGCCGGATCGCCGCAACTGGCCGGACGTCTACTGGAATGGGTGCTCGACCGCGCAGATGAACGCCTGCGCCGACGCCAGGAAAAGGAAGTCAACCGAAAGTCGGCCGTCCGGAAATTACGGCTTCCGGGCAAACTCGCCGACTGTACCGCCGGCCAGAAGGACGGCACGGAATTGTTCATCGTGGAGGGCGATTCGGCCGGCGGATCGGCCAAACAGGCACGCCACCGCGCCACCCAGGCCGTGCTGCCGCTGCGCGGCAAGATCCTGAATGTCGCTAGCGCCGGCCGGGAGAAACTCTCCCAAAACCAGCAATTGTCGGATCTGGTTCAGGCGCTCGGTTGCGGCACCGGAACCCGGTACCGGGACGACGACCTGCGCTACGACCGGGTGATCATCATGACCGACGCCGATGTCGATGGTGCCCACATCGCCTCGCTGCTCATCACCTATTTCTACAAGGAAATGCCGGAGCTGATTGAAAACGATCACCTCTATCTGGCCGTGCCCCCGCTCTACCGCATTACCCAGGGCGGCAAGACGCTTTATGCGCGCGATGACGCCCACAAGGACGAATTGCTGAAATCCGAATTCAAGAGCAACGCCAAGGTCGATATCGGCCGCTTCAAAGGGTTGGGGGAAATGCTGCCCAATCAGTTGAAAGAGACGACAATGGACCCGACCAATCGCACCCTGCTTCGGGTCCAGGTCGCGGATGCCGAACCGGACCTCACGCGCGACACGGTCGATCGGCTGATGGGGACCAAGCCCGAAGCCCGCTTCCAGTTCATCCAGGAACGCGCCGAGTTCGTCGACGAACTGGACGTCTGAACACGGCGCGGTGGAACCTCACCACCAGTTTTCCGTGCCGACAACGGCGCCCGGTCCGCCCGGGTACCGCGATATTGTCCTGTTACAATGGCCCCCTAGTTTCCCGACCTGATTGCACAAGTCAGGACGGAGGCGGGTCATTTGAAACAGGCGACAAAAGTTATCGACGCGGCGGCGTTGATTTCCGACGGAGCAACCGTCCTGATTGGCGGATTCATGGGGGTCGGTACGCCGCATCGCCTGATCGATGCGATGGTGGATCGCGGCATCCGCGACCTGACGATCGTCGCCAATGACACGGCCATGCCGGGTGTCGGCATCGGCAAGCTGATTTCGGCCGGTTCGGTCGCGCGGGTCGTTGCCTCGCATATCGGCCTCAACCCGGAAACCCAGAAGAAGATGATAGCCGGCGAGATCGAGGTCGAACTCGTTCCCCAGGGCACGCTCGTCGAACGCATCCGTGCGGGCGGGGTCGGGCTTGGCGGCGTGCTGACGGCAACCGGCCTCGACACGCCGGTCGAGGACGGCAAGCAGATCGTCGAGATCGACGGCAAGAGGTTTCTTCTGGAAGTGCCGATCCGCGGCGATTTCGCTCTTATCGCGGCCCGGCGCGCCGATTATGTCGGCAATCTGGAATACTCGCTGACAGCCCACAATTTCAATCCGATCATGGCCATGGCCGCCGACACGGTGATTGCCGAGCCGCAATATATCGAGCCGGTCGGCGTGATCTCCCCGGACGCGGTGAAGACGCCCGGCATCCTCGTCGACCACCTTCTGGAAAGGGCTGCCTGATGGACGCCAAGGAAATCATCGCCCGCCGGGTGGCCTGCGAGATCCGTCCGAATACGCTGGTTAATCTCGGCATCGGCCTGCCGAGCATGGTCGCCAATTACCTTCCAAGCGATGTCAACGTGTTCTTCCAGGCGGAAAACGGCGTGATCGGCCTCGGCGCCCGCCCGCCGGAAGGCATGGAGGATCCCGACCTGACGGATGCCGGCGGCGGGTTTGTTACGGCTGTGCCGGGCGCCGCGTCGATCGACAGCGCCATGAGTTTCGGACTGATCCGTGGTGGCCATCTCGATATGACCGTGCTCGGCGGTCTGCAGGTCGACGCCCGGGGCTATCTCGCGAACTGGATGATCCCGGGTAAGATGGTGCCCGGCATGGGCGGTGCCATGGACCTGGTCGCCGGCGCCCGCCGCGTCATCGTTGCCATGGTGCACACAGCCAAGGGCAATCCGAAGATTCTGCCGGAATGCACCCTGCCCCTGACAGCCGCCCGCCGAGTGACCCTGATCGTAACCGAAATGGCGGTTATCGAGCCGACGGAAGACGGCCTCGTTCTCCGGGAAACCGGCCCCGGCACGACGGTCGATCAGGTGCGCGACGCGACGGCGGCAGAGCTGATCGTTCCAGGCGATGTCAAGGAGATGGCGCTCTCCTGATCGGTGGAGTGCGCCGCTGCGTTCCGACGGGTCTGATCAGATCGCGTCGTAATCCAGAACCGTGCCCGGTTCCGTCGGACGGCTCTGGCAGGTAAGGACGAAGCCGTCTTCCAGCTCCCAGTCCTCCAGCGAATAATTGATCGCCATATCGACCGCGCCCGACACAACCTTCGCCCGGCAGGTACAGCACATGCCGCCCCGGCAGGAATAGGGCAGATCAAGACCCATGCGCGTCGCGGCGTCGATGATGGTTTCCTCGCCGCGCAACTGGACCGAAAAGCGGCTGCCGTCGAGGATGACATCGACGTTTTGACCCTCACCGGCGGCTTCGGGCACTGCGGCGGGGCGAACCGGCTTGCGTGCCTCGCCGGCCGGAACAAAGAGTTCGCTCCTGATGCGCTCGGCGTCGAGGCCGAGGTCCCGGAGCGCAGCGCTTGCCTGGTCGGTCATGTCGCCCGGTCCGCACAGGAACGCGGCTTCGATATCTTCCGGCTTCACCACCGGACCGATGACCGCACGGATTTTGTCGCCGGTAATGCGCCCGGTCAGAAGCGGGATTTCATGGCTTTCCCGCGACAGCAGGTGGAACACGGACAGGCGCTCCAGATACACATCCTTCAGATCTTCCAGTGCTTCCTTGAACAGGATGTCCTTGGAGGTGCGGTTGCCGTAAATCAGGACGATCTCCGCAACCGGATCGTTGGCAAGGATCGTCTTGATCAGCGACAGGATCGGCGTGATGCCGGATCCCGCCGCGATTGCCAGATAGGTCTTTTGTTCTGCCGTAACCGGCGGCGTCGGCAACACGAAGCGGCCTTCCGGCGTCATCACCTGAAGCCGGTCACCGGCTTTGAGCGCGTCGTTGACGAACGTCGAAAAGGCTCCGCCTTCCACCTTCTTCACGCCGACCCGGAGGCCGCCCTCGTCCGGCGCCGAGCAGATCGAATAGGAGCGCCGGATATCGGCCCCGTCGAGCGTAGTCCGCAGGGTGAGATATTGCCCGGCATCGAAATGATAGGCGCCGGCGAGATCTTCCGGAACATCGAAGAGAACCGATACGGCGTCGGGCGTTTCCCGCCGGACTTCGCGGACGGTCAGATCGTGAAAGCGTGGCGCCATCGTTTAAGGTCCCTGTTGTATGGTGCCGGCCCGACTCCTTGTTCGGATATCCGGGACGTCAGATACACTTGAAATAATCGAACGGTTCGCGGCATGCGAGGCAGCGGTAAAGCGCCTTGCAGGCGGTGGAACCGAATTCGGAAATGCGTTCGGTCTGCTCGGATCCGCATTTCGGGCACGATACGGCGACTTCACCGAACAGCGCGCGGCGCGATGCCTTTCCGACCGGCGGCGCGATCCCGTATTTCTCCAGTTTCGCGCGACCGGGTTCGCTCATCCAGTCCGTCGTCCACGCCGGCGACAGCACGGTGACAATGCGGGGATTTTCGATGCCGGCCCGTTCCACCGCCATCTCGATCTCCAGCGCGATGAGATTCATCGCCGGACAGCCGGAATAGGTCGGCGTGATCACCACCTCTACCGCATCGTCCGGCCCGCGCCGTACCTCCCGCAGGACCCCGAGATCCTCGATTGTCAGCACCGGGATCTCCGGATCGACCACCGAAGCGGCAGCGATCCTGGCCCGCTGCAGCTCAAGATCGATGACGGATTGCTCTTCGCCGATCATCGCGCTCACCAGGTCGCTCCCGGATAGGTCCGTTGCAGAAACTGCATGTCTGCAAGAATGAAGCCGAGGTGTTCGGTATGCCGGCCTGAACGTCCGCCGGATTGCATCCAGCCGTCGTCCGGCCGCGCCAGTCCGGCCTTTTCAAAGACATGGTCGAGGGTCTCGTCCCATGTCTCCTTCAACGTCAGCGGATCGACCGCGACACCCTGCGCGATCAGCGCCGTGTCGACGGGATCGGTCTCGAACATTTCCCCGGTGAACGGCCACAGCGCGGCAAGAGCGTCTATCACCCGTCGGCGGCTCTCGTCGGTGCCGTCGCCGAGACGGATGACCCATTCGCCGGAATGCCGCAGATGATAGGCCAGTTCCTTTTCCGATTTGGCGGCGATCGCCGCCAGCGTTTCGTCGGTCGACCGGCACATCTCGAACCAGAACGGATGCATATAGGCCGAGAACAGCAATTGCCGCACCATGGTAACGGCGAAATCGCCGTTCGGCTGTTCGGCAAGCAGGATGTTTCGAAACTCGTTTGCGTCGCGGAGGTAGGCGAGCGCATCTTCGTCGCGGCCGCGTCCCTCGACTTCCCCGGCATAGGTATACAGGCTTCGGGCTTGACCGATCAGGTCAAGTCCAAGATTGGCGAGTGCAATATCCTCTTCGAGCATCGGCGCATGGCCGCACCACTCCGACAGACGGTGCCCGAGGATCAGAGACGTGTCGGCAAGCCGGAGTGTGTAGTCGAACAGAACCTGTGTCATGGAATTCCTCTCCCCACGAAGAGCGAACGGGCAGGAAAACGGGCTGAAAACGCGAACCCACGGTCCGCCGCCAGGCCGCTCGGCGCGGCGCTCGTCTTGTGGTTCACATATTGCCGACTTCTTCAGGCACGTCGTAAAACGTCGGATGCCTGTAGATCTTGGTCGATGTCGGCTCGAAGAGCGCATCCTTGTCCTGCGGGTCCGAGGCGGTGATGGCATCGGACGGCACCACCCAGAGCGACAGTCCCTCGCCGCGTCGCGTATAGACATCGCGGGCCGCCTGGAGCGCCATTTCCGGATCGCTTGCATGGACTGATCCGCAATGGCGATGGGCCATGCCGGTACGCGATCGGATGAAGACTTCCCAAAGGGGCATTTTCTGATCGGACATTTCCTCGATCCCGTTTTCCGCCGCGTTCAGGCGCAGCGTTGTTCCAGCCAGAGCCGTGTTGACGGCAGGTAATCCCAACCGAAAGCATGATCCGTCGAGCCGTGGGCGCGCAGATGCATCAGCCGTTGTTCCGCTTCGTCGACTGTCGGTCTGTGGGTTTCATCGACCTGCCACATGACAAAATGCGGTTCACTGAGCGGTTCGAACCACGAGGCCTTGCGTTGGTAAAACCGCTTGTGGACCGTGTTCCAGACGAAGTCTTCCAGGTCCTTGGCGCTTTCCCAGACAGAAAGGTTGGCGATCAGCGACGGATCGGAGTCCAGCGTGATCTCCGTGGCGTTGCCGTTGTCGCCCTTCAGCCGCCAGACGAAGCCCTTGCTGCGTTCTGCCAGAGCGTTGATGCGATTCAAATTGGCGACAAAGTCGTGGACCTTCGGGTCGTGGACAGGCGCCACGAGCCGTCCGACATTTAACTCGGCCAGATAGCTCATTCGGCAGCACCCGCCAGAGGCGCCTCAACACTGCGCGCCCGGGCGGCACGTTTGTTGGAATAGGCCAGAGCCGCCTCGCGCACCCAGGCACCGTCGTCGTGTGCCTTGACACGAGCGGCCAGCCGCTCACGGTTGCACGGGCCCTCACCGGCCACCACGCGGAAGAATTCGTCCCAGTCGATGGTGCCGAAATCCCAGTGACCGGTTTTTTCGTTAAAGGACAGATCCGGGTCGGGAAACTCCAAGCCGATGAAATGGCCTTGCGGGACCGTCGCATCGACAAATTTCTGGCGCAGGTCGTCGTTGGAAAAGCGCTTGATCTTCCATGCCATCGATTTTGCCGAATGCTTGGAATTTGCGTCCGAGGGACCGAACATCATCAGGCTCGGCCACCACCAGCGGTTCAGCGCGTCCTGCGCCATCGCCTTTTGCTCCGGCGTGCCGTTGGCGAGCGTCGACATCAGCTCGTAACCCTGGCGTTGATGGAAGCTCTCCTCCTTGCAGATCCGGATCATGGCCCGGCTGTACGGCCCAAAGGAACAGCGACAGAGCGGGATCTGATTCATGATGGCCGCGCCGTCGACAAGCCAGCCGATGGCACCGATATCGGCCCATGTCAGGGTCGGGTAATTGAAGATCGACGAATACTTGGCCTTGCCGCTATGCAACTGGTCGACCAGTTCCTCGCGCGAAACGCCGAGGGTTTCGGCAGCGGCATACAGATACAGGCCGTGTCCGCCTTCGTCCTGAACCTTGGCGAGCAGCGCCGCCTTGCGGCGTAGGGTGGGAGCACGCGTGATCCAATTGCCTTCCGGAAGCATGCCGACGATTTCCGAATGGGCATGCTGTGAAATCTGCCGCACCAGGGTTTTGCGGTACCCTTCGGGCATCCAGTCGTTTGGCTCGATCTTTTCTTCCGCCGCGATCCGCGCTGTGAACCGATCCATTTCCGGCCCGGCTTCCTCTCCGGCTGCCGGATCCGCCGCATTCAAGGCCTGGGTGTACATGCATGGACCTCCCTGTCGGGCGCGCACGCCCGTGTTTAGTACCATCGTATATATGTGACAGAATTCGAAAAATCAATCGATTCTTGTCACATGAGATAGATTCTAGTCTACTAAAACAAACCGGTCTTGAGTAGCGGCTATGTCCTTTGTCAGGGCACCGTCGCAATCGACGGCATGCCGGTCGAGCCAACTCTCGGCACCGGGCGACAAGGTCTGATAGAGGGCGGCCGCAATGCGGCGCGCCCGCCGTCCCGGCCAATCCTTGGGCATCAGGTCCGACGGCAGCATTGGATCGCGCAAAACGACACGCCGGAAGGCGTGGATCAGAAGCGTCCTGAGCAGCAGGGATTCCAGATCATCGAAATCCTCCGGGCCCCGGTGAGCAAGCCCGGTAAAGCTCGATTCGAAGGCGTTGTAAGCCTTGGCGAGATCGGCCAGGTCCCAGGCAAGCGAAACAAGCGCCCGCGCATCCTCGGCGTCGAGCGACCCGCAAAGCGTTACGAAGCCCTTCTCCGGCGGATCGGCACCAGCGCCGAAACGGCAGAAGACGCCTGCCGCAATCCGTCCCCACCCGGCGCGGATCAGGTTTGCAGCCCTGTCCGGATCGGCCTGAACTGCGCTGCGAGCCGTGGCGATGCAGGCCTGACCGTCATAGGCTGCCGGTTCCGGTCCGTAGATACGGTCGGTGGCGTTTGCGAAGTCCTGCCCCGCGGCGTCCAGGAGCCGGTAATAGGCGTTGCGGCCGACACGCTCACGCGCCAGCCACCCGTCCTTCGTCAAACGGGAGACCGCGGCCCGCACGGCCTGATCGTCGATGCCAAGGCCGGCGAGGATACCGCTCAACGTTCCGAGCCAGACCTCGCCTCCACGCGGCACAATAGAATCGCCGAAGACCGTCACGATTACCGACCAGACCCGCAAGGTCGGCTGACTGGCAAGCACCCGATCGACGCTGGCAAAGCGCGGCGCCGGATCGGTGTCGCGTCGCATATCCGGCCGAACGTCAGACGCCATGGCGCTCTCCAGGTCCGGTCGTGCGATCCCGCGGTCTGCGGCGCATCGAGGCAAGACGGTCCATCCGTTCAGGCCTTGACCGTGTCCGGCACGATCGGCGGTGCGGCATTGATCGCCTCGATGCTGAAGCCGGCAAGCGCCTTGTAGCGGGCTGCGATCTCTTCCAGCTCCTCCGTCGAAATCACGTCGGACAGGTCATCGAACCCGTCGGGGGCCCGATCGTCGACGATGTCGAGGACCTCGTCGGGGCCGTTCTTGCGGTTTGCCTCGACGATTGCCGCAGTCGCGGGTCGCCGTTCCTTTTCATAGGTAGACAGGGCATCGGCAGTTTCCCCGGTCCAGGCCATCTCGCGCGCCAGCACGCGGGCATCCAGGATCGCCTGGCTCGCCCCGTTGGAACCGATCGGATACATCGGATGGGCGGCGTCGCCGAGCAATGTCATGGCACCATGGGTCCAGTGCGGCAGCGGATTCCTGTCGACCATCGGATATTCGAAAACCGCATCGGCCGCTTCGATCAGCCCGGGTACGTCGAGCCAGTCGAACCGCCAGTCGGCAAAGGCCGGCAGGAAGTCCTCCAGGCGGCCTTCCCTGTTCCAGTCCTCCCGGTTCCACTCGCGGCTGGTCTCGAATTTCAGTTCGGCCACCCAGTTGATGATCTGAGTGCCGTCATCACAGGCAATGATCGGATAGGTCACGAACTTTTGCCGGCTGTGTCCGATCTGGGCCATCGTCGCCCCGTCCAGGAAGGGTCTGGTGCGGGTCACGCCGCGCCACAGGATCGACCCGTTCCAGAGCGGCGGCCCCTCGCCCGGAAACAGCCGCTTGCGGCCCTGCGAATGAATGCCGTCGGCCGCTACGAAACATGAAAAATCGAGCGGAAAGTCGAATTCCTCGTCTTCGGTCCGGTCACGAAATTCCACGATCACGCCATTCGGCGCCGCCGACCAACGGCGCATGGCGGTGCCGGTAACGATCCGCTCGGCACCGATCCGGTCCTTGAGGCTTTGCAGGAGCAGGCTTTGCAACAGGCCGCGGTGAATGGAGATTTGCGGCCAGGTATAGCCGGCGGCTCGCCCGCGCGGCTCGCACCAGATTTCACGCCCGTGTTTGGAAAAATAGCAAAGCCGGCCGGTCGCGATCCCGGCACGCTCCAGCGCCGGCAACAGACCAAGATCGTCAAGTTCCCGCACGGCCTGCGGCAACAGGTTAATGCCGACGCCGAGCGGACGGATCTCCTTGACCGCCTCGTAGACCTGAACGTCGATGCCGACCTGATGCAGACTGAGGGCGGCGGTCAGCCCGCCGATGCCGGCGCCCGCGATGCAAACCGTCACGTTGGATTCTCCCGCGAAATCTGCCGCAGCATCGTATGGCCGGCCGACTGGCGTCAAGTTCGCGCGTCGGATTGCAATCGGCCTATTCGGCGGCCAGAAATCCGCCCGATTGTTTTTTCCAGAGCGACGCGTAATGACCGCCGCGTTCGAGCAGTTCGGCATGCGTGCCGGTATCGACGATCTGGCCGCGGTCCATCACGACGAGGCGGTCCATGCGGGCGATGGTCGACAGCCGATGGGCGATTGCAATGACGGTCTTGCCCTGCATCAGATCGACGAGGCTGTCCTGGATCGCGCTTTCCACTTCGCTGTCGAGCGCCGACGTGGCTTCGTCGAGGATCAGGATCGGCGCGTCTTTAAGGATCACCCGGGCGATCGCGATCCGCTGGCGCTGGCCGCCGGAGAGCTTGACCCCGCGTTCGCCGACATGACTGTCGTAGCCGCCGCGCCCGCGTCCGTCGACCAGACCGCCGATGAAGTCATGCGCCTGGGCTTTCTTGGCGGCCGCGATCACCTCTTCGATCGAGGCATCCGGGCGACCGTAGCGGATGTTGTCATAGATCGAACGATGCAGCAGCGACGTGTCCTGGGTCACCATGGCGATCCGGCTGCGCAGGCTGTCCTGCGTGACCGCCGCGATGTCCTGCCCGTCGATGAGGATCCGACCGCCTTCCACATCGAAGAAGCGCAAGAGCAGGTTGACGAGCGTCGACTTGCCGGCACCGGACCGCCCGACCAGTCCGATTTTCTCGCCCGGCGCTATGTCGAGCGAAAGACCCTCGATGACGCCTTTTTCCTTGCCGTAGTGAAAGATCACGTCCTCGAAACGAATGGCGCCGGACGGCACCGTGAGCTCGGTCGCTTCCGGCCGGTCGATCACATTGCGCGGCAGTGCGATCGTGTTCATGCTTTCTTCCACGGTGCCGAAATTCTCAAACAGGTTGGTCACCTCGTCCATGATCCAGCCCGACATGTTGGCCACCTGAAACACCAGCGGCAGCGCCGCCGCCACGTCGCCGGTCGTCATGCGCCCGTCGTGCCACAGATAGATCGCCACCGTGCCGGTGCCCGCCATGAGCCCTGCATTGATGATCCAGTGCAACGTGTTCATCGTGGTGATGTGGCGCATCAGATCGCGGAATTTGCCGGTATGGTCGTTCAGCGAATCCCGGACGTAGGCATCCTCGTGCTCCTTGCGGGCGAAAAGCTTGACGGTGAGAATGTTGGTGTAGCTGTCGACGATGCGCCCGGACAGGGCGGAACGCGCTTCCGACATGATCGCCGAGCGGCGTTTGATCGGCGGAACCCAGATCCACAAGACCGCGATGTAGAACGCGAACCATAAAAGCACCGGCAGGGCGAGCAGCGGATCGGTCGCGATCAGCCAGACCAGCGTGGTCAGGGCATAGACGGAGACGTACCAGATCGACCCGACCATGGCCGTGACGCTGCCGCGCAGCGCGTGCCCGCATTGCACGACCTTGTTGGCGATGCGACCGGCATAATCGTTCTGGAAGTATTCCCAGGAATGACGCAGCACGTAGCGATGCAATTGCCAGCGGATAAGATTAGTGAAGGTCGGCACCAGGGCCTGGTCGATCGACAGGTTGTGCAGACAATGCATGGCCGGGCGCACCACCAGTATGATGACGGCCATGGCCGCGAAGGTCCATCCGTGGTCCGCCAGGAGCTGATCGGGCGCCGTGGTGTCGAGGATATCGACGATCAGGCCGAAAAAGATCGGTGTCAGGATATCGAGCAGACCGGTGATCGAACCGATCACCAGAACGGCCAGCACCACGCCTTTGGCCTGACTGACAAAGTGCCAGTAAAACGCGCCGAGCGAGCGCGGCGGCGTCAACACCTCCGGCTCGCCTGTCGGGTCGATGAGTCTTTCGAAAAATCGGAACATGAGCCAGGCCGCCGGAACTGGTCCTGACCGACAGATTTGCCGCCGACGCAAGAGGCGCCTGCGGGTCGGATGCCGATCGGACTGTGATGAACGCTGCGCGCTATATCACGAAATGATCGGTGAATGTGTCAGCATTGGGCAAAAACTGTCAGCAGCCGCTGACAGGGGCCGGGCAATCGGGCGGCGCGGAAAGCATCACGGCCGGTGGTGCGCCTGCCAGTGCCAGGCGATATCGGCCCGGGTCGCCAGCCAGACTTGGGGTTTGGATTGTATGTAATCGACGAATCGCTGCAGGGCAGCCAAGCGCCCCGGACGACCCACAAGCCGGCAATGCAATCCGATCGACATCATTTTCGGCTGGCGCCGCCCCTCAGCATAGAGGACGTCGAACGCATCGGTCAGATAGGCAAGGAACTGGTCGCCGGAATTGAAGCCTTGCGAAGTGGCGAAACGCATGTCGTTGGCGTCGAGCGTATAGGGCACGACAAGGTGCGGTCCGGACGGCCCTTCGACCCAGTACGGCAGATCGTCGGCGTAGGAGTCCGAATCATAAAGGAAACCGCCCTCTTCCATCACCAGGTCGCGGGTATGGATGGAACAGCGGCCGGTATACCACCCGAGCGGACGGGATCCGGTGACGCGGGTGTGGATGTCGATCGCGCGCCGGAAATGATCCGCCTCCTGGGCACGGCTGTAATCGCGGTAATCGATCCACTTCAGGCCGTGACTGGCGATTTCCCACTCGGCCTCGCGCATCGCCGCGACCGCTTCGGGGTTCTTTTCAAGGGCGGTGGCGACGCCGAACACCGTGACCGGAACGGACCGCTCGGCAAACAGATGCCAAAGCCGCCAGAATCCGGCCCTTGAACCGTATTCGTAAATCGATTCCATGTTGACGTTGCGCTGACCGGGCCAGGGCTCCGCTCCGACGATTTCCGACAGGAAGGCCTCCGAGGCCGCATCGCCGTGCAGGATGCAATTCTCGCCGCCCTCTTCGTAATTCACCACGAACTGCACCGCGACGCGCGCATCGCCGGGCCAGCGGGGGTTCGGTGGATTACGCCCGTAGCCGATCATGTTTCGCGGAAGGTTCCGTTCCATTGCCGCTCTCCGGGGTCCGCCGTACCTCACAACGGTCCATCCGTAGCCGATCATGCAGACCAAATCCATGCGCACTGACAGACGTGGTTGACGCCGAACACACGCCCCAGCTTATTTCGGCTTGAAATATATCGGTTGAGAATATAAAACATGGCCATATATCAAATCGTAATATATCGATCGTAAGCACGATCTGGTGCGGTTGACGAGGACACCGCCCTCTTGAGGCTGGCAGAACGGGACTATCGCCGTGAACGTACGCACGCTGTGCCTGGCAATTCTCTATTTCGGAGATGCGACCGGTTATGAAATCAAGAAGATGTCGGTCGAGGGCCGGTACGCTCATTTCGTCGACGCGTCCTTCGGCTCGATCTATCCGGCGCTTGCCAAGCTCGAAGCCGACGGCTGTCTGACCGTTCGCGAAGAGCCGCAACCCGGCAAGCCGGCGCGCAAGATCTATTCGATCACCGAGGCCGGCCGGCAACAATTCATCGAGGCCCTGCACGAACCGCCGGGCCCGGACGTCTTCCGTTCCGCGTTTCTGATGGTCTCCATGTGTGCGGATCTCCTGCCGCGCGAACGGGTGGCGCAGGCGATCGATGAACGGCTCGCGGATCTGACGGCCGAAATCGAGCACTTGAAACAGGTGGCGGAAACCACGGAAAGCGCCGGTGTCGCATGGTCGGTCCGCTACGGCATGACCTGCCTGACGGCTTCCCGCGACTACCTGGCGGCCACACGAAAGGACCTGGAGGCGATTGCGGTCGATGCTGCCGGAGAGCCCCCCGGTGACACGGTTGCAGCCGAATGAAGCACCAACCCGCGCCCCGACGCGCGGGCGGACAGACGCCTGCCAGTGGCGCACGAACCAAACCCGTTGATCGAAGCGGCTGCCCGCCCAAGACCGGCGCCGCGCAACGAACAAAGGACGACTGACATGAAATGGTCTTATCTGCTCGCGGTTGCGATCGCCGGCGGGATAGCCTGGTGGATGCTGCAGGGCGACATCGTTGTCGGCGGTCGCGCCGATGCTTCCAATGCCGTTCCGCCGCCGGCGGAACGGAATGCGTCCAGTTCTGAGGAGCTCTTCGCCGTCCGCGTCCAGACGTTCGCGGCCCGTGAACGCCACACCGACCTGGAGATCCGCGGTCGCACGGAAGCGGACGCCAAGGTCTCGGTGCGGACCGAAACCGGAGCCCGGGTCGAGGAGGTCCTCGTCACGGAAGGCGCGCTGGTCAATGCCGGCGACGTACTTTGCCGTCTGGATGGCGGCGCACGCCGCGCTAAGGTTTTGCAGGCCAAGGCCAAACTCGCCCAGGCCAAGCTCGAGTTCGAAGCCAATACCAAACTGAGCGACAAGGGTTTTGCCACCCAGACCAAGGTTGCCACGATGAAGGCTTCTCTGGATGCCGCCCAGGCCGAGTTCGAGGAAGCCGAAATCGAACTCGACCGGATCATCATCACCGCTCCGGTATCGGGCACCGTCCAGAGCCCGATGGTCGAGGTCGGCGAAGTGCTGGCGCAGGGCGATATCTGCGCGACCCTGGTCAATGTCGATCCCATGCTTTTCATCGGTCAGGTGTCGGAACGCGATATCGGCACCCTGACGATCGGCGATGAGGCCCGGGTCGAGACCGTCGTCGGAGACAAGGCAACCGGCCGTATCCGGTACATTGCGCCGGCCTCCGATCCCGAAACCCGGACCTTCCGGGTCGAGGTTATGCTGGCGAACGAAGATCACCGGATCCGCGACGGTCTGACCGCATCGGCCCGGATTCCGCTGCCGCCGACACGCGCCCACCTGATCACGCCAGGGGTTCTCGTCCTGAACGATGCCGGCCGCCTCGGCGTGCGCGGCATCAATGAGGAGAACCGCGTGATCTTCCTGCCCGTGCGGATCCTCGCCGACACGCCGGACCAGGGCGTCTGGCTTCAGGGTTTGCCGGAAACAGTCACCATCATCACCGTCGGCCAGGATTACGTCGTCGACGGCCAGGAAGTGCGCCCCGTCATCGAGACCGCTGAGGCATCGCAATGATCAACGCCCTGGAAAATGTCCTCCGCCGGCCGCGCACGGTCTTCACCATGATGCTGGTGATGATCATGGCCGGGATCGTCTCTTATGTGACGATCCCCAAGGAGGCCAATCCGGACATCGACGTTCCGATCTTCTACGTCTCCATCGCCCAGCAGGGCATCTCGCCCGAAGATGCCGAACGACTCCTCGTCCGGCCGATGGAAACCAAGCTGCGTGGCCTTGACGGCCTGAAGGAGATTACCGGCATCGCCTCGGAGGGCCATGCCGGGATCGTGCTCGAATTCAACATCGACTTCAACAAGGAAGAGGCGCTCGCCGACATTCGAGACAAGGTCGATCAGGGCCAGGCCGACCTGCCGGAAGATGCCGAAGAGCCGACCATTACCGAAACCAATTTCTCGCTGCAACCGACGATCTTCGTCACGCTGTCCGGCAATGTGCCGGAACGCACGCTTTATCAGCATGCCCGCCGGCTCAAGGACGAGATCGAGGCGGTGTCCACGGTTCTTGAGGCCAATCTGACCGGCCACCGGGAAGAACTGCTGGAAGTCATCATCGATCTGATGAAGCTGGAATCCTACAACATCAGCCAGCAGGAACTCGTCACGGCGATCACCCAGAACAACCAATTGGTCGCCGCCGGCTTTCTCGACACCGGCAAGGGGCGGTTCAACGTCAAGGTGCCGGGCCTGATCGAAGGACCCAAGGACGTCGCCAACCTGGTGATCAAGCAGAGTGGCGAAGGTGTCGTGACGTTGCGCGACGTCGCCGATATCCGGCGCACGTTCAAGGACCCTTCGGTTTTCACGCGGGTCAACGGCGAACCGGCGATCGCCATCGAGGTGGTCAAGCGGATCGGCACCAACATCATTGAGAACAACCGGGATGTGCGGGCCGTTGTCGGCGAGTTCACCAAGGACTGGCCGGCACCGATCAAGATCAATTACCTGCTCGACCAGTCGAACTTCATCTTCGAAGTCCTCGGTTCGCTGCAATCCTCCATCATGACGGCCATCGCGCTGGTGATGATCGTGATCGTTGCCGCCCTCGGGCTGAAATCGGCCCTGCTCGTCGGCATCGCCATTCCGGCTTCGTTCATGGTCGGCTTCCTCATCCTTGGCCTGCTCGGCATGACCGTGAACATGATGGTGATGTTCGGGCTCGTGCTGACGGTCGGCATGCTGGTCGACGGTGCGATCGTCGTCGTCGAATACGCTGACCGCAAGATTGCGGAAGGCATGCCGGAAAACGAAGCCTATATCCGCGCGGCCCGACTGATGTTCTGGCCGATCGTCTCGTCGACGGCGACGACGCTGGCCGCGTTTCTGCCGATGCTCCTGTGGCCCGGCGTGCCCGGCGAGTTCATGAGCTATCTGCCGATCATGGTGATCATCGTGCTGTCGGCGTCGCTGCTGACGGCCATGGTGTTCCTGCCGGTGACCGGCGCCCTGCTCGGCCGCGTCTTCTCTTTCATCGGACACAACGCTGCGATCATCATCGGCCCGCTTGCCGGCATAGGCATTGCCTACGCCATCTTTACCATCGGCTCGCAGGTCTTGTTCGACGATACCGGCGCGGCGTCTTTGAGGAACGCGCTGCCCGTCGATGCCGCAGACCTTGCCTTCATTGATCCGTTTATCGGCAAGGCCGCCATCGGGCTGTTCGGCATCATGGTCGGGCTCGTCGTCGGTTTCGCTCTTTATGTGATCTTCAAATGGCTGCGCATGCGCCATGCCGTCTCGAAACTAGCGCAGACCAACAAGGCTCATCTCCTGTCGGCGTCGACGAAATTCGAGCCGAAGAAGATCGGCGGCGCAACGGGATTGTATGTCCGGGCCCTGACGGGTCTGGCCGGCACGACGGTCGGCAACATTCTGGTGATCGGCGCCGTCGTCACCTTGTGTACGGTCATCGCGGTCAACTTCATGCACCATGCGACCGGCGTGGAATTTTTCGTTGACGAGGAGCCCGAACAGGCGGTCGTCCTGGTTTCCGCCCGCGGCAATTTCTCTGTTTCCGAAGCGCGCGATCTGGTCAGTGATGTCGAACGCCAGGTGCTTCAGGTCACGGGGGTGCGGAACGTCGTGATGTCGGCCTTTCCGTCCGGCGGCAGCAGCGGCGGACCGCAGGTTGTCGGCGGTGTCCAGGACAAGCCGGCCGATGTGATCGGCGAGCTCAATGTTGAATTGTCGGCCTATTGCTGCCGCCGCGCGGCCGTCGAAATATTCCGGGAGATTCGCGAGCGCACGCAGGACCTGGCCGGCATCAAAATCGAGATCCGCGAAATCGAGGGCGGTCCGCCTACCGGCAAGGACGTCCGCCTTCAGATCAATGGCACGGACTACGACACCGTTCGCAGAATCACCGGAATCGTTCGTGACCACGTGGAGACCATGGAAGGCCTGCGCGACATCGAAGACGAACGGCCGCTGCCCGGCATCGAATGGCGTGTGTCGATCGATCGCGAAGAAGCCGGCCGCTACAATGCCGGCATAAGCTCGGTCGGCGCGATGATCCAGCTCGTAACCAATGGCGTGCTCATTGGCACCTACCGGCCGAACGATTCCGAAGACGAAGTCGACATCAGAGTGCGCCTGCCGGAAGAACAGCGCACGCTTGCTCGCCTCGACGAACTCCGGATCCGGACCACGAACGGCCTTGTCCCGCTGGCCAATTTCGTCGAACGCACGGCCGAACCGAAAGTGTCGTCCATCATTCGCAAGGACGGCTTTTACATGATGAACGTCAAGGCGAACGTGCTGTCGGAACAGGGCGTGACCCCGGATGAAAAAGTTGCCGAGCTGGATGCGTGGCTGAAAAGCCAGACATGGCCGGAATCCATCAGTTTCCGGTTCCGCGGTGCCGACGAGGAACAAAAGGAATCCGGCGAGTTCCTGGTCAAGGCGATGGTCGGGTCTTTGTTCTTGATGTTCATCATCCTGGTGACCCAGTTCAACAGCTTCTACCAGACGGGCCTCACCCTCCTTACGGTCGTCCTGTCGGTGTTCGGCGTTCTGGTGGGCATGATGGTAACCGGCCAGAAGTTCTCCATTATCATGACGGGCACCGGCGTGGTTGCGCTTGCCGGGATCGTGGTCAACAACGCCATTGTCCTGATCGATACTTACAACCGCATGCTGGAAGAGGGTGTTGAACCTGTCGAAGCGGTGATGAAGACGGCCGCCCAGCGCATCCGGCCGGTCCTGCTGACGACGATCACGACGATTGCCGGCCTCGTGCCGATGGCCGTCGAAATCAATCTCAACTTCATCGACCAGGTTGTCACCCAGGGCGGCATTACCTCGATCTGGTGGGTTCAATTGTCGACGGCGATCATCTTCGGTCTGGCATTTTCCACCATTCTGACCCTGGTGCTCATCCCGACCCTTCTGGCCATGCCGCATGTCTGGATGCGTGCCGGACGCAAGGCGGTCGGGCTTGGCCTGGCGCGGACGCGACGGTTCGGGATCGGCGGATCAAAGCCGAAGGATCCGGCCCTGCCGCCGAAATCTTCCGCACCCGGATCGCTCGCGCTCCCGACGGCGCCGGCAGAATAGGCCGGTCGGCGGGGTACAACGGAGCACGCAAGCCGCCGGCCTTCGGGCGTATCTCAGACGTCCTGCATCGTGCCGGACCTACCGCTCCTCGATGTCGTCGACGGGTGCACCGCCGGCGGCCTCGGCCCGCTCGTAGCGGCGCCACAGGTGCCATGCGATCGGCACGCTGGCGAGATAGGCGATGGTCATGGTGCTGAGCACCTCATAGGGATAGCTGACCAGAAGCGCCGCCATCAGCACGGCGCCGATGAGAACGGGGAAAAACAGGTCCCTCGACACACGGATGCCGCCCCCCTTGCCGGAAAACGCCGGCAAACGGGATGCCACCATGAAAGCCAGCACGAGCACAAAGGACGCAATGGCCGGTTCGAACCCGGCACCGGCGCCAGGCACCAGGCCGAGCTGGCTCAGATAGACCGGCAGGAGCACGATGATGGCGCCGGCCGGGCTTGGGATGCCGACGAAGAACATCGATTGCCATTTCGGTTTTTCGGTGTCGTCCAGCATGACGTTGAACCGGGCCAGCCGCAATGCCGTTGCAATGGCAAACAGAATGGCGGCGATCCAGCCGAGCGATTTCATCTCGTGCAGCGACCAGGTGTACAGAAGCAGTGCCGGTGCCACTCCGAAATTGACAAAATCAGCCAGTGAATCGAGCTCCGCGCCGAACCGCGACGTCGAGCGCAGTAGCCGCGCGACACGCCCGTCGAGGCCATCGAGGACGGCCGCAATCACAATCGCTGCGATCGCCCAGTCGATTCGGCCTTCCATCGAAAACCGGATTGAGGTGAGCCCGGACGAAAGCGCCAGAAGCGTCACCACGTTCGGTGCAATCAATCGGAACGGGACGCGCTTGAAACGCGGTTTCCGGCCGAGCGGCGGTTTTTGCGCAACCTTTTTCATCGTCGGTTCACCGGTTGACCGGATTGGTACTCTAACACACCGGGTCTTTGCGAAGTCCTTACGTTCGCGAGATGTCGGTCCAGGTCGGCGCTGCGGCCGAAAGATCGGCAAGCACCGTTTCGCCCGCCACCGCCCGTTGTCCGACCGCAACGCGCGGCGCTGCTTCTTTCGGCAGATAGACATCGAGTTTCGACCCGAAACGGATGAGCCCGAAGCGCTCGCCTGCCGACAGCCGGTCGCCCGGCTTTACCCACGAGACGATCCGGCGGGCAATCAGACCGGCGACCTGCACGACACCGACCGGCCCGTGCTCGGTCGACAGGACCAGCGCGTTGCGTTCGTTGTTGGCGCTTGCCTTGTCGAGTTCCGCGTTCACGAACACGCCCGGACAATAAACCTGCTCCGATACGGATCCGGCAACCGGCGCCCGGTTCACATGGCAGTCGAACACCGACATGAAGATCGAAATCTTGAGCGCGTTTTGCATATCGAGTGCCGCGAGTTCAGCCGGTACCGGGACTTCCGACACTGTTACCACACGCCCGTCGGCCGGTGATACGACGATCCCGTCACCGCGCATGGTAACCCGCGGTGGATCTCGAAAAAAATAAACGCACCAGATCGTCAGCGGAACGGTGACCGCCAACGAAAGCGGCAGCAGAACGCCGAACACGACGGCGGCAACCGCGAAGGCGGCGATGAAGGGGTGCCCTTCTTTGTTGACGGGCACGAAAATCGAGCGAATGGACGCGACTATGCTCAAACTGCTGTCCTGACGATTAGGGGACCGAAAGCCGCTGTCATGCGTCCGATGTGCTCCGACGCGACGCGGCTTCCCGATTGGATTCCGATACCCAATAGGAAGTCTGACCGGCAAGCGCAATCCCGGTTGCCGATCCACCGCTCTGCCGGTCCTATGTCGGAAGGAAAACGAGGGAGCCGGCCGGCCAAGGGTCCGCCGCAGATTTACCGGCCGGCTCCCGCCGGAACGAACCACCATCGAAGACGAAGCCTTCGACCCCGCTAGTCTGGTGTTCCGACGTGTCGCCACCTTAAGTCATCGAATCGCCCCAGTTCCAGAAAATTCGTCATTAAGTTGTGGATTGCGATGTATTGCGCTTTTAAAGTTTCTCGGGGAATCCCGAGTTGCGGCGGTTTTTCAGCGTAGGGAAAACCGCAGAGCGAGCCAATTTCATAATTGAATTCAGTTATTTAAGATGCTGTCCCCGTCCTTTTCTGGCGACCGTCGTAGAATGTGATTTGAGTTGCGTCTGCAGATGTCGCTAATATTTGAAGGCAGCCTGCGGGCCCCGTGATGCCTGTACCAATCAGCAACTTATGGTAAAATTTCCCGATTGATGTCGCCTGCCCTTCTTCTTTACGCGCTTGAGATCTACGGGTGGATCGGAGCGGCCGTTGCTGTGCTGTTTCTGTTTGTCGGGATCGATCGTGTCGACCCGAGTGCACGCGGGTCCTATGTATTTCGGCCGTTACTTATTCCCGGCATCGTCGTCCTGTGGCCGCTTGTTCTCTATCGGTGGATGCACCTGGAACGCGCGCCGGAGAATGAGGCATGAAACCGGCCCATATCCGCGCCCATCGCCGCATCTGGTTTATCCTCGCCGTCCTGATTCCGCTCGGATTCATAGCGGCATGGATCGGCAAGAGTGCTGCACCGCTCGACGCCCCCGCCGTGCAGCTCGCACCGCCATCCTGAAACCCCGAGCGCAGGCAACCCTTTCATGGCGGTTCTTTATCAACCCGTAATCTGGAACCGGAACAAGATCGTGTACGACGTCGTGCTAATCGCATGCGTCGCTTTCTATATTTACGCCTTTCTCAGGTTGGCGCCGGGTATGGTGGACCATACCGGCAAGATCGATGGGGCGATCCGGCAGATTCGTGCCTGGGGCACCTGCGCCTTTCTGATGCTCACGCTCATACTGTGCATCGGACCACTTGCCCGCCTCGACCGTCGCTTCCTGCCGCTCCTGTACAATCGCCGGCATTTCGGGGTTTTGACGGCGATTGTTGCGTCCATACACGCCTCCAAGGTTCTTGGCTGGTATCAGGCGTTTTCCGCAAACGTGCCTTATGACGGATTCTGGTTTTCCAACGCCACGTTCACGCAGCTCTACCGGCTCCTGGAAAGCATGAGCGGTTTCTCCGTCTTCATCGGCTTTCCCATCGAAGTGCTCGGCATCGCCGCGTTTTCGATTCTCGTCGTGATGGCCGTTACCAGCCACGATTTCTGGTTAAGCTTCCTGACGCCGCCGGTCTGGAAGGCCATCCACATGGCCGTCTATCCCTGTTACGGGCTCGTCGTGATGCATGTCGCGCTCGGTTACGTGCAATCGTCCAAGGACCCGACCTTTGCGATCATCGTTGCAGTGTCATTTTGCCTGGTGATCGGCCTGCATCTTGCCGCCGCGTTGCGCGAGGCCCGCAATGAAGGCGAGTATGCAACGAAGCCGGCAGGCAAGGGCTGGATCGACATTGCCGGGATCGGCGACATTTCCGACAACCGCGCGATCATCCGGACCACGCCGGCGGGCGACAAGGTTGCGATCTTCCGATACGACGGCAAGGTGTCGGCGCTGGCCAATGCCTGCGCCCACCAGAACGGACCGCTCGGCGAAGGCCGGATCATAGACGGGTGCGTCACCTGTCCCTGGCACGGTTTTCAGTACATTCCCCGAAACGGCCGCTCGCCGGCGCCGTTTACCGAAAAGATCTCGACGTTCCGGCTCGGTCTGGAGGGCGATCGCATTCTGCTCGATCCGACCCCCCTGCCGCCGGGAACCGATGTCGAACCGGTCACCCTGCCCGCCGGGCTGACGGGAAAGGATTGACGCCATGCGCAGTGCCGACCCGACAGAACCCTTCTTTGTTGGATATCTGAATGCGCTGCCGCCCGGTCTCCGGTTTTTCCTGAGCGTCGTGGCGGTTGCGTTTGCCGGCCTGTTCGCGGGCATCGCCTTTGCCGTAGCGCTCTCGCAGGACGATCCCGGTGACGGACGGTTCCGCTTCGATCTGAGATACCAGACCATGACGGGATGGCTTGAAGAAAAACCCTACCCGCTTCTACATTTGCCGCCGAGCGCGGAGCATCCGCAAGGACGGACGGTCATGCTGTCGGGCGGCGGGAAACGGGGTGTCCAGGCGGCGGCTGCCGAGTTCGCCGGCCAGATCGTCGATGCCGGCGGCATCATCATCCGGCGCGGCGATCTTGACATGTTGCAGGTCGGCGGCAAGGTCCGAATCCGGCCAACGGAAGCCCCGGACGCTCCGGACTTCACGCCGCTTGAGCCCGTCGATCTCGGGCGCTGGCGCCTCACCGGCGAAATCTGCGACGGCAAGTGTTATGCCGGCGCCATGCGGCCCGGTACCGGATTGGCTCACAAGGCCTGCGCCAATGTCTGCCTGATCGCCGGCGTCCCGCCGGTCTTCGTGTCCACCGCGCCTGTCGATGGGCGCATCTTCTTTCTGATGAGCGATGCCGACGGCAATCCGTTGACCGAGCATCTGCTCAACTACGTCGCCCAGTCCGTGCGCATCGACGGCCAGGTCGAACGACGCGGCGATCTGCATGTTTTCAAGGTCGACCTGGCAACCCTGGAGCGTCTCCAGTGAGCCGGTTTTCACGACCCGGCCACCTGATCGGACTGGCCCTGCTGGTCGGCCTTGTCGCTGCGTTGTACCTCTACTGGCCCTGGCCGCTCTCCTTCGTCCAGTCATCGGCGCCGGACTTCTTCAAGACCCAGGTCCGTCCTCTGGTGCGCGATTATCAGGACCTTATCGCCTATCTGTTCCCGTTCCTGGTATTGTCCGTCATCCATGCTCTCTGGTCCTGGGTTAACGCCAGATTTTCGGCACCGCCTTCCTCCTAGCGAGGCGTAAACTGCGAATGGAGATCCCGTGCTATGTTGCCATGGCGACCATTGCATGGCTGCAATCCGCTTACGTGCGTGTTCGGTCTTCGCCGCAGGCCGGGTTTGAATGTCAATCGACTACACTAAGCGGGCAATGCCTTAGCTTGCGCAGGTCTTGCGGTCCGACTTCAGAAAAACCTGGCGTACCAAGCCATGATATTGTCGGCTGACGGGCACAACCTGCCCGCCTTTCATGACGAGTTCCAGACGTCCCGACCGCTCCTTGACCGCGGCCACAGCCGTCCGTCGAACCCAGTAAGATCGATGCACCCGAAATCCATCTTCCTGGACCAAATCGAGAATGGCCAGACCGAAGCGGTAAGACGCAAGCTCCTCTTCGTTGGCACCATATAGCCTCACGTAATGCTCTTCCGCCTTTACGAGCAAAATGTCCGCAAGGCGATAGAACCGCCGCGCGTGCTGCAAAAGCTTGGGTCGGGGGCCGGCACTCTCTTCGGTTTCATCAGTTGGAGTGCCTAGTCCGGCGCGTTCTTTTTCCGGGTAGCGGAAGCGGGGGAAACCAAGCAGGCGATCAAAGAGATAATTAGCCAGTGTCCAATAAGCTATCGCATGCAGGGATTGCAAAAAGATACCGATCGCGTCCATCGATGGCGAAACGAGCACTTCCGATGAGGCGGCCTCCGGCCAGAATTGCACGAAGACGTCTGTTACGGCGATCACATACGGGTAGACCAAGACCCCTCCCGCAGTAATGCCAAGGCTGCACAATACCCAGAGCGGCGGCCGTAACGGACGTGCAACCCACCACACCGCCCGAGTGAACGCTTCTGCAATCCACCACGGAACCAGTGCGATGGCGGCCAGATAAAGAAAAGCCCCAACCAGCCCGAAGACATTTGAATACCCCGGCTGCGTGGCAGTCAGAAAAGCAAGCAGGGTCGGCAAACCGAAAAAGAACGCAAACGCCTTTGCTCGATCCGCGCGGTCTGATTTCAGCGTCAGGCTCTTGAGGGCTTGGATCGACACGAACGTCCATTCAGTTTTGGTGTTTCAGCGGCGCCGAAGTGGTCGGCCGGTTAGGCTCATAGATGCCTCGAGCCGAGGCAGAAATTATCACACGGTCGGCAAATATCGACGCAACGAACAGGTCGTTCGTGAAAAACCCGCCCTGTTCCCGGTGATCTGATGGAATCGATGTGTAATTTCACACGCGCCAAAGGCTCAGAACCCTCAGGACATCCGAGCGCATTATGGAAGCGCCGCAGCGAAACCAGGCCGAGACCGTTTTGCGGTTGCACGATTTGCAAATCGTGCGCGATGAGGAAGCTGCACCCAAAGTAAAGCGCGGATCTTGGCTTCTCATCGCACTTCTTGGTGGTCTTTTTTTAGGCCTTGCTGTCCTCGGCTGGTCGTTTGCCGCGCCGTCTCAGTTCACATGGGCTCCGCCCCGGGCTGAGAAGACACCGGCGCCGGCCCCCAACACGACAGCCGCAGCGGCTCGGATCGCGCCCGTTGCTGCGCAATTGACCATGGCCGGCTACCTTGTTGCGTTGACCTCGGCTGAGATCTCCACAGAGGTCACGGCAACTGTTGCCGGCCTGCACGTTTCAGAGGGTGATAACGTCGAGGCGGGCCAATTGATCGCCGAGCTTGACGGGTCATTGGCTGCTGTCACCCATGAGATTTACGCGGCGCGGGCCAACGCCGCCGAATGGTCAATCGACGTGCTTCGAAAGGAATTGGAAGAAGCTGAGCGCTCGCTGGACCGCATCCGCACGTTGGCCCAAAGGCAAATATCTGCACGATCCGCATTGGATCGCGCCGAGACTGCGGTCAGCGTTCTTGGATCGCGACTGAATGCTGCCGAAGCACAACACCAAATCGCGCTGCTGGAAACCCAACGGGCAAAGCTGAAGCTTGCGCAGTACCGGATCGTCGCGCCTTTTTCCGGCACGGTCACAGAATGCTCCGCGCAGGTCGGAGAGACCGTTTCCATAGGCGATGTCGAGGATGGCGGCATCCGCGGGATCTGCACGATCGTTGATTTCTCGTCGATCGTCATCGAGATCGATGTACCCGAACCGATGATCCATCGGGTGCAGCCCGGTACTGCGGCACTCGCCGTCCTGGATGCCTATCCGGACGATCGGTTGGAGGCCATTGTCCAGGCGATCGCGCCGGTGGCGAACCGAGCGAAATCGACAATCAAGGCGCGGCTTGCTTTCACGAATCCGCTGGACACGAGACTGCGCCCGGACATGGCAATCACTGTTCGTTTGGAGGAATGAGAATGAACGATGCTGCCTTCATCGAAGTGAGCAATGCCAGCAAATCATATTCCAAGGGCGGCATTGTCATTCCTGTATTCGAAGGGCTCAACCTTGATGTCTCGAAAGGCGACTTCATCACCCTCATGGGGCCGTCAGGGTCCGGTAAATCGACCTTGTTGCACGCCATTGGCGGCCTGGAACCATTGACTGAGGGGACAGTGCGCGTCGGCGAGGAACAGATCGAGAAGCTAAGCCAGTCCCAATTGTCGCGATGGCGGGCCCGCACGGTGGGCATGATTTTTCAATCGTTCAATCTGATGCCATCGCTGACCGCATTCGCGAACATCGAACTCCCGCTCATGCTGACGTCCCTGTCGCGTTCCGAACGTCGGCGACGGGTCGAAACGGTTACGCAACTGGTCCGCATAGATCACCGCCTGAAACATCGTCCGCGGGAGCTTTCAGGCGGCGAGCAGCAGCGTGTCGCTATTGCGAGAGCTATCGTTGCCGATCCGCCGCTATTGCTTTGCGATGAACCGACGGGTGAACTTGATCGCAGTGCATCCGGCGAGGTGATGAACATCCTGCGCACCCTTTGCGACGAACTTGCCAAGACAATCATCATGGTCACCCATGATCCCACTGCGGCCGCATACTCCGACAGTGTGTACCACTTAGAAAAAGGGCAATTGAGCGCGCAGGAGGATCAAGCCGCATGACGTCGCTTGGATTCATCGCGAACAGCATCGGATCAGCCTGGATTCGAAATGCGGTTTTGATGGTATCGATACTGATCGCCTACATGTTGTTTGGGATGCTGGCTGCGTTTCATTGGGCCTATGGATCGATCGGAGTCGACAACGCCGATCGCATGATCACAGCGAACAAGATCGGTTTCTCCCAAACCCTGCCCATCTCTCATTTCCGCAGAATGCAGCAAATCGAGGAAGTGGGCGCCGCAAGCGTTGCCGCGTGGTTCGGCGGGTATTATCGCGAGGCGCGGAATTCCTTGCATGCAATCGCCGTCGATCCGGATTCCTACCTGAATGTCTACGGTGACGACATCCGCATGGAGGACGCGGTCAGGCAGAGGTTCCTGTCTGACAGGACCGCCATTTTGGTCGGCAGATCTATGGCGGATCGGTTCGGCTGGCGAAGCGGCGATCAGATTTCAATCATCAACGAACGCATCGCGCGGTCGGATGGCAAGAACAGCTGGAGTTTCCGGATTGCCGGAGTCTTCGAAGGGGCCACCGAGCAAATCGACACCTCTTTTCTCTACATCCACTACGACCGGTTCAACGGGGCACGGGCCGCGCAACGCGACACCATCGGATGGATCGTATCGCTACCGGCCGAGGGCGTCGATCCTATTGACATGGGTCGAGCGATTGACCGGTTCTTTTCGACCGCTGCCGAGCGGACCACCACCGATACCGAGCGCAGCTTTTCGCAAGCCTTCGTGGCGCAATTTGGCGATCTCGCCCTCGTCACCATTCTTGTTCTCGGGTCCGCACTCGTCAGCCTCGTGATGATCGTCGCCAGCACGACGGCGCTCGCCATACGGCGGCGGATGACGGATATCGGCATCCTCAAAGGATTGGGTTTCTCCCATAAACACATTTTGGGCCTTCTCGTCGGCGAGAGCGTTCTTATCGTTGTAGTGGCTGGCGTGATTGGACTGGCGCTGGCCACGTTGATGATCTCGGGATCTGCAGACAGTTTCGCGTCGATTGCCCCGGGCATAGCCGTCACGCCGCTGATTTTCTTATGCGGTCTGTTTTCCATGGTCGCACTCGGCATTGTCGCCAGCGCTTGGCCGGCCTGGCGTTCAGTCAGAACCGACACCGTCGCGATGCTGCGGCGCAACTGAGGCAAGACGGGAATGCGCAATCCATTCGGTCAAACCGCCTCCGTTATCAGCATCAGTTTGAGGGGCTCTTTTGGACGCACCGGGCTTACCCTGTCGGTGATGCTCTGCGTTGCCCTGGTCGTCGCAACCTTGCTTTCGCTTGATGCATTGCGCCGTGGTCTGACCTTTGCCCTCGAACAAAGCGGTTCCTCCGATATCGCCTTAATCATGCGCGGTGGTTCACAATCGGAAATGAACAGCGCCCTGTCCGGCGAACAAGTGGATATTCTTCTCGCCGCGCCTGGCGTCGATGCGATCTCACCTGAGGTGAACTTGATCGTCGATGGCATTCAAAGGAGCGACGGGGCACGCGCCAATATTGGTCTTCGGGGTCTGACCGGCGTCGGCGTTTCAATGAGGCCGAGGGTCAGCCTGATCGATGGCCGATGGCCTGCCGTCGGTGCGAGTGAGCTCGCGGTCGGCGCGGATGTGGCACGGCGCTATGTCGGATTTGAGTTGGGCGATACGGTTCGCTTCGGCGCAGCGGGCTGGACAATTGTCGGCGTTTTCGAAGCGGCCGGCGGCGTTGTGGCATCCGAAATATGGGCGGATTTGACCGCTGTCCAGAACCTGTTCGATCGGGCCAACACCGTTCAGAGCGTCCGGGCAGGTCTGCAGAAATCAGGAGACATCTTAGAATTGGCTGCATTCGTTGAGCGCGATCCGCGCCTGCAATTGGCGGTGCAGACCGAGGCGAGTTACTACGCCGCCCAGGCTGCTCGAAACAGTGAACTCGTTCAAAATCTCGCCTGGCCCCTGGCGATCCTTTTGGCAGTCGGCGCGGTGGTTGGCGCTCTCAACATCATGCTCGCTTCCTTGGCCGAGCGTCGTGTCGAAATCGCGACTTTCCGTGCCGTCGGGTTCAGCCGGCGAGCCATCTGTTCCGGTCTGGTGATCGAATACCTGATCATCTGCGTGGTCGCGGGCCTTCTTGGAGCTCTGGCAGCGTATCTGATACTTGACGGCGCGGAGGCAACAGCTCTGTCGAGCGGCGTCACCCGCATCGGTTACGTCCTGCAGTTTTCGCCAACGGGTCTGTTGCAGGGAGTAATTCTGTCGGCGGCGATCGGTATATGTGGATCGCTTGTGCCGGCTGTGTTGGCGGGTCGTCGTCGCGTCACGCTTGACCTGACAAGATAAGGCGTTTGCACACTGACGAACCGGACGATGGAAACTGAGCGCAGGGTTCACGTCTTCACCCTGGGTTCGATCTTTTTGTCAGATCGTCGGCTTATTGCGCACCTACGTTTCGGGGCCCTCACTTCATGCCCTTGTTGTAATTCATAGCTGATGTTGTCGTTCAGAAGTCCGGGTCTTAGACTGCCGACCATCATGCCAACCATCGCCTTGCTACACACTTCCGCCGTTCATGAACCGACCTTCCGGAAGCTGATCGAGGATCGGTCGCCCGATGTCCACCAGCGCCATACAGTTCGAGGCGACTGGTTGGATGCTGCGCGCAGCGGGGGCTTGACCGAGGACCTGCGGCAAACCGTTCACGACTTCCTTCTGGCCGAGAAAGGTCGAGCGGATGCCGTTCTGTGCACTTGTTCGACACTGGGACCGCTCGTCGACAGTGTTCCGGGCGATGGTGTTCCCGTCATCCGCATCGACAGACCCATGATGGCGGCCGCGGTCGCCACTGGCGGACCCGTTCTCATTGCTTATTGTCTGGAAAGCACGCGCGAACCGACGCTCGCCCTGTTTGACGACGTCGTGGCCTCAGCCGGCGGGTCTTGCGCGGTGAACACCGTGTTCTGTGACGGCACATGGACGCACTTCGAAAGCGGCGCGATCGATGCATTCGCAAAGGCTATCGCAAGCTCGGTCCGCAAGACCGCCGAAGATCTCGGCCCCCTGTCGGCCATCGTGCTGGCCCAGGCGTCCATGGCCCCGGCCGCAGGGCATCTTGCCGATCTTGGCATTCCGGTCCTGTCCTCGCCGGCTCCGGCAGTCGAGGCGGCCCTGAAACAGGCCGGCTCCGCCACCTGACATTTATGGACCTGCCGGGTGGCCGCGCCGAAAGCAGTCTCTCGGACCGTTCGGCGCGGCCTGCATTCGGGCGCGGTGGGAGGAGGATCGGGCTGGACGCCGCCCGAATTCCGCGCCCGGAACAGATGGCTGGAAAAGCGGGTTACAGTCCGGCGAGAAAATCGTTCACGGCGGACGCGAAGGCTTCCGGTCGTTCCCACATCGGCGTGTGGCCCGAGCGTTCCATGACCGACAACGAGCTCTTCGGCAGGCTGTCGAGCAATCCGACGGACACCGTGAAGGGCACGATGTCATGGGTCGACGCAATCACCCGGACCGGCATGGTCAGCTTTGCCCAGGCTTCCGGCGGCAAAGCAGGCGCTGTCAAAAGATGTTCGAAAGCCTGTTTGAGCGCCGGCGTCGCGGATTGCATGTTCATGGCAACCAAGGCCTCAAGATCACTGTCCGTCAGCGTTCCCTTCTTGAAATAGACCGGCGTGACTTTTTCGAAAATACCGCGATTGGTATCAGGATCGCCCCAGGCATCGATGCGCTTGCGGAAATTGTCGTTCATGCCGAGCGGCGGCTTGTCGCGCGCCTGCACATTGGCCAGCACCAGCCCCTCGACCCGGTCAGGATAGGCAGCGGCAAAATCCTGGATGAAGATGCCGCCGAGCGAGTGGCCGACAAGCACGGCCGATCGGATCTGGAGGGCGTCCATGAAACCGGCCAGATCGGACACCATCGCAGCATAGGTGTAACCGCTGTCGGGTTTGTCCGATGCTCCGAAGCCGCGCAGGTCGTAAGCATAAATCGTGTAGCCATCAGCCAGAAGCGGCGTCACGCGCTGCCAGATCGCATGCGACAGGCTGTAGCCGTGGATCAGAATGAGCGCCTTTTCGCCCGACCCGGTCTTCACGTAGGCGATTTCGCCGCCACTGGAAAGGGAGACTGTCTCCACGTTCTGCGCAGCGGCTGCGTTTACGCCGAACATCCAGAAGACAAAGACAAAAGCGCCTGCAAGCCGCTGACAAAGCTGCATTCTTCGCCCTCCCGCACGTGTTCGGATCGTGTCTTTATGCGCGAACAATGTCACAGAGGGTAAAAATATGCAATATTTTGCGAAGTATGACACGCACCTCTGCGCGTCCGGTTCCTGTCCGGACCGGCAGCCGAACGGTCCGGTCAATTGGCAGCGCGCCGACGCTGTCAGACCAGATCGACGTCGCACATGATTTCGACCAGCGACGGCCCGTCATAGGCCAGCGCCGTCGCCATGGCGTCGCGTAATTCGCCGACCTCGCTGACCCGGTGACCATGTCCGCCACAGAGACGGGCATAGGCGGCGAAACTCGGATTGCGCAGGCTGGTCTGCCAGACCGGCCATTCGCCGGCACGTTGTTCCTTTGAAATCTTGCCGAGTTCGGAATTGTTGAGAAGGAAATGCGTGATGTTCATGCCGTATTTCACCGCGGTCGCGAACTCGCCCATATATTGCGCAAAGCCGCCGTCGCCGGAGACCGAGATCACCTTGCGTCCCTTTTGATCCTCGAAGTCCTGGGTCGCCGCCCAGGCCCCGATCGCCGCCGGAAAGGCAAAGCCGATCGATCCCAGATATCCCGACATCAGGACCGACTGCCGGCGGCACTCGAAGTACCGGCCGAAGGAATAGGCGTTGTTGCCGACGTCCACTGCAATCACGGCGTCTTCCGGCACCAGCGCGGTCATGGCGTCGAAGACGGAGACCGAATTCAGACCGCGTCCGCGATCGTCGGCCAGGCGGCTGTGTTTTTCCTCGCGCCAGATGGCCCAGCGTTCGGCGATTTCGGCCCTTTGGTCCTGCGATCCGGTATCCTGCGGCAGCGCGTCCATCAATTGCGCGAGGGTTCGCCCGATTTCCCCCCAGACCGGAATGTCGACGGCATGGAACTTGCCGAGATGCATCGGATCGAAGTCGATCTGAACGATGGGTTTGCTGCGTTCTATGCCCGTGTGATTGGAGAACGACGACCCAAGGGCCACGATCAGGTCGCATTCGTTCATGAACCAGCTGGCCACAGGTGTGCCCGACCGGCCAAGTACGCCGGCTGCCAGCGGGTGATCGTCCGGTAACTGACCCTTGCCCTTGAAGGTCGTCAGTATCGGCGCCTTCAGGCGCGCGCCAAACCCGGCAACGGCGTCCATGGTATCGCGGGCGCCATAACCGACGATGATGATGGGGCGCTTGGCGGCACCGATCCGGTCGACGGCCTCGCTCAGCGAAGCCGGATCCGGCGCGATCGCCGGGCGACCCATGCGCCCGTCCGGCTTGCCGGCCGCTGCGCCGTCGGCAGCCGGCAGGGTCTGCACGTCATCGGGAAAGATCAGATGCGCGACATCGCGATTGACGAGCGCGTTTTTGCACGCCAGCGACATCAGCTCGGCATGTTTGGACGTGTGCAAAACGGTCTGGGAAAACTGCGAAACCGGCTGGAAGGCCGACGCCAGATCAACCTCCTGGAAGGCACCCGGTCCGAAGACCTGGACATCCACCTGGCCGGTCAGCGCCAGCACGGGCGCGCGATCCACTTTGGCATCAAAGAGACCCGTCATCAGGTTTGTCGCGCCGGGCCCGGCAATCGTCATACAGGCCGCGGGCCGGCCCGTAAGCTTGGCATAGCCGGAACAGGCAAACGACGCCGCGCCTTCGTGGCGGATGCCGATGAAGTGCATGTCGCCCGCCACTTCTCGCAGGCGCAACGCATCCGCCAGCCCCAGATTGGAATGGCCGACCATGCCGAACACCCGCTTCACACCCCAATTGACCATGGTCTCTGCCATCACGTCGGTAACGGTGCGCACATGCGGCGGTTCGGCGGGTACGGCAACGTAGATGCCGTCCTCGCGGGCATCGACATCGAACATATCCTGTCCGGTATCTTCGTGTCCGCCCGGCGGCTTGCCGGTCAACGGATCGAAATCCCAGCCATGCCAGGGACAGCGGACCCAGCATTGACCGTCCACGCCGGTTTCGATCGACCCCTCCCCGAGCGGTCCACCCTGGTGCGGACAGTGATTGTCCATGGCGGCATACTGGCCGTCGAAATGCACCAGACAGAGCGACTTCGTCCCGGCAGTTACGGTTTTGACGCGCCCTTCCGGCACGTCGGTGACATCCGCAACCCGGATCCACGTCGTGTCTTCGGCGTATTGTTCAGACATCGAAATCTCCTCCCGGTATGCGGATCTGTCTGCCGTGCGTCGCCGCTGAAGCGGCGCGCACCGATTGGAGTCGCGCGCACACGGAAAGGTTACAAATACGGTACAGTGTCTGCGATTGGACCCCGGAGCAGGCCGTCGACGTGTACGATCATCGGCCCGTTCGATTTTGGCAAATCAAAAGATAGACGCCCTAACGCGGCACGAGGCCAGCGTAAAAGACGCCAAATCCTGTCAGGATTTCCAACCACGGGAATGCGAGCCGGAAAACCGACTTCCAGACCCGTCACACACCTGAAACAACCTTATGTTGGGTAAGCGTCCGACACTCCGCAAATCCGCCTGGAAAATGGCTTGGGACAACCGGGTCGTTTCTCGACCTCAAGGTCGCTCGCAAGGTCTTTTGCAACGTGGTCGTGTCGGATTGCGGATCGTTTCGCGTCACTGCGCTCCAGATGGTCGGCGTTTCTGCCCGCTTGGGCGCCGGTATGCCCGCCCTCCTCCGCGTCATCACTTGTTGCCGTTTGCCCCCGGCGGAGCGGTGCGGATCGACGGTCGCGACGTTTTCGAAATGTCCGGCGCGCCGCCCGGCAAGGCCTGTCATCGCTGTCAGGTCCGATAATCCTGTATGCCCATTCATTGCCCACCCGGCTGGCGCTGGCACGGGATCCGGCACAGACACCGAACCGGTCCATTCTTACCGTCGAGAAACCGGATTTCGCTCGCAGCCTCTCAATTGCAACCGGTTGCAAGGTGCTCTTGGAACTGTGTTCAGCACGCTGGAAAGCGCTGACGCCCCGATGCGACAAGGCATTCGCTATCAGAGAGCCGGTTCGGAAGCGAAAAACGCGCTGTCAGCCTTTGGGCTCCACATCGAGCCGATAGGCAATACCGTCGAGCGCATTGGAGACGGCCGGATAGAGTGTACGGACCAACGGATCGTGTCCCGGGATGATGTGGTGTTCGGTTTCGGCGAGGCTGTAGAGCGTATCGAAGCCCTTCAGCATGTTTTCCGCGTCGACGACGATCGGAAACAGTTTTCGGCGCTGGAAGTTCTCATAATAATGCGAGGCGTCCGACGCGAGCACGACCCAACCGCGCGCCGTCTTGACACGCACGCATTGCAATCCCCTGCTGTGGCCGCCCACCAGATGCGCCGTAATGCCGGGCGCAACCTCTCCCATGCCATCGAAGAACGTCACACGCCCGGAATAGACCCGTTTGACCATGTCGCAGATATGGCTGACGGTGAAAGGGTATTGCAGCACCGCATCACACATGCACGGCCCCGTGGCATAGGCCATTTCCGCCGCCTGGAGGTAGAACCGGGCATTGGGGAAATGATCGAGCGTGCCGGCATGATCATAATGCAGATGCGTGATGACAACCGTTTCGAGGCTGCCGGGATCGACACCGAAAGCGCTCAGGACCTCATGCGGATCCTGGAGAACGGCTCGGTTCCGGCGTGTCCCCTCCACTCGGTCGTACCCGGTATCGACAAGCACGCTCCGGTTCTCGTTGCGGATCAGCCAGACGAAGTAATCCATCGGATGCGGACTGGCATGATCGTCCTCGAACAGGAAGGATTCCCGCCGCGTGCGATTGTTCCGTTCCGCGTATTTCAGCGCATAGACTTCGTAGACTTCTTCGGTCATCGGCAGGTTCGCTCCCGGATATGCAGGTTTTTCGCAACGCGTCGCCCGTTGGTCACGGGCCGCCCGCGCGCTTTTTGACGGACCGGTTTTACCGCACACGCCACACCCGGCAAATGTCAGGTTTGGGAGAGGACGGGAGTCGTCAGGTCTTCGCAGGCATGATTAACGGGCATGATTAACTGTCCGTGCAGGAACTCCTTGTTCCCGCACGACGCGAAACCTAGTTTCGATGCCAGGCGCTGGGAAGGGGACGGAGACCTGCGGTCCGTGCAAGGACTGTTAACCTGGTTCAATTCCAGGCCAGCGCTCCACTTCCCTTCCCGGGGCTTCCCTCCGTGCCTTGCCCGGTCTATGAGCGTCCAGAGCGGGCCTCCACGGATTGCCGGAGGCCCGCAATCCGCGTGACCGCGTAATGAGGGAAATCGTCATGCACTTGTCGTCCATGGTGGATCGTGTCGCCGGCCAAGGCGCCAGGGCGTGGGAGATCCACGAGGCCGCGCGTAAGGCGCTTGAAGCCGGCGAAGACATCCTCATGCTCAGTATCGGCGATCCCGACTTTCCAACGCCGGACGTCATCTGCGACGCGGCGATCGACGCAATGCGCGCCGGCGACACCCATTACACGGAAATCGCCGGCCGGCGGTCGCTGCGCACCCGCATCGCCGACCGGCACAGCAAACGAACGGGCATTTCCTGCAGTGCCGACAACGTCATTGTCCTGTCCGGCGCGCAGTGCGCGCTGTTCTCGGCAATGGCCTGTCTCGCCGAGGCAGGCGACGAGGTCATTGTGCTCGACCCTGCCTACGTCACCTATGAAGCCGTGGTTCGAGCATCCGGCGCCCGCATGGTTCGTGTGCAGCAACCGGCGGAAACCGGCTTCCGGCCCGACATCGCCGCGATCGAATCCGCGATTTCGAACCGGACCAAAGTGATTCTCCTGACCAATCCGAACAATCCGACCGGTGTGATTTTCAATGCGGCCGAGATCGAAGCGATCGCCGACATTGCGCGCCGGCATGATCTTTGGGTTGTATCAGACGAAGTCTACAGCGATCTCGTTTTTGAGGGTCGACACCTCTCGATCGCCGCCCTGCCCGGCATGGCCGGACGAACCGTAACGGTGGACAGCCTGTCCAAATCCCATGCAATGACGGGCTGGCGAACCGGATGGGCCATTGCGCCCGAGTCGCTGGTCGCCGCCATGGAAAATCTGGCGCTTGCCATGCTCTACGGGCTGCCGGGCTTCATTCAGACGGGGGCTGAAACGGCGTTGGCTTCAGGCGATTCGATCGTGGCTGCCATGCGCGATACCTATCGACGGCGCCGGGACTGCGCCGTCGAGGCGCTCAGCCCCCTGCACGCCCTTCGCTTCTCGCCGCCGCAAGCCGGTATGTTCCTCATGATCGACGTCCGCCAGACCGGGTTGTCTGCCACCGACTTTTCATGGGGCCTGCTGCGCGCCGAAGGCGTGTCGGTGCTGGATGCGGCCCCGTTCGGCCGGTGCGCCGAAGGCCATATACGGGTGTCGTTCACCCTGGACGAGGCCCGCACATCCCAGGCGTGTCAACGCATTGCGAACTATCTGCAATCGGTCGCCGACACCGCGCGCATCGCCTGACACAACCTGTTGCGACTTATACGAGCATTATCAGACTTGGAACGCGTGGCGCGAAATCGTTAATGCTGTAATACTTGTCAATACGTCGACATTCAAATTATATACGACACAACAGAACGATACGATCAGGCCTGCTATGTACGGGCTCGATCATCCAGCACTGCTCGCAAACGGTGAATTATGGCATCGGCCCTCAAGAAACAACGGCTGGCACGTGGCCTGACACAAAGTGAATTGGCCCGTTTGGTCGGCACATCGCAGGCTCAGATATTCCGGCTGGAAAATGCCGAACGCAAACTGACCGTCGAATGGGCCGAGCGTCTGGCGCCCGCCCTGTCGGCATCGGTCGAGACCCTGCTTTTCGGAGACGGCCGCCCGCGGTCGTCGGCCACACCCAACGCCAAGACCATTCCCGCCGAGGCCCACCGGGTCTTCGTCCAGAGCCTTTCTTTCATCGAGGATTTGGAAGAGGCCAGCGGACTGGATCTGTCCTGCGAGGAACGGGCAGCCTATATCGTTAAATTCTACAATATCTTCGTCGAAACCGGCCAGTTGCCGCACGAGCTCGACAGTCTGAAGATGGCGTCTATTGCATCCACGGTCCATCAGATCGTCCCTACGGTCCTGGCCGGGGAACATTCGATGGCTGCCGAGTAGATCATCGCTTGATGTAAAACCCACGGATCGTGGCCCTTGCCGAACGCACAGGGCACTCGGACATGAGCCGACAAGCAACGAACCGAGCGTGAAGCGGTCTGCAGCGAACGCGACCGAGGTCAGATCCCGTTGCTCTCGGAAGAGCCAAGACGACCGCCGGGCAATTCACGCAACCCCAAACCAACGGCAGTGCGGTGCGGCGCGTTCTTGGCGCCGATGACAGGCAATCCGGCGACTGACCGCCCCCGCCCGCGCGGATCTTTTGTCCAGGACCCGGATCGAATCGCGGATAGCGCGCTGCACAATGTCGCTGAGCGTCGCGCAAGGACACAAGTTGGTTCATCCACAACGGATTCCCGGCATATTCGCGCAATGCGTGCAGTCACAGGTGGCCCGGCGGCTAAGACAATCGTTTGAATCCGGCGTTTGCGTATACGATAAAGCAAGAATTACCTAGGGTACCTGCAACCCTTAATTGCTATCGCCTCTAGTCGATGCCGGTCACAATGCGGTCACAAAATGGACTAGTCTCTCGTTTACCGAGATTGATACTGATTTCACGACCGGACCTCGTGTCTTGACTACATACTCGACGCGTATTCCTAAAGTCCGAACAGATCAGTTTTCGGCAAGTCCATGGTCTGTTGCCACCATGGGGAGACCGCTCCGGACCCGTTGTTGACGTCGCACAGTTTGTCTTGCGCCAATTGTCGACGGGTCCGATTTGACATGGAACCGCAGCCCGCTCGACTTCACGCATACCAATTTGGAGTTTGTAGGTATGCGGTTTTGGTATATTCGTATGGATGGAAGGTTTCGCGCGCAGGCTGGCTGCTGTCTGCAAGCGGACTGAAAGATCAGAGGCCAAAAAATGCTAGGAACAGGTACCCCCGTATCGGAAATCATGCCCCCACTTCCGGATATGTCGGTGAATCCCGACGATCCGAAAAGCACAAAGGAGTTCGACCGTGCACTTGGTGCGCGTGTAAAGTTCCTCCGGCAGGTTCGAGGTATCAGCCAGGAGAAGCTGGCAGAAAATCTCGGACTGACATTCCAGCAAGTTCAGAAATACGAGACTGGAGCAAATCGTTTTCCAATTGCCCGGCTTGTCAAAATTGCGCAATTGCTTGGGTGCACGGCGTCCTTCTTCCTCGGAGAAGACACAAATTCCGATGAATCGATGAAGTTATTTCCCGTATTGGCGGAACGTAAGGACATCCTCGCGATGATCCCGCTTCTGGCCAAGGCATCTCCGAGCCAGGTAAAGGCCCTGCGGGCTTTTCTTGAAGCGGATCAGGGCGAAGACGCCTGATCCCACCGCCGGCGATCGCCGGCGGCCGCTGCCAGTGCGGCAACCCAGAATTTCCCAGGCGCCGGTCTGGGTCCCTCCTGCGGCGCGACACTGGCCCGTATTCTTGTCGGGTCAGTGCGCCCTCCGACACATCTTGACGTTGTCCTCGGCATCACCGCCGCCCCGGCTTGGCCCTTGGCGGCCCGTTGCGCTTCTTGCGATCTATGATCTACAGTGTTGTCGGCGTGACGAGTCACAACCAAAAAGAACTTGAATCGTCATCACTGAGAAATAGGCCATGGCGCTTCCAGGGGAACGCCAGCACTTACCCCCCGCCGGGCCGCACTAGGGAGAAAACCTCAAAAATGATCAGCAAATATTTTGCATTGGCCGGTGCTGCCGCCGTTATGGTGGCGGCGTCAGGCCCGGCTTACGCTGCGGAATGCGAGCCTTTGACCTTGGGTTCGGCGATTTCGCTTACCGGTAAATATGCCACCAACGGTGTGCACGCCAAGAACGGCTATGAGTTTGCCATCAAGAAAATCAAGGAAAACGGCGGCATCAAAGTCGGTGACAAATGCTACGACTTTAATGTCATCTACTACGACGACGAATCCAAGGGCGACCGTGGCGCGACCCTGGCCGAACGCCTGATCAACCAGGACAAGGTTCAGTACATGCTTGGGCCGTATTCCTCCGGTCTGACAAAGGCGATCGCGCCGGTGACGGAGAAGTACCAGATCCCGATGGTCGAAGCCGAAGGGGCTTCCCGTTCGCTGTTCAACAAGGGCTACAAATATCTGTTCGCCGTGCTGTCGACATCGGAGCAATATCTCGCCTCCGCGATCACGCTTGCCGCCGAAATGGCTGAAAAATCGGGCAAAAGCCCGGGCGACGTGAAAGTTGCCGTCGCCGTGGAGAACGATCCGTTCTCGCTCGACATTCGGGCCGGCGTTCTGGACGACGCCAAGAAATTCGACATGAACATCGTGGTGGACGAGAAATTGCCGCGCGATCTGTCGGACATGAGCGCGATCCTGACCAAGGTGAAACTGCTGAAGCCGGACCTGCTTGTTGTGTCGGGCCATTCCAAGGGCGCTGCAACGGCGGTTCGTCAGATCGGCGAAATGAACATCGACGTGCCGATGATCGCGATCACCCATTGTGAGGCGGCTGACGTCACCGGCAAGTTCGGCAAGACGGCCAACGGTGTTCTGTGCTCGACGCAATGGGCCGAAACCCTGTCCTACGAGGATCCGATTTTCGGAACGGCCGCGAACTACGAGCAGGAATTCAAGGCGGCCTATCCTGAATATGCCGAAAAAACCGTGCCGTACCAGACGGCCCAGGCCTCGGCTGCTGTCTATGTCTTCAAGGACGCGTTCGAACGTGCCGGCTCGCTCGACAAGGAAAAGATCCGGGACGCGCTGGCCGAGACCGACATGTCGACCTTCTACGGCCAGATCCGCTTCTCCGAGGCTGGCAACAACATTGCCAAGCCCATGGTTCTGCGTCAGATCCAGGACGGCAAGTACAACGTCGTGGCTCCGTCCAAGTTCGCATCCCACGAGCTGCAGTGGCCGCGCGAGGCGCAGTAAGGTCGCCGTAATGAAATGGAGCCGGGTCCCGCATGGGGCCCGGCTTGTTCGTCTGCACCTGTCGCCGGGATTAGCAATCGGAACCGCCTTGCGCCGGACCGCCCCTCGCGCTGCCCGCGTTGAGGCTCGCGCCGGAAACGGATCTGGCCGTCCGCCTTTCCTTGCAACCGGCGTCGGCGGCCCGTCCTGAAGGCCCCATCCAGGCATACGGAGTCCGAAAGCCATGGACCAGATCATCGGCAATTTCAGCCTGTTGCTGCAATTTCCCGTCGTCAATCTCGAGATCCTCGTCCAGGGCATGATGATCGGTGCGATCTTCGTGCTCGCCGCCTACGGGCTGGCACTGGTCTGGGGCGTCATGAACGTCAAGAACCTTGCCCAGGGCGATTTTGTAATCGCCGGCGGCTACACGTCGTGGTGGCTGGCGCAGCAGGGATTGCCGCCGCTGCTCGGCGTACCGATCGCCTTCTGCGTGCTCTGGTGCATCGGCTGGGTCCTCTACAAGCTCGTCATCCGACGCGTGATTGAACGCGACCTGTTCACGTCCCTGCTGGCCACGTTCGGCATTGGCATCATGATGGCGCAGTTCATGAACCTGCTGTTCGGATCCGACACCCAGAGCCTGCGCCTCAACTACGATTCGCTGAGGTTCTTCGACGGCGTCGTCAACGTCCCGATCGCCAAGCTGATCGGCGTCATTCTGGCGCTGAGCCTGGCTGCCGCGGTCATCATCTTCATGAAGTCGAGCCGAATGGGCCAGGCGATCCGGGCAACCGCGCAGGATGCGCGCGCCGCGCGCGTCATGGGTATCGACACCGACCGGATCTATGCCTTCACGTTTTCGCTGAACGCGGCAATCTGCGGTGCGGCGGGGGCGATTATCGTTCTGGTCTGGGAGATCCAGCCGTTCTACGGCATTGCCTACTCGATCCGCTCTTTCGTGATCGTCACCGCGGCTGGCATCGGCAATATTCCCGGCGTCATCGCCGCAGGATTGGGTATCGGGGCCCTGGAACAGTACGGCGCCCACATTTTTGGCATCGGCTACCAGCAGGCGATCGCCGTCCTGCTCTTGCTCTTGGTGCTGATCTACCGGCTGGCGCAGCAGCGGCGCCTTCGCCAGGTCCTGCAATAGGAGCGCGAAATGTCGGCAACCCTCAAATATCCGATCTATGCGATCCTGCTGGCGTTCAGTGCCTTTTCCCCGTTCATGTTTCCCGAATTCGGGACGCAGCTTGCAACGCTCTGGCTGATGATCATCGTCGCCCTTTCCTGGGACATGACCGGTGGCCAGATGGGATACAATTCCCTCGGCAACATTTTCTTCTACGGCACGGGCATGTATGTGGCCGCCGTCGTTGCCATCAGCCTCGTCTACGATGTGGGGCAGTACACCGATGCCTCGGGCGGTGGCCGCTTCGATTTCACGCCGACGCAATACTTCCTCGGCGTCGCCCTCGGATCGCTGGCAGCCGGGCTCTTCTGCGCCGTCTGCGCCGTTCTGATCGGCTACATCACCTTCGGCCTGCGCGGTCCCTATTTTGCAATCGGGACGCTCGGCGTTGCCATCGCGGCCGGCGAGCTGGTGTCCAATTGGGATTGGATCGGCGGCGGCCAGGGAATCGCCCTGCCCGTCTATCCCGGCGATCTCGATGAAGGCAAGATCTTCTTCTACTATCTGTTCTGCGGTCTCGGCGTCTCGCTGATCGTGTTTCTCGCCTGGCTCTACTCGACCCGGTTTGGCGCCGCGATCAACGCCATTCGCGACGACGAGGAAAAGGCCGAGGGCATGGGCATCCATACCTTGCGCTACAAGCTGATCACCTGGGCAATGGCCGCCTTTGTCGTCGGTCTGGCCGGCGCGTTTTCCGGGTTCCAGCTGATTCATTTCGAGCCGCTGGAAACCGCCTACCAGACCATCAACCTCGGCATTTTCATGGTCGTATGCGTGCTGCTCGGCGGCAAGGGAACGCTTTGGGGACCGGTCATCGGGGCGGTGATGTTCCACGTCTTCAAGGAAGTGACCTGGAACTATCTCCTGGGCTGGCAATGGGTTGCGCTCGGCGCGCTGATCGTCGTCACCGTCGTCTATTTCCAGGACGGTTTGATGGGCTGGCTCAAACACGTCAGACCGCAATGGTTCGGCATTCGCATTGAAGAACGTTCGCCCGCCGGGCGGCCGCAACCGGAGGCCGCCGAATGACCAGCCCCATCATCGAGGTCTCCGACGTTTCCAAGTCCTATGGCGGCGTGGTCGCCAACAAGGACATCTCCATGCAGGTCGTCGAGGGCGGGATTACCGGCCTGATCGGCCCGAACGGCTCGGGCAAGACGACCTTGTTCAATTCCGTGGTCGGGTACCACCCGATCGATGCAGGATCGATCCGTTTCCAGGGTCGCGAAATCTCGAAACTCCAGGTTCAGGAAATCGCGCGCCTCGGTCTTTTACGCACGTTCCAGCAGACCCGCATCTACGGCGCCATGAACTGCGTCGACAACATGCTGATCTCCATCCCGCATCGGAAGGTCGGCTGGGCGGACATGTTCGGGCGCAACAGGAAAGAAGACTTCGATCGGGCCGATCATTTGCTCGACTTTGTCGGCCTTTACGAGAAACGCTTCCTGCGCGCCGGTTCGCTTTCCTTCGGGCAGCAAAAGCTCCTTGAATTCGCCATGGCCCTGATGAACGAACCAACCGTTTTGATGCTCGACGAGCCGACGGCCGGCATTAACCCGACGCTGATCAATGGCCTGATCGACCGGTTGCGCCGCGCCAACAGCGAGTTCGGCATCACCCTTTTTGTGATCGAGCACAACATGCGGGTGATCATGAACATGGCCGACCGGATCTACTGCCTCGCGCACGGGGAATTGCTGGCCGAAGGAACACCGGCCGAAATCCAGAACGATCAACGCGTCATCGACGCATATCTGGGGGCGCACTAATGGTCGGCGAATACCAGGAAAGCGCCGGCGCTTCGGCCGGTGAGGACAAAAAATCGACCGGCTATCACATGGGCAGCGTCGACACGGTGATTTCCGTCGACGAAGTGACCCGTCAGGTCGCCGAGATCGCCGAAGAAGTCACGGTCGACCACCTCGCCGGCCTTGTCTCCGGCGATCCGTATCTGACGATCGAAAACCTGAACGCCGGATACGGTCAGATGGAAATCCTGCACGACATCAATCTGCAGGTCGGCGCGCGCCAATCCCTTTGCCTGATCGGACCGAACGGCGCCGGCAAATCCACTGTCCTGCATGCCATCTTCGGCTTTAACAACATCTTTTCCGGGACCATATCCGCCGGCATCGGTTCCGAGCGGAAAGACATCACGCGGCTGTCGCCGAACGAAAAGCTGAAACAGGCCGGTATTGCCTACATCCTGCAGGACAAGTCCGTGTTTCCGGCCATGACGGTGGAAGAAAATCTCTGGATGGGCGGCTTCCTGAAGGACAAGCCGGCGGAAGCCAAGGCGATCGCGGAAGAGATCTTCGACAAATATCCCCGGCTCGCCGCCCGCCGCAAACACCCGGCAAAGGTGCTGTCCGGCGGTGAACGGCGATTGCTGGAGATCTCCCGGGCATTGGTCATGAATCCGGACGTTCTGCTTGTCGACGAACCCTCGATCGGACTTGAGCCGCGGTTTATCGACATGGTTTTCGAAATCCTGCATGATCTCCAGCACAACGAGGGCAAGACCATCGTCATGGTCGAGCAGAACGCCAAGAAAGGCCTGGAGTTTGCCGATATCGGCTATGTGCTGGTTTCCGGACGGATCGCGATTGCCGGCACCGGCAAGGAATTGCTCGACAATCCCAATGTCGGGAGGCTTTTCCTCGGCGGTTGATCCCCTGCTTCGCCTTGCGTGGCCGAAACGGGATTTGGCTGGCTGCCGTATCCTGATCGCATGCGCCGGGGGCCCGCGATGAGTTTCGACCATGGTCCCGACCTGCGCTCGCGGATCGCCGGCCACCTGGCGCGGTTTCCGGCGCTGCCGATTGCCGACGAGGCCCTCAAAAAAGCCGCCGTCGCAATCGTCGTCGGTCCGGGATCAGACGACGGCGAAGCGTGCACCCTTCTGACCTTGCGCCCGCGCACGATAAAACGCCATTCTTCCCAATTCGCCTTGCCGGGCGGGCGTCTTGATGCCGGCGAGACAAGCACCGCTGCCGCGCTGCGTGAATTGAGAGAGGAACTCGGTCTGTCGCTGTCCCCCGATTCCGTGCTCGGGTCGCTGGACGACTATCCGACGCGCTCCGGCTTTCGCATCACCCCTGTTGTGGCCTGGTGCGATACCGACATGGCGCTCACGCCGGACCCCGCGGAAGTCGACACGGTCTACCACATTCCGCTGCGCGAACTCGACAGCCCCGACATACCGATCCTGAGCCCGCCGGCTGAAGGCGACCGGCCGGTACTTTCCATGCTCCTGCCTGCCCTGGCTCGGGAAATGTTTGAACCGACGGCGGCCATTCTGTTCCAGTTCCGCGAAGTGGCGTTGCGTGGCATGAACACAAGGGTCGCGCAATACGACCAACCGGCGTTTGCCTGGCGGTAGCGAGAGACGCACCGCCGCTCGTCAATGATCTCAGGAGTGCCGAAAGGATGGATGCAGGGACGCTTGAAACGTGGATCGGAAAAGAGCGCACCATCGACGATGTGATCGACCGCCGCCAAGCGAGGCTTTTAGCCGCGACGCTCAATTGCGAGGACAAGCTGCGCAAGGCAAGTGATCTGCCCCCGCTCTGGCACTGGATCTACTTCGCCGAAGCCGTGCCGACCCGGCAAACCGGACCGGACGGTCACGCGGCCCTCGGCGGATTCATGCCGCCGATACCCTTGCCGCGCCGCATGTGGGCCGGCGGTCGACTGACCTTCGGCGCGCCCTTGCGTTTCGGTGCACCGGCGAAAAAGACCTCGACGATCGCCGCGATCGACCGCAAGACCGGCCGGTCGGGACCGATGGTGTTTGTCACTGTCCGCCATGTGATCGAAAGCGAAGGACAGGAGTGCCTGACCGAGGAGCACGACGTCGTCTATCTCGAACCAAGACAACGCGACGCCGCCCCGCCGCCGCCGCCTGCACCTCCGCAAGGCGTCGATTTGACCCGCACGATCTCTCCGAGCGCGGTCTCGTTGTTCCGGTATTCGGCCCTCACCTTCAACAGCCACCGGATCCATTATGACGTCGACTTCTGTCGCGATGTGGAAGGTTATCCCGATCTCGTGGTGCACGGGCCGCTTCAGGCGACGCTGCTGGCGGACCTCGCCGGACAAGTCGCCAGCGACCGCCCGCTTACGTCATTTGCGTTCCGTGCGGTCAGCCCGGTCTTTGCCGACAAGGATTTCACGATCGCCGCCAAAACCGACACCGAAAAAGGCACGGCGTGGGCCATGAACCCTGAAGGGGCCCTGGCCATGCAAGCCACATTCACCTGGCGGGCGAGGTAGTCTGAAGCGTCCCGGATACAACAAGCGCCTGCCCGTTGGCCGGACGCCGATTGCTTCCGGCGTCACCGATCCAAGCGGGTCGAACCCGACCGTGCGGCCGGGCCGGTATTGTTTCAGGCATCGATGCGACCCTGCGCTCGCGCGCTGGTTCAGTAGGCAACCGCGCTCTGATGGCCGGCCTTGCCGCAGCCGGTCACGACGTCGATGCGCTGGTCACCCATTTGTTCGAACGCTTCGGAATATTCAGCGGCCGATAGCACGCCGTCACCGTCCGCGTCGGCAACCTTGAAAAGATCGTCCGAAATTTCCGGAGCACCGATCGTTGTTTCCGCATAGGACACGAAGCCGTCGGAATTGGCATCGACGGCCATAAAGTCCGATACGGCGAGCGCGGGCCCCGATACGAGGACAACCGCTGCAGCTAATACAAGACTTCTGGTTTTCATCGGAATGGCCTCCCTGCCGAAATGTCGGACAGCCGGGCCGGACAGGCCGCGATTGTTCCGACCACCGATGGGTGATTTCTAGCCCGTAAATGCGACGTCGATTTGCACACAAAACGGTCAAACTATGACGTCTTTGGGGGCAATGTGACTTTAGGTTAGGTCAAGAAATCGAACCTTACCCGCATAGGCAGCATTATTGCGTCCGCCGGACAGATCCACCGGAACGGCGCCAGAGCGGGATTTGTCGATTCCAAGTCCGACTCACAGAGAAGAAACGGGGCACGAAGCCCCGTTTCTCCCTTGGCCGTTGCCAGTCGTGGCCTTCGACCGGTTCGGCCGGCGGTGACCCGGTTATTGAGCCGTCGCGGTCGTGAATTCTTCCTGCGACAGCACACCGTCGCCATTGGCGTCGGCGGACTTGAAGGCGTCTTCGGTGATTTCCGGTGCGCCGACAGCGGCTTCCGCAAGGGTCACGAAACCATCTGAATTGGCGTCAACCGTGCTGAAGTCTGCTGCGAACACCGAGGTCGAAGCGAAAAGAGTTCCGATAGCGAGTGCAATTGGCAGCTTTTTCATGTGCCCGTTCTCCACTTTGCTGTTGGCGACGGTCTGAGCCGATCCTGGAGGGACGTGACCCGCCGTCGATGAGCAAGAGGTAGTCGGCGATTGCGACCGACCTTTGCACTTCAGGCGGAAATACGGTGAAAAAAGTGGGGTAAAATCGTGTTTTCTGATCGAAATTTTCGCACTGCAACACGATCGAACCGATAAGGGAGTCAATCGAAACGCACCGGAATCGGCAGCAATCAGCTTCTAATAATCTGGCAGACCTGTCCGAATTGCCAAGCACGCGAAAATTTGCAGGCATTTCAATTTGGAACTATATTACTTTTTTAAATATTATTATTGCACATTATCACAATATAAAAATTCACGGACAGAATTATGGTGTTAATCCAAGATGCGTAATGATTCTGGGATGGGTCTTTCTTGAAATAATTAATCGGACGGGTTGGTCTGTCGCCGTCGAATTGACACATTCGGCGGTCTTTCGGCACCATTGCTGCACCGCAACATATCCAATTCGAGCCGGTTCGCAGGTATCAGGGGCAATCAGGCGACGGTCCAGACGTTCCTTTCTGCCAATTGCGCCGTGACGTCATCCTTGCAGAGCGGTATAGCGAACGCAAAGCCCTGGAGAACATCGCAGCCGAGATCGCGGGCGATGGCCGCATGCTCCATGCTTTCGATACCTTCGGCGGTAACGCCGATGCCCAGTGACCGCCCCATATCCACAATGATCTTGATCAGCTCGCGCTGCTCCGGCGCCTCGATCAGAGGTGCTATCAGGCTGCGATCCACCTTGAGGCGGTTCGGCCGCAATTCCGTTACGCTCACGATGGATGCGTGCCCGGTGCCGAAATCGTCGATTTCGATACCGAAGCCCAGGTCGCGGATGTGTTTGACCATACCACGCACCTCCTCCTCGCAAGCGTCGAAATAGATTGCCTCGCTCAGTTCGAACGACAGCATGCCGTGCGGAACGTCGAGCCGGCGCAAGGTCTCCAGGAATTCGGGCTCTTTCAGACGTTGCGCGGACACATTGACCGATACGGTTCCCACGTCGACGCCCTGTCGCTGCCACTCATGCATGTCGGAGACGACCTTTTGCAGGACGATGCGATCGATATCGAGAACCGCATTCAGGAAGGCAGCCGTCTCGAGAAACGCATCGGGCACGAGCACACCGCGTTTCGGGTGATGCCATCGCGCCAACGCTTCAATTCCGACGACTTCGTGGGTAACGGCATCGAACTGCATCTGGTAGTAGGGAACGAATTCCCGGCGATCGATGCCTGCCAGAATCTCGTCCGACAGTGTCTTGCGGGCTTCAAAGGCCGTCCTCAGGGCCGACGAATAGAACTCGCATCGGCCGCCGCCGCATTCTTTCGCCCGATAAAGCGCAATGTCCGCATCCGTAACCAGGCGCGCCGGGTCCGGCGGCTCACTGGCCGTCACCCCGTCGGTCAGTGCGATCCCGATGCTTGCGCCGACATAACAGGCATGACCGCCGTACTGAACCGGCCTCTTGAGATCATCGATCACCTGCATTGCAAGCGCTTCGAGTTCGCCGCGGCGCTGCCCATGGCTCATGACGACCACGAATTCATCGCCGCCGATCCGAGCGACGAGGTCGGAAGAATCGACCATCCTTGTGAGAAGCGTCGCGACGTACCGAAGGACATGATCGCCGGCATTGTGGCCGAGCGTGTCGTTGATCTGCTTGAAGCGGTCCAGATCGATATGCATGACGGCAAGCGACGTGTCGCTTCTATCGGCCGACGCAGCAAGCCGCCGGAGCACGTCGTCGAGCTGCCGACGGTTTGCAAGCCCGGTCAACGGGTCCGTTCGGGCGAGTTCCAGATTGGCGCGTTCGGCCGCCTGTCGGGCACGGACCTCTTCGTTAAGGTCGAGGATCCTTTGATAGGCCAGCAAGGAGGCGAAGATCGGAAGGATTAGAAAGACGCAGATGATTTCGTCCAGCTCATAGGCCTCATGCTGACGGGTGAAATCGTAGATCCGTTCGAAAAAATCCATCTCGGCCAATGCCAGTCCCAGGACAAGTGTCCCGAAACCGCAGAACAGCAAGTCACGGCCAATACGATGGGTCCGTTTGTCAGAAGACGCCGCAGCCACCTCGTCACCTCGTCAGAATTTCCGCCACCAAAAGCTTGTTAAATCAGACAAGCAAACAATTAGTAGAAAATAATAGTTAATACCTACAAAAGATAGAAATTTTGCCACTTGCTCGCATTGGAGATCCGCTATGGGAGCCGGGTGTCCTGCATCCTGTCATCCAGATTCTGTGACAAGGGGTTTGGCGAAATCCCGCGTTCATGACAAACTGATGACGCCGCCAGAGGCGTCATAGTTCGAGACGCGCGAGGTAGGAATCGTGATTAGCTTGGAAGATTGTATTGCACTCAGCGGCCTGACCGAGGAGGAAATCCTCGCCATCGCCGAACACGAGCATCTGTCCGAGGCCGTTGCCTGCGGGCTAGCGCAATACCTGGATGACAATCCGGGCGGGCATGCCCGGGTGCGCGACATGATCGTGGAGGACATCAGGGCCGCGCAGACAGCGGGAGACAAGGATCACATCCGCTCCCTCCTGCATGTTCTGCACCACTTCCTCAGGCAGCACCCGGAAGTGCGTCCGCAGCACCATCCCTGGAGCGCGGTTTTTTAGGCAAGACCACAGGAGAAGCGGTCAGACCGAACGCGTGATGCCGCCATCCACACGCAGGTTCTGGCCCGTGATGTAGCCGGCACCATCCGAGGCGAGGAAAGCGATCGTCGCGGCAATTTCCTCCGTCTTGCCGTAGCGTTCCATCGGAATGCGGCTCTTGAATTCCGGTTTTTCCGGCAGGCTGTCGATAAAGCCCGGCAGGACGTTGTTCATGCGCACGTTGTCCGCGGCATAGCGGTCGGCGAACAGTTTTGTGTAGGCGGCGAGTCCCGCGCGGAACACGCCGGATGTCGGAAACACCGGGTCCGGTTCAAAAGCCGCGAAGGTGGAGATGTTGATGATCGACCCCGATTTCTGTTTTTGCATGATCGGGGCCACCAGACGTGTCGGCCTCACGACATTCAAAAAGTAGACATCCATCCCGCGGTGCCAATCGTCGTCGCTCAGATCGAGCAGGGGCGCTCTCGGTCCGTGGCCCGCACTGTTGACCAGCACGTCCACCCGTCCCCAGCGGTTCATCGCATCGTCGACCAGGCGTTGCAGGTCTTCGTTTGACTGATTGGACCCGGTGACGCCGATACCGCCGAACTCCTCCGCAAGTGCCTCGCCCTTGCCGGACGAGGAAAGCACGCCGATGTCGAAGCCATCGTCTGCCAGCCGCCGGGCGGCTCCGGCTCCCATGCCGCTACCGCCGGCTGTAATCAGGGCAACTTTTTCCACGCTCATTGTGCTCTCCCGTGTAAACCGGCGGCCACCGTATGCGCGCCGTCCGCGCTTGACCAATCATGTCTCATCGCTCAAGGCTGTAGAAATTCTACAGTCTCAATACTCTGGAAATGCGGATGCGCCTGCCCAATCTCAACGCTCTGCGCATGTTCGACGCAGCGGCGCGGCACCTGAACTTCCGGCGTGCGGCCGACGAACTCAATCTGACTCAGGGAGCGGTTGCCCAGCAGGTCCGGCAATTGGAGGCAGATCTGGCGGTCCGTCTGTTTCGCCGCCATGCCCGCGGCCTGACATTGACCCCGCCGGGCGAAGACTTTGCCGGCGAGGTCGGCCGAGCGCTGGCGCTCATCGAAAGCGCAACCCTTAAAATCCAGGCCCGCAAATCCGACCTCGTCGTGAGCGTTACGCCCTCCTTCGCGGCAAAATGGCTGGTGCCGCGTCTGCACCGCTTCGCCGAACGCTTTCCGGAAATCAACCTGCAGACCATTGCCAGCGAACGGCGCGCCGACTTTCGGCGGGACGGCGTGGATGTCGCCATCCGACAGGGTCGTCCTCCGTTCGACAGCGACCTTGAGGTCCGGCTGCTGACCCGCCTCAACCTCTGTGCAGTTTGCAGCCAGGACTATCCCGACGCGCGTATGCCGGTCCGACGCTTTTGTGACTTTGCAGATCAGATGCTGATCGAGGACAGCCACGCTCACTGGCGATCCCTGTTCGCGGCAGCGGGACCGGTGCCGGCATATCGGTCGATGCGTTTCAACCAGATTGCGCTCGCGATCGACGCCGCTGCCAACGGCCAGGGTGTCGCGCTGGCTCCGCACATACTGGTAGATGCCGATCTGGCTGCCGGTCGGCTAAGGACGCTGTGGCGGGACGACCGCCCGGATCAGGACGGCTATTACATCCTCTACCCGAAAACCGCCGCTGCTGATCCCGTCCGGGACGCGATGGTCGACTGGATCCTGTCGGAACTGGAGGATTAGTACCCTTGCCTGCTGGTCGCCCGACGCCGTTACCACACGCCGTCAGCCGCCCTTTGCCTGGATCTTCTTCCAGGTATCCTTCAGCGTCATGGTCAGGTTGAACACCGGCATGTCGGCTTGCGAATCCTGATCCGCGCAAAAGTACCCCATGCGCTCGAACTGCACGGCGCTTCCGACAACGGCCTTCATCGCTTCGGGTTCGAGCCGCGCATCATCCAGAACGGTCAGCGATTCCGGGTTGATCGTGGACAGGAAATCGCCTTCCGCGTCCGGTGCCTCTTTCGTGAAAAGGTGATCGTACATCCGCACGATCGCCCGGCCGGCATGGCCGGCAGACACCCAATGAAGTGTCGCCTTGACCTTTCGCCCGTCCGGCGCACTGCCGCCGCGGGTCTCCGGGTCGTAGGTGCAATGCAGTTCGACGATCTCGCCGGCCTCGTTCTTGATGACATCGTTGCATTTCAGAAAGAACGCATAGCGCAAGCGGACTTCGCGGCCCGGCGCCAGCCGAAAGAACTTCTTAGGCGGATCCTCCATGAAGTCGTCGCGCTCGATATAGAGTTCGCGCGAGAACGGCACCGATCGTGTTCCGGCACTTTCGTCTTCGGGATTGTTGACCGCCTCAAGCCATTCCTCTTCGCCTTCCGGATAATTGGTGATCACAACCTTCAGCGGCCGCAATACCGCCATGTAGCGCGGGGCAACCTTGTTGAGTCGCTCGCGCACACAGGATTCCAGAAACGAATATTCGACGGTGCTGTCCGCCCGAGCGACCCCGATACGCTGGGCGAAATCGCGAATGGCCTCCGGCGGCACGCCGCGCCGGCGCAACCCGCTCATGGTCGGCATGCGCGGATCGTCCCAGCCGCTCACGTGGCCGTCGTCGACAAGCTGCTTAAGCCGTCGTTTCGACATGACTGTGTAGGTCAGGTTGAGCCGAGCGAACTCGTACTGGACCGGCGTCGATGGCGTCGGCAGGTTTTCGATCAGCCAGTTGTAGAGCGGCCGGTGATCGGCGAATTCCAGCGTACAGAGCGAATGACTGACCCCTTCGATCGCGTCGGACTGGCCGTGCGCGAAGTCGTAGGTCGGATAGATGTGCCACGTATCGCCGGTGCGCGGATGGTTGGCATTGAGAATGCGATAGAGCACGGGATCGCGCATGTTGATGTTGCCCGACGCCATGTCGATCTTGGCCCTGAGTACCCGGGTGCCGTCCGCGAACTCTCCGGCGCGCATGCGGCGGAACAGATCGAGGTTCTCCGCAACCGGCCGCGTCCGGTACGGACTGTCGCGCCCCGGCTCCTTCAACGTGCCGCGATAGACGCGCATCTCCTCCGGACTGAGGTCATCCACATAGGCCTTGCCGGCCTCGATCAGATGCTCGGCCCATTCGTAGAGCGTCTCGAAATAGTCCGACGCAAACAGCGTATCGCCGCCCCACTCGAAGCCGAGCCACTTTATGTCCCGCTGGATCGCCTCAATGTACTCCTCCTCCTCCTTGGTCGGGTTGGTATCGTCCATGCGCAGATTGCACCGACCGCCGAACTCCTCGGCCATGCCGAAATTCAGGCAGATCGATTTGGCGTGGCCGATATGAAGGTAGCCGTTCGGCTCCGGCGGGAACCGTGTCACGACGTTATCGACCTGACCTGCGGCCACATCGGCGCGGATGATATCGCGGACGAAATGGTTGGGGCGATCGGGATGGCCCGCATCGGAGTCAACAACAGCGTCTGTCATGCTCGGTCGTTTCAAAGGGATTGGAGGAAAGAACCCGGTCGGAGACCGCAAGCCCTGCGCCCTCGCCTACAGCATCCGCGCGGCAACGTCAAAGTCAGGCCGAATGGCGCAGTGGTCGCAGGCGCGGAAACGACCGAGGACCGGCAACCTGTACCAGTCAGCCGAGAATGCCGCCTCGCTCGATCGGAAGGGCTGTGAAGAGCAAACCGTCAGGAAAAGTCGGCGGTCGCCTTGGGCCAGGGATCGTCAAAGACATGCCCGGCTTTCCATTGCGCGACCTCTTGCGGTGAACAGAGGCAGTCTCGCAGAGCGCCGGCAAAGGTCTCCAGCCCGTCGCGATCGCCGATCACCGTCAGGTGGCAGTGGCGGTCGCCGAAATCGGAGGAGAATTCTTGCAAACGGCGGCGCAACGCCTCGCGTTCTTCCGGCAGGAGGTTCAGGCTCTCGTCCTCAAGCGCTGCCACCTTCCAATAATTGACAATCGCGAGCCCGACGCTGCCGGCAGTCTGGTTCCACAACAATTGCAGCCGGTCGCGGGTGGGCAGCCAAAAGAAACCTTTGCTGCGGTAGATGCCTTCGCCCAGATAGTGGTTGTAGACATCCCAAAGACGCTGCGGATGGAACGGGCGCGGATCGGAAATGACAATGCTGTCTATCCGATAGTCCGCAGCGCTCGCCATGGAGGATGTGCCGTGTGTCTGATCCCATTCCGTCAGCTCAGCCCCCAGTGTAGCGACAAGCCCGTGATCATAGGGGGGCATGGCGAGCAGATCGCTCAGTTTTACGTTGCCCCATTGCATGCCCAGAATATCCGCGCCCGGGTTGATCGGATGAATGGCCTCGCCAACGGCGCGCAGGTGCTCCATCGGCACCCGATCCATTTTGCTGAGCAGGATACGGTTGGCGAACATGATCTGCTCGGCCAACAGGTTTTCGACACCGCGTCTGTTGGCCTGCAGGTTGTGCGAGGCGGCCGGCAGAATGGCACGGCCGAGATCGTAGTCCTGTGCCAGGGTGACCGTGTCCACCACCGAAAGAAATCCGTGCAGCCGCACCCCGTCATGGGTCCGGATCGCCTCCAAAAGGGGCCAGGGATGCGTGCTGCCCGAGGTTTCGATCACAATATGGGTTGCGCCGCCGGAGCGAAAGGTTTCAACGGCGGCGGCAAACCGCGCCAACCCCTCAGGACCGCTTATGCTGCCTGCCGGAATGGAGGCAAGAAGCGAATCCTGAAGCGACATCACCTCGCTCGTGTCCAGAATGAGGCCATCAATGTCGATCTGGCTCATCTCATTGACGATCACGGCCAGCCGCACATCCTGAAATTCCCGCGCCTGAACCAGCAGACTTTGCAGCAAAGTCGTTTTTCCGGCTCCGAGAAAACCGTTCAGGATGGTGATCGGAAGCGGCGACGAAACAGCGTTCATTGACCGAACCGGTCTTCGGCTGGACGGGACCATGCCAATGTCGGCGCGAGAGGCACCATCCCCCGGAGACCGGCAAGTCTGTTGGTGTGACGGTCGTCCGTGTTCCGAAAAGCCTGGATCGGATTTACGGCGTGTTCAAATGTCAACGGGACACTGTCCTTGACGGTTACGCTATGTTCCGATTCCTCATAGGCTACTGGAAAGATGAACATTTTTCCTCAAATGCCAGCTCGCGGTCGATAGCTTTCCTTTAGCGATTGATCCAGAGACGGCGGCAAGGCCCGCAATGTTTCAGATCAACAGTCAGGATGTCCGGTGGACTTGCGACGCTACGCAACCTCTTGGAACAATGGCTGTCATTGCTTCGCACCTTCGTCTTCGCGCCGTCCAATACGCGCATCGCTAGACCGGATGGCATACACGGATGCGGCAGCGGATCTGTGCCGACAAACGCCATTGATGTTACATTATAACATCAGTTTCGGCGCCAGACTGTTCACGTCAGCGAGGACATGTCAACCAACAGCCGAAGCTGTGGAGCCAGATGGTGCCAAGACCGAAGGGAAACGAATACGAACGCGTTACGCCTGACCCCACCACGTGTTTGCCAACGGGCCGCCGCCAACGAAGGCGTCGGCGCCCAGATCATCCTGGATGCGCAGGCATTCGTTCCATTTCACCATCCGTTCGGATCGCTGGAACGAGCCGACCTTGAGCTGCCCTCCTCCAAGACCGGTGCTCAGATGCGCAATCGATGTGTCTTCCGTTTCGCCGGATCGGGCGGAGACAACCGCAGTCCAACCCGCATCCTGTGCGGCCATGAACGCGTCCACGGCTTCGGAGACCGTACCGGCCTGGTTGACCTTGATCAGAACGCAATTGCAGGCCTGATCCGCGATAGCGTTTCGGACGAGAGTTTCGTTGGTCACCAGATAATCGTCGCCGATAATCTGTACCCGGTCCCCGAACCGCGTCGTGAACGCGATCATTCCTGCCTTGTCGTCTTCTCCCACCGGGTCTTCGATGGAAACGATAGGATAGGCTTCAAGCCAGCCGCCCAGCAGGTCGATCAAGGCGCCACTGTCCAGTTTCCGGTTGTCCAGCGCGAGCGTATAGGCACCGTTTTCGCCGAATTCGGAAGCGGCAATGTCCAGCGAAATCACGACACGATCGCCGGGTTTCTCGCCGGCCTTCTCGATGGCGGCAACCAGCGTTTCCAGGGCTTCTTCATTGCTTCTGAACAGGGGCCACCAACCGCCCTCGTCGGCTACGCCGGCAAGATTGCCGCGCGAGGCCATGATGTCGCCTGCCGCGAAGTAGACCTCGTTGGTAATCTCCATGACCTCGTCGAAGGTTGACGCCCCGGGTACCATGATCATGAAGTCCTGGATATCGACACGGCGACCTGCATGGGCTCCGCCGCCGAAGATCTGGATTTCGGGCAGCGGAAGCGAGGGCATTCGCCCGTAAAAGTCAGCGACATGCCTCCAGAGAGGTCTGCCGGCAAGAGCTGCCGCCGCATGCAGGACAGCCAGCGAAGTCGCAACCGTTGCATTGCCACCGAGGCTGTCCTTGAGCGGCGACGGATCAAGCTCGATAAGCCGGGCATCGAGTGCAGACTGATCCGAAACGTCATGCCCTTGCAGCGCGGCCGCAATCGGACCGTTTACGTTCGCAACGGCGCGCGCAACGTCTTTGCCCCGCAAGGCCGATCCGCCGTCCCGCAGATCGATGGCTTCACGTTTTCCCCGTGAGGCGCCCGCGGGCGCAATCGCCCGGCCCATGTCGCCATTCTCAAGCCGGACGTCGACCTCTACGGTCGGATTGCCGCGGGAATCCCAGACGCGTCGCCCGTGAACCGATTGTATGGCCGTCATTCGTGGTCTCCGGTTGGGTGCTGCGCCACTGCTGCCGCAAGTGCCTCCAGGTTCACAGGCGGCGCCGTAATGAGCGCAATTGCGATGTCCCGGACAGTGGCGCGTTGGCGATCCGACAGGTATTCGACCGGTGACTTGCCATCCACGCGGGCGAGCATGAGGACGGGCAGCAGCGCACAGATCCGTTTTTCCAACGCGCCCGGATATTCCCACCGAACGTGCGGCGCGTAAGCGCTCCAGAACGCACAGACCTGTTCAAGCAGCCGCCGGCGCGAACCAGGCAGGTGTATTGCCTTGAGGACAAGGTGATTGAGACAAAACGCCGGATCGAAACTGGCATCCCCCATGGTCGCGCATTCAGCGTCGAGGATGATCGGCGTGCCGCCGCGAAACAGGATGTTCTTGGGACTGACATCCCCGTGCACCAGAACCTTCTGGCTTTCGTAGAGCATGGCCTCAAGGGGCTCGATGGCTCCGGTAAGAGCCGGATGCATCGTGCGGGTAGTGCTGAGATAGGGTTCTATGCGGATGGCGTGGAAGTCATCGCGGTTTTTAAACGCCGCTCGATCAAAAGCGCTGTCCGAAGAAATCAGGTGAATTCTTCCCAGAAGCTCCGCGACTTTTGGCGCTTCGCCCTGGTCTTGTGCCTGAGCCAGCAAATGCTCCTTCCAGAGGTAGACATCGTCTCCCTCCAGGTATTCCATCGCGAAACCATGCGCTTCATCGGATCGACCGAAAAGCCGGACCGCACTGTCTGGAAAGATTTCCGACGCCACGTTCAGCCAAGCGTATTCCGCGGCATTTCGATGAACCGGCACCTGCCAGTCCGCTTCGACTTTGAGTTTTGGCAGGGCGAATTTCGCACATATTTTGCGGTCGCCCAGGTCGACCATGGCGATGTCGGAAGCAACGCCGCCGGTCAGCGGAACAACCGCACGGACGTCTTCTTCACGCGCCAGACCCAGTTCCGCAACAAGGGCCTTGCATCGGTCTTCGAGCTGCATTTCCTGATATCCGGTTTCCGATCACACCAACCGTAGCTGGAGGATTTCGGAACGTCGACCGGAGCCTTTCGATAATGAAGACGCCGTCGTGCTTTGGGTACCGAAAGGAAACGACCCGCGCGGAAACTCCGCGCGGGCCGAAAAGGCTGGAACCTCTATTGGGCGCTTACTTCAGAAGCGTGCGCGACCAGCTGCCGTCGTCGCCGACGACGTTCAGGCTGAACAAGCCGGTCACGTCACCGCGCTCGTCGAAGTCGTTTTTGCCGGCAGCACCTTCGTAATTGATGTCCTGGCCGTCGGCGATCAGCTTTTTGGCCTTCGCCCATTCACCCGGACGGATGATTTCGCCCGGAGGGCTTGCGACAGCGCGTAACGCGGCCGGGATGGCGGCGCGATCCGCAGATCCGGCCTTTTCGATGGCCAGTGCCATCAGGAACGCAACGTCATAGCCGTGTGCGGCGTAGGGTGCTTCCGGATCCTTGCCGGTGGCGGTGAAGGCTTCGGCAAAGGCCTTGTAGGAGGCATCCTCGGTGTCGGATGCGGCCTGCGTGATCCAGATGTTGTCGCGCAGGACGTCGGCACCGATCTGCTCAATCACCGAAACGTCGAACATGCCGTCAGCGGCATAGAACTTGCCGAACAGGCCGTTTTCCAGGCTGTTCTTGATGATCGTGATGCCGCTCGAACCATAATAGGCAAAGAGCGCGAGCGCGTCCGGGTTGCCCTGGGCGAGCGTCGACAATTCAGCGCGATAGGAGGCTTTGTTGGGTTCATGGCCCTGGTTGGCGGTGATCTCGCCGCCCTTGGCCTTGAATTCTTTCTCAAAGACGGCCGCGATGCCGGCATTGTAGTCGTCGTTGGAATAGGTCATGGCGACCTTGCGGTGCCCGGCATTCCACACGATCTCGGCGATCGCCGCGCCCTGGAAAGAGTCCGACGCCGAGGCGCGGAAGACCGTGTCCTTGTCATCGAGTTCGGAAATCGCCGGAGCGGTTGCCGAATCCGACAGGACAGCCACGCCCGCCGGGATCGTTACCGACGACACCATACCGTTCGTCGCGCCCGAGCAGCTCGGCCCGATAATGGCCACAACCTGCTCGACATTGACAAGCTTGTTGCCGGCATCGACGGCGGCCTTCGGATCGCAGGCCGAATCCGCGATCACCAGCGAAAGCGTGTCCCCTCCCAGGAGGCCGCCATTCTCGTTGATGTGATCGGCTGCGGTCTGGCGACCGGCCATGATGGCGGCAACCAGTTCCGCGATCGGTCCCGTCACACCGCCAGCCGAACCAACCTTGATTTCGGCGGCCTGTGCCGACACCGACAGCAGCGCGGCCGCGGAAGCCGCCAGTGTCAGGGTCTTGAAGGATGTCATATTGATTTCTCCTCTCCACAATTGGCATGGATGAAATGGTTTGGCCGTTGAGGGCACTGTTTCCCATGCAAAGCTGGTCATTGCCACACGTGTTTGCCGCCCGGACCGTCAGGGCTGTCTGGCCTCCCTCTCCGCCGACGGTCGCGTTTCGGGAATAATGCCCTGCGGGAATCTTTGTAAGAAGATCTGCAGGGCAAGTCCGATCAGGAATATGCGCACATAAGCAGTTCGGATGGCAAGTTCGTCCGGTAGGCGGCTGGTCAGAATTTCCGACGCCGACCAGACCGTCCAGATCAGGAACGCGCCGAGGATCGCCCCCTTGTTGTTGGCGCTGCCACCGACGATCAGCATGACCCAGACGATAAAGGTCGCAAGCAGCGGATCGGTCGCGTTCGGATCGATGAATTTCAGGTAATGCGCCATCAACCCGCCGGCGACAGCCATGATCATGCAGCCGATGACGAACCCTTCCATCCGGTAGGTCTCGACATTCTTGCCGGCAGCCTTGGCCGCCGTCTCGTTTTCCCGGATCGCCGTCATGACCCGTCCCCAGGGCGATTTGCGCGCCACTTCGAGCAACCAGTAGATCACAGCGACGGTTGCCAGAACGAGCAAGAGAAAACAGATGTGATTGTAGGGTTCGGGCAGGGATTCAAAGGGTTTGGGAATATTGGAAACGCCGCGCGGTCCATTCGTCGCCCAGGTCTCGTTTTTCAGGATCAACCGGAAATTCTCGGCAATACCGATGGTCGCGATTGCCAGATAATCGCTGCGCAGCCGGAGACAGACCTTGCCAACCAGATAGGCGATGATACCGGACACGACCATCGCCGCCGCGAAGCCGACCACATACGGCATTTCGAAACCGCCGATATGGCGAATCGTCGGGGACGTCGTCATCAGCGCCGTCATGTAGGCACCGATCCCGAAAAAGCCGGCAACGCCCGCGTTGAACAGGCCGGCAAAGCCCCATTGCACGTTGAGACCAAGCGTCAGAACGGCGTAGATGCCGCCCATCGTCAAAAGCGAGATGACGTAAAGGCCGTATCCGTAGAACTGGTCCATCTTAGAATACCTTGCCCTTGAACAGTCCGGTTGGCCGCCACAACAGCATCAGGATCATGATCGCAAACGCGACGCCCTGTTTATAGCCCGGACTGAGCAGCGGATCGGAACCGATCCAGTGATAGGTCGACAATTCCTCGGCCAGACCGATGATCAGGCCGCCGGCAACCGCCCCATAGGGCTTACCGAGACCGCCGAGGATCGCGGCGGCGAACATCGGAAGGAGCAGCTTGAAGCCCATCATCGTCTCGACCTGGGTATCGACGGCCAGGAACACGCCGGCCCCGCAGGCGAGCGCCGCGCCGACGATCCAGGTCGTCATGACCACTTTCTCGGTATCGATGCCCGTCAGCCGGGCCAGTTCCGGTGAATCCGACATCGCCCGCATCGCCTTGCCGATCTTGGTATAGGTCAGCAGGTAGTGGACCATGAACATCAGCACCAGCGCACACCCGATGATCATGATGTGCTTGGGCGCGATGCGCAGGAAATCGCCAAAAATCATGGGCAATTGAATGCCCGGCAGCACGGTCTTGAGCTGCACGCCCCAGAAGAACTGAACGACCGAGCGCACCATCAGCATCAGGCCGAAAGAGGCCATCACGAGCATGATTACCGGCGCGTTGCGCAACGGCTTGTAGAACCCGCGATCGATCAGAAGCACGGCAACGACCGTCATCACCATGGCGACGGGCATCACGACTAATGGATGCAGGTCGGTGAACTGGACCAGCGACCATGTGAAATAGACCCCAAGGGTCATGATGTCGCCGTGGGCGAAATTCGCGAACCGCAGGATCCCGAAGGTCAGCGTGATGCCGATCGCGCCGAGCGCGTAGATGGAGCCGAGCACAAGGCCGGGTATCAGATAGAAATTGATGAACTCAGCCATCGCCCCGTCCGTCTAGCTCCTGTGCCTGCTGGACCTGCCCAGCCTGTTCATCCTTGGGCGCCGGCGCGGCGCCGCCCAGGAACATTTCCGCGACTTCGCTGTCGTCGAGCAGGTCGCGCCCGGAGCCTTCAAACTTGTTCTTGCCGTCCACCAGGACATAGCCGCGATCGGCAATGTTCAGCGCCTGCTTGGCGTTTTGTTCGACCATCAGGATCGGCGTGCCGGCGGCGTTGATCGTCTTGACGATCGAAAAGATCTCACCCCTGAATTTCGGCGAAAGACCGGCCGTCGGTTCGTCGAGCAACAGGATCTTCGGTTCCAGCATAAGCGCCTTGCCCATGGCCACCATTTGCCGCTGGCCGCCGGATAGCGTCCCGGCCGCCTGGCGGCGCTTTTCCGCAAGGGGGGGAAACATCTCGTAGATTTCGTCGAGACGCGGCTTGAAGTCGTCCTCACGCACGAAAGCGCCCATTTCCAGGTTTTCCTGGACCGTCAGCGAGGGGAAGATGTTGGACGTCTGCGGCACATAGCAGACGCCGAGCCGCACGACCTTTTCGGGCGGCGTATTGGTGATGTCGGTGCCGTCGAGCAGGACTTCGCCGCCGCTCAGGCGCAACAGGCCGAACACGGCTTTCATCGCTGTCGACTTGCCGGCGCCGTTCGGCCCGATGACCACGACGATCTCGCCCGGATCCACGTGCATGGACACCCCATGCAGGATCTGGGTGTCGCCATAACCGCCGACGACGGATTTGAGCTCCAGAACCGACATCAGGCGTCCTCTCCCCCGCCCAGATAGGCATCCAGCACTTCGGCATTGCTGCGTACTGCCTGCATGGTGCCTTCGGTCAGGACGGTGCCTTCCGCCAGCACAATGACCGGGTCGCAAAGGCTGGCGATCATATCCATGTCATGTTCGATAACGCAGAATGTATAGCCCCGATCTTCCTTGAGTTTTGCGATCATGTCGCGGATCTTGAGCAGGAGGGTCGGGTTGACGCCCGCCCCCGGCTCGTCGAGCAACACGAGCTTGGCATCGGTCATCATCGTGCGCCCGAGTTCGAGCAGTTTCTTTTGACCGCCGGACAGGTTGCCCGCGCGTTCGTCACGCAAATGCGAAATCGACAGGAATTCCAGCGCGGCTTCCGCTTTCTCGCGGACTTCCTGTTCGCGCCGGCGCACGGCGGCCGATGCCAGCCAATTGTTGAAGATATGCTCGCCGGGCTGCGCCGGGGGCACCACCATAAGGTTTTCCAGCACCGTCATCTTGGCGAATTCATGCGGGATCTGGAACGTGCGCACGATGCCGCGATGAAACATATGGTGGGTGGGAAGCCCGGTAATGTCTTCGCCGAGAAAGTCGATCCGCCCGGATGTCGGCGCGATCTCTCCGGCAATCATGTTGAAGGTTGTTGTTTTCCCGGCCCCGTTCGGGCCGATCAGGCCGGTTATCGTGCCTTCACGGATCTGGAAAGTACAATCGCGGACCGCCTGAACCCCGCCGAAGCTCTTATTCAGGTTTTCTACTTTGAGCACGAAGCCCCCGAATTCCCCTGACCCGTTTTGCCGGGCGTCTTGTGGTGTCCAGCGCCGTGGACTGGCTATCTCTAGCGTGAACTTCCGAACCTTTGCAAGCACGCCCCTCGGGACGGTCATGCAAATTGACGCGCCCGGTGCCGGCCAGCGAAAGAGTCTTTATCGCTTGCGACCGATATCGACCTGCGTTTGGAAAATCATTGCGGAAATCTACCAGTTCTGGAAGTGAACTTTTCGGTTTCCGCAAATCCACAAGACACCATTCTGATAGCCGTCGCCATCGCGTAACCTTGTTGCCCGAAAAATGCCTGAGACGCGGCCTGACCGGCCCGCCCCGATTGCGATTGCCCAACCCGGCCGCCCCGACTACGATGCCGCCGCAGCGCAATTGCGCATGACCCTGCCGCGCGTCGGCACACCGAATACGCGATACTGCACAATGGGGACGGGCAGAGCGTAGGAAAAGAGTTTGGGAGACAAGAATGACTGATCAATCCGGATTGAAACAGCTGCTGAAAAACAGCCGCATTTCGCGACGGGACTTTATCCAGCAGGCAATTGCCGTCGGCGCCACGGCCGCGGCCGCGGGCACCATGTTCGACACGGCGCACGCGGCAACGCCGAAAAAGGGTGGCCACTATGTCAATACGCTGACCGGCGGCGGCACGACCGACGTGCTCGACCCGGCGCAGACCCTCGACAGCTATATGATCAATGTCAGTTTCGGCCAGTTGCGCAACAACCTGACCGAGATCGCACCCGACGGCAATCTGATCGGCGAACTCGCCGAGAGCTACGAGGCCGATGACGGCGGCAAGACCTGGCGCTTCAAGCTGCGCTCGGGCGTGGAATTCCACAATGGCAAGACCATGGACGCCAACGACGTGGTCGCGTCCTTCAATCACCACCGCGGCGAAGACAGCAAGTCGGCCGCTTCCGGGCTGACCAAGCAGATCACCGACGTCAAGGCCGACGGCAACGACACGGTCGTGTTCACGCTCGAATCCGGCAATGCCGACTGGCCGTTCATCGTCAGCGACTATCATCTGTGCATCTGCCCGGCAAAGGACGACAGCATCGATTGGCAATCCGGTGTCGGCACCGGATCCTACAAGCTGCAGCGGTTCGATCCGGGCGTCACCACCGAAGTGGTACGCAACGAGAATTACTGGAAGGAAGGCCGAGCCTGGTTTGATTCGGTCGAGAACCTGTTTATCGCGGACGCAACGGCCCGCACGACCAGTGTTACCTCCGGCTCGGCCCATTCCATGTCGAACCTTGACCTGAAAGTGGTCAGCCTGCTTGAGCGGACGCCGAACGTGCGTGTCCTGCCGATCACCGGCAACAAACACGCCGTGCTGCCGATGTTCACCGACACCGCACCGTTCGACAATGTCGATGTGCGCCTTGCTCTGAAATACGCCATCAACCGGCAGGAATTCGTCAACAAGATCATCTTCGGCCAGGGCGAACTCGGGAACGACACGCCGATCGGCCCGGCCAACATCTATCGCGCCACGGTAGAAGAATTGCCGCAGCGCGAATACGATCCGGAAAAGGCCAAGTTCCATCTGAAGAAGGCCGGCATGGAAGGCGCGACCTTCGAATTGTCGCTGGCCGACACGGCCTTCGAAGGCGCCGTGGATGCCGGTCAGCTCTATGCCGAATCCGCCAGGGCGGCCGGCATCAACCTGAAGATCCTGCGCGAAGCCGACGACGGCTATTGGTCGAATGTCTGGCTGAAAAAGCCCTGGGTCGGCGGCTATTGGGGCGGACGTCCGACCGAGGATTGGATGTTCTCGCAGGTCTATGCCCAGGGCGCGGAGTGGAACGAGACCAAGTGGGCCAATCCGCGGTTCAACGAATTGCTGGTTCAGGCCCGCAGCGAACTCGACGACGCCAAGCGGCGTGAAATGTATGTCGAGATGCAGCGTCTCTGCCATGAAGACGGCGGCGCCATCGTGCCCATGTTCATGGCCTACACCCACGCGGTTTCCAACAAGATCGGCCTGCCCGAGCAGATCGCGAACAATTGGGAACTGGACGGCCACAAGAACGCGGAACGCTGGTGGATGGCCTGATCGGGCCGCGGATCGTCGTTAGATAGTGAACGCCCCCCGGCTCGGTCGGGGGGCGTTTTTTGTTCCGGCTTTCAACGCCGGTCAGGCCGGGTCCCGCGCCAATGGCAGCGTCACGCAACGGATCGCGCCGCCCCAGAAGCCGATTGCGTCGCAGGGCGTCGGGACAGGCTCGATCCCGCGTTTCTCCAATTCGCCCATAAGACGGGTAAAGCGTGGGTCGATCATGTACCTTTTGTCGTCGAGCGACACGCCGACGGTCGCATGACCGTGCATTTCTTCTTCGCTGATTTCGATCACGTCCCAATCGGCAATCGGCGCCGGCAGGCCGTCGGCCAACGCCGGCAGATGCGCCATGGCGAGCCCCTCGCGCAACAGACAGATCAGGCCGAGCGCATGCAGGATGGGCCCGCGGATGGCCAGCGGATGTACCGTGTAGTTCCAGTCCGCCAGATAGGCCGACAACCAGTCCAGCCCGGCCCGGTCGGAACACAATTGCCCCTGTCCGACGATGACATCGCGTCCGACGATCAGAATGTCGCCGCCTTCCAGAAACGGTCCCGGTCCCTCGCCCGACGGCGAAAAGGGCGCCGATTGCGGCATGGCGACATGGCGCAATCCGTCCTGCCCGGCGAGCATGGGGGCAACGAGTTCGCGAAGCGGAAAGACTTCCTTGCGGCGATAGGCCCTTCGCAGGGACAATTCCAGGAAATGCTCGCCGAGCATAAAGACCGGGTCGGCCGGGTAGAGCTGCGACCAGCCCGGCTGAAGGCTGTCGAGATAGCAGGTCTCTTCAGCGTGGTAGGTCCGGGGACGATGCACCCGCACGCCATGTGCCGCGAAAGTCGCCGCAATGGCATCGATCTGCCGGACGGTTTCGCCATGGAGGTCGGGAAAGTGTCGGGCCGCGTCAAGGGCGCCGGAACCGTTCGCTAGCAGGGCGTCGCGCAACGGCCCGGGATAGTGCAGGAGATCGTTGCCATAGGGCGGCAGGTGCAGGTTCGCGGCCGAGCCAACCACGACCTCGCGCAACACCCCGTATTCGCTGTGGTTTCCCAAGCCGGTCATGCGTCGATACTACCCGATAACATGGAAGATCAGACCTCCAGCGCTGTCACAGGAACGACCTTCGGTCAAGACGGAACCGCTCTCGACAAACGCCCGCCTGGCGCCCTACTCTCCCGCCGCCCGCCAACAGCCGGAGGTCGACCGCACCGTGTCCCTGCCGTTCATGCCGCAAATCGCCGAAGCTTTCCCGGGGTCGGAAGCGCTTCTGGCCCCCGATGCGCTCACGGTGTCCGGTGACGGCACGCTTGCGTCCTACTTTGCCGTAACCGACCTGGCCGCAGCTTCCGTCGGAACGGCCGGCCTTCAGCTTTCGGCTTTCGCCGCGCCGGACGGACATGACCCGGCACCTGTCGACGTCGACCGCCGGCTGGCCGGGCTCTGGTTCGGCGTCTCGATCGATCCGATCACGTGGTCGCTGCCGCCGGTCTGGGATTCGATTGCCGGCGATTACCCGACCGCCGACGGCTGGATCCGCCTGCATACAAATGCACCGCATCATCGACGCGCCGCCCAGTCCGTCCTTGGACCCTATGAGGATCGGGACGCGATGGCGCCAGCGGTCGCCGGATGGCAGGCAGACGATCTTGAGACCGCTGTCGTCGAAGCCGGCGGCTGTGCCGCAGCGATGCGATCGATGGCGGATTGGCAAGCGCACGCCAACGGTGCCGCTGTCGCTGCAGAACCGCTGGTGGCCTGGCAGGCTTTTCCCGACACGGATCCGCCTGTCATCGACCCACATCCTGAAGCGCCCCTTACCGGTTTGCGGATTCTCGATCTCACCCGTGTCCTTGCCGGCCCTGTCGCCGGGCGTTTCCTCGCCGCGTTCGGCGCTGACGTGCTGCGCATCGATCCTCCGGACTGGGAAGAACCGGCCGTCGTTCCCGATGTCACGCTCGGAAAAAGATGTGCCGGGCTGGACCTGAAATCGCCGGAAGACCGGGCCGTATTCGACGGGCTTCTGCAAGGCGCGGATGTTCTGTTGCACGGGTACCGGCCGGGCGCGCTTCCCGCGCTCGGTCTGGACGCGGAGGGTCTGCGTGCGGTCAATCCCGATCTCATCGATGTCAGCCTCGACGCCTTCGGCTGGTCCGGACCTTGGGCAGGCCGTCGCGGCTTCGACAGTCTCGTCCAGATGAGCACGGGTATCGCCGAACACGGCATGCGGCAATCCGGGGCCGATCGACCGTTTCCCCTGCCCGTCCAGGCGCTCGATCATGCCACCGGCTACCTGATGGCGGCCGCGGTGATGCACGCCCTGAACCGCCGCCGGAAAACCGGCGCTGTCCTGTCCGCGAAACTGTCGCTTGCCCGCACGGCGCATCTGTTGGTCGGTACGGCCGCAGATACGGCGAGTGACGGCATGCCGGCCAGATCCGAAGACGACCTCGATCCGCGCATCGAACACACAGCCTGGGGGCCGGCACGGCGCGTCCGATTTCCTCTCTCGATCCCGGGGGTCGACGTCGACTGGCGTTATCCGGCCGGTAATCTGCGCACTGTCAAAGCTGTCTGGCGCTCCTGAACGTGCAGCCTATCGAAGCCTTGGTCGGTCAGGATCGCAGAATGCGTTTCGTCGAGCCCATGGCCGCGGCGATGCGCTGATAATGGACCCGCCGCTTATCGGAGTTTTCGCCGGCGCGTAAAAGCCGCGTCTCCGCTTCCTGGATCGCCGCTACCGCGGCGGCATTGGCCGATCGCAGTTTCGACTTTTCGACCGGCGTGAACTTCTTGCGGGCCTTCCATTCTCGGCCTTGTGTGGTGGTACCGACGGGAGCGCCCCTGTCCCGGTTCTGTTTGGCGATCGACTGCAATCGCGATCCCGCCTTGCTGATGGCCGATCGCGCCGCACGATAATCCGGACGGTTCGGCATGGTCTTTCCGACCCATTTGAAGCCGTCCCCGAGGCAGGAGATCCGATATTCCGGCGAGACCGAACGGCACACCTGCTCGACTTCGCCGATGAGACGGACGGTCGCGTTCGTTGCGCTATCGGAAAACGCAAGAATGATCTGGCTGTCCGTAGTGCCCTTTATGTCCGGAACCGCAAGTGGCGCATCCTTTCGCCTCAATTCGAAACTCTGATATCCCGCCTCGTCACCAAGCGGCAGCGTTCCTGTGGCGACCAATTGGACCGCGGTTTGTTCTGTCGGGTGGTAAACGCGGCCGTCGAGGTCGGGCGCTGCCGCCCGGCTCTCCGATCCTGTCATGCCGGTCACCAGGACCGCCAACCCGACAACGGCACACGATTTTATCGCTGTAATGCCCACGTCTGCGTCCCCCCAAAGACTGCGCCAGTGCATTCCCATATCTGCTGTTGGCATGACGGGACTGTTCGACGCCGCAGTCTTTGTGCAAAGGAAGCCCAATCCGTCATCACTCGGCGAACCCCAATCCGTCATCACCCGAATTTATCGGGTGATCCAGCAGCGCTACTCTGTCCGATCCTGAAACCCTTCGCCCGATACTAACGGGTCACGACGTAAAGTCAGTCGGTGCAAAGCTTTTCTGAACAGGTTTCTAGATGGCCCGATTAAATCGGGTCATGACGGGCTGAAACAGACACATGCGTGAAACCGGTCCGATGAAGCGGTCTCCATCAAACGCCGATGATGGTTCCGAAACCTCGTGAGACGCGAACATCTCGTAGCTGGTTACCCAGGCAAAGAACAACGAACTCGGTTTCGCAGACACAGGACCTCTGAATATCCGGGACGCGCTAACCGAAGGACCGGCGACCTTATGCGGATTTACAAAAGCGCCTTGAGCCGGTCGTTGAGCGTGCTGATGACCTTGACCCGGGCAAAGCGCTTGTCGTTGGCCTCAACAAGCGTCCACGGAGCCTGGCGGGTGCTCGTGCGATCGACCATTTCGTGCACGGCGTCACGGTAGGCATCCCATTTCTCGCGATTGCGCCAGTCTTCTTCGGTAATCTTGTGGCGCTTGTATTCGACGTCTTCCCGCTCCTTGAAGCGGCGCAATTGCTCCTGTTGGTCGATTGCCAGCCAGAACTTGACGACGATGATGCCGTATTCGATCAGTTCGGCTTCGAAAGTCCGGATTTCCTCGTAAGCGCGCATCCAGTCCGATTGCTTTGCGAACCCTTCCACGCGTTCCACCAACACCCGCCCGTACCAGGATCGGTCGAAAATCGTGATGCCGCCTCGGGCGGGAACGTGCCGCCAGAATCGCCAGAGATAGGGTTGCGCCTTCTCCTCATCGCTGGGCGCGGCGATCGACACGACGTCGAGCATGCGCGGGTCGAGCGCCTGCACGACGCGCCGTATGCTGCCGCCCTTGCCGGCCGCGTCGTTGCCTTCAAAAACGGCAACCAGTCCGCGCTTTTCGAATTTGCGCCCGAGCGTCAGTTTTGTCAGCTGGGTCTGCTCCGGCTCAAGGCGTTTCGAATAGGTCTTCTTATCGAGCGTCCGGTTCAGATTGAGCGCATCGAGGAGGTTCGGCGCGGGCGGCGATTCCAGACCTGCTCCGCCCGTCGGCGCCGGGCGCGCCGGCGCCTCAAGTCGGGTCCGGATCGCGGCCGCAAGCGTCCGCCCGATGGTCAGGTCGCGGTAATGAGGATCGGCGCTGGCCAGCGGATACCATGGCGCATAGCCGGTGCTGGTCTCGCTGATCATGCGCTCGGTAACGGACCGGGCATGGCCGTATCGCTCGACATAGGCCTGGCCGATCTCGCGTTCTTCCTTGGACACCTTCCAGGGCTGCCGGCCTTTCTTGCCCAACGCCTTGACCTCCGCTGCGGCCTTCTCGCGGTGGACAAACAGCATGAATTTCAGAAACAGCGTGCCTTCATGGCACAGCATTTCTTCGAAACGACGAATCTCGTCGATCTGTTCGCGAAACCGGTCGCCGCCGGTTTCGCCGAGGAAATGGTCGCGAATGGGCGTCTCGTACCAGGAATTCAGGAAGATCCCGATTTCGCCCTTCGGCGGCAAAGCGCGCCAAAAGCGCCACATCCGCGGCCTTGCGCTCTCTTCATCGCTCTTGCGGATAGACGCAAACAGTCGGACGTGGCGGGAATCCAGCCAATTGAGAAGCTGTTTCGTGGCCTCGCTGCGTCCGATCGGATCCATGCCCGACAAAAGCACGATAACCGGGAAGTCCGACTTCTCCAGGAGGTCGAGCTGCGCCTCGATCAGGCGATTGCGCAAGTCCGGTTCTTCCGCCTTGAAGTCCGCCTTGCTTAAAATGTGGTCCAGGCGAAGCGACTCAAACATGGCGTACCTCAATGATTGGCCACCATGACTTTAAGGTCCCTCATGGTACTTGGAAACGGGCAACAACCCGGACCCATGAGTATTCCGCCCCCGGTTGAGGCCGAACAGACCTGAAGCGGTTTGGGATTTCCCGCTCTATCACTTGAACCCGGCCGTATTTCGATCCCGTGCCACAGGGAAGACACCTTTGGTTGGAAACCTGGGCAAGACAACCGGACGCGCTGACAACTTTGGCGTGCCATGCTACGAAGGCAACTCCGATGCGATTTGGTGCGGCCGTGTGGACCCATTGACGCCCGGCTCGCAAAGCCCAGGTATTGGACATGGTGGATCTAATTCACGTTAAGCGGATAGTATTCGTCGTTCTTGCAGCGAGCCTTTTTGTATTGGGCGCCGGGCAGGCCCCGGTCCGGGCGGAAAGCGGCGATAAGGTCGTCATCGGCGTGCCGGCCTGGCCGTCGGCCCGGGCGACGTCCCACATTATCAGCCAGGTGTTGACGAAAGAGTTCGACCTCGACGTCGAACTCCGGCGGACCGGAACCTTGCGCATCTTTGCCGGGATCGACAACGGCTCCATTGATATTCACCCCGAAATCTGGCTGCCGAACCTGACGGCGCTCGTCGACAAATACGCGACCGATCGCGGCAGCCTGACGCTCAGTCCGCAAGGCGTGACCGCCAGCCAAAACCTTTGTGTCACCCGCGCGACTGCCGAGGCCGTCGGTATATCGTCGGTGACGGACCTGTCGAAACCGGAAGTCGCCGCGCAATTCGATACCAATGGCGACGGCACCGGCGAGATGTGGATCGGGGCATCGACGTGGTCATCGACCCTGATCGAACGCATACGGGCGAAAAGCTATGGCTATGCCGAGACCATGACGCTGCTCGAAATGGAGGAAGACGTCGCCATGGCCGGGGTCGACGTTGCCGCTGCAACGGGCACACCGATCGTCTTCTACTGTTATGCGCCGCATCACCTGTTCGAGCTTCACGACATCGTTGTGCTCGATGAACCGGACCATGATCCGGCTACATGGTCGATCGTGCTGCCGACCGAAGACGACACCGGCTGGCTCGAACGATCGAAAGCCGCCAGCGCCTGGGACGAGTCGGGCTTTCGCATCGGCTATGGCACCGGCCTTTCCGAAAAACGTCCGGAAGTGGCGAAGTTCTTGAATGCGGTAACGCTCTCCGCCGACGACATCACGGCCATGAGCTATGCCCTGGAAGTCCTCCGCCAGGATCCTAAGGACTTCGCCGCTGAGTGGATCGAACGCAATGACAACCGGGTAAAGGAATGGTTGCGATGACATCGAGAAAGACTTCCCGGTTTTGTGCCGGCACGGTGTCGCGCCGGGCTATGTTTGCCCTGCCGCTCCTGTTTCTTCCGTCGCAAGGCCGCTCGGCCGTCAGCGAGTCGCTCATTCTCGATCCCGCGACGCGCAAATGGGTGCCGTACGATTCCCGTCAGGCGATCATGTATTATCGATCGCACGGCCGCTCGCCGAAGGAGTTCCAGCGCCAGCTGGTCTCGTTCCGAACCGCGGAAAAGCCCGGCACGATCATCATCGACAGCAACAAGCACTTTCTCTACAGCGTCCTGCCGGATTTCCAGGCCGTGCGCTACGGGATCGGTGTCGGGCGCGACGGCTTCGGATGGGCGGGCATCGTCAAGGTCGGCCGGCTCGCCGAATGGCCGACCTGGACGCCACCGGCCGAGATGGTCGCCAGGGATGCCCGCGCCGCCAAATGGGCTGGCGGCATGCCCGGCGGACCGGAAAACCCGCTCGGTGCACGAGCCATCTATCTCTATGAGGGCGGACGGGACACGATCTACCGCATCCACGGGACCAACGAACCCTGGTCGATCGGCCTGAACGTGTCGTCCGGCTGCATCCGCATGACCAACGATGACGTGACGGATCTCTATGCCCGCGTCGCCGTGGGCGCAAAAGTCATCGTGCTCAACCAGGGCGCTGCATTGTTCCGCGGTGTCTGACGGGCACGACCGTGCTGCCGGCGCGGGAAAAGACAAGCAGGAGGGGGTAGATGCGCATGATGGAAACAAACCGATGGACCCGGGTGACCCTGTTCGTAGCAGCAGGCCTGGCACTGGCAGGCTGCGCAGCCCAGTCCGAGGGCCCCAAGCCCACCATTCGAAGTTCGCTTGAAACCGCGCCGGCCGACCTGCAATTGCTATGCGCCTCGGAAGCGGCGACACGCTTCAACCTGGATTCCACCCGCGTCTTGCCGGTCAATTCGGCACCGACCGGCGACGGCGCCTTCCGGGTCGGCCTGACGACGCCGAACGGTCCGCTCAATTGCGATATCTCTTCCGACGGGACAATCGCGGCCATCGAAGCCGCACCGCCGGCAACCGCGTCCTGATAATCCATCGGCGCCGTCGACTTGATGCAGATCACGATAATAAAAAAAACCAACGGTAAATTGCACGCATGACGTAACACGGAGACCAGCGGCGGGCCGTGACGGCTTTGCTGACAATGCGCTCCGGGGAGGATCGCATGTCCGACAGCAATACCGCGGCCGGTGGCACGTCGTCGGCAAAACCTTCGTTTCGTTTTCCGACTGCCTACACAATCCTGTTTGTCCTCATCGCGCTTGTCGCGGCTGCGACCTGGATCATCCCGGCCGGTCAATATGACCGCGTGCTAAATCCCGAACTCGGCCGGGAAGTCCCGGTGCCGGGGACCTACAAGCCGGTCGATCCGGCTCCGCAGGGCATCGTCGACGTCTTCATTGCGCCGATCGCCGGGTTCTACGATCCCGACGCGGAAACGGCACGGGCGATCGACGTGGCGCTCTTCGTCCTGATCATCGGCGGGTTCCTCGGCGTGGTCACCCGCACAGGCGCGATCGATGCGGCGATCGCGCGGGCCATGGTCAAACTCCGCGGCCGGGAAAACTGGATGATCCCGATCCTCATGGCGTTTTTTGCCGCCGGCGGAACCACCTACGGCATGGCAGAAGAATCGCTCGCTTTCTACGGCCTGCTGATCCCGGTAATGCTGGCCGCCCGCTATGATTCCGTCGTCGCGGTCGCTACGATCCTGCTCGGCGCCGGCATTGGCGTGCTTGGCTCGACAATCAATCCGTTCGCAACCGTCATCGCCGCCAATGCCGCCGGCATCCCCTTCACCGACGGCATCATATTGCGGTCCGCGATCCTTCTGGTCGGATGGCTGATCTGCGTCGCCTATGTCATGCGCTATGCGGCGCGCGTGAAGGCGGATCCCGCGCGCTCCATCGTGGCAGACCGCAAGGACGAGATCGACGCGGTCTTTGCAAAAAGCGCCTACGACGCCGATGCAACGCTGACCGGATCGCAGATCCTAGTTCTGATCATCTTTGCCCTGACCTTTGTCGTCATGATCTGGGGCGTCTCCAGCCAGGGATGGTGGATGGCGCAGATGTCGGCTTTGTTCCTGGCCGCCGCCATCCTTGTCGGGTTCGTTGCATTGATGGGCGAAAAAGGTTTCACCGATGCCTTCGTCGACGGCGCACGGGATCTTTTGGGCGTCGCCCTGGTGATCGGCATTGCCCGTGGCATCGTCGTGGTGATGGATGCGGGCAAGATTACCGACACCATTCTGCATTCCGGCGAAGCGAGCCTCGGCGGCCTGTCGGAGGTGCTGTTCATCAATACCTTGTTCGGCATCCAGGTGATGATGTCGTTCTTCGTGCCGTCTTCGTCCGGCCTTGCCGTGCTCACCATGCCGATCATGGCGCCGCTGGCGGACTTTGCCGATGTCTCGCGCCACCTCGTGGTGACCGCCTACCAATCGGCCAACGGCCTGGTCAATCTTTTCAATCCCACGTTCGCGGTGGTCATGGGCGCGCTCGCCATCGGCCGCGTGCCTTACGAACGCTGGGTCCGGTTTGTATTTCCCCTGGTCCTCATCCTGGCGGTCCTCCTCATGGCCCTTTTAAGCATTGCCGTCCTGATCGGTTAGCGTTGTGTCGTCCGGCGCTGCAAAAATTGGATTGTGGGGATGTTCCGCGCTGGTCGTCGGCAACATGATCGGCTCAGGTGTCTTCCTGTTGCCGGCTTCGCTGGCGCCCTACGGATCCGTCTCCATCGTCGGATGGTGTGTGACGTCGCTCGGCGCCATCGTCTTGGCGCTTGTGTTCGGTCGCCTGGCCCGCATCTCAACGCGCACCGGCGGCCCCTATGCCTGGACCCGCGACGGGTTCGACGACTTTGCCGGTTTCCTCGTTGCCTGGGGTTACTGGATTGCGCTATGGGCCGGAAACGCGGCAGTCGCCGTCGCTTTTACCGGTTACCTCGGCTTTTTCTTTCCCCTGATCGGTCAGAATCCCGGCGCGGGCCTGTTCGTCGCCCTGGTGGCGATCTGGACGGTGGCGCTGGTCAATGTTCGCGGGATTCAAGGCGCCAGCCTGGTGCAGATGGTGACGACGGTGCTGAAGATCCTGCCCTTGCTCGCCGTCATAGTGCTCGGGCTTGCCTATCTTCAGCCGGACAATCTGCAGCCTTTCAATCCCTCCGGCGGCAGCATCGGAGCCGGGATTGCGGCAACCGCGGCCCTGACGCTGTGGGCGTTTCTCGGACTGGAATCCGCAACCGTTCCGGCCGGAGACGTGCAAGATCCGGCCCGGACGATCCCGATCGCAACAATCGTCGGCGTGCTCCTGACCGCCTCGATCTACATCCTGGTTACGGTCGCCGTCTTCGGCTTGATGCCGCGCGAGGATCTGGCCCAATCGACGGCACCGCTTGCCGACGCCATGCGCAATGTTGCAGGCGCCACCGGCGGCGCGCTGATTGCCCTTGGCGCCTGCATCTCCACGTTCGGAACGCTCAACGGCTTCACGCTCCTGACCGGCCAGATTCCGCTCGGCGCCGCCCGTGACGGCGTCTTCCCGCGCTGGTTCGAAAGAACGACGGAGGCCGGAACGCCGGCTCGCGCGCTGGTCGTATCGAGCCTTCTGTCGAGTGGCCTCGTTGCCATGAACTTTTCCAAAGGGCTCGTGGACCAGTTCAATTTCATCATCCTCCTGGCCACGCTGACGACGCTGGTTCCCTACATTTTCTGTGCGCTGGCCGAGATCATGATCTGGTTGCGCAACGGCCGCGCAACCCGGCCGCCGCGATGGCCGGCCTTCGTGCTCGGCGGCATGGCGTTCGTCTATTCGATCTGGGCCGTCTACGGCGCCGGCAAGGACGTCGTCTATTTCGGATTTCTGCTGCTTTTGCTGGGTGTGCCGGTCCACGTGGCCATCACCTGGCGGAGCGGTGCACCCGCGACTTCTGATGCCGAGAGGAGACGAGCATGACGGGATTTGGCGCGCATTCCGAAATCGGGAAACTGCACAAGGTCATGGTCTGCCAGCCGGGGCTTGCCCATTCACGGCTGACCCCGGCCAACGCGGACGCCCTGTTGTATGACGATGTCATGTGGGTCCAGGAGGCCCGGTCGGACCACTATGATTTTCGACTGAAGATGGAACACCGCGGCGTGGAAGTGCTCGAATTCCACACGCTCCTGATGGAAACCCTGGAACTCGAAGACGCCCGAAAATGGGTCCTAGACCGCCGCATCACCGAAAACGATGTCGGTGTTGGCATGCTGGTCGACTTGCGCGCCTGGCTCGATGAATTGCCGGCCAAGCAATTGGCGATCTACCTGATCGGCGGCATCGCGGTTCAGGACCTGCCGTTCAAGCCCGCCGGTATGTTCGGTCCCTATCTTGGTCCGGACGGTTTCATCATTCCTCCGCTGCCGAACACGCAATTCACGCGCGACAATTCCTGCTGGATCTATAACGGCGTCACGGTGAATCCGATGTTCTGGCCGGCGCGCCGTCCTGAAACCCTGCTGGTCACGGCGATCTACCGCTTCCATCCGGCCTTTTCGGGAGGCGACTTCAAGATCTGGTGGGGCGATCCGGACACCGACTACGGACAGGCGACCGTCGAAGGCGGCGATG
>JBCDLT010000008.1:0-126988 GCA_038745065.1 Pseudomonadota bacterium | reverse complement strand
GTTCACCACGGGGGTAAAGACTGCGTGGGTGGTGGCATGGCGACGGTCCTTGAGACGCTCGTTGAGGACGAGAACTTCAGCATAATTCTCAGCTTAGTGATTCAGGTATCGGAAATCGCGATGTCACGCCGCAGCCAATCCCGTTCCTCCAGCAGCGACAACGATTTGGACAGCGCTCGATCGGTGATCGGCACGAGGTTCGATTTGATTGCGGAAAACCGCTGAGGCGCTGTGGTGACCGCGAGAATCGGAACCGTCCAGGTGCGTTGAACCAAGGCGAATTCATCATTCTCCGGTACGGATGCCACGATGTTGCGGGCGGTTTCGGCGGCGGACAAACCTTTCTTGCTCAAGCGGAATTCCGGTCTCAGCGGATGGCCGTGGCCGGGATTTCTTTCCAGCAGACCGAGCTTTACCAAATGATCCAGACTGGCGGCAAAGGACGTTCGGCTTGCCTGGGTTACCGCCAGCAATGGCGCCTGCCGGCCAGGAACGCCGGCATGCATGAGGGCCAGGATTTTCAATGACCATGCCCGAGACGTGATGTTGACGAGCGATTTTATGTCCATTAAATATATTTAATATACTTTCAGTCATTGGGGAAGCGTCATGCCGACAATTACCTTGGACAACACGATCACGCTGGCTTTGTCGGTACGGGATCGCCACGCGAGCGCAAAATGGTATTCCGACAATCTCGGTTTCGAATTGCTCTATCACCTCGACGAAGCCGGTTGGAGCGAGATGCAGACCAAGACCGCCGGCGTGACACTGGGGCTGGGCGAACAATCCGAACCGGCGCCGGGCAACACCGTGCCCGTATTCGGCGTGTCGGACATCGAGACAGCGCGAACCGCCTTGGAACATGCCGGTGTGAAATTCGACGGGGAAACCGAGACGGTGGAAGGCATGGTCGCCACCGCGACGTTCTATGATCCGGACGGCAACGCCCTGATGTTGGCTCAGGACCTGTCGACAGGGCAGGGTGCGGCCTCGTGACTTCATGGCTCTTGATCCCGACGATCCGGGATGCCGAATTCGAATTGTTGTCCGGCGGGGCGGAGCAAAAGCGCCGATACCGGCCGCGAGGCATTTCTGACAGTCGCTAACGGGTGGGTTGCCGCCCCGTTGCGCGGTGCAAAGGATCGAAAGCCGCTGGTTCCGGTCTTTGCCGATACGTGCCCGGTAGCGATTGCGCGGCGGGGCGGATGACGGTTCAGCGTATCAGATGGGATTGCCTGCCTGGGCTGCGCAGGTCGCTTAGTGCAGCCTCAATCAACGCGTTGCCGGTTTCGCAGATTCCGTTCGACGAACGCTTTTTTCTTGGCCCTGTTGCCGCAGCGGCTCATGCTGCACCACCGTCGCTTGCCGGGCCGTGAATAATCGACGAAGTAAACCGAGCAATCTTCGGCCGCACACAATTTGACTTTCGCGAAGTCATCGCTCGTGAAGAGGTCGATCGCATCCCGTGCGATCGCGCTGATCACAGCCGAAACGCTTACACCGGAATTTTTGTCCACCGTCCTGCCCGTCCTTCCCAATTGCATGGCGGGCGGCGGTAGAGCTGCGCATTCATTCACGACCTGAATGTCTTGAGCAGATGGTGCTTCGTCGGAGTAGAGACGATCCATCAAGCGAACGAGAGCCGCGCGAAGACGCTTTACCGCGACCAGGTCGTGCTCGCTGGGTTCAGATGCGACGTCCTGGACTGCGACGGTCGTCAGCCACCGCTTCAGGTCAGCGGTGTTTGCGATTCTTTCAAAGGATGCCCCCTGGCGATCCCCGAGCGTGGCGATCCAGTCGAGCGAAAGACGTCCGGTCTCGGTGTGAAAGTCCATGTCCTTGGATGCCATCGGGTGACCTTGTTCCGTACTCGTCGAATTGGAACTTGTATAACCGGTTCCGTGCTGATATTCAATGAACCGGTATAAATGGTTCCAAACCGATCTGGAAAATTGCCTGGCGCTGACGCCGATTTCGGGGGGTCCTGTGCACGGGCAGCGATGCAAACGATGCGTGGTGTGCGATGAAAACGGTGCGAGCAGGTGATCTTGACGTCGTCTATCATGAAGTCGGTTTGCCGGGTGGCATGCCGGTCATTCTGCTTCACGGGTTTCCCTACGATGCTCGGGCCTATGATGATGTTGCCGCCGACCTGGCCGAACACGGGTACAGGTGCCTGGTCCCTTATCTTCGCGGCTTTGGCCCAACCCGTTTCACATCGCCCGACTCGATGCGTTCCGGTCAGCAGGCAGCACTGGGTGTCGATCTGCTCGCTTTCATGGATTCACTCGGTATTGAAAGAGCGTGCCTTGGCGGCTTCGACTGGGGTGGCCGGGCCGCCTGTATCGTTTCAGCGCTTTGGCCAGAGCGCGTTATCGGGCTTGTAAGCTGCGGGCAAGGCTACAACATCCAGGACATCGCCAACGCGTGGAAGCCCGCTCCGCCCGCGGAAGAAACCCGTTACTGGTATATGTATTACTTTCACACCGAGCGGGGCCGGGCAGGACTGACGCAGGATCGACGCGCCCTGTGTCGTCATATCTGGTCGCTCTGGTCGCCAAGCTGGGCGTTCGACGACGCCTGTTACGAGGCAACGGCAACGTCGTTCGAGAACCCGGACTTCGTGGACATCGTGCTACATTCTTATACGCATCGGTTTGGCGGAATCGCGGGCGATCCGGCTTATGATGCCGTTGAGGACCAATTGGCAGGACAGCCCGTCATAAAGGTTCCCAGCATCATCCTTCAGGGACGCGATGACGGTGTCGATCCGCCGGCCGATGAAGACGTTGACCGTCCTCGCTTTGCCGGGCGCTATGCGCGTCGGATCATCGATGGAACGGGCCACAACCTGCCTCAGGAAGCCCCGCAAGCCTTTGCTGCAGCGATCCGTCAGGTGGTTGAGAGCTGATCGGATGCCTTGCCGGATCATTCACCGTCCGGGGACAAAGCGGGGTCTGATCGATGTTCCGGCGATGGCGGCTGTGGGCCGCACGGCAAGCCTTTGCGGGGCAGGGCATGAGTCGGTACCGCTGCACGCAGAGGACATGCAGTTTTGCCCGCCAACCTCGCGTCCAGCGTTCGGCGACGGCAACGGCCTAAAAGAAAAAGAAATCATCCACAGGTTCGTGCGGCTCGATCGGCGCATCTCCAAGCCCGGAAACAGCGACCGGGACCCATTGATTGTGGCCTTTTTCAGAACGAAGTTCGGGGATTATGACACCATCGGGACGGGCTTCGTCCGGTCCCGCGTGTACGGCTGAGTTCAGGGCATCGGTTTCAACATCCGGCAGGGACGCTGCGTTGGATGCCTTCTTGTCGAGCAGCGTGTCGTTTCCGGCACCGCCGCGCAGGACATCGGCACCATCGCCGCCAATCGTCGCTGCACCATGTGCCGTATCCGCCGTTTCGAACGGGAGGGGCAAGGTGTCGTTCCAGTCCGGCTGTAAAAGCGTGCTCCAGGATTTGTGATCTTCAGCGGAACGAGACTGCGCGACCGTGGCATCATCGGGACGGTTCTCGGCCGCGGTTTCGGTTTGGTGTTGGAACATCTTTTTTCCTTCCGGTCCGGCTTTGTCGCGCACGCGGGGTGTTTGCCGCCCGACGACGGGCGCAGCCGGTCAACCGCTTGCGGTCCATGTGCCGGCTTTGCGCATTCCTTCGGATTGCACTGGTGTCAGAAGCGGTCGGGGGCGTGGCGCAACGTCGTCAACAAGGTCGTGGGGCGCTTCGACAGGTACGATGCCGATAAGGGCGTCAGGCCTTGTTTCCAGCGTCTGCGGACCGTTTTCGGCCCGCCGCAAAACCCTGTCATGTCGTGTCGGGTACACGTGGTACGCATGATCACTCCAATCGTGACAATCAATCTGGATGATTGACCATCATTTGGTATATTGGTACCAATTTATCAATACGCGACTTTGAAGAGAACCTTGAAGACGGTCAGGTTCTGAGCTGCGCCTTGAACCTCACACGCGCGCAATCCGGTTTGTCCGCACCGGGAATTGTTTTACCCGAAACGATTGACCGGTTCGTTCGAACCCGTGCCCGGTCACTGTCAAAATGGCCCCCACCAGACGTCGGTCGGTGCCGGATTTGCGGCCATGGATCAGGGTGATCGGTTATTCGGCCGGAGAGATGAAGCCAGAAGTCTTGCCTGGATCGGTCATGATCCGTGCGCTGCGACTTGCAGCGTCCCAAGGCAATCGCGTTAGACGGAGAAAGGGTGCCTGTTCGAAGAGATCGTTGTGCCGGCAGTTATCCGGTCTCATTTTTTGAACTTAATTAGCTAAGTAATTTATGTAATAAATCACAAATTTTTGCACGTTATTCTGAAAAGCCACGAATTTGTGGTAGAATTAAGGCGAAAGATGGCGAAATTGATTCGCCGGAAGATCAGTGGAGAACGAGTAATATCGTTGCGTGCGTTTACCCTATTCTTGTTCCGATGGATGATCGGAACCTGAATTCTTCAGGGTATGTCTTGAACTCGCTTCTGCGAACTCTTATACAAAATGAACCCTGCGGGATTTCCCGATGCGGCCAGGGCCCAGCGCAGTTTTGCTCTTAGAGCATCTACTATTCGACTTGGGCTTCGGCAAATGCACGTTATGATTTGGTTAGGCGCGCTTCGATTGTCTTGCGCGCTGTACGCCACAAATTGTTTTAACTCACTAACTTCCCTGCATCCGCGCTGCTTCGGAACCGACTTTCAATCGATTCGGAAACCGGAGTTTTCCCCGCATCGCGCTTCGTGTCCAGTCCCGTCCCGGAGCGCCGACCGGCGCTCGGCCACGTCTTTCGATGGGGCAGGCCATGTTTGTCTATAAGATCCTGCAAGACGTCGAAGTCGCGGATACCGGCCAGTACCAGGGCGCGATCCGTGCGCTCGACAATGCCGGTCCGGTCAATGTGTTCCTGAACCCGGAAACCCACAATCCGAATGCCGCCCATGCCATTCGCGTGGACGCGGAACGGTCCGTTCCCGTCGGCCTTCTGGCGCGCCACGAAAAACGGCTGCGCCAGAAGATCGGCTATGTGCCCGACGCCGTCGCGCGGGCGATCAGGGCGGACGACCGGATCGATTTCGAGCGGGCGACGCTGAAACGCATCAAACTCCTGAAGGACCTGAGAACGTTCGGCGTCTTCATCGACATTCCGCTGTCCCGTCCCGAATTCGATCGCCCGGACATTGCCAATGTCGTTGCCGTGGCCGTGCGCCGCTGGGGGCCGCCGATTTGTCCGCCCGGTGTGACCCCGCATGTCGGCCCCTATGACGAGCCGCAGCTCGACGGCGAGGACCTGAGCTTCGCAGAAGGCCAGTTCTTCGTCATCCGCTACGAGGATTCGAAAGGCCGGCTGTCGACGCGACGCATCACCGTGTGGGGCACGCGAATACTGGCGAGCGGGGCTACGGCCCTGTTGGCACGATGCCACGAACGTCAGAGTCCGCGCGCCTTCCGGATCGATCGGATCCGTACGGTGATCGATTGCGACGGCCGTGTGCACGCCGAACCGGCAGCCTTCCTGCGCGATATCTTCGGGCTTTCCGGCAAGACGTCGATTCTCGGCGTCAGTGACGACTGGCCCGATCTGCGCCGCCGAATTCGGCCGCATGTCCAGTTGATGGCCGCGCTCTGTCGCCAGGACGGCCATTCCCAGAAGTCGGAAGCTCTGGCCCTTCTGCCGTATTTCGAACGGATGGCGCCGGCCTTCGGATCGCTGGAAAACCGGATTCGTCTGGTCGACTACCTGAAACGCAGTCGTCCGGTTCCCGACATTGTCGGCGATGTGCTCGGCGAGATCCGCGACCTGCCGCGCAGTCGCCGTCTGGACCTGCTGCTGGTCTGTCGCACCATTCTGGGTTGTACGAACGTACTGAGGCCCGATCGCGCGGCCCTGTTCAACCTGGTTTGCGAAGACCTGATCGACGATACCCTTTTATAGCACCGGTACTCGGTCCCCGGAGGCCCGTCTCGGCGCACCTCCGTCGCAACCGATGTGAGTAAGGTGACTGATCGGGCTGTCGTTCAGACACTAAACCCGCCGCAAACAGCGAGGGTCTTGAAGTCTCCGCACCAACATCCGCCTCACGCGACATGACCCGCCTGTTATGGGGGATAGGACCGGCAGCCAGGGTTAGAACGCAGCGGACGTGCCGTTATAAGAAAGCCTTCCCGCGCGGGCCTTGCTCGCCCGGGGTGCGTACACATCGCTGAGGTTTTTCAGGTTCCCAATCTTACGCAATACAGGACGTCGGCGAACGATTCCGTGTCAGGAATGTTTCTTGTCGGCCGGATGCGGTCCGGTTTTCGCCCGCGGTTGTTTGTCGACGTTGATCGGTCCGTACCCGTAGATGTGGCGCCGGCGGACCTTTTGTTTGATCTCATCCTTCGGCGGGGTCACGGTTTTGACGATGTGGGGGCCGGAGCTGTGCGCAATCATTTCATTATCTCGCTTGTCTGGAAGCAGAGTAAGTGATCAATGTTCATTGGCTCAAGTAGGGGTTTCTACCAGTCGGCGCGACCCGGTTTCGACAGCTGACAAAAACCTGCGTAATCGTGCGGAAATCTGCGTTGCGGGACCAGGCCGAAAATGTGCTTGTCGCGCGCGCTAACGCAAATGTGACGGCGGCACGCCCAAACGGCGTCGGAACAGGTCGGTCATTTGCGCGTGCGAAGCAAACCCGCAGGCAAAGGCGATAGCGCTGAGATCCTGCTCGCCCTGGGAAATAAGTTGCCGGGCACGGGCAATCCGTCGGTCGATCACATGGTCATAGGGCGCTTTTCCGTAAGCCGCTTTAAAGGCCCTTGTAAAGAAGCCATCTGAAAGGCCGAGCGGTTGTGCCAGGTCGCTAATACCGATCCGCCGATCGAGGCTGTCTTCGATCAGCGTGTCGACTTTCCGCCGCCTCGCCGGGGTCATCCAGTGACCGGCGTTCCCGGCGCGGTTCGTCGTTTCAAGGTGCATCGTAACGCCGTCTTCCAGGCGAGTGACGAGATCGCCGAAGACCAGCGGATCGACCGGTTCGGATGCCAGCAGCAGGCGCCGCAGGGCATGGGCGGCCGCAACCGTGTCGGGCATGATGGCGTCGTTGAAGCACCGCGCGGCGCTTCGTGCCGGCCGGCCCATGTCCAAGAAAAGGTATTCGCCGCCGTGGGCGGAGCGGGAATACACATCGCAGCCCGCGGGCACGAAGGCGAGGCTGTTGGGACGGGTCACGAAGGACTCGGTTCGGTCGCTGGCAAAGGAATGTTCGCCTGATTGCGGGTCGAAAGCGAAACCGATGCAGTCGCGGTCCGGCGTGTAGCGCGCTTCGTAAGCCTGGCGGGGCAGCAGCAAAGCGGTTGCCGTGCCCGCCGAGATGCGGCGTGCGGCGGCGCCTTCGGTCGACGGGCCGGCTGATTCAGGCTGCGGGACGGTTGCGTTTTGGTTTGCTTTCATGGCGCGCGACGCTCTTGGATTCGCGACCCGGATCCTATCACGGCTTGGGCACCAACGTGCACATCTCCCGGTTTACGCAAATAAATTGCGCCCGCCGGACACTGTCTATAAAACGGCATGAGACGTGATCGTGAAGGTTCGCCAATACGGGGCCGGAGGGTCGGTGCCATCACAAAGGCGCCATCGGACCAGAGGGGAAATTCAGGCAATCCGGTCGTGAAGCGACTTTCACGAGAAACATCCATTCGGTCTTTTTAAGAATGACAGGGAGCTCAAAGATGAAGACCACAACCACCTTGCTGGCCGCGGCCTTGCTTGCCAGCACCAGCGTGATTGCTTCGGCCGAGACCATGCGATGGGCCCGGGCCGGCGACAGCCTCACGCTCGATCCGCACGCTCAGAACGAAGGCCCGACCTCGGCGCTCGCACACCAGATCATGGAACCGCTGGTGATCCGTGACATGACCGGCAAGATCGTACCGGCGCTCGCCACCGAATGGGGACCGAGCGACGACCCCAACGTCTGGACCTTCAAGCTGCGCGAAGGCGTGACCTTCCACGACGGGTCCGAATTCGACAGCGAGGACGTTGTTTTCTCGTTCAACCGGGCCATGACCCCGGACAGCGACTACAAGGAACTGCTCGCTTCGGTGAAGGAAGTCCGGGCAAACGGCAAATACGGTTTCGATATCGTGACCAACGGTCCGAACCCGATCATGCCGTCGAACCTGACCAACCTGTTCATCATGGACAAGCAATGGGCGGAAGCGAATAACGCGGTCAAAGTGCAGGACTACGAAGGCGGGGAAGAAACCTTCGCCTCGCGCAACGCCAACGGCACGGGCCCGTTCAAGCTGGTCAGCCGCGAACCCGATACCAAGACGGTGCTTGCGGTCAACGAGAGTTATTGGGGCAAGGACGAATTCCCGACCAACATCACTGAAATCATCTACACGCCGATCCAGAACGCGGCCACACGGGTTGCCGCGCTGCTTTCCGGCGAAGTGGATTTCATCCAGGACGTGCCGGTGCAGGATCTGCAGCGGGTCTCCTCGACCGACGGCCTGAAAGTCATCACGGCACCGCAGAACCGGGTGATTTTCTTTGGCATGAATATGGGCGATGCCGACCTCAAGTCGGACAATGTCGACGGCAAGAACCCGCTTGCCGACAAACGCGTCCGCGAAGCGATGAAGATCGCGCTGAACCGCGATGCCATCAAACAGGTGGTGATGCGCGGTCAGTCGGTGCCGGCCGGCGTGATCATGCCGCCCTTCGTCAACGGCTGGAACGAAACCATCGATGCCGTGCCCGCGACCGACGTGGAAAAAGCCAAAAGCCTAATGAGCGAAGCCGGCTATGCGGACGGGTTTTCCCTCCAGCTTGACTGCCCGAACGACCGCTACATCAACGATGAAGCGATCTGCCAGGCAGCCGTCGGCATGCTCGGCCAGATCGGCGTCACCGTGCGTCTGGACGCGAAGCCGAAGGCGCAGCACTTCCCGCTGATCAACAATCTGGAAACGGATTTCTATATGCTCGGCTGGGGCGTTCCGACCTACGATTCGGAATATATCTTCAACTTCCTCGTCCATACCAAGGGCGACAAGTACGGCTCCTGGAACGGCACGCGCTATTCCAATCCCGAGCTCGATACCAAGATCCAGGCCTTGGCTTCTGAAACCGATCTGGAAAAGCGGAACGGCATGATCGCCGACATCTGGTCGGTGGTTCAGGAAGAAGTGCTTTACCTGCCGATTCACCACCAGGTCCTGAACTGGGGCATGTCGGACAAGGTCGAGACGATCGTCGCGCCGGATGATGCGGCCAAGTTCAAATACATCACCATGAAGTGATGCTCCGGGGCGGCGGACGCATACGCGCCGCCGCTCCATGTCCGCATGCCTGGAAAACGCGTCCGCCGACTTGATCGGCATGCGTTTTCCTGCCGCACCCGGCGGTACACGCGCGGGTACCCAAAGCGGAGCGAACAGGCCGGCCCATGATCGCCTTTACGATCCAGAGACTTTTCCAGTCGGTGGTGGTGCTGCTTATCGTCGGCCTTGTGGCGTTTTCCATGTTCCAGTTCGTCGGCGATCCGATCGACAACATGCTGGGTCAGGAACGCACCGATGCCGACATTGAACGGTTGCGCACCCAGCTCGGCCTCGACCAGCCCTTCGTCGTCCAATATCTGCGTTTTCTGGAAAACGCGGTGCAGGGCAATTTCGGCATTTCCTACCGCCAGGGACGCCCGGTTTCCGACATCCTGGCCGAACGGGCCCCGGCGACACTCGAACTGGCCGCCGTCTCGGGACTGTTTGCGATCATTCTCGGCATTTCGCTTGGCGTGCTTACCGCAATCCGGCGCAGCGGCTGGATGGCGAGCGTCATCATGACGGTGTCGCTGGTCGGTGTGTCGTTGCCGACCTTCCTGATCGGGATCCTGCTCATCTATCTGTTTTCGGTCGAACTCAACTGGTTGCCCAGTTTCGGGCGCGGCGATGTTGTCAATGTCGGCGGCTGGCGCACGAGTTTCCTCACCGAATCCGGGCTGAAGGCGCTGATCCTGCCGTCGATCACGCTCGGGCTGTACCAGATGACGCTGATCATGCGGCTTGTGCGGTCCGAGATGCTGGAAGTGCTGCGCCAGGATTACATCCGGTTCGCCCGCGCGCGCGGCCTGCCCAATCGGGCGGTAAACTTCCAGCATGCTCTGATCAACACGCTGGTTCCCGTGATTACGATCACCGGTCTGCAATTGGGATCGATCATCGCATTCGCCATCATCACGGAGACCGTCTTCCAGTGGCCGGGCGTCGGACTGCTCTTTGTCAATGCAATCCAGTTCGTCGACATTCCGGTCATGGCGGCCTACCTGATGCTGATCTCGGTCATGTTCGTCCTGATCAACCTGATCGTCGACCTGTTGTATTTCGCGATCGATCCGCGCTTGCGGGTCGGCCGTCCAGCGGCGGCGAAATGAGGATGGCGGAGATCCGAGAATGAACACGCTTTCAAAGGCTTGGCAGTCGGATTTCATGTGGTCGTTCCGGCATTCGCCGGTGGCGATCCTGTCGCTGATCGTCGTCATCATTCTGGTTGGCGGCGCCGTCTTCGCGCCGCTGATCGCTCCGTACAATCCGTTCGATCCAGCCAGTCTCAACCTGATGAACGGTTTTTCACGACCGATGGAGCCCAACGCCTTCACCGGGACGGTTTTCTGGCTGGGCGCCGACGACCAGGGGAGGGACGTCTTTTCGACGATCCTCTACGGCATGCGGATTTCGCTGTTCGTCGGGTTTTCCGCCGTCCTGTTCGCTATGGTTCTCGGTGTGCTTCTGGGGCTGCTCGCCGGATATCTCGGCGGCTGGGTCGACACGATCATCATGCGCATCGCCGACATCCAACTGACGTTCCCGGCGATCCTGGTGGCCATGCTGATCTTCGGCATCGCCAAGGTGTTCACGCCCGTTCACCTGCGGGACCAGATGGCAATCTGGGTCCTGATTCTGGCCATCGGCCTGTCCGACTGGGTGCAGTTCGCCCGAGTCGTGCGTGGTGCGACCTTGGTCGAAAAGGGCAAGGAGTATGTCCAGGCCGCGTTGCTGATCGGCCGCAATCCCGGCGCCATCATGTTGCGTCACATTCTGCCGAACGTCGTCAGTCCGGTCCTGGTAATCGCGACGATAAGCTTGGCGCTTGCCATCATCGCGGAAGCGACGCTTTCCTTCCTCGGCGTCGGCGTGCCCCCGACAAGACCGTCGCTCGGGACGCTGATCCGGATCGGGCAGGGCTTTCTGTTTTCCGGCGAATGGTGGATTCTCCTGTTCCCGGCGATCACGCTGTTGGCGCTGGCGCTGTCGGTGAATCTCCTGGGTGACTGGCTGAGAGACGCGCTCAACCCGCGGCTGCGGTAATCGTATCCGTGCCGGCACCGCCGACCGTCGGTGTCTTGCCCTGCAGAATTTCGACAAACAGATCGGTATCGATGTTGCCGCCGCACAGGATCACCGCGACTTCGCGACCTGCCATCTTCTCGCGTTCCTGCATCAGCGCTGCCAGCGGCGCGGCGCCGGCGCCCTCGGCAAGATTATGTGTCGCGCGATAATAGAGCCGGATCGCCTCGGCGACTTCGTCATCGCTGACGGCGACAATGCGGTCGGCGCCTTTGGAATAGATCTCGAAAGCGTCGGGAACCGGGACCCGGACGGCCATGCCGTCGGCAAAGGTGTTGGCGGAATTGGTCTCAACGATCTTGCCGGCTTCGAACGACAATTTGGTGGCTGCCGCTTCAGTCGATACGACGCCGACGATCCGTGTCTTCAGCCCCAGCGCATCGCGCACCGTGATCAGCCCGCTTATGCCGGACCCGCAACCGATCGGCACATAAACCGTATCGAGATCGGGCGCGGCCCGAAACAGTTCCAGCGCGTAGGTCGCGACGCCGCGCATGATCTGTGGATGGAATGCCGGGACAAGGTAGAGGTTTTCGTCCTTCGACAGGCGCTCGGCTTCCTGACGTGAAATGTCGAAGTCGTTGCCGTATTCAACGAGCCTTGCACCGAAGGCCCGCATCGCGGCGTTCTTTTCGACCGAATTGCCATGCGGTACGACAATGGTGGCGGACAGGCCTGCCGCCGTGGCCGCCCGGGCCTGGCTCTGGCCATGATTGCCGCGCGTGGCGGTTACGATGCCGGCACTGTCCGGTTGGGTGCGTTTCAGCCAGTCAATGAACGTGATGCCGCCGCGGATCTTGAAGGCGCCGGTCGGTGTGTGGTTTTCGTGTTTGACCCAGACCCGGGTGCCGACCGCTTCGCTGATCAGGGGCCAGACGACTTGCGGCGTCGGCAACATCTGTGCGCCGATCAGCGACGCGGCGTCGGCGATGTCGGCTTCCGTAAACATCGGCATGGCGGATCTCCGGATTGCTGAAACCGGATTGATAATAGGCCCAGTCTGGGGCAGCCGCTTTCGGAATCCTGACCTGAAATGGCCGGCACGCGACCTATGCCGGTGTATTGGCGGTCTCGATCATGACCCCGGCCAGCAGGCCGTAGACGGCTGTCCAGGCGGCCTCGACCTCCGGCGTGAACGCCTCGCCAAGTCCCTGGCCAAGCGTCCACAACAGGGCTGCGGCAACGCTGTCGTAGTCCGCCTCGGCTACGCCGTATTCGGTGTGCCGGCGCCCCAGCGCCTGCACTGTCGGAACCAGCCGATCGGGATCGCTCAGTCCTGCGACAGCGATTTTGAGCACGGCCATCAGCTTGCGCTGTTGCTCGGCCATCTCACCCTTGAAAAGCGGACGAACGTGCGGGGCGATTTCAAACAGACGTCCGTAGAACAATTCAGCGGCTTTGTCGGCAATCGGTTCGATCAGGGCAAAGGTTTCCTGCACCAGAGAAATCTGGTCCGGCGACACACCGCCCGGAGCCGGTGCCGTATCGGCCACCGGTTCGGTTTCCGGATCGGAGGTGTGGGGAATCGGATCGGCTTCGACGATCCCTGCGCTTTCGGTGGAGCCTGCCGTGTGTGCTGCAATGGAATCGGCGTTCTGGGAGAGCGTTGACAGGATTTCCGCAATCTCCTCCGTCGCCTTGCTGGTCTGGCCGGCAAGCGCTTTTACCTCTCCGGCGACAACGGCAAAGCCGCGGCCGGCTTCTCCGGCCCGAGCCGCTTCAATCGTGGCATTGAGCGCCAGCAGGTTCGTTTGTTTTGCGATCGCGTTGATCTGCTTTGCCACGCCTTCGACGCGCTGGATCTGATCGTAGAGGCTGGCGATCTCCGATTGCGCGTTGCCGGCGGCCCCCTCGGAGGGTTCGGCAATCGGATGGGCGTTGGATTGAAGCGCGGGCATCGCTGTGGCCTCGATTTGCTGTGGCGATGATGGGGAAAGAGTCTTTGGACAGATTAAAATCTAAGATTGCTGAACAGGGTTAACGGGACGCTAACGCTTGTGTGGTTGGTTCAACAATGTGGCCGTCAAGGCCTGGAATTGGGGATTTTGTGGAAAAGCCCGCTGAAGGGCTTGAAGTCCGGTTCGGCCGCCGATTACCGTTCCGGTTGAGTATCCGGCAAAGCTTTCGCATACCGGGATGTTAACGGGTTAAGCGTAGCAAGTATGGGTGTCCAAAAGCGACGTCCTCATCCACTGAAAAGCGGCGCTGCGCGTCGTTGCATCACGTTACGGGAACCTGCCATGACCAAGACGAACCGATCCGGCCTCAAAGCCTACCTCGTCGAATGCCGCCGGGACGGCCATCGTCGGGTTGTCGAAGTCATGGCCGCATCGCCGGCCGAGGCCGCACATCAGGTAACCCGTTTCGGCCGTGGTCGCGCGAAACGCCGGCAACCTGCAGGCTCGCCCGGTCCCCTCGACTTTTTCCATCGCCTTATTTACGGGCGGACCTGAGCGGTCTTTTTTCCCAGGCAGTCAAGTGTCATAGCCGCGGCATCAAAGGCCGGGCCTTGATCGAAAATGCGCGGACGGCGATGGAACGGGCGCTCGAAGGAGCCATCCGTCAAAACGCAAACGTCCTCCAATGAAAGAGGGCTCCCGCAAAAAGCAGCATGACCAGCGCGAATGCGACGTAACGAACCTTACCCATGAACGAGCGTCGTTTTGAAAAGAGCGTGCGCGGGGCCAGGACCGCCATCGCGAGGACGATGCCGGCAAAGGCGTAACCGAGCCCCTTCAGAACCACAAAACCCGGCGTCGGAAACTCCGCATAGATCAGATCGCTGTCCTGCGCGATCCGCATTACGAGAAACAGGATGTAAGCGTTCAAAAGCAGGCACGCGGTGGCCGCTGCCAGCACAATCAGGCGCTCGACGAGATCGATGCCGGTCGGGTTTCTCGGCATATACCCTGCGAGGCGAAAGCCATAGCCGATCAGAACAGACGCGGCGACAAGCGCCGCAAAGAACGCAGGCAGGTAAAGGGTCGACGGCCAGTTCGCAAAGGTCAGGCGTTCGAAGCCGGCATAGCCCGAACTGCCGAAAAAGACGTAGCGGGCCGTGCCGTCATCCGCCAGACCGAACCCCATGATTTCACCGTGGCGCAGCGCCTGAAAGCGATTGTCGCCGATCGGAACATAGCGATCGGTACCGGCGCCCCTGGAGACAATCAGCTCTTCTCCCGCGCCGGGCGCTATGGTGACCACCCTTGTGACATTGGCAAGCTTGCCGAGACGGGAGTGAACCCGGCGCGCTGCGATGTAATGTCCGGTCAGGTCTGAAAGACGGATTTGCGTCCCCGTTTGAAGAGGGGGCGGGCCGTTTGACGTGTCCGGAAAGAAGTGTTCGACGATCCGTCTCGGCAGGACCCCAAGCGTCCCGCCGCTTTCCGTGTTTGTCGACACAAAGACACCCAGACCGAGTTCCGGGATCAAGGTTAGGCTGGAGCGGAACCGATTGATCGATCCGCCGTGTTCCAGCGAAGCAAAGCCGCCGATGTTTCGGATCCAGAATCCGTGCGCGTTGCCGTTCACACCGGGCAAATGGCTGAACAGGGGCCCATGCATCTGCCGCAGGGTCCGCGGCTTTAGAAGTGCGACGCCGTCGAGCGCGCCGTCATTAAGATGGGCACGCATGAACCGGGTCATATCTTCAGCCGTGGTTGACAGGCTGCCTTCCGGTTCGATCAGATCAAGTGTGTCGGGAAACGACTGGACGACATACCACCCCTTTTGCCATGCATGGCTTTTTGCTTCCGCTGTTCGCAGCGCCTCCACCTTTGGACCGCCCGTGCCGACGGGCTCGGAGCGAATGGATGTCGTCGAGCGCGTCATGCGCAAAGGGGCAAAGACTTCGTCTTCGAGATATTGGGCGTAAGGCTTGCCCGAGACGCGCGAGACAATCTCGCCGAGCAGGACGAAGCCGTAATTCGAATAGGCCGTCAAAACCCCGGGCGTGCGCACCTGACGCGGGGCAAGCGCAGCAAACTGCTCGCGCCGCGGTTTGTCTTCAAGCGTCGTATTGGCGCCGAAATAGCCGAAGATGCGATCCTCGAATCCAGCGGTATGGGCCAAAAGATGCGCCACCGTTATTGCGCCCAACCGGTCGTCAAAGGGCAGGTCGCCCAGATAGGTTCTTACATTTGCGTCCAGCTCTACCCGGCCGTCTTCGACGAGTTGCATGATCGCCGTTGCGGTGAACAGTTTGGTCAGGGATGCGACCCGAAAGAGATGGCGGGAAGGGACGACCGTTTCCCGCGTTTCGGCGTTCGCGAAACCGTATCCCTGAAGCAACAGAACGTCGTCTCGCGAAACAATTGCAACGACGGCGCCGGCGATGCGGTGCTCTTGCATCTCGGCTTTGACCACGCTGTCGACGAAATGTTTCAGGGTCTGTCTGTCCGGGAGCGGTGAGGGCGGGCCGATCCGATCCGACATCGCGGCATCGGTGCTCTCGGGTTGAGCCAATGCCTCGGAGCCGATGGGAGCGGTCCCGAAGGCAACAAGGAAGGCGCAAAAAATAGTGCGCCGAACCGTCGGCGCCGTCTTCAGCTTCATCAACGACACTCCCACTCCATTGGGTTTGCCTGACGGGTCTCTCGCTTGGATCCGGCAGAACCGTTCGGCTTGAAATGGCTTTCCGATCAGAAACTTGCTCGGAACGGTCCGAACCCTATTGGGCGCAATGAATGCGGCGTCGGCACGACGCTCAAATGTTTCGGTGAAACCGTGCAACAAGCTGTCGAGACGATCAAGTGAACGGTTTGTAACATTCTATTATAAATTGCAAAAATGCGATGCCATACCGGCTTGATTGTGCACCCCTTGTGCCGCCATTTGATCTCGGCAGGTGAGGCGCTCCACCGGTTCGAATTTAGATCGACGGGATGTGCCGGGGCCCCGGTCCGGTTTGCCCCCGGCTGCCGCGAGGGGCGGTGCAGACCCCGGTGTTCCGCTTTGTCGCCCGCCGGGCCCGTCCCCTTGTGGAAGCGGAAGCGAATGTCTAACAAGGCCTTCGCGGAATTCCCCGGCACGGCGGAACAGACCGGTGGCTGAAACCGACAAGACCGAAACCGACGCCTCGGCGGGCATCACCGATCTCGAGCTTCGTGACGAGAACGGCAATATTGCACGGCCGTTTCTGACCCATTTGTCGGCCGCGATCGCTGACCGGGACGTGCTGGCCCTGCGCAATTTGACCGCCGACCTGCACGAGGCGGATCTCGGCGACGTGCTGGAGGACTTGTCGAGCCCGCAGCGCACTGCGCTCGCCGCGCTGCTCGGCTCGGATTTCGACTTTACGGTCCTGACGGAAATCGACGAGGCGGTGCGGCTCGAAATCGTCGATTCGCTTCCCAACGAAGTTGTGGCGAAAGGCGTCCAGGAACTCGATTCCGATGATGCGGTCTTTATCCTGGAAGACCTCGACCAGCCGGACCAGGAGGACATTCTCAGTCAGATCCCGGCCCGCGACCGGATCCCCCTGCAGCGCAGCCTGGATTTTCCCGAGGAATCGGCCGGCCGGCGCATGCAGTCCGACTTCATTGCCATTCCGCCTTTCTGGACGGTGGGCCAGACCATCGATGTGCTGCGCGAGAACGAGGATCTGCCGGACGAATTCTATCAGATTTTTGTCGTCGATCCGGCCTATCGGCTGGTCGGAACCGTCGCGCTCGACCACTTGCTGCGCACCAAGCGACCGGTGCGCATCGAGGATATCACCGAGGAAGCCCGGGCGGTTGTGCGGACCACGGACGATCAGGAGGAGGCCGCACGGCTCTTCGAGCGCTACAACCTGCTTTCTGCTGCCGTCCTCGATGATGGTGACCGGCTGGTCGGGGTGCTGACGATCGACGACATCGTCGACGTCATTACCGAAGAGGCCGACGAGGATATCAAGCGCCTTGCCGGTGTCGGCGACGAGGAGATCTCCGATACCGTCATCAAGACGGCGCGCCTGCGCCTGCCATGGCTCCTGATCAACACGGCGACCGCGTTCGCTGCCGCAACGGTGATCGGCGTTTTCGAGGCAACGATCGAGCAGATCGTGGCGCTGGCCATTTTATTGCCGATCGCCTCCGCGCTCGGCGGCAATGCGGGCACGCAATCCATGACGGTGGCGGTGCGGGCGCTGGCGACCAAGGACCTGTCTCCCTCAAGCGCGCCGCGCATTATCGGCCGGGAGGCGTTCGTCGGGATGCTCAACGGCACGGTGCTGGCGGTCGTAACCGGCGCGGTGGCGATGATGTGGTTTCAGAATGCGGTGCTCGGTCTTGTGCTCGCGGGCGCGATGGTCCTGACCGTGACGCTCGCGACGCTGCTCGGTATTCTCGTTCCGCTGACGCTGGATCGGGTGGGGGCCGATCCCGCCGTGGCTTCGGGTGTCTTCGTCACGACGATCACAGACATGTTCGGCTTTTTCGTCTTTTTGGGGTTTGCCACCTGGGCTTTCGGCCTGTTTTAGCAACCCTTCGCCTGGATTCCCTCGGCATCGGTCGCAACGACCGATTGCCCTTCTTGTATCGGCGCGACGGCGCCGGTCGTTCCGATGACCTGCCCGTATCTGCTTCTCTTGGACCGCCTGCCTCCAGGTTTACTTTTACGTAAAAGAAAGTATGGTCCGGCCATGACCACCCAGACGGAACAGGACTATTTCACCATCACCGAACTCACCCAGGAGTTCGACGTGTCGACGCGCACATTGCGCTTCTACGAGGCCGAGGGATTGCTGCGTCCGGTGCGCCGGGGCACGCAACGCCTGTTCCGCCCGGGCGATCGCACCCGTCTGAAGCTCATCCTGCGCGGCAAACGGCTTGGATTCTCGCTGTCTGAAATCAAGGAATTGTTCGATCTGTTCAAGGCGCCGGAGGGCGAACGCCGACAGATGCTGGCCTTGCTCGACGCGATCGTCGAACGCAAGGCCGATCTGGCGCAGAAACGCCGGGACCTGGAAGAGACGCTCGCCGACCTGAAGGATGCCGAGGCATCGGTGCAGCAACGGCTCAAGGAAATGGACCGCGGATCGTGACAGGATTTACGCCGCAGGCCACCGACTATGCAGAGCGCGTACGCACCACGTTCGACCTTCAGCCTTTCATGGCCGCGCTCGGTGCCCGGCTCGGCACCGTCGCGCCCGGCGCCGTCGACATCCATCTCGAGCGGCGCCCCGATCTTTGCCAGCAGAACGGGTTTCTGCATGCGGGCGTCAGCACATCGATTGCGGATTCGGCTGCCGGATTCGCCGCGTTCTCCCTGTTCAAACCGGACACGGATGTTCTAACAACGGAATTCAAGGTCAATCTGCTGCGGCCCGCGGCGGGTACCCGGTTCGTCGCGCGCGGCCGGGTGCTGAAACCCGGACGCACGTTGACCGTCTGCCGGTCCGACGTTTTTGCCGTGGCGGACGAGAACGAGACGCATGTGCTGACTGCCCTGTTGTCGATGATGACCATGCCCGGCCCCGAAGCCTGACCGGGTTCCGCGCAGTCGCATTCATCTAACGGAGGAAACCCGTGATTCCCAACGATATGCCGACCTTCAATTTCAATCTCGGCGAAACCACGGACATGCTGCGCGACAGCGTCCGGACCTTCAGTCAGGACCGGATCGCACCGCTGGCGGATCGGATCGACAAGGAAGACTGGTTTCCCCGCGAATTGTGGCCCGAGATGGGCGCGCTCGGCCTGCATGGCATCACCGTTCCGGAAGAGGACGGTGGCACCGGGCTCAGCTATCTGGACCATTGCGTTGCGATGGAGGAGGTCAGTCGTGCGTCCGGGTCGATCGGCCTGTCCTATGGCGCCCATTCCAACCTGTGCGTCAACCAGTTGCGGCGCTGGGGCAATCCGGATCAGAAAGGCCGTTATTTGCCTAACCTGATCTCGGGCGACCATCTCGGCGCCCTGGCAATGTCGGAGCCGGGCGCCGGGTCCGACGTCGTATCGATGAAGTTGCGGGCCGACAAACGCGGCGACACGTATGTGCTCAATGGAACCAAATTCTGGATCACCAACGGCCCGCAGGCCGACACGCTGATCGTCTACGCCAAGACGGATCCGCAGGCCGGACCGAAGGGCATCACGGCGTTTCTGATCGAAAAGGAGTTTAAGGGCTTTTCCGTAGCCCAGAAGCTCGACAAGCTCGGCATGCGGGGATCAGAGACCGGCGAACTCGTCTTCGAGGATTGTGAAGTACCGGAAGAAAACGTGCTCGGTGAGGTCAACAAGGGCGTGCATGTGCTGATGTCCGGGCTCGATTACGAACGCGCCGTGCTGGCGGCCGGGGCGCTCGGGCTGATGCAGGGCTGCCTCGACATCGTCATTCCCTATCTGCACGACCGTAAACAATTCGGCCAGCCGATCGGCACGTTCCAGCTGATGCAGGCGAAACTGGCGGATATGTATGTCACGATGAACGCCACCAAGGCCTATGTTTATGCCGTCGCGCAGGCCTGCGATCGCGGCGAGACGACGCGCGAAGACGCCGCCGGCGCAATACTCTATGCCGGCGAAAAAGCCACCTGGATGGCGCTCGAGGCGATCCAGTGCCTGGGCGGTAACGGCTACATCAACGATTATCCGACAGGCCGGATCCTGCGCGATGCCAAACTGTATGAAATCGGCGCCGGCACGTCGGAAATCCGCCGGATGCTGATCGGCCGCGAATTGTTTGAACGCACGGCCTGACCCATCGGTGCCGTCCGGCCCGAACAGGGCCGGCTGCCCGCTTCCCGCCAGGATGGAAGTCCGTCGGTATCGGGATCAGGCTTCGATCTGCAGATCGATTGCCTTCGGACCCTTGCCCCGCTTGTCGGGTTCGGTGTCGAACGAGAGACGCTGTCCGTCCGTCAATCCGTCAAGGCCCGACCGTTCGACGGCCGAGATATGCACGAAAACGTCCTTGGATCCGTCATCGGGCGTGATGAAGCCATAGCCCTTTTGTGTATTGAAGAACTTTACCGTGCCAGTCACACGCATGATGTCATCTCCGTCAGCCGGCCCGCCACTGCGGAGGCAGACCCGGCAATATGCCTTGCAATGCGACAGGGGGAGGTGGTGTGACTGACGGTCATTCCGCTTCTTGGATTTTCGCGACCGCGGCCCGCGTACCTGCAAGGACGCGGTTCCCGGGGCCGCCTTTCCACACTGCTGCCCACCATATCTGATTGGAATATATTTCGTGTTTTGCGCGGAAAACAAGGGTCGGGGCATAATATTACGGCGCCCGATACAGGGTATTCGCAAGACCCGGAAATCCACCGGGCAACCGGTTTTGCCCGATATTGCAAGGGATCCGCTGACGCAACGTCATCATCAGCCAGGTCGGCTGTCCGGATCCGGCGACGATTGTGCCTCTGGCAATTGCCCGGTTCCGCCCGCTTTGGGGCCGGCCGCGGCCTTTTTCACCTTTCGGTGCGGAACGGTTTGCCGTGCCGGGCGCAATCGCTTAAATGTGCCGGAACGCCCGGTGCTGATTCCCCTACAGACAAAGAGTCTGCCGTCCCCGTTGACGGCCCGCAGATGAGATAAAGCATGATTCACCTGACCCAGCCGCAACCGACCCGCCTTGACGACGACGAGGACAAGGACGACAAGCCGCCGCAATCGCTGGCTGTCGACAAACATCTGTTCGAGGCGCGCAACGTCCTGATCACCGGGCCGGTGACGATGGATATGGCTCGCGATGTATGCGCCCGCTTGTTCGCGCTCGCCCAGGTCTCCGACGATCCGATCACCGTCATCGTCTCGTCGCCCGGCGGACATGTGGAATCCGGTGACATGATCCACGATGCGATCGGTTTCATCAAACCGACGGTCAACATTCTGGGGATGGGATGGGTGGCCAGCGCCGGCGCGCTGATCTACGTTTCCGTTCCCAAGGAGCAGCGCTTCTGCACGCCGAATACCCGGTTCCTTTTGCACCAGCCGTCCGGCGGGGCCGGCGGCGCAGCGACGGATATAGAGATTCAGGCGAAAGAAATCCTGAAAATGCGGGACCGGCTGAACAAGATCTTCGCCGATGCCACGGGCCAGCCGATCGACCGGATCGAAAAGGACACCGATCGCGACTACTGGATGGGTCCTGATGAAGCCATCGAATACGGCCTGGTCGGCAAGATCGTGTCGCGGTCCGAGGAGATCGGCTGAACCGGCCCTAGTTTGGGGAGCCCAACGTGACTGTCGTCAAAACCCGGTCGGGAGACATTCCCAAACTCGGTCTCGGAACCTGGCAATTGTCAGGCGATCATTGCCGCGACACGGTTCTGCGCGCCATCGATGTCGGCTATCGGCATATCGACACTGCGGCGATGTACGGTAACGAGGAAGCGGTCGGAGCCGGGCTGAAGGCCGCGTCGGTGGATCGCGACGAGATCTTCGTGACCACCAAGGTCTGGCACGACCGGATTGCCGACGGCGACCTGCAGCGATCGGCGGAGGAAAGTCTGGACAGACTCGGTCTGGAAAGCGTCGATCTGTTGCTCATCCACTGGCCGAATCCCGCGATCCCGCTTGAGGAATCGATTGCCGCCCTGTGCGATGCCAAATCGCGCGGTCTGGCCCGCTCGATCGGTGTATCGAACTTTTCCTCCACCCTGATCAACCAGGCAGTCGAACTTGCGACGGAGCCGATCGTCTGCGACCAGGTGGAATATCATCCCTATCTGACACAGCGCACGGTGCTTGCCACCTGCCGGCGCCATATCATGGCGCTGACGGCCTATTGTCCGATTGCAAAAGGTCGGGTGCTCGACGACCCGGTCATCGGGCGGATTGCGGCGCACCACAACGTGACGCCGACCCAGGTGACGTTGGCCTGGCTGCTCGCCCAGGACAGCGTGGTCGCCATCCCCAAGACCGGATCACCGGAGCGGCTGGTGGAAAACCATGCGGCACAATCGATTTCACTGACTGCGGAAGAGCTTGCGGAGATTGCCGCGCTCGGCTCGCCACAGGGCCGCATGGTGGATTTCGACTTTTCGCCGCCCTGGGACAGCGAATAGGTCTGTTGCCGGAGCCCGCCGGGCCCTTTTGTTCGACGATGCGGGACGGAACCAGGCCATGTTCTTTTATGCGTCCAAGATCTTTTATTTCTTCATTGCGCCATCGCATTTCCTGATCCTGTGCGGGCTGGCCGGCCTGATCACCCGCTGGGTGGGCTGGAAACGCATCGGGGGAGTTCTGGTCGTCACGTCGATCTGCGGCATGGCGATCGTCGCCTTTTCGCCGATCTCGCTGATGGCCGCCTTGCCTCTGGAGGAGCGGTTTCAGGCACCGGATCCGATGCCCGAAACGGTCGACGGGATTATCGTGCTCGGCGGCAGTGTGAACACGCGCATCTCGTCCTATCGGGACCGCATGACGCTGGTCGATTCGGCGGAACGCATCGCCGATACGGCGGCGCTCGCCCGGCTCTATCCTGACGCCCGCGTCGTGTTTTCCGGTGGCTCGGCATCGATTGTTCAAAAGACGGTGACTGAGGCCTCGATCGCCCGCCGCTACCTGGAGAGTTTCGGGATCGATCCGTCGCGTCTGGTGATCGAGGACAAGGCGCGGAATACCTGGGAGAACGCGGTCCTGTCAAAGGATCTGGCAAAACCGGAGGCCGGCGAGACCTGGATCCTGGTCACGTCGGCGTTTCACATGCCGCGTTCCGTCGGCGTGTTTCGTCGCGCCGGCTGGTCCGGCATTGTGCCGTTTCCGGTCGATTACCGGGTCGGCGGTCCGCCGGATACACGCCGCATGCGGACCAATGCCGGCCTAAGCGTCAAGCTGATCGACCTTGTCGTAAAGGAATGGATCGGGCTTGCGGTCTATCGGTTGACCGGGCGCAGTTCGGCCCTGTTTCCCGGCCCCTGATCTGCAGACCCTGACAGCGGCCGCTGCTGACACATTCGGGAAGGCGGCGGGCTTGCCAGGCCGGGATCCGATGCCCACCTTAACTGCTAAGGACGTGTCGTCCGCGACTGAATCAGGTTAGTGTCGGTGCCGTCATTCGGCGCCGGTTTCGCTTTTCAAGTACACACAATGCCGGGTGACCGGATCCGGGGACAGGATCCGGCGGACCATCGGGAAAGCTCTGGCGGGCACGACCATGCCCGCCGGTTCGGCGGCCCGACCGGCGTGACAGCTTGCCGTCGCGGACATCAGAGAGGACGGACAGACATGCTGAACATCATTCCCGACCGCGCGGCACCGTTGATGGACTGGCTTCGGACCGACGCTATCCGGCTGCCGGATACCAGCACCATCATCGAGTCGCTGCTTGAGGGCCTCAACAATCTGGATGTGGACGTCTACCGGATTTCGACCGGCGTCACGATCCTGCATCCGAACATCCGGGCCGAGAGCATCCTGTGTGAGCGCGGCAAGCCGGCCGAGCGACGGCTGTATTCGACGAGCCCGAAACTCGATGAGATGTACGACAACAGCCCGATGAAGATCGTCTACACGGAAGGTCGGGCCGTCCGTGTGCGGATCGGACCCGAACCGCAACCGGGCGAGTTCGGGATCATTCCCGATCTCAGGGCCGACGGCGCCACCGATTACGTGGCGATGCCGATGCCGTTTTCGGACGGCAGCATCAAAGGCGTGACGTTCGCGACAAAGGCTCCGGCAGGCTTTTCCGACGAGGATCTTGAAATCATCTATGCGCTCGGCGATCCGCTCGGCATCGCATTTGAAATCCACACCAATCGCCGGTCTGCGGAAACGCTGCTCGATCTGTATGTCGGCCGGTATGCCGGCAAGCGCGTCCTGGAAGGAGAGATCCAGCGCGGGCAGGGTGAAACGATCGATGCGGTCATCACCTTCACGGACCTTCGAAACTTCACGCGCCTGTCGAACGAGTTCGGCGACGAGACGGTTATCGACCTCCTGAACGAGTATTTCGGGATCGTGACCCGGCATGTGGACAATCACGACGGCGAGGTCCTTAAATTCATCGGCGATGCCGTGCTGTCGATCTTCCCCTATTGGTGCGATCAGACGGCACGCGACGCAACGGAGAGAGCGATTAAGGCGATGATCGGCGCGCATCGCGAAGTTGAACGTCTGACGATTACGGAAGGCGAGGCGATCCGGCCGATCCGCTGCGGGACGGCATTGCATATCGGTGACGTCTATTACGGCAATGTCGGCGGAGAAAGCCGTCTCGACTTTACCGTCATCGGTTCGACGGTCAATCTGGCAAGCCGCATCGAATCGTTGACCAAGGTCGTCGGGAAGCCGATTCTCGTCTCCTCGGAATTCGCCCGCCGCTCGATGGTGGCCTTGGAAAGTGTCGGTGCCTATGAACTCGACGGTTTCGAAGGCTACACGACGGTTTTCAGCCCGGCGCCCATCCTGATGGATCAGGTCGGCACCGCCGCATAGGCCGTGGGAACCGACCGGCCTTTTGAGAGCCCGGTTGACGGCCAAGCGTGAACCTGCCTTTGTCTCGGTCGAAGAAGCGGCGACTGCCGATCGACCGGGCGAGGGAGGACGCGACGTGGCAAAAGTCATGAAAAAGGGACATGCGGCGCTTGTTGCGGAGGCGGAAGCTGAAATCCGTACGCTCACGCCGGACGCGGCATCGGCGATGCAAGCGTCTGGCGAAGCCGTCTTGATCGATGTTCGGGACATTCGCGAATTGTCGCGCGAGGGCCGTATCCCGGATGCGCGGCATTGCCCGCGCGGCATGCTGGAATTCTGGGTCGATCCGGAGAGCCCGTACCACAAACCCGTATTTTCCGAAGACAAGATGTTCGTTTTCTTCTGTGCGGCCGGGTGGCGGTCCGCACTCGCCACTAAATCCGTCCAGGACATGGGGCTGGAAAACGTCGCGCATATCGGAGGCGGTTTCGGCGCCTGGCGCGAGGCCGGATTGCCGATCGAAAAGGAACAACCGGATTCCTAGACACGGGCGGGCCGTACCCCTATTCCTGCAGGGCGCAGTCCCGTTGTCCGACGCGCGCCGTCGCCGAACACTCTTCCCGGAACCCTCACCATGAAACTTGTGATTGGCAATAAGAACTACTCATCGTGGTCTCTCAGAGCCTGGTTGGCGCTTGCCGCAACCGGCGCAGACTTCGAGGAAATCGTGATCCCGCTGGATACGCCGGATACCAAGGCTGAAATCGCGCGCCATACCGGCTCGGGCCGGGTTCCGGTGCTGCTGGACGACGGTGTGACCGTCTGGGATTCGCTGGCGATCATCGAATATCTGGCCGAACGCTACCCGGAAGCCGGATTGTGGTCCCCCGATCCGACGATCCGGGCGCATCAGCGGTGTATCTGCGCCGAAATGCATTCCGGATTTGCGGCCCTCAGGGCGTATTATCCAATGAATATACGGCGCAACGTCGACAATCGGCCCGCGACTGCCGAAGTTCAGACTGAAATAGACCGTATCTGCTTCCTGTGGCGGGAGGCGCTGGAGGATTCCTCAGGCGAGGGACCTTACCTTTTCGGAGGGTTTTCAGCAGAGGACGCCATGTTCGCGCCGGTTGTGTCGCGCTTTGAAACCTATGGCGTTCCGGTCGGAGACCTGGAACGCGGATACATGGATGCGATCCTGACCAACCCGCTCTTTGAACGCTGGGCCCAGGCGGCCAAGCAGGAAACCTGGACGATCGAGACCGAGGAAGTCTAGGACTCCGGCGATCGGTCGGGATCAGAAGGAAACGCCCTTGTGAACGTATCGGAGCACCGCAGCGTGGCGGCGGCAGACGCGGCCGAGAGCAATCGCAATGCGTGGACAGCGCTTGTCGAGGATCTCCAGGAACGGCGCCGTGTCGCGGCGCGCGGCGGATCGGAACGCGCGCGTCAGCGGCATCTGGATCGCGGCAAGCTGTTGCCGCGCGACCGGGTGATGCGCCTGATAGATCCGGGTTCGCCGTTTCTCGAAATGTCGCCGCTGGCCGCCCAGGACGTCTATGACGATGCGATCCATGCCGCGGGCCTGATTACCGGTATCGGCCGGGTCTCAGGCCGCGAATGCGTGATCGTGTGCAACGACGCGACCATCAAGGGCGGGACCTATTATCCGCTGACCGTCAAGAAACATCTTCGCGCCCAGGAAATCGCGCTGCAGAACCGGCTGCCCTGCATTTACCTGGTCGATTCCGGCGGCGCCAACCTGCCGAACCAGACGGACGTGTTTCCCGATCGGGACCATTTCGGCCGGATTTTCTTCAATCAGGCGCAAATGAGCGCGCAAGGCCTGCCGCAGATCGCCGTCGTCATGGGATCCTGTACGGCCGGCGGCGCTTACGTGCCGGCCATGTCCGACCAGACCATCATCGTGCGTCGCCAGGGCACGATCTTCCTTGCCGGTCCGCCGCTGGTGAAGGCGGCAACCGGTGAAGTGGTTTCGGCGGAGGATCTTGGCGGCGCGGACGTGCATGCCCGAACGTCCGGTGTCGCGGATCATTATGCGGTCGACGATGAGCAGGCGCTTGCCATGGCGCGCCGGATCGTGGCGACGCTCAACACACGGAAACGGCCGGACGCGGCGCTGATGCCGGCGCGGGATCCGTTGTATGCGGGGGACGGGTTGCTGGACGCCGTACCGGTCGATCTTAAGAAACAATACGACGTGCGCGAGGTGATTGCGCACCTCGTCGACGGGTCTGACTTCGACGAATTCAAGGCGCTTTACGGCACGACGCTGGTGACAGGTTTCGCCCATCTGAAGGGGATTCCCGTCGGCATCATTGCGAACAACGGGATCCTGTATTCGGAATCCGCGTTGAAGGGTGCCCATTTCGTTGAATTGTGCTGTCAGCGCAAGATCCCGCTCCTGTTCCTGCAAAACATCACGGGCTTCATGGTCGGCCAGGCCTATGAGGCGGGCGGCATCGCGAAGGACGGTGCAAAGCTGGTAACAGCCGTTGCCTGCGCGCAGGTGCCGAAGATCACAGTTGTCATCGGCGGATCCTACGGCGCCGGCAATTACGGCATGTGCGGGCGGGCCTATTCTCCCCGTTTCCTGTTCATGTGGCCGAATGCCCGGATCTCGGTCATGGGCGGCGAACAGGCCGCATCGGTCCTGGCGACCGTGCGGCGCGACAACATCGAGGCGGACGGCCGATCCTGGTCGGCTGAGGAAGAAGAGGCCTTCAAGGCGCCGATCCGGGAAAAGTATGAAACGGAAGGCCACCCCTATCATGCCAGCGCGCGGCTATGGGACGACGGCATCATCACGCCGCAGGAGACCCGCGACGTTCTCGGCCTAGCCTTTTCGGCAACCCTGAATGCGCCGATCCCGGAAACCCGGTTCGGTGTCTTCCGGATGTAGTCGGGACGCTGCCGTCTTGCATCCCGCCCAATCCCCCATCCCGACCCGCGGCGCCGGAGGCCGTACACCGTGATCAAGACCCTGCTCATCGCCAATCGCGGAGAAATCTCCTGTCGCATCATCCGCACGGCGCGGCGCCTGAACATCCGGACGATTGCGGTCTTTTCGGAGGCCGATCGCGATGCCCTGCATGTGGCGATGGCGGACGATGCAGTGCTGATCGGGCCGGCGCCCGCGCCGTTCTCCTACCTGAACCAGGACGCCATCCTGGCTGCCGCGGAAAGTCATGCCGCCGATGCCGTACATCCTGGATACGGTTTTCTTTCCGAAAACGCCGAATTTGCCGAACGCTGCGAAAAGCAGGGCCTGATCTTCGTCGGTCCGCCGTCGACCGCCATTCGCGCCATGGGGCTGAAGGACGAGGCGAAGGCGCTGATGGATGCCGCCGGCGTCCCGGTCGTGCCGGGTTATCACGGAAAGAAACAGGATGCCGCCTTCCTGAAGCAAAAGGCCTATGAGACCGGTTATCCCGTTCTGCTCAAGGCGGTGGCCGGCGGCGGCGGCAAGGGGATGCGGCGGATCGAAAAGGCCAAGGACTTCGATGCCGCGCTGGAGGCCGTGAAACGCGAGGCGGAAAACGCCTTCGGCGACCCGCGCATGCTGCTGGAAAAATTCGTGGCAGCGCCCCGGCATATCGAGATCCAGGTATTCGCCGATGCCCACGGCAACGCCGTGCATCTGTTCGAGCGCGATTGTTCGGCGCAACGCCGGCACCAGAAGGTGATCGAAGAGGCTCCGGCTCCGGGAATGAGCGACGCGGTGCGCGCTGCCATGGGCAAGGCCGCCGTCGATGCGGCCCGGGCGGTCGGCTATGTCGGCGCCGGCACCGTCGAATTCATCGCGGACGGATCATCCGGCCTTAGGCCCGACGGCTTCTGGTTCATGGAGATGAACACACGATTGCAGGTCGAGCACCCGGTTACGGAGGCCGTGACCGGGCAGGACCTTGTCGAATGGCAGATCCGGGTCGCGTCCGGCGAGGCCCTGCCGCTGGCACAGGACGCCATAGCCTGTTCCGGCCATGCCATCGAGGCCCGGGTCTATGCGGAGGATCCCGAGGCCGGTTTCCTGCCGTCCACCGGCCGTCTGGACCTGTTCCAGGCGGAATCCGGCCCTGCGGTCCGTATCGATACCGGCGTGCGGGAAGGGGACGTCATTTCACCCCATTACGATCCGATGATCGCCAAGGTGATCGCGTCGGGACCGGACCGGGCAACCGCGCTTGAGTATTTGCGCGAGGCGCTGCTTGCGGCACGCATCGCCGGGCCGAAGACGAATATCGGTTTCCTGTGCGCGCTTCTCGATCATGCGGAAGTGCGCCGCGGCGGCTTCGATACCGGGCTGATCGACCGGGATTTTGCCTCGTTCGACCGGCCGGAGCTTCCCGGCGTCCTGAAGGCGGCGGCAGTGGAAGCCCTTATCGCTGAAGACGAAGACAATCCTGCTGCGCAATGGGCGGATCCATGGGCGACCCGCGGCGGTTTTCAGCTCGGCGATCCGCGTGACGTCGGCGTTCCGGTCGCCGTTGACGACGAAAGTACGGAAGCGCGCCTGACCTGGTCGCCGAACGGCTTCCGGGTCGATGGCGAAGCGGTAACCGCGGCCGATCGCGCCGATGTCGTGAAACGGGGCGATCGGGCGTATGTGTTCCATGATGGCCGGACTTTCGTCGTCGAGACGATCGATCCGTTGCTGAAACGCGCAGAATCCGAGGGCGGCGAGGGCGCGGTCAAGGCGCCGATGACCGGCAAGGTTGTCGCGCTCGCGGTCGAGCCGGGGCAGGAAGTGACAGCAGGCGATTTTCTGTTTGCAGTCGAGGCGATGAAAATGGAGCACGCCGTTTCGGCGCCGCTTTCAGGCGTAGTCACGGGTGTGCACGCGCCGATCGGCGAACAGGTCGACGCCGGTTTCGTGCTGGTCGAACTGGCGGAGGCCGGCGCCGATCCTGGCGAGGCCGATCAACCCGGCGGCACCACCGTGGACTGACGCGTCACCGGTTTCCCACAGATATGAAATCGGCTTTGAATTCGCCCTGTCTTGCCGTTAGCTTGCGGACATGACCGTGAACCTCATCAAATTGTCCGTCGGTTCCGAGACCGTCGACAGCCTGCGCGCGTGGATCGATACAAAACTGGATATGGCGCGTCGCGCCGGACGCAAGCCGGAATACATGCACACGACACGCATGGTCCCGAAGCGCATTGACGATCTGCTCGATGGCGGTTCGATGTATTGGGTCATCAAGGGATTCGTGCAGGCGCGCCAGAAACTGATCGACGTCCGGCCCTTCACGGACACCGACGGCATTACCCGCTGCCATCTTGTGATGGACCCGAACGTGCATCTGACGGAAATGCAACCGCGCCGACCGTTCCAGGGATGGCGGTACCTTCGGATCGAGGACGCGCCGCGCGACCTGGCCGGTTCGGCAGGCGGTGCCGACATGCCGCTCGAAATGCGGCGGGATCTGTCCGAGCTCGGCTTGATCTGACAGCGCTGCGCGCTTCCTTCGACATTTCGGCCTGAACAGATACCTTGTCGGCAGGGCGACAGCGCACGATCTGAACCGGATCGGCCGATGCCTCGTATGTTTTGTCATCGTGGCGAATGGAAGCAGAACCCGCCACAAAGACCGGAAACAGGCGTTATTCGCCCGTTTACTTGAGGTACATCAATGCGTCTGCCCGATGTTCGTCGCTGTTCCTTCCTATATGAGTCCGGTGTATTGTTCGTGATCCGTGCCATCGGATCGTTGCTCATGGACTGCGTGTGGCAGGATGACTGCAAAAACCCCCAGTAAACGCCCGGCGCAAGATGCGACGAAAACCGCATCGGGCCTGCCGGAGGAACGTTCTGCGAATCGTGACATCCTCGCCTTTCTAGACAAGGCGAAGGCGATGGCCGCGTCCGGCACCGCGACAGGTAATGGACGCCTGGTCTTTGCACTCGATGCCACGATGAGCCGCCAGCCGACCTGGGACACAGCCTGCCACCTGCAGGCGGGCATGTTCCACGAAGTCGCCGGACTCGGCAGCCTGGACGTGCAACTCGTGTATTTCCGCGGATACGGCGAATGCCGGGCCAGCAAGTGGGTGCGGGACGGTAATGCGCTTGCCGGCCTGATGTCGCGCATCACCTGCCAGGGCGGTCACACCCAGATTCGAAAGGTTCTCACGCACACCATCACAGCGACACGCAAGAAACGTGTCAGCGCGCTGGTCTACGTTGGCGATTGCATGGAGGAAAAGGCCGACGATCTGTGTGTGCTGGCAGGCGAACTCGGCATGCTCAACGTACCGGCATTCGTCTTCCAGGAAGGCGGAGACCCGACGGCCGAGGCGACGTTCCGCGAGATCGCCCGATTGACAAAGGGTGCCTATTGCCGGTTCGATTCAGGGTCAGCCAAACAATTGGGCGACCTGTTGAGGGCAGTCGCGGTCTATGCCACCGGGGGATACAAGGCGCTGATCGCGCACCGGGACAAGGGCGAGAGCGGCGGTCAGAAGCTCCTGGAACAATTGCGCTAGAGCATCGGAATTCTCATGCATTTTTTCGCCGCGGGCGTTGTTCTCTTTCTGTTGCTGATCGGTATTGCGCACCTGTTTATCAGAGCCGATCCGAAGGCCCTGGCGCGCTCGTTGAAGATCGGCGCCGCAGTGGCAGCAGGGCTGACCGGGCTGGTTCTGACATTTGCCGGTCGCGTGGGGCTCGGTCTTGCGGCCTTCGCGCTGGCCTATTCGATTCTCGCCGGACGCCGTTTCGGCGCGCCCTTCGGCATGTTCGGACTGGGTTCGGCGCCATCGGGCGGGCAGCGCTCGCAGGTACGGTCAGCGGCACTGGAGATGGAACTCGACCACGATACGGGTCACATGACCGGTCGCGTGCTCGCCGGCCGTTTCGAGGGCCGGGACCTGGATGATCTGGACGAAAGCGATCTGCAGGATCTGGCCCGCGAGATCGAGGGAGACGACGAAAGCCTGGCGCTACTTGAGGCGTATTTCGACCGCCGGTTTCCCGGCTGGCGTGAAGACGTCGATCCGGATGAGCGTGCGGGGGAGGGCAGCGCGCCGCAGGCGGGAACTATGACCGATGACGAAGCCTATCAGATCCTTGGCGTGTCGCCCGGCGCTACCGAGTCCGACATCGTTGCCGCGCACCGGCGGCTCATGCAGAAGGTCCATCCCGACCGAGGCGGATCGACGTTTCTTGCGGCCAAAATCAACGAAGCTAAAGATCGACTTCTGGGTAAGCATGGGTCTACTCGTACTCAACACTGACTGACCGAGAACCACACAAAAAGCAGTCCTCCGGCGTATTCCAAACCCTTCCACCGGCGTTCAAATCTCCGCCTGATGGCTTTTTATAGTCCCTGTTTCTCTGTTTTTCGTATACGCCCGCTCTGATGTCCGGTCGCTGCCGCCTATTGCGGCGGAAGCGCCAGACACGCGAATTTTTTCTTCTTCAGGATTCTGCAGGCCCGCCGGGCCGATGCCTTGTTGTCAAAGCCGGCAAAGCGTGCGCGGTGCAGCGTCGTGCCGCCCTTTTCCACCGGTTCGGTGTAGGATTTTGTATGGCGCAGGGTCTTGGACGCCTTGGTCTGTGCGGTGGCGAGCAGGTCGATCGCGGCCGACCGGCTGGGAACTGCGCCGATTTGGATCAACCAGCCGTCCGGAAGCGCAACGCTTGCATCAGCCTGCGGCAAGGGTGCCGGCGGCATCGCGGAGGCTGCTTTCGGTTCGGGTTTTTCCGCAACGTAGGCTGTAGCGGCCGGGGTCTTGCGCGGGTTGTGGGCGCCCGTCGCAACCTGAAGGGATGCCAGGACCGGCTTGACCGGCGGCCGCGGCGCGGGGCCGACCAGACCTGTGGCCGAGGCGACGACCACCGATCCGCCACGAACCCGCTTCGCCTTCGGCAGGTGCCGGGCGATCAGCTGGCGCATATGGGCGTCCCGGGACTTGCCGGTGCGGCCGCCCATGACGACGGCGATGATGTGGCGGTTGCCGGTCCGAACGTTCGACACCAGGTTGAACCCGGATGCGCGCGTGTAACCGGTCTTGATGCCGTCGACGCCCTTGACGCGGCGCAGGAGCCGGTTGTGGTTGCGATAGGACCGGCCGGCATATTTGAAGGACGTCGTGTTGAAGTAACGGTAATAGGCCGGGAAGCGCTTTTGCAACGCAAGGCCGAGTTTCACCATGTCCCGCGCCGTGGTGTGCTGGCGCGAATTCGGCAGGCCGGAAGCGTTCCGGAACGTTGTGCTCTTCATGCCGATCCGGCGGGCCGTGCGGGTCATCTTCACGCCGAAATTCGCTTCACTGCCGGAGATGTTTTCGGCTACCACAGCGGCGACGTCGTTTGCCGACTTGGTGACAAGCGCCAGGATCGCCGACTTGACCGTGATCGTGCTGCCCGGTCGCAGACCGAGCTTGGACGGCGGCCTGCTGGCAGCGGTCTTGGAGACCTTGAGTCTCGAATGGAGGTTGTACCGTCCGGCCTCGATCTCCTCGAACAGGACGTAAAGTGTCATCATCTTGGTCAGGGATGCGGGAAAGCGGCGCGCATCCGCGTGGCGGGAAAACAGGGTTTTTCCCGCGTTCACGTCATAGACGATGGCTGCGTATTTGCTGTTGGCCGATGCCGGCTGCACCGTTGACAGGCCGATCCCGAACGCGGCACAGGCGACAAGCGTTGCAGCCCGGGATAACGATTTTCCCCTTGAGGGGCCCCGATACGTCGAACTCACGAACATCCACTCCGTTTTCGCCCGTTTCGGCCTCAGGCCGTGCGAACGCGCCCGTTCGGGCTGCAGTTGATGGCGACCGGTCTTACCGCATTGCGGTACCGATCCTGATTACCTGTCCAAGGCTATTGGCGTAAAGGCTAGGCGGAAGGGCGTTACAAAACGGTAAAGTTTTACCGATCCGGCTGAGGTTTCCTTGACCTTAAGGCAGATCGTCCGTCGGTAATTCATGGCCGCTCGGTCGCCGTTGACCCGGTTTTGCTGCATTGCAAAAAAGTTATTGACATTTATTGTGCACTGCATATATTCGGTCTCGATAATCAAGCAATCGGGTGTCCGGCGGTGGCAATGGCGCCCAGTACTAGGATGGGATCCCGACATGAACGGATTTGAAGACTTTCAAAAGATCGGCAAGGACAACATGGATCTGACGCTGAAGAGCTTCGGTGCTGTCAGCAAGGGCATGCAGGCGATTGCTGCCGAGGTCGTGGACTACAACAAGAAGTCGTTCGAGGAAAGCAGCGCCGCTTTCGAAAAGCTCGTTGGCGCCAAATCCCTCGACAAGGTCATGGAAGTGCAGAACGACTACGTGCGCACGTCCTATGAAGGCATTGTCGGCCAAATGACGAAGCTCGGCGAAATGTACGCCGATGTCGCTCGCGATGCGTACAAGCCGTACGAATCCGCAATCGGTAAGGTTGCCAAGTAACCTGCGCTCCGCGCAGGAATGCGGGTCATCCCCCGTCCCGACCGTCGCAGGTCCGGTGATGCAAAAGGGAAGGCCCGACCGGCCGAACGCGACACAAAGTGTGTCGATCTGACGGCTGAATGCGATGCAGCAGAACTCGGGCCCGGCCTTGTGCCGGGCCCTTTTCGTTCCTAAATACCCGGTAAGCAAGACCGGCGTCACACCCAGCGTTTTTCCGTTCCGATATTTCGCCCGCAGGTCAGGCCGTTGTCGCGGCCCGACAGATCGACCGCGTGTCCGCGTCGGTCCGGGTGTTGATCGAATGGTGCGTCGGTATGTCAGGGACGAGGCGGGATGCGACGGCAGACCGCGCAAAGGAAAGGGCAAAACGCCCAAACGTGCATATTAAGCCGTTGCGCCTCGTAATCTGTCCCGTACAATGTTGCAGGAAGACCGGTTCGCGCGAAACGGTCGGTGTGCCCGTGACAGGTCCGGACGGTCGCACTTCAACCTGTGGGTATGGTTTCGGTTTGGGCCCGTGGGATGATCCCGAATTTCAGCAGATGCATGGCCGGATCCGATGGGACAGAACGGTCGATATCGAATGTGAACGCGCGATGATGCCAGCCTCCTTGTCACGAAACGGACGCACGTTCCTGGGTCCGGACGACGATCGGGACAATGACGACGATACCGGTACGGGCACCGTCGTCGTCACGAAGACAAAACCGAAGGTCAAACGCCCGAGCCAGTACCGGGTGTTGCTACTGAATGACGATTACACGCCCATGGAGTTCGTGGTGCACGTTCTGGAACGGTTCTTCCAGAAATCCCGCGAGGATGCGACGCGCGTCATGCTCCATGTGCACCATCACGGCGTCGGAGAATGCGGCGTTTTTACGTATGAGGTTGCCGAGACAAAAGTGACGCAGGTTATGGACTTTGCGCGCAAACATCAGCATCCTTTGCAATGCATCATGGAAAAGAAATGAGGTCGGATCGTGCCGTCATTCTCGCGCAGTCTTGAAAAATCGCTCCATCAGGCGTTGGCGTTCGCCAATGAGCGGCGCCAGGAATACGCCACGCTGGAGCATTTGCTGCTTGCGCTGACCGATGACCAGGATGCCGCGGCTGTGCTGCGCGCCTGCAACGTGGACCTCGACATCCTGCGCCGCAACCTGTCGGAATATATCGACACCGAACTCGACAACCTGGTCTCCGATTCGCCCGACGATGCCAAGCCGACCGCCGGCTTCCAGCGCGTGATCCAGCGCGCCGTGATCCATGTGCAGTCCTCCGGTCGCGAAGAAGTGACCGGCGCCAACGTGCTGGTCGCGATTTTTGCCGAGCGCGAGAGCCACGCCGCTTATTTCCTCCAGGAACAGGACATGACCCGTTACGACGCGGTCAACTACATCTCGCACGGCATCGCCAAACGCCCCGGCGTCTCCGAGCCGCGCTCGGCGCGCGGCGTCGAAGACGATGCGGCGACCGTCGAGGGCAGTGAAGAAACCAAGAAAAAGGCGGACGCGCTCGATAATTTCTGCGTCAACCTGAATGAAAAGGCGAAGGCCGGCAAAGTCGATCCGCTGATCGGCCGCGATTCGGAAATCCACCGGACGATCCAGGTCCTGTGCCGGCGCCAGAAGAACAACCCGCTGTTCGTCGGCGACCCGGGTGTCGGCAAGACGGCAATCGCGGAAGGGCTGGCGCTTCGCATCACCAAACAGGACGTGCCCGACGTCCTGCAGGATTCCACGATCTTTGCACTCGACATGGGCGCGCTGCTTGCCGGTACCCGCTATCGCGGTGACTTCGAAGAGCGGTTGAAGCAAGTCATCAAGGAAATCGAGGATTTCCCCGGTGCCATCATGTTCATCGACGAGATCCATACGGTGATCGGTGCGGGCGCCACGTCTGGCGGCGCGATGGACGCCTCGAACCTGCTCAAGCCGGCGCTGGCATCCGGCACGATCCGGTGCGTGGGGTCGACCACATATAAGGAATACCGGCAGTTCTTCGAGAAGGACCGGGCGTTGGTGCGCCGGTTCCAGAAGATCGATGTCAACGAGCCGACGATCCCGGATGCCGTCGACATTCTGAAGGGCCTGAAACCGTATTTCGAGGACTATCACAGCGTTCGCTTCACCAACGACGCGATCAAGACCGCTGTGGAATTGTCAGCACGGTACATCAACGACCGCAAACTGCCCGACAAGGCGATCGACGTGATCGACGAGACGGGCGCGTCGCAGCAATTGATGCCGACTTCGCGCCGCAAGAAGGTCATCGGCGTGAAGGAGATCGAGACCACGATCGCGACCATGGCACGGATTCCGCCGAAATCGGTTTCCAAGGACGATGCCGCCGTGCTCAAGACCCTGAAGGACAACCTGCAGCGCGTGGTCTACGGGCAGGACGAGGCGATTGCCGCGCTGTCATCGGCGATCAAGCTGGCGCGGGCCGGCCTGCGCGAGCCCGAAAAGCCCATCGGATCCTATCTCTTCTCGGGTCCGACCGGCGTCGGAAAGACCGAAGTCGCACGCCAGCTTGCCGAACTGCTTGGCGTGGAATTGCTGCGCTTCGACATGTCGGAATATATGGAGCGGCACACCGTGTCGCGTCTGATCGGCGCGCCTCCGGGTTATGTCGGCTTCGACCAGGGCGGTCTCCTGACCGACGGCGTCGACCAGCATCCGCATTGCGTGCTCCTGCTCGACGAGATCGAAAAGGCGCACCCGGACCTGTTCAACATCCTGCTGCAGGTGATGGACCACGGCAAGCTGACCGACCACAACGGCAAGCAGGTCGATTTCCGCAACGTCATCATCATCATGACGACCAATGCCGGCGCCGCCGACATGGCCAAGGAGCCGATCGGCTTCAACCGGACGAAGCGGGAAGGCGACGATCAGGAGGCGATCAACAAGCTGTTCACGCCGGAATTTCGCAACCGTCTCGACGCCACCATTCCGTTCGGCCGCCTGCCGCCGGAAGTCGTCTACAAGGTCGTCGAAAAGTTCGTCCTGCAGCTCGAGGCGCAACTCGCCGATCGCGGCGTGACGTTCGAACTGACGGACGATGCGACCAAATGGCTCGCCGAGGAAGGCTACGACGAACATATGGGCGCGCGGCCGTTGTCGCGGGTCATTCAGGAAAACATCAAACGCCCGCTCGCCGAGGAAGTTCTGTTCGGCAAGCTCGTCAAGGGCGGCACGGTTCGGGTCTCGACCGAGACGGCTGAGGACGGCAAGGTCGGAATCCATCTCGAAGCCATTGAAGATATTCCGGTCAAGCCGAAGAAAGAGCCGACGCCGCGCAAGAAACGAGCGCCGTCGCGCAAGAAAAGCAAGGCATCGGCCAACGGAAAATCGGACAAACCGAAAGGCGGCAGTCTGGTGCCCAAGGTGCCGCTCGTCGATTGATCCACACGCATTCCATCAAAGCCCCGCCGGATTTCGGCGGGGCTTTTTTATGGCGACGACGGGGCGGACGCCCGGTCCGTTTCACGGTCAAGGCCGCGCACATAGAGGATGGCCAGCAATCCCAGAGCGCCGCAAAACAGCATCATGCCGAACAGGGCGGCCGGCCCATTTTCCGGAGTGGTGATAAGGCCGGTGATCGACGACAGTATGGCGCCCGCTGCAATCGTCAGGGCGCCGGACAGTCCGGCGGCGCTGCCGGCAAGATCCGGCCGGACCGACAACGTACCGGCGTTGCAGCCGGGCATGGTCAGGCCGTTCCCCAACCCGACGAGTATCGCGCCTGCGAACAGGATCGGTGCATTCATGAAGCCAAGGGTGTAGGCAATCAGTCCCGCGGCCGGACCGATGCAGGCCGACAACCGGCCCAGCACGATCAGTGCGGTCGGCGAACCGCGCCCGGCATAGCGGCCGGACAAAAAGCTGCCGACCATGAAGCCGGCCGTGATCGACCCGAGACAGACGCCCAAAAGGGCCGGGGACAGGTCGAGCACCGCATCCGCAACCAGCGGCGCACCGGCAAGAAACGCGTAAAAGGCGCCGGTCGAAAACGCCATGCACAGGGCGTATCCCCAGAAGCGGCGGGCGCGCAGCAGATCGGGATAGGTGCGGATCTGCTCGGTGAACGTGCGCGACGGTGTGAGATTGGTCTCGCGCAGATCGATGACGCTCACACAGAGCATCGCAATGCCGCCGAGGACATAGAACACGAAGGTGGAGCGCCACCCGAATGTCTCGTCAAGCACGCCACCGACCATCGGTCCGAGCATCGGCGCGACCGCCATAGCCATGGTCAGATAGCCGATCCGGCTCGCTGCCTCATGCTGGGGAGAGGTGTCCCTGATGACGGCAAGCGACAGGATCCAGCCGGCCGTGACGGTGGCCTGCAGCATACGGAAGACGAGAAACGTTATGATGTCGCCGGCCAGCAGGCAGCCCAGCGATGCGATGACGTAGATCGCCAGCGCGCCGAACATGACCGGGCGGCGACCGTACCGGTCCGACAGCGGCCCGATCACAATCTGCATGACCGCCACAACGGCCAGATATCCGCCGATCGCCAGATTGACGAGCGCGTAGTCCGCCTCGAATGCCTCCGCGATGCGAGCCAGCGAAGGCAGGAACATGTTCAGCGTCAGCACCGACAACGCGGTCAAGAGGACGAGGGTCGACAAACGGGGGGCTGCGGCGGCGGTTTCGATCCTGCGGGGGTGGTTCATCTGGTCGATCCGGGCTGAAAAAGGACAAAAAAAAGCCCCCGATCTTTCGGGGGCGCATGGATGTTCGTTTCGGCAGGGCTACCGATCCACGCACCTTCGTCCTGCTACTACGTTGATCTTGAACATATTTCGTCGTTCCTCGATGCGGCCAGCCTGTCGACTGCGTGCGACGGGCTCGGGTGCAAGCCGGCGCATATGACCCCGTTTCCCTCGGATTGTCCACACCGGGATTGTTTGTATCGGCGCTTTCCGGAACCCTGCCGGCAGAGCGACGATCCTCTCCACAAACACGCTCCGATGTTTTAAACCCGGACCATGTCTCCCGCCTCGCGTGAGGTCGAAACGGACCTCGTCTGGTTTTTGCGCGGTGCCCGCGCTGTCCTGTCCGCTCCCGCCCTGATCCTCATCGCTACCATGGTGGGATATGGCGGTCTCGCGCGGGAATCCGGTCTTGCGCTCAGCGAGACCCTGGTCGGCGTGGCGCTGATATGGGCGCTGCCGAGCCTGCTGGTCATGGTCAGCGGCATTCTATCCGGCGCGTCGCTGATTGCCTGCATGATCGCGGTGGCGCTGTCGGCGGTCCGCCTGCTGCCGATGACCATTGCCTTCGTGCCGCTTGCCCGCGATCCGGCCCGACCCCGCTGGCAGATGTTCTTAGCGGCGCATTTTGTTGCCGTGACCGCCTGGGTGTTTGCCATGATGCGGCTGCCGGACTTGCGGCGGGAAGCGCGGATTCCCTTTTTCCTGGGCTTTGCCATCAGTCTCGTGACCGCCAATCTCATCTTCGTGGCCATTGCCTACCAGGCGCTCGCCGCCTTTCCACCGGTTGTCGCGGCTGCCCTGTTCTTCATGACGCCGGTCTATTTCCTGACGGCGCTCTGGGCCGCCGCACGCCACCATGCGGACAAGCTCGCCATGGTGGCCGGGCTGGTTCTCGGGCCTGTGTTTCACTGGCTGGAACCGCAATTCGACGTGCTGTGGGCGGGGCTGATCGGCGGGACGCTCGCCTATGTCGGGGCAAAGTGGGGATGGCCCGAACGTGAGTGACCTGTTTTCCGCGCCCGGCTATACGCTGATCGATGCGTGGTGGTGGCCGTATCTGTTCGTGCTCCTCGTCGGGTTCCTGCCGACCGAAATCTGGCGTGTCATCGGCGTGTTTCTCGCCGGTGACCTGGAAGAAAACAGCCCGATTCTTGTTTGGGTTCGGGCGGTTGCGACGGCGCTGGTCGCTGCGGTGATCGCCAAACTGGTGCTGTTCCCGACCGGAGCGCTGGCAACGACCCCGGTCGCATTGCGCGTCGGCGCCGCGGCCACCGGGTTCGCGGTCTTCAAGTTCAGCGGGGACCGGGTCGCGGCCGGCGTGATCGCTGCCGAGGCGATATTGATCGGCGGTTGGCTGATGCTCGGCACATAAACGGCGTCAGGCCAGGGCGGCTTTCAGTTTTTGCGCGTGTTCGGCCAGCACCGCACCGTCCGCCATCTCGCCGGTATGCGGACGCAGGCGCACGCCATGCCAACGGGGCAGGATGTGCACATGCAGGTGAAACACGATCTGCCCGCCGGCGTCCTCGCTGAATTGCTGAACGGTGAGGCCATCGGCAGAAAAGGCTTTAAGGGACGCGCGCCCGATCTTCTGGACGGTTTCCATGACAGCGGCCAGATCGGCGGGCGACACGTCCAGGATATTGCGGGCCGGTGCTTTCGGAATCACCAGGCTGTGGCCGTCGGTGCGCGGCATGATGTCCATGAAAGCAAAAGTTTTTTCGTCCTCATAGACGGTGTGGCTCGGCATTTCGCCACGCAGGATCTTGGCGAAGACGTTCTGGTCGTCGTAAGCGGGGGCGTCCATGGCGGGTTCCTTCGAAGTATCAGCCTTTGATACCGCTATCGGTGCGCCGTTGAAAGGATTGTCAGCTTCGGCGAAACGGCGAGTGTTCGGCCAGGGCCTGCGATTCGAATTCGACGTGCCGGCGTTCCTGCGCAAGAAAACGGTCGATCGCGTCGCGAAACGACGGGTTGGGGATGAAGTGCGCGGAATAGGTCGTGGTCGGAAGGTAGCCCCGCGCCAATTTGTGTGCGCCCTGGGCGCCGGCTTCCACGCGAGGAATGTTGTGGGCGAGCGCATAGTCAATCGCCTGGTAGTAACAAAGCTCGAAATGCAGGAAGGGGTGGTCTTCGATGCATCCCCAATGGCGGCCGAACAGGGTCTGCGAGCCGGCAAGGTTGAGTGCCCCGGCAACGTAACGCCCGGCGCGTTTGGCAAGGATCAGGACCACGCGGTTACCAAGGCGTTCAGAGATCAGCGAAAAGAAGGCGCGTGTCAGGTAGGGGCGCCCCCATTTGCGGCTGCCGGTGTCCATGTAAAACGTATAAAAGGCGTCCCAGTGCGCTTCCGTTATGTCCCGGCCGCTGACCCATTCGACCGTGATCCCACCGTTCTGGAGCGCGTCCCGGCGTTCGCGTTTCAACGTCTTGCGCTTGCGGGAGGCGAGGGCGGCGAGAAACCCGTTGAAATCGCCGTAACCTTCATCCTCCCAGTGGAATTGCTGATCGGTCCGCTGCAGGAAACCGAGATCGCCGAGTAGGTCCCATTCCTCACGTGGCAGGAAGGTCAGATGGGCGGATGATGAGCCGTGGCGCCGGCACAATTCCATCAGACCGGCGGCAAGCAGCGAGCGGGACGCGTCCGGATCCGCCTTGTCGGAAACCAGCAGGCGTCGTCCCGTCGCCGGGGTGAAGGGAACGGAGACCTGAAGTTTCGGATAATAGCGTCCGCCGGCCCGTTCGAACGCGTCTGCCCAGCCGTAATCGAAGACGTATTCGCCCTGGGAGTGGGATTTCAGATAGCACGGCACGACACCGTGCGCGTCGCCGTCGGGCCCCTCCAGCACCAGGTGTTGGCCAAGCCAGCCCGTCTCCGCAATGGCACAGCCCGCCTCTTCGAGCGAGGCCAGAAAAGCATGTGACAGGAAAGGGTTATAGGACGGTCTTGCAGTATCGGACGGGCTTTCTTTGTCTGCACCGGTAACAGGCGGGTGCGGATGAAGAAGGGCCTGTCCGTTGGCATGACACGCGGCCATCGGCGTGCCGGCGGCATCGAGCACCCATCCCGGGTTCGCGCAACGGTCCCATTGTTGCGCGTCAATGTCCTTCAGCGACGCCTCGACGCGTATCGCAGCCTGTTTCGATGCCATTGGTCGAATGGGTCCCCGCTGCCGCATCCAGGAACAGATAGATTATCAGGAGTTACGCGCCGGCGGCGCATCGGGATCAAATCCCTCGAAGATGATCTGGTTCGTCCAGCGCCCGACCCGGTTCATCTCCGCGTGACCTCTGACGGTCCACGTTAGCACAGGCAGGCCGAGCAACAAGCTCCACAGGAACGGGCCCGCCGCCGGCAGAGCCTGACAGTCATATGCGATAAAGTGGGGTCTTGTGCGCGGAATGTGAAGCAGGTGACGCAGTCCGAACCGCTCCATGGTCGACACGCCGCTCCAGGGGACCGGTTCGGGCGTGGCATCGGCCACGATGCCACGTGGAACGTTCGGTGCCGACCGGGCGATTTCTGACACGAGATCAGGGTCGAACGACATCAGGGCGACCGGTCCGGAATAGCCCTGAAGATCGGTCGCCACGCTGGCCGCAAGGTCGGCATTGCGCGATCCGTGCGGCTTCAGTTCGACGACGATCGGCACGGAGCCGGCAACCATCGTCAAAAGGTCGGCGAAAGTCGGGATCGTGTCGGTCGATCCGCTGAGAACCAGTTGTTTCAAGGCCCCCGATGGCCAGTCGCGAACCCGGCCGGTTTCGAACGTCAGGCGATCCAGACTGGCGTCATGAAACACCATCGGAACGCAATCGCCGGCCATCTGAAGGTCGACTTCGATCGCAAAGTTGCGGTCGATGGCAGCCTGGATCGCAGACCGGGAATTCTCGATGCGCCCAGCCCCCCGGTCGTGCAGGCCGCGATGCGCGACCGGCCGTTCGGTCAACCAGGACAAACCCCTCATGGACAGGATGCTCAGGCGATTTCTAGAATGGCTTCGACTTCCACGGCGACGCCGAACGGCAGGGCCGCCACTCCGACGGCCGAGCGCGCATGACGTCCGGCATCCCCGAAGACCTCGGCGATCAGATCAGACGCACCGTTGATGACTTTCGGCTGATCGCCGAATTCGGGGGTGGAATTCACGAAACCCACGAGCTTGACCACACGGGTGACCCGGTCGAGGTCGCCGAGAGCCGCCTTGGCCTGGGCGATGACATTGATCGCGCACAGGCGGGCCGCCGCCGCACCATCCTCGGCGCTCATGTCCGCGCCGAGCCGACCGACGAATTCCAGGCCGCCGGCGCCCATGGGTATCTGCCCGGAGATGAACAATTGGGACCCGGTGATGACGCTCGGCACGTAATTGGCCGCCGGAGCCGGTGCCTGCGGCAGATCGATGCCGAGCGTTTGAAGCCGGTTTTCGATGGTTCCGGGCATGGACTTCCTCGCTGATTATGCGGTGAGGGAATGGGTTAGCGGGCGATCAGAGTTACAGGTTCGCGGTGTTGTCTTCGAAATTGCCGGCTCCGGCAATCGCTATTTCAGCCGCTCGCACGACAAACTCCTCGCTTTGTTCGCAGGACTGCCCAATATTGGGCAAATTCAGAACCTATCGCAAACATGATTCGAAAGGGATCCATGGCATGATTCTGGGTGTTGACCGGGTGCGGACGTTTGCCGAGCGTGCAATGACGGCCGGAATTGCAGGGCTTGCCAGCCTCATGGGTGTTGCGGTAGGCGAGGCACAGGCCACCGGCTTCATGCCGCACCGGGCGGTCTACGACCTGACCCTGCAGAGCGCGGAGACTGCCTCTGGCATCGCCGCCTTGTCAGGCAAAATGGTCTTCGAAGTCCAGGGATCGGCCTGCGAGGGATATTCGGTCGAATTCCGCCTGATCACACAGATCACGGCGACAAACGGCATGGTGCGCATGACGGATGTTCGCACCTCGTCTTTCGAAAAGCCGGACGGGGACGGCTTCCAGTTCCTCAGCCAGACCTTCCTGGACCAGAAAAAGACCCAGGAAAGCCGGGGCGAGGCGACACGCGACGGTGCCGGGATGCAGGTCGCGCTTTCGAAGCCGTCGGAAAAGAGCGTCTCCTTCGATCAGACGATCATGTTTCCGTCACAGCATTTTCAGGAAATCATCCGCCGCGCCCAGGCGGGCGACCGGTTTTTGAATGTCGGCGTCTATGACGGATCGGAGGAAGGCGAGACCTTTTTCGAAACCAGCACGGTGATCGGCAATCCGCGCGACATCGAGGATCCGGCCGGACAGCCGGCGATCGAATCCAAGACCCACTGGCCGGTCGTCATCAGCTATTTCGAACCGAAATCGGGGCAGGTGGACACGACTCCGATCTATACGCTCAGTTTCCTCACCAATGCGCCCGGGATCAGCCGCGACCTCAAAATGGACTACAATGCCTTTGCCATCAAAGGCACGCTTGCCGAACTGGAACGCTTCGAAGTCGCGGCTTGTCCCTGATCGGGCCGAACGATCCGGTATCGTGCGACGGAGGTTGGAATGCCCAAGGCCAAGCGCTATCCGCTGCCGAAGCGTTTTAACGCCGCTCTTTCGGAAAAAGCCTACGCCAATCTGCGGCATCTCAACGACCGTTGGCAATTGGGGAACAATTATCTGCTGGTCGTGCTTCTGGAAAATCTCGATCGTGTGACCGAGCCCGAAGCGCTGGATGCCGTCTATCGCGAGTTCATTGCCGAATACGGAGCGCCGGCCAAACCGGAATCCAAAACCTGACCGACTGAAGACCGTCGATTCACGTCAGGTGTCGCCGGCGTCCGGTTTTTCGAAAACCAATCCCAGGTTCACCGCATCCCTCCCGAATTTGTCGCGCAGCGCATCGACGGCGTGTTCGGCCTTTGAACGGCGTTCCTGATCCGGATCGAGCAGGTTGGCCGGATCGGCCAATGACCGGTCATGCAGGTCCGCGACGCCGATGCCGATCAACCGGAAGGCACGGCCGTCGCATTCCGGTTCGAGCAGGTCCCGGCCGGTCTTGAAGATCGTGTCCGCCAGGCATGTGGGATCGGGCAGTTGACGGCTGCGGGTCACGATCTTGAATTCCGCCGTCTTCAGCTTCAGCGTAATCGAACGGCCGGCAATGTCTGCAGCCTTCAATCGCGCGGAGACCTTTTCGGACAGTTTGCGCAGGGTCGCCGTCAGAAAACGCAGGTCCGAATGGTCGCGGTTGAACGTGGTTTCGCTGCTCACGCTCTTGCGTTCGCTTTCCGGATTGACGCGCCGGTCGTCCTGGCCGCGGGACAGGCGCGCCATGCGCAGGCCCATAGCGCCGTAGCGCTTGGCCAGCGTCGCTTCCTCGGCGTTCTGAAGATCGGAGATCATGCGGATGCCGTCTTGTGCCAGCTTCTTGCGGAACGCCTTGCCAATACCCCAGATCTTGCCGACCGGCAGTGAAGCCAAGACGTCCAGCGTTTCGGCCCGGCCTATGACCGAAAAGCCGCGGGGCTTGTTGAAGTCGGACGCGAGCTTGGCGAGAAACTTGTTGTGCGACAGGCCCACCGAGATAGTGATGCCGATATCGGCCTCGATCTGGTTGGCGAACCGGATCAACGTGGTCGCCGGGCTCGATCCGTGCAGCCGTTCCGTTCCGCCGAGATCCATGAACGCTTCGTCGATGGAAATCGGCTCGACCATCGGCGTCAGCGACATCATGATATCGCGAACTTCGCGGCCGACGGCCGAATACTTGTCCATGTCCGGCTTGATGACGACGGCGTCCGGGCAGGCGGCAAGCGCCTTGAACATCGGCATGGCAGAGTGCACGCCGGAAATCCGGGCAATGTAGCAGGCGGTCGAAACGACGCCGCGTCGCCCGCCGCCGATGATGACGGGTCGGTCGCGCAAAGACGGGTCGTCGCGCTTTTCGATCGAGGCGTAGAACGCGTCGCAATCCACATGCGCGATCGACAGGGTCTGGAGTTCCGGATGGTCGAGGAGGCGCGGGCTGCCGCAGGCATGGCAGCGACCGCGGCCGACAGGAACTACGGCCGCGCAGTCGCGGCAGAGAGATCCATCTTCCGGCGCCGAAGCGGTCATGCGTTCTGCTCCAACCCCTTACAACCCGTGCGCTGTGTCCGACGTCCGGCCCGACAGCGGCGCCTCTCAGGTTCCGTCGTGTTCGCCTGACAGGGATGCCAGAATGTAGCGTTTGGCTTCCGTCCAATTCTTGGTCTTGACGTCGGCTTCGTCAACCGGCGGCGCCAGGGCGAAGAACTTCGGATCGTTGATGAAATAGATCAGGCGGGCATGCGGGATGTGCTGGCGCACGGAGACAAGATTGGATCCGATATCGTCAAGAAAGTGCACGGCGCCCACGTAGCCCGCCGCAAGCTCGGCGGCGACCCGGCCCTTCGGCCCCGAATTGACATGCACGGGATAGGGCATGCCGTGGTCTGTAAGACGTTGGCTCCGCGTGTCCAGGAAATCGCCCGGTATGTTGGTCAGGAAGCGGATATCGGCATGGTCGGCCAGTTCCGCGAGCGCTTCTGCAGCGCCCGGTATGCTCGGTTGCCGATGGCTTTCGGCGGCAAAGAACCCTTGCACCAGATCTCCGGTGCGTTCGCCGGATATGGCCTCTCCGGTCGCCTCTTCGATAATGTTTCCGGACAGGGCGTAGCTGCGCTTTACCAGCCGCAATCCCTGGCGTACGAGGAATTCCTCGAAGGGATGCACGAACATCAGCACGACCTCGTCGACGTCGCACAGGATGAGCGGTCGGTTCGGATCTTCGGGCGGTGCCATCATGGCAGGAGCAGTCCTGTCATAGAGCCAAATCCTTGTCAGGCCGGACCAGGGGACGAGAGGCGGGCGTGCGCGGACGGGACCGAGGCCGGATCGATCGCCTGCATCTCGGCGAATTCAAGCAGCAGCGCCTCATCCTGCATCACATATTCCAGAACGGAGGCCAGAAAGCGCGGGTCGGTGGCCGCGTCGCGGAGGGTGGCAGGGTCGAGGCCGGTCAGAGATATATATTTCTGCAGGCGATTTTCTTCATTGGCGAGAAATCCTAGCGCCTGAATCGATAGTTTCTCCGCTTCCTCGATATTTGGTATTCGGCCTGACGCCTGCATGGGGGCTCCGTTTGCGTTTCGGAAAGGAATGTGTGGTTACGTAGGGACCGAGTAATTGTATTTGTATCAGAGGAACTTGGTTTTTGCGCATCTGAGCACAATACGCGGCGCTGCCGACAGGCTCACACATGCGCCGATGGCGCCACATGCAGGCTATCAGATGGGACAAGGGCCGTTTCCTATGCACTTGATAGTCCGGGACTTCGCATTGCCCATTTGCTCCGGAGCCCTCGGCGTTCACTATGGTCATCAATTGGGGCGTTCATAAATGCCGAAAACGGTGCTCATTGTTGAAGATAATGAGCTCAACATGAAGCTTTTCAACGATTTGTTGGAAGCGCATGGCTATCAGACCATCCAGACCCGGAACGGGCTGGAAGCCCTGGACCTGGCGCGCGAGCACAGGCCGGACCTTATTCTCATGGACATTCAACTCCCGGAAGTGTCCGGGCTGGATGTCACACGCTGGCTGAAGGAAGACGACGAACTGAAAACCATACCGGTCGTGGCGGTGACCGCATTTGCAATGAAGGGCGACGAGGAGCGCATCCGGCAGGGGGGATGCGAGGCCTACATTTCGAAGCCGATCTCTTTGACCAAGTTTCTGGAGACGGTGAAGTCATATGCAGGCGAAGCCTGACCTTTTGGGAGCCTCTTCATGACAGCCAGAGTGCTTGTCGTCGATGACATCCGCGCCAATGTGAAGCTGCTCGAAGCGCGGCTGACAGCGGAGTATTTCGAGGTCCTGACCGCGTTAAGCGGGCAGGAGGCGCTCGAAATCTGCGAGCGCGATCAATGCGACATCGTGCTTCTCGATGTCATGATGCCGGGCATGGACGGGTTTGCCGTCTGCCGGCGGCTGAAATCCAATCCGCTGACGGCGCATATTCCGGTCGTCATGGTGACGGCTCTCGACCAGCCCGCGGACCGCGTGAAAGGGCTCGAGGCCGGAGCGGACGACTTCCTCACCAAACCGGTCAACGACATCGCGCTGCTCACCCGCGTCAAGAGCCTGGTTCGCCTTAAAATGCTCACCGACGAATTGCGGATGCGGGCGATCACCGGCAAGGAACTCGGTTTCGAACAGGCGTTTTCCGACGTCTTGAACGAAGAATTCGGCGAAACCTCGGTGATGGTCGTCGACGACCAGCAAGCCTCCTACGAACGGCTGGTTCACATGATCGAGGCCGACCATCGCGTGGTGGTGGAATGCGAGGCGCAGGAAGCCCTGTTTTCAGCCGCAGAAGGCAATTTCGACCTGATCGTCTGCAATCTTTCGCTGACCGGCTTCGATGCGCTTCGGCTGTGTTCGCAAGTGCGCTCGCTCGACCGCACCCGGATGCTTCCGATCCTTTTGGTAATCGATCCAGGCGACAATGCGCGGTTGCTGCGCGCGCTTGATATCGGGGTGAACGACTACATCGTCCGGCCGATCGACGGTAACGAATTGCGGGCTCGGGTGCGCACTCAGATCCGCCGCAAACGCTACAACGATCGCCTGCGGGCAAAAGTCCAGCAGACGATCGAAATGGCGGTCACCGATTCACTGACCGGCTTGCAGAACCGTCGTTATCTGGAGAGCCATCTGTCCACTTTGGTCGACCAGTCTGCGGCGCGCGGCAAGGCGCTGTCCGTGCTGGTCCTGGACATCGATTTCTTCAAGTCCGTGAACGATACTTATGGCCACGACGCCGGCGACGAGGTGCTTAAGGAGTTCGCCGTGCGGATCCGCAAGTGCATTCGCGGCATCGATCTGGCCTGCCGGCTCGGCGGCGAGGAGTTCGTTGTGGTAATGCCCGAAACCGATGCATCGCTGGCCTATACCGTCGCGGAGCGGCTGCGGCAACGGGTTGCCGGGGAGCCGTTCATTGTCAATGGCGGGCAGAAAGCCATTGACGTAACCGTCAGCATCGGCATGGCCGCCATCGAACCGGGCGATACGATGGACAACCTGCTCAAGCGGGCAGACCAGGGTCTGTACGCCGCGAAGCGGGACGGGCGAAATCGGGTAGTGACAATCGCTGCATAAAATTTATACGCGCATAAAATTCTATCAAATCGGTATTTTGTATTTAGATCGCGGATAAATGCTCTAACGTAACCTACGGAAATTGCACCCAAACGTCATCGAATGAGCTGAATTGGCCTGTATTGATTCGCAATCGACAACCTTTGGGATGTTTACCAAAACGTTAAAAACGGCGTGTCTTCAGTCATATTGGCTTGATTTCGGGCGTTGGATGAGTAGTGTTTGCTTGCGATGAGCCTGAGGTTCGGGCATCCTATAAAAAAACAGCCCGAACTTGGGATCCCTACGGTTCGCAGGTCCGCCGCATCTCCTGGGTCCGTGGGGTACGGCCGGTCGGGACGTGATTGAATGGCCTCCTCGTATCAATCCGTCTTCGACCGGCCACCATTTGGTTAACCTCCCTTCCGATACACGTTTTTTGTTTTTTGGCGCACCCATCTCGGTCTGTAGCCAGGTTCGCGCAGCGCATTCGGGCGTGTGTCATCCGGCAAACGGTTCGATCGGGAAGGGCGGGGAAACTTGGCCGAATTCGGTGGGATCCTCATTCATGCTCGCCTGAGATGTAAGGTGTCTATCTGCACCTATGGCGAGAAGCATCGGGCCCGCGACGGAAGAGCCATTCGCAACGGACCCGTCCTCATCCGCCACCGGGCGCTCACCGGCCCGCTCGTCGATTTGCCGCCTCTCTCTCATGCCCGCCTTGGTTTTCGTCCTCCAGCAAGGTTCGGTCGGGTGCACGCGCGTACGGATTGGCTTTGCCAGCCGTTGGCCTCAATCGCGTTTCTTTGCGGCCCGACTTTTCGGCACAGGCAGACTCGATACCGCCTGCCGATAACGTGATGTTTACCAGGAGGCGTCTACGCCTTTTTGCGTGCATGGCATGGGGTGGGCATGTGACGGGGCGCGTTCGGGCGACTTCGAGCGAGGTTGCCAGCCAGGCCGCATCGCTCAAACGGACGGTTGACCGGTTTCTTGGCAACGTCGCGGCGGTCTGAACGGGGACGGTGTCTGCACTGATCCCATAAAAATGACGCCGTCGGTATGCCGGCGGCGTCGGGTCGTGCGGATCAAGAGGATGTTGCGCCGGCGATCGGCGCTACTTGATCTTCGCTTCTTTGAATTCGACGTGCTTCTTGGCAACCGGATCGTATTTCTTCTTGACCATTTTTTCGGTCATCGTCCGCGAATTCTTCTTGGTCACATAAAAATAGCCCGTATCCGCAGAAGATACGAGACGGATCTTGATGGTTGTTGCTTTAGCCATGGGTCCAACCCGAAACAAAAGGCCCGCCGCCAGGGCAGGCCGTTGATTTGCCGCTATCCATACTCACCGACCGGCGCCTGTCAAGGTCCGTGACCGAGATTGTAGGGTTGGCGCCCCGGTTTCGGACCGGGATCCGTTCGGCTGTTGGCCGAATGCGATGCGGTCAGCGCTCAATCAGCGTCCGGTTGAAGCGGTTCGATGCCCAATAATAATACGGAACCGGGTGGTCTGGCGACAAGGTCGGGTCGGCTGACAACTGGCTCTGCAATTCCTCGATCATCACCGAGGTGATCGTCGGCAGGTCAAGCGACTTGGCCTCATCGAGCGGCAACCAGTGCAGGTCCTGCAATTCGCCGGACGGCAGGATGCCGTCGGGCATGCGGTCGGCGATCGCGTCCGCAAACACGACGAAGAACCGCGTATCGAAGCGCCGCGGCCGTCGGGGCGGGGTGATCGCCCGGCCGATCAGCCGCATCGGGGTCAGGTCGAGGGCCACGTCGTGTTCGGCAAACGGGCGCATGCCGGCCGGGCGGGGCAGGTCGGTTTTCTGCTTGCGGCCGATGAAGATGCCGGCCTCTTCGTAAGTCTCCCGTATGGCGGCGACCGCAAGGCCGCGGGCCCGGGCCTCGGGCGTCCGGGATTTCATGTCGTAGAGAACTTGCGCCCGGGTAACGGGGTCGTAATCGGCGGCGACCTGGGTGCGGGAATCGGCCGGGTCGACGCGGCCGCCCGGAAACACGAACTTGCCCGGCATGAATTTGTGCCGCTCGTGCCGGCGTCCCATCAGCACTTTCGGTTCGCCCTTGCCGCTGTTGTCGAGGATCATCAGCGTTGCGGCGTCGCGCGGGCGCAGATTGGGATAGTCCATGCGCCGTTCGACATTGGTCAGGCGGTCGGAAAGCGTGTCGGTGCTCATTGTGTTTTCATCGTCCCGGACTGGTCCGACGACCCATCATCTTCAAAACCATGCATGCGCAGCGCCCATTGATACGCCACGATCGCCCCCTTGATCGGGCGCAGGACCGCGAGTGTCAACAACAGCGTCAGCGGGATCCAGATCGCCATATGCAGCCAGATCGGCGGCCGGTAGGCGATTTCCACCAGAAGCACGAGACTGACGATAATATGGCCGACGATGGTGATGGCGAAATAGGGCGGGGCGTCGTCCGCCTGGTGGTGGTGCAGTTCCTGACCGCAAGCCGGACAGGCGTCGCGGACGGTCAGATATCCATCGAAGATCGCGCCGCCGCCGCAATTCGGGCAGCGGTTGCGAGCACCGTTTGCAAGCGATGCCAAGATCGGGCGGGGAGGCGGGGTGTCTTCAACCGGGGGCCACACGGGCGGTCTCCTTCGGCGGGTGTTGGGCGCGGCGCCGTCAGAACCGTTTGCGGCCGCGACGCTCCGGGCGGCGAGCCGGCTTCGGGCGGGCACCGCGTGTTCTTTCCGGTGCTTCGGATACGATCTCGAACCGAAGCGCCCCGGCCAGCGGCAGCGCGTCCACCAGGCGGACCTCGACCGGATGGCCGATACGGAACGTCGCGCCGGTCTTCTCGCCGACAAGACGATGATAGTGCTCTTCATAAATGAAGTATTCCGCCCCGAGGCTGGAAATCGGCACAAAACCGTCGGCGCCGGTGTCTTTCAGCCGGATGAAGAGGCCCGCCGTCGTAACGCCGCTGATGCGCCCCTCGAATGTCGCGCCGACCCGATCGGCCAGCCAGCCGGCGATCAGGCGATCCACCGTCTCGCGCTCGGCCGCCATTGCCCGCCGTTCGGCCGCTGAAATGTCGGTGGCGATGGTGGCGAATTGCCGTTCAGCGTCCGGCGGCAGACCGTCCCGTCCCAGGTTCAGGGCCGAAATCAGCGCCCGGTGTACGATCAGGTCGGCATAGCGGCGGATCGGCGAGGTGAAATGCGCGTAGCGGCGCAGGTTCAGTCCGAAATGACCGATATTTGCCGGATTGTATTCGGCCTGGCTCTGGCTGCGCAGCACGATTTCGTTGACGGCTTCCTCCTGGTCGCTGTCCCGGACCTTTGTCAGGATGCCGTTGAAGTGCGACGGCCGCATTGCGCCCTGTTTCGGGAACGACAGGTCGAGACTGGAAAGAAAGGTTCGCAACGCGTCCAGCTTTTCCAGGCTCGGCGCGTTATGCACGCGATAGATCACCGGCGACCGCTTTTCTTCCAACGTTTCCGCAGCCGCCACATTGGCCTGAATCATGAATTCCTCGATCAGCCGGTGGGCATCGAGGCGTGGCGGCGTGACGATCCGGTCGACGGTACCTTCCGGCGTCAGTGCGATCTTGCGCTCCGGCAGGTCGAGATCGAGCGGGCTGCGTTTGTTGCGCGCTTCGGCAAGGCTCCGATAGGCGTCCCACAAAGGCTGCAGGACGGTCTGGAGCAGATTTTCTGTCTGCTCATCCGGATGGCCGTCGATTGCCGCCTGTGCGGCGGCGTAGGAAAGGCGGGCATGGGACCGCATCGCCACTCGGTAGAACCGATGACGCTGCTTTATCCCGTGTTTGTCGAAGACCATTTCCACGGCAAGTGCCGGGCGATCCTCGTCCGGGCGCAGCGAACACAGATCGTTCGAAATGCGTTCCGGCAGCATCGGTACGACGCGGTCGGGAAAATAAACGGAATTGCCGCGCTCGAGCGCCTCGCGGTCAAAGGCGGTTCCGGGGCGGACATAGGCCGCAACGTCGGCAATGGCGACGCGAACGATGTGACCGCCCGGATTGTTCGGATCGGGGTCCGGCTCGGCCTGGACGGCGTCGTCATGGTCTTTTGCATCGGGCGGATCGATCGTGATCAGCGGGCGGTCGCGCCAGTCCGTGCGCCCGTTCAGATCGATCGGCTGAAGGGCATTAGCCGCGTCGAGCGATGCCGGGCCGAACCGGTGCGGGATCTGATGGCGGTGGATGGCGATCAGCGAAATCGCCTTTTCGTCGCGCAGGGAGCCGACCCGCTCGACCAGTTTCACGCGCCCAAGACCGTGCGGTCGCCTTTCGAGCTGTTCGACAGCAATAAGATCGCCGGGCTGGACCTTTTCGGTGTCATCGCGGTCGAGCAGCATCTCCGATTGCCGCCGGTCGACCGGCAGAACCCGGAAACCGTGGCTGCCTTTTTCCACGACGCCAAGCGTCGCGCTCTGGCGCTTTTCCAGGACCTTAATCACCCGGCCGCGGTAGCGGGCCAGCTTGTGGTCGCCGAGGCGTTCCACGCGGGCGAGAACCTGATCCGAGACCCCCGGTTCTGCGCCGCGGCGCTTCTTGCCGCTTGCGCTCGGTAACAGCACGACGGGCGGCGGGCCCTTTTCCTTCTCGTCCCAGCGTTTCGGAACGGCAAGCAATTCGCCGTCCTCGTCCCGTCCATAGACCTGCAGGACGCAGACGGAGGGCAGATCCTCCGGGCGGGTCAGGCGCTTGCGCCGCTTTTCCAGGAGACCGTCGGCCGTCATGTCGCGCAACAATTGTTTCAGGACAACACGGTCGTGGCCCTTGACGCCGAAGGCTCGGGCCAGTTCGCGTTTGCCTGCGAGGCCGGGATTTTCCGCTATGAAGGCGAGCACATCCTCGCGCGTGGGTACGCCCGGACGGTGCTTTTTCTTGGCGTGGGCGGCGGACACCGACTGGCCTTTCATGATTGACCCCGGGCTCGACCCGGGGCGGAGGCCGCCGTTTTCAGGCGTCGGCCTTCTTCTTGGCCGTCTTGGCCTTGGTGGTCTTTGCAGCCGTCTTCTTCGTCGTCTTGGTCTTGCGTGCGGCCTTGGGCTTTGTGCCGCTCTTGGCCGCCTTTTCGGCAATCCATTCGACCGCCTGTTCGACGGTCACCGATGTCGGATCGGTTCCCTTGGGCAACGTGGCGTTGATCTTGCCGTGGTTGACATAGGGGCCGTACCGGCCATCGCGCACGGTCATGGCGCCGCCGAGTTCGGGATGCTCGCCGAGTTCCTTCAGCGCGGCCGGCGTGGCACGCCCGCGCCCGCCCTTGGCCTGTTTTTCAGCAATGACGGCGACGGCGCGGTTCAGTCCGACGGTAAAGACGTCCTCGACGGTTTCCAGATTGGCATACTTGCCGTCGTGCTGGAGGAAGGGACCGTAGCGGCCGATGCCGGCAAGGATCGGCTTGCCGGTTTCCGGATGATCGCCGACCTCGCGCGGCAGGTTGAGCAGGGACAGCGCCTTCGGCAGATCCATGGCGGCCGGTTCCCAGCCCTTGGGCAGCGAGGCCCGCTTCGGTTTCGCCTCTTCGCCCAATTGCACATAGGGACCGAACCGGCCGGTGCGCAAGGTCACGTCCATTCCGCTTTCCGGGTCGACGCCGAGCAATGTCGGGCCTTCGTTGGCGTCCTGCCCATTGCCGTTGATATCCGCCAATTGCCGCGTGAACCGGCATTCGGGATAGTTCGAACAGCCGATAAAGGCGCCGAACTTGCCGAGTTTGAGGCTGAGCCGGCCGGTGTCGCAAGCCGTGCAGGCGCGCGGATCGCTGCCGTCCTCGCGTGGCGGAAAGATGTGTTCGGCTAGGAGATCGTTCAGCGCATCGAGCACTTCGCTGACCCGAAGGTCCTTGATGTCGTGCACCACTGCGGAGAACTGGTTCCAGAACTCCCGCAACACGTCGCGCCAGGCGAGATCGCCGGCGGAAATCCGGTCGAGCTTTTCTTCCAGGCCTGCCGTGAAATCATATTCCACGTAACGCTCGAAAAAGCTCTCCAGGAAGGCGGTGACGAGACGTCCCTTGTCTTCCGGGATCAGCCGGCGCTTGTCGAGCCGGATATATTCACGGTCGCGTAGGACCGACAATGTCGAGGTGTAGGTCGAGGGCCGGCCGATGCCGAGCTCTTCCATCTTCTTGATGAAGGTCGCCTCGGTATATCGCGGCGGCGGCTCGGTGAAATGCTGGGTCGACTCGATCGCCTTACGGGTGGCCGATTCGCCGGTCGCAAGCGGCGGTAGCCGCTTGGATTCGTCGTCACCGTCGTCATCCCGGCCTTCCTGATAGAGTTTCAGGAAACCATCGAAACGGATCACCGACCCGGTCGCGCGAAGGCGCACGATATCGGTGCCGGAACGCGCCGCGATTTCCGCCGTCGTGCGCTCGATGCGCGCCGACTGCATCTGGCTTGCGACCGTGCGTTTCCAGATCAGTTCGTAGAGCTTGGCCTGATCGGCGTCGAGAAAGCCGGCTACCTGTTTCGGCGTGCGGTCGAGGCCCGTCGGACGGATGGCCTCGTGGGCTTCCTGGGCGTTCTTGGCCTTTGTGGAATAGTAGCGGGGTTTTTCGGGCAGGTAGTCCGAACCGAAATCGGCCGCGATCGCCGAGCGGGTGGCGTTGATCGCTTCCGGTGCCATTTGCACGCCATCGGTCCGCATATAGGTGATCAGGCCGACAGTCTCGCCGTTGAGCGCCACGCCTTCATAGAGCTTCTGGGCTGTCTGCATGGTGCGCGTCGCCGAAAATCCGAGCTTGCGCGAGGCTTCCTGCTGCAGCGTCGAGGTCGTGAAGGGCGGTTGGGGATTGCGGTTCTGCGGTTTCGATTCGACGCTCTCCACCGCGAATGTGGCCGATTCCAGCAGCGACTTGAGGTGGGCCGCCTGATCGCCGGTCTTGATGTCGAGGCGTGCGAACTTGTCGTCGTTGTGACCGACGACCCGGGCCGTGAACTCGTCGCCGCCGCTCGAAATCAGGGTCGCGACCAGGCTCCAATATTCCTGCGGGACGAACTTTTCGATCTCGCGCTCGCGGTCGCAGACGAATCGCAGGGCGACCGATTGCACACGACCGGCGGACCGGGCACCCGGCAGTTTGCGCCAGAGCACCGGGGACAGGGTGAAACCGACCAGATAGTCCAGCGCCCGGCGCGCCCGGTAGGCATCGACCAGCGGCGTGTCGATGTCGCGCGGCGATGCCATTGCGTCGGTGATGGCCTTCTTGGTGATGGCGTTGAAAACGACGCGCTGGACCGGCTTGTCCTTGATGGCTTTCTTGTCATGGAGGATTTCCAGGACATGCCAGGAAATCGCTTCACCCTCACGGTCCGGGTCAGTCGCAAGGATCAGACCTTCAGACGATTTAACGGCGCGGGCAATCTCGTTGATTCGTTTCTGGGATTTGGCGTCGACCGCCCAGCTCATGGAAAAGTCTTCGTCCGGCAGCACCGACCCGTCCTTCGGCGGCAGGTCGCGTACATGGCCATAGGATGCCAGAACCTGGAAGCCCGATCCGAGATATTTGTTGATCGTTTTGGCCTTGGCAGGGGATTCGACGATGACAACTTTCATGGGGGTCCGGAACTGTGACGCGAGCGAAAAAGCCTTAGGCCCGAACGGGCCGCATCGGGCGTTCGGAGCGATCGAATGTCCCTGTCAAATGAACGCTTCGAATGCGTTGGTCAAGGGTTCTCGGTCGGGCTTGGCGGGCGCAGGGTGTCGCAAGCCGGTCGCCTGTCGGGGACAAGTCTTTCCAGTTTCCGGGTTTTTCCCTGCATTGCCATCGCTTGACGAATAGACGCCGAAATTGATCGGATCACGCGCCCGGCAACAGGGCGACCGCCTGGTTGTGCTGGCGGTCGATCCGCCCGGCCAGGTCGAGTTCAAGCAGGATGAACTGCACGGTTCGCGCCGGCAGACCGGTAAATCTGACAATCTCGTCGATCGCGGTCGGTGCGGATCCCAGGGCCGACAAAACCCTTTCGCGATCGCCGAGCATCGGTTCCGGCGGCGGCGCCTCGACAGGGCCGGGGATCTGGCGGTCGGATCGGGGACGGACAAGGCGCCCGGTGATCGGCGCCAGCACGTCGCTGACATGGGCCGCCTCGGTCACCAGGTGCGCGCCCTGGCGGATCAGCCGATTGCAGCCCTCGCTGCGCGGATCGAGCGGCGAACCGGGCGCGGCGAAGATCTCGCGATTCTGTTCCAGGCCGAAACGCGCGGTATGCAACGTGCCGGATCGGCGGGCCGCCTCGATGACGATGACACCAAGACTGATGCCTGAGACGATGCGGTTGCGGCGGGGGAAGTCCCGGCCGCGCGGGCTGAGGCCAAAGGGCATCTCAGTGACGATCGCGCCGTTCCGGTCGAGAATTTCATCGACGAGACGATCGTGTTCCGGCGGATAGATCCGGTCGAGCCCGCCGGCAAACACGGCGATGGTTCCGGTTTCTAGCGTCGCGCGATGGGCGGCCGCGTCGATGCCGCGGGCGAGACCCGATACGGTGGCGTAGCCGGAAGCGGCCAGATCGGCCGCGATCCGGCCGGCGAAACGGGCGCCGCCCGCGGAACAATTGCGGGCCCCGACGATGGCTACCGCGTCCGAGGCCAGAACGGCGGCACCGCCCTTCGCCGCCAGCAAAGGCGGCGGCGCGTCCAGGGTTGCCAGATGTTTCGGGTAATCCGCTTCGCCGACGGCGATAAACCGCGCACCGGACGCGGCCGCGCGGGCCAATTCGGTCTCTGCCTCATCAAGCGAGGGGATCTTCAATGCGCGTGCGCGACCCCCGCGTCGCGCCAGGTCCGGCACGGCCTCGATCGCAGCGCGGGCCGAACCGAAATGCTCCAGCAGATCGCGGAACAGGATCGGACCGACATGATCGGTTCGGATCAGCCGCAGACGGGCGAGGCGTTCCGCATCGTCAAGGGCCGGGCGCTCCGTAGCGTCGCCGGTCGACATTATTGCTTGTTTCCGATGCGGCTTTCCGTTCCGGCCAACAGGCGTTTGATGTTCGGCCAGTGCTTGATCCAGAGGAGCACGACGAGCGGCAGCGTCGCCTCGGCCATTTTCCATTCGCCGAGAAAGGCCATGGCGGGCGGTATGGCAAGGCTCGCAATCAGGGCCGCAAGGGATGAATACCGGCTGACGGAAGCAATCAGCAGCCAGAGGACGGCAAACAGCAGGAAGGCCTGCCAGGACAGGCCGAGCAGAACGCCGAGAAAGGTCGCAACACCCTTGCCGCCCTTGAACCGAAGCCAGACAGGAAAGAGATGTCCGAGAAAGGCACCCCAACCGGCAATCACCGCGGTTTCCGGCCCATACTGCCACGCCGCCAGCACGGCGACGGTTCCCTTCAGGGCGTCGCCAATCAGCGTGAGGGCGGCCAAACCCTTGTTGCCGGTCCTGAGCACATTGGTGGCGCCGATATTGCCGGAGCCGATCGAGCGGATGTCGCCGAGACCGCCGAGACGGGTTAGCAACAGGCCGAACGGAATCGATCCCAGCAGGTAGCCGAACACGAGCGCAGCAAGATAAAAGGGCCAGACGAGAGACCAGGATATCGGATCGGGCACGGCGCGGGTTTCCGTCGGTTGTAAAGCGGGACGGTTGAATCAGTCTTCGGAATAGCGAAACACGCTTTGACCCGCAACGAAGGTTTCCACGACCCGGCCCTGGAAACGGGCGCCTTCGAAGGGCGTGTTCTTGGACCGCGACACGACCGTCTCTTCCTTGACGATCCAGGGAGCACCCGGATCGACCAGCATGATATCCGCCTGAAATCCGGGTTTCAGCGATCCGGCCTCCAGCCCCAACAGAGTGGCCGGCCGGGCGGAAAGCGCCTCGATCAGCCGCGGCAGGGAAACGAGGTCGTTGTGCCAGAGGCGCAGCGCGGCGGCCAGGAGCGTTTCCATCCCGATCGCACCGTCCGCGGCATCCGCGAACGGGTGTCGCTTGGTCTCGACGTCCTGGGGATCGTGTCCGGAGACAATGACATCGATGGTTCCGTCGGCGAGCGCGTCGATCATGGCGAGCCGATCCTCTTCGGATCGCAGGGGCGGCGCCAGCTTGAAGAACGTGCGGTAGGCGCCGACATCGATCTCGTTCAGCGTGAGATGGTTGATCGAGATGCCGCAACTCAGTGAGACGCCCTCATTCTTGGCGCGGCGCACGGCGTCGGCAGAGGCCTGGCATGAGATCTGGGCGGCGTGATAGCGCCCGCCGGACAGCGCGGCCATGCGCAGGTCCCGTTCGAGCATCACCAGTTCGGCTTCGCGCGGAATGCCCATCAGACCGAGCCGCGAGGCAGTCTCGCCCTCGTTCATGACGCCGGACCCGACCAGATCCGGATCCACGGTGTGATGGGCGACAAGGCTGTCGAAATCCCGTGCATAGGTCAGAAGCCGGCGCATGGTTTGCGCGTTGCGTACCGGTTGGCGGCCGTTGGTGAAACCGACTGCGCCGGCCTCCTTCAACAGGCCGAGTTCGGCAATCTCGTTTCCCTCCAGCCCCTTGGTAACCGCGGCCATGGGATGCACGTTGACGAACGCCGTGTCGCGGGCACGCCGAAGAATGAAATCGACGAGCGCCGGATCGTCGATCACCGGATCGGTATCCGGCATGACAACCATGGTCGTAATGCCGCCGCTTGCCGCCGCGCGGCTGGCGGAAGCGAGCGTTTCGCGGTGCTCGGCCCCGGGCTCGCCGGTGAAGACCTGCATGTCGACAAGACCGGGTGCGGCCACCATCCCGGTCGCGTCGATCACCCGCGCCCAGGCGGGAACGCCCTGATTGCGCGCCGAGGCGCCGGCGCCGGCAATCAGGCCGTCGACGACGATGATGGATCCGATCTCGTCCAGATTGCGGGCGGGATCGATCAGCCGCACGTTTTCGATGACGAGCGGCGGGGCGTCTGCTGCAGGGGCGGCGAAGGGCGGGGTCATCGCACGTTCGGTCAATCGTTCGGCAGATGCGCGGACAAGGCCTCCAGCACGGCCATGCGCACCGCGACCCCCATTTCAACCTGTTCCTGGATCAGGCTTTGCGGGCCGTCCGCGATTTCCGGGTCGATCTCCACGCCCCGGTTCATCGGGCCGGGATGCATGACAAGCACGTCGGGACTGGCAAGCGCCAGCTTGTCCGCGTCGAGACCGAAATAGCGGAAATATTCCCTGGCGGACGGGACGAGGGCGCCGTCCATACGTTCGCGCTGCAAACGCAGCATCATGACGATGTCGGCGTCGCGGATGCCGGCGCGCATGTCGGTGAAGACCTCCACGCCCATGCGGTCGATGCCGGCGGGCAGGAGCGTCGCCGGCGCGATCACCCGCACCCGCGCGCCGAGCGCATTCAAAAGCAGAATGTTGGAGCGGGCGACGCGCGAATGCAGGATATCGCCGCAAATGCACACGATCAGCCCGGCAAGGCGGCCGGTATTGCGCCGGATCGTGAGCGCGTCGAGCAGCGCCTGTGTCGGGTGTTCATGCGCCCCGTCGCCGGCATTGATCACCGAACAGCCGACCTTGGTGGAGAGCAATTGCACCGCCCCGGCGGCGTGGTGGCGCACGACCAGGATGTCCGGCCGCATGGCGTTCAGCGTGGCGGCCGTGTCGACCAGCGTCTCGCCCTTTTTCACCGACGACGAGGACACCGACATGTTCATTACATCGGCACCGAGCCGCTTGCCGGCAATCTCGAAGGACGACTGGGTGCGCGTGGACGCCTCGAAAAACAGGTTGATCTGGGTCCGGCCGCGCAGAACGGCCTTCTTCTTCTCGATTTGCCGGCTGACGCCGACGGCGTCCTCGGCCATGTCGAGGAGCGCTGTGATGTCCTGGGGAGAAAGCCCGCCGATGCCGAGCAAGTGCCGGTTCGGGAAGGCGTGGGTCGAGAGATTCGCAATCACTGTCATCAAAGCCACGTCCATAGTCCGAAAGTGTGAAGGGGACAAGGCAAAGCCGCTGCTCTCGTGTGGCCGTCCACACAAAACCCGCTGCGATTCGCGTCGGCCATCGCGCCGGGCTCGGCAGGGCGCGCACCTTTCATCGCGCACGCCGTTCGGATAGGGTGGAGACGTCTCCACATAGGATCTGACGGACATGGATGCGACCTTCGACACCCATGAGGTGACCAATCAGGTTCCGCCCTTTGCCGGCCGCAACCTGTTCGACACGGATCCGCTTCTGGTGCGCATCGCCCATTCCGTCTTCGAAACCGAACGCGTGTCCGGGCTCGCCGAATTCGGCGGCCAGTGCGGGTCGAGCGAAGCCTTTGAAATGGCGCGCATGGCCAACCGGCATGAACCGGTCCTGAAGACGCATGACAGCCAGGGCAATCGCGTCGACATGGTCGACTTCCATCCTTCCTATCATGCGCTGATGCGGCGCTCCTATGAGGCCGGCCTGCATTGCGAGATCTGGGACAGCGACAATGCGTTTGGCGGCGACCGTCACTTTGCCCGCGCCATCAAGATGTTTTTGAGTGCACAGTGCGAAAACGGCCATCTGTGTCCGGTTACCATGACGAGCGCGGCGGTCGCGGCCCTGCGTCATCAACCGGACCTCGATGCGGTCTGGTCGCCCAAAATCCGGTCCCGGCATTACGACCATCGTTTCCTGCCGGCCGACCGCAAGACCGGTGTGTCGATCGGCATGGGCATGACGGAAAAGCAGGGCGGTACGGATGTGCGTGCCAATACGACGCGCGCCGAGCGGACCGACAACGGGATGTGGCGCATCGTCGGGCACAAATGGTTTTTTTCCGCACCGATGTGCGATGCTTTTCTGATCCTTGCCCAGACAGATGACGGGCAAAGCTGTTTCCTGGTGCCGCGGCATCTGCCGGACGGGAGCGTCAATCCGCTGCGGCTGCAGCGACTCAAGGACAAACTCGGCAACCGGTCGAACGCCTCTTCGGAGGTCGAATTCCATGGCTCCGGCGGTTTCCTTGTCGGCGAAGCGGGCGCCGGGGTCCGGACGATCCTCGACATGGTGACGCTGACCCGGCTCGATTGCGCTGTCAGTTCGGCGGCACTGATGCGGTTCGCGCTCGCCGGAGCCGTGCACCATTGCCGGCACCGGTCGGTGTTCGGCGGGCCTTTGATCGACAAACCCTTGATGCTGTCGGTACTTGCCGACATGGCGCTCGACGTTTCGGCGGCCTGTAGCCTCGTGATGCGGCTCGCCCAGGCCTTCGATGCTGCCGCTACCAATGAAAACGAGGCCGTCTATGCCCGCCTGATGACGCCGGCCATCAAATATTGGGTGTGCAAGATTGCGCCGGCGCTGGTCTACGAGGCGATGGAATGCCTTGGCGGCAACGGTTATGTCGAGGAGGGCGACATGGCGCGTGTCTATCGCGAAGCGCCTTTGAACGCCATCTGGGAAGGCTCGGGCAATGTTATGTGCCTTGACGTCCTGCGCGTCCTGTCCCGGCAGCCGGAGGCACTCGATGTCGTGCTTTCCATGATCGACGCGGATTTCGGCCAGAAGCGCGAAACGGTGTCGGACGTCCTGAAGAAGCTGGCGCTGGCCAGCCAGGACGATCCGGGAACAGCCCGTATCCTGACCGAGCAGCTTGCCTTGACGGCCGCTGCTGCGGCAACGCAGCGGTACGCGCCGGGCCTTGCATCGGAAGCGTTCATGGTGACGCGCCTCGGCGGTCAATGGCGCTCGACCTACGGCATGCTGGATTCGCGCTTCGACGGGCGGGCAGTCGTGGAGGCGGCATGTCCGGCCGCATAACTCGGAGACACTTGATGCCCGGCGCGCAGCGCGATCGGGTTCCGTCATGAGCGAGACCGACCTGGAAAACATGGCGCAACGCTTGGAAGCAAGCGCGGACTACCGTGTCATTCGCCGCCTCGTTCCGCGGCGCCTGATTCAGCCGGATGACGGGTCGGCCAGGTTTCTCGGCATCTTCCTCGATCTTGAAACCACGGGCCTCGATCCGAATTTCGAGGAAATCATCGAAATCGCGCTGCTGCCGTTCACCTATTCCGCTGACGGTCGGATCTTCGAGGTGCGCGACGGGCTCAACCGCCTGCGACAGCCGACGAAGCCCATCCCCGAACTGGTGACTCAAATCACCGGAATCACGGACGCCATGGTCGCCGGACACAGCATCGATCCGGCGGAACTGGCCGACTTCGTCGCTGACGCCAACCTTATTGTTGCTCACAACGCTCGTTTCGACCGACCGTTTGCCGAGCGCTTCTGTCCGGTCTTCAAGGACATGTACTGGGCGTGTTCGATGGCCGATATCGACTGGCTGTCCGAGGGCATGGAGGGCACGAAACTGTTTTATCTCCTGGCTCAGCAGGGGCTGTTCTTCGAAGGTCATCGGGCCGTTAACGATTGTGAGGCCGCGATCGAATTGCTCACCCGGCCACTCCCAAAGTCCGGTCGGCTGGCGTTCGCGGCGCTGTTGGAGACGGCGCGCAAGAGTTCGTTCCGGATCTGGGCCATCAATTCGCCCTTCGATCGAAAGGACTCGCTCAAGTTGCGGGGATATCGATGGAATTCCGGTGAAAACGGACAGCCGAAATCCTGGTTCATCGACGTTGCGGACGATGCGCGCGACGCGGAATTGGCGTTTCTGCAAGACGAGATCTACCGCAGCCAGAAAGATGTGCCGATCGACGAGATGACGGCGGCCATCCGCTATTCCGATCGCGCGTGAGCGTTCAGTCCGCTTCACTCGGTCACTTGTGTCCGTGCGACGGTGTGCGGACTATTGTCAAGAATACCAGGGTACAGGAGACCTCGATCATGGGACGCGTCGCCTTCGGGCTGTTCATGCTGATGCTGATCGGCCTGATGCCGATGGGACCGGTGTCGACAGAGGCCCAGGCCCGCACGATCACCGACAGTGCCGGGCGTGTCGTGGAGATCCCGGACACGGTCCGGACAGTCTTCGCCGCCGGTCCGCCGGCGGCAATCCTGGTCTATGTGGTCAATCCCGAAACGCTAACGTGTTGGCCGCGGGCGCTGCGCCCTGACGAGCGCGACTATATCGCCGAGGCCTTCCGGGATCTGCCGGCGACCGGTCGGCTGACCGGGCGCGGCGGCGAGGCCAATCTGGAGCGCGTGCTGGCCATCAAACCCGATCTGATCATCGATTTCGGCTCGGTCCGCGACACCTATATCGACCTTGCCGATCGGGTGCAGGTGCAGACCGGAATTCCCTACATCCTGATCGACGGCCGATTCGAGGCGACCCCGCAGGCCTTGCGCCTGACCGGCGAAATCCTCGGCGTGCCGGAACGCGGCGATGCGCTTGCGGCCGACGTGGAAGCGACCTTCGAAGGGATCGACGCCATCCTTGCCGACATACCTGAGGAGGCGCGCCCCCGGACCTATCTCGCCCGCGGACCCGACGGTCTGGAAACCGGTTTGAAAGGTTCCATAAACACCGAAATCATCGAACGTGCCGGCGGACGCAACGTGGCGGACACTGGACAACCGGGCGGCCTCGTGCGCGCATCGATCGAACAGGTGATTGTGGCCAATCCGGACACCATTCTGACCTGGGACCCGACCTTCTTTGCCGCGGTCTTCGACGATCCGTTGTGGGCCGGGATCGATGCGGTACGCCGCGGCCGCGTATTTCTCTCGCCGACCGCACCGTTCGGATGGATCGACCGGCCGCCGTCGCTGAACCGGCTGATGGGACTGAAATGGATGGCCGGATTGCTGTTCCCGGATCGCTGGCAAGCCGACCTGCGCGAGGAGACACGCAGCTTCTACAAACTGTATTACCATGTCGATCTGAGCGACGAGGAACTGGACCGGGTTTTGCAATGGGCCGAGGGAAAACCGCCGAACTGACCCTGACGCCGGCCAGACGTCTCCCGCTGACCGTTGCCCTGTGCCTGTGTCTCCTGCTGATGGCGTTCGGCGCGCTGCTGATCGGCCCGTTCGGCTTGACGCCGATGCAGACGGTCAATGCGCTGATCGGGCAGGGCGATGCCCAGGCCGGGATCGTGGTCTGGAACATCCGGCTGCCTCGGATCGGTGCGGCCTTGCTATTGGGCGCGGCGCTCGCCGCCGCCGGCGCCAGCTATCAGGCCCTGTTTCGCAATCCGCTGGTCTCGCCTGACATTCTCGGCGTATCGGCCGGCGCCGGGCTCGGTGCCGTTGTCGGGATATTCCTGTCGCTGCCGGTGTTTGCCATCCAGGCCTTCGCCTTTGCCGGCGGCATGGGCGCGGTCGCGGTCGTCGTGACGGTGGCCGCCGTGGTCCGCAACGCCGACCGAACGCTCACGCTGGTTCTGATCGGTGTGGTGATCGGCGCGCTCGCCGGCGCCAGCACGTCGCTCCTGAAAGTGTTGGCCGATCCGTATGATCAATTGCCGGCCATCACCTTCTGGCTGCTCGGCTCGCTCGCGACCGTCAACTCGACCGATCTCTGGCCGGCGCTGCCCGCCGTCCTGATCGGGCTGGTGCCGCTGGTGCTGATGCGCTGGCAGATCAATGTGCTTTCGTTCGGCGACGAGGAGGCCAAATCGCTTGGCATCGAAGCCGGCCGGGCCCGCTTCCTCGTCATCTCGGCCGCCACGCTGATCACCGCCGCCGTAACCGCGCTTGCCGGCGTAGTCGGCTGGGTCGGTCTGGTGATCCCGCATATTGCGCGGATGTTGGTCGGCCCCGGTTTCGGCCGCCTGTTGCCGGTCTCGGCCCTGATCGGCGCGGGCTACATGCTGGCCGTCGACACGCTCGCCCGGTCGGTCGCAGCGGTTGAAGTGCCGCTCGGCATCCTGACCGCCGTCATCGGGGCGCCGTTCTTTGTCTGGCTTCTCGCGGCGGGCCGGCGCGGATGGTCATGACACTCGTCGCTGAAAACCTGACGATCGGTTATGGCCGCCGAATCGTCGGCGCCGACCTGAACCTTACTGTGCACGAGGGCGACATCGTGTGCCTTCTGGGACCGAACGGGTGCGGCAAGACCACGTTTTTCCGCACGCTTTTAGGTCTGTTGCCCGTGCTTGGCGGATCCGTGTCGCTCGACGGACAACCGATCTCCAGCTTGAAACGTGCCGAGGTCGCCCGGCGGATCGCCTATGTGCCGCAAGCGCATGCGCCGCCATTCCCCTACGAAGCCCTCGACGTGGTGCTGATGGGGCGGACGGCGCGGCTCGGACGCTTTGCTCAACCCGGTGCAGCGGACCGGGAAGCCGCGCTCGGTGCCATGCGCCGGCTCGGCATCGGCGATCTCGCCGGCCGCGACTATTCCCGGCTTTCGGGGGGACAGCGTCAGCTCGTGCTGATCGCCCGGGCGCTCGCCCAGGAAGCGCCGCTCATCGTAATGGACGAGCCGACGGCAAGCCTCGACTTCGGCAACGAAGCGCAGGTCCTGAGCATAATTTCGGACATCGCTCGTGCCGCGCGGGCTTCCGGTCAGGGGGTTGTGCTGTCGACCCATGATCCGGACCAGGCCTTCGAACTCGAGGCCCGCGTCGCTCTGATGAAGGATGGCGGCCTGTTTCGGTTCGGGCCGGCCGAAGAGGTGTTGACAGGCGAGGCGCTCAGCGCCGTCTACGGTCTGCCGATCGCCGTGGAGCGCACGCCGAGCGGGCGCATGGTGTGCGTGCCGTCGCTCGCCGCACTTCCGGCAGAACGCTACGCCTGACCTGCATCGGCGCGAACGCGAAAGGCTCGCCGGATGGAGTCCGCCATCGCGTCCAGGACCATGCCGCCGTCGCGCCTGCGATCGAGCACCAGCTTGGAGGCCGGCATGGTCTCGAAACCGTCGGCCGGGTCAAGCGCTCGCACGGTCTTGCCGATGCTCGAGCGACCAAGCATGCCGACGGCGATGCCGGCCTCGATGGCCGCCGTCACGCCGGCAACGCTCTCGCTCGAATAGACGATGCGATAGGTCCGGTCCATGCGGTGGAGCGCGTTGAGTGCCGCATCCCGCCACCAGCATTCCTGATCGAACAGGGCCACGGGCAGCGGGTCGCGCTGGTGCACGGCGATGGCGCGGGAGACCGCCCAGTGCGTCGGTTCTTCATAAAGGATGTCGAGGCCGGGCCGGATCGTTTCGGCGTCGTAGAGCGCAAGATCGAGCACGCCGTCGGCAACGGCCCTGGTAAAGCCGGCGCCGGACGCACAATGGACCTTGATCTCGACAAGGGGATGACGGCGGGAAAACTCGGCGACGATGTCCGCAAGAACGGAATGGGCGTGACCGTCCGGGATGCCCAAACGAATGTCGCCGGCAAGGTCGTCCGCGCGGATATCGTCGAGCGCCGTATCCAGAAGCGCGACCGATTGCCGGGCGACCGGATCCAGCCGTTCCCCGACAGGGCTCAGCGTCACGCCATGACCGTGCCGGTCGAATACCGGCTTCCCGATGATGGTTTCGAGGCGCTTGACCTGCAGGCTTGCCGCCGACTGGGAACGCCCGATGCGGTCCGCGCCGGCACTGATGCTGCCGGCATCGGCGATGGCCAGGAAAGTGCGCAGAAGGTCGGTGTCGAGAGTGTGCATAAGCGGAAGAATATCTGTTTTTCTCATATCTCTTATTGATAGTATTCGTTTTTCAAATTCTATGGCAACCCTTAGTGTTCCGGCCTCGAATGGAGGTCCGCCTTGGTCGCGCATATTCTGAAGGATCGACGTCTTCGCTTTCGGGTCTTGTTGCTCGGAGCCTTCCTGACGCTGGTCGTGTTCGGTGTCGCGGCGGCGCCGCAGACAACCGCCGAGTTGACACGCTTCGTGCTCGGCAGCCTCGTTGCCGTCGCGCCGCTGATCATCCCGGGCATTCTCCTCACCGCCTGGATCGCGGCGAGCGGCGCAGGCTCGCTGATCGCCCGGGCGTTCCAGGGAAACATGGCCGGCATGGTGCTGATGGCGGCGATCGTCGGCGCGATCACGCCGGTCTGCGGCGTCACGGTACTGCCGCTGCTTGCCGGCCTGTTGTCGGTCGGCGTGCCGCTCGCGCCGATCATGGCGTTCTGGCTGTCGTCGCCGATCACCGATCCCACCATGCTCGCCGCAACAGGGGCTATGCTCGGTCCGGGCTTTGCGCTCGGCAAGACACTGGCTGCCTTCGGGCTGGGATTGTTCGGCGGGTATGTGACGGCCTTTTACGCCAGGCGTCCCTGGTACGGCGACGCTCTGCGGCGCAATACGATGACGGCGGCGCTGCAGGATCGCGCCTGCACCGGCCCGACGACGTTCGAACCGGCCTTCTGGCGGTTTGCCGAACGGCGCACCGCGTTCGGCCGCGAGACCTGGGCGATCACGCGATTGCTGCTGATTTGCCTCATACCGGCCTTTGCCGCGGAGTTTGCGCTGAATGCCGTATTGCAGCCGGACATGCTGACGGCCTATCTCGGCCCTGGAGCCTGGTGGGCGGTACCGGCGGCGGTCTTTGTCGGGGCACCGGCCTATGTCGACGGCTATGCCGCCCTGCCGCTTGCCCGCAGCCTGATCGCGCACGGCGTTTCGCCGGGCACGGCTATGGCCTTTCTCGTGTCCGGCGGCGTGGTCAGCATCTGGGGCGCGATGGCGATCCTGCCCGTCCTGCGCATCCAACCGTTTCTGCTCTTTCTGGCGCTGGCGCTGGCCGGATCGCTCGCCTCGGGCTGGCTCTACGATCTCGCAGTCTCTTTCTGATCGGACTTTTCAATAGAGCCAGTCGGCAAGGCCAGTGGCGAACCACGGGATCAGGCCGACCAGGGCGATACCGACGACCTGCAGGCCGATATAGGGCGCCACGCCGGCATAGATCTGGCCGGTGGTGATTTCCGGCGGCGCCGCGCCGCGCAGATAGAACAGCGAAAACCCGAAAGGCGGCGTCAGGAACGAAGTCTGCAGGTTGATCGCGATCAGCACGGCCAGCCAGAGCGGGTCGTGGCCCATCAGAATGAGCGCCGGTGCCAGAAGCGGCAGCAGGATCACGGTGATCTCGACGAAGTCGAGAAAGAAGCCGAGCACGAAGATCAGCGCCATGGAAAAGATCAGCGCGCCGGTCGCGCCGCCGGGCATCAGCCCGAGGATCTCCGCGATCCGGTCCTCGCCGCCGAAACCGACAAATACCAGCGAAAACATGCTCGCGGTCAGAATGGTGGCAAAGATCATCGCGGTGATTGTCATGGTGCCGGTCAGGGCCGGCATCAGCATGCCGGCAGTGAAGACCTGGCGCACGGCGGCGGCGATGGCGATGCTGCCGATCGCGAGCAGACCGGCATACGCCGCGCCTTGCGTCCATTCCAGAAGGCCGGCATCGCTGCGCTGAAGGCGGACCGGCGCCAGTCCGGCGGCGAGCGCCAGGAGGAGAAGCGCGCCGGCGCCGGCGAGGATCAGGGCCGGCGCCACGCCCTGGCGGTGGCCGGCCATCAGGATCGCGCCGACGGCCCCGACGGATGCCGCTTCGCTCGGGCTGGCGATACCACCCAGAATGGCACCGAGTACCGCAACAATCAGGAGGATCGGCGGCAGGACCGCCTGCAGGATCTCCGCGCGCGTCGGGGCGACAACGGATTCATGCATGGCCGGCGCATCGCCCGGCCGCAGCCACGCCCGGATCAGGCCGTAGGCGATGTAGATCGCCACCAGAAGCAGGCCGGGCAGCAGCGCGGCGGCGAAAATCTGTCCGACGGAAATGGTCTCGATCGTGAACTTGCCTTCGGCGAACTGGGCCTGCTGATAGGCGTTCGACATGACATCGGACAGGATGATCAGGAGCGTCGACGGAGGGATGATCTGGCCGAGCGTGCCGGAGGTGCATACGGTGCCGGATGCGAGCCGCGGATCGTAGCCATTGCGCAGCATGGTCGGCAGGGCGATCATGCCCATGGCAACCACGGTCGCGCCGACAATGCCGGTCGAGGCGGCCAAAAGCGCACCGACGAGAATCACCGAAACGCCCAGACCGCCGCGCATGCGGCCAAACAGCCGCCCCATGGTTTCCAGCAGGTCTTCCGCAATCCGGCTCTTTTCCAGCACCACGCCCATGAAGACGAACAGGGGGATTGCAATCAGCACGTCGTTGGTCAGGAGCCCGAAAACCCGCTGCCCGAGCGCGCCCATCAGGCCGATATCGAAGGCGCCGGCCGCCCAGCCCGCGAGCGCAAACAATGCCGCCACGCCGGCGATCGAAAAGGCGACCGGGTAGCCGAGCAGGATCGCTCCGATGAGCGCGGCGAACATCAGGAGGTCGAAGGGCAGGGTCATGGGTCGGACGCCCTGAGCCGCAGGATGTCGCGCATAAGCCGGGCAAGGCCCTGGATCAGGAGCAAGATGCAGAAGGCCGGGATCAGCGATTTCAGCAGGAAGGAGGCGGGTATGCCGCCGACCGAAATCGGTCCCTCAAGGATCGACCAGGACCGGCGCACCGACGGCCAGGAATAGACCAGGAGCAGAACCAGCGCCGGGGTCAGGAACAGGACGTGCCCGAGACAGTCGATGGCGGCCTTTCGTTTCGGCGTTGCCCGGGAATAGAAGATGTCCACCCGAACGTGGGCGTCGACCAGGAACGTGTAACCGGCGCCGAGCATGAACAGGGCGGCGTGCAGGTAAAGCACGGCCTCGTTCCAGAAAATGTAGCTGAGGCCGAACACATAGCGCAGGACGACGAGCGCAAATTGCAAAAGCACCATTGCGAGCGCCGACCATTGCACGATGCGGCCGACCGCGCGGTTTACGTCATCCAGTCTGTCGGCGAGAGCGAGCACGGGTAAGCGATAAGAGCATGCACGCGGACGGCCAACCGTCCGCGTGCGGGATGGATTCAGTAGGTGTAGTCGAGGGCGCGGGCGTTCATCTGCCCGTTATCGGCATACGGCATGTAGCCGGCGATCGAGGTCCGGTAGGTGAGGAAGCTGTCGACCGTTCGGCGTACCAATTCGTCGTCGCTTTCCTTCAGGTCGGCCATCACCTCGCCGGCGGCATTGCCCATGGCGACGATGACGTCGTCCGGCAGTTTCTTGACCTGCACGCCCTGTTCCGACACCAGCTTTTCAAGCGCCAGCGCGTGTTTGGTCGTGTATTCGGTCCAGACCGGATTGTAGAGGCTTTCGCAGGCGACGCTGACGGCCTGTTTCAGGTCATCCGGCAGGGCGTTGTAGACATCGGCGTTGATCGCGCATTCTTCCGCCGAGGACGGCTCGCCGACACCCGGCCAGTAATAGGTCTTGGCGACCTGGTAGAAGCCGAGCGCGCTGTCGGTCCACGGACCGATGAATTCGCCGGCATCGAGCGCGCCGGATTGCAGGGCCTGGAACATGTCGCGGCCGCCCATCGCCTGGACCGCCATGCCAAGCTTGGCGCACATTTCCGATGCCAGCCCGGTCGTGCGGAAACGCAATCCCTTCAGGTCGTCGACGGAGTTGATGTCCTTGTTGAACCAGCCTTGCCATTGCGGCCCGGAATTGCCGCACAGGAAGGGTTTCAGGCCGAACCGGGCATACATTTCGTCATAGAGCGCCTGGCCGCCGCCATGGGTCAGCCAGCCGACCTGTTCGTCTGCCCTGAGGCCGAAGGGCTGGGAGCCGAACAGGAGGATGCCCTTCGACTTCGATCCCCAATAGGCGGGGACGGCATGGTAGAGCTCGGCAGTGCCTTCGGAGACGGCATCGAACACGCCGCGGCCCGGCACCAGTTCGCCGGCGGCGAACAGCTTGACCTCGATGCGTCCGCCGGACAGGGCCGTGATGCGGTCGGCCAGCATCTGGGCGGCGACGCCCGGTCCCGGCAGGTTCTTCGGCCAGGCCGTGACCATTTTCCATTGCTGCACGCCCTGGGCGATCGCCGGTGTCGCAAGTGCCGTCGTTGCGCCGCCGATCGCGGCGGCCTTCAGAAAATCGCGTCTTTGCATGTTCGCTGCTCCTGTCGCATGTTTTTTCATGGTTCGGCCTCCGTCAGGCTTTGCCCTCCAGACCGTCGGCCACCGCTGCCGACGCGCCGGGAATGCGCATCTCGAAGATCTCGGTCACGCTCGTATAGTCGTAATACCCCATGCGGGCGATCGGCCGGATCGCCTTGATGTCGATCTTGCCGTCGGACGTGATGACCGCATCGTCGACATGGATGCGCACGACTTCGCCGAACACGATATCGACCCAACCGACCGGGCTGTTGCCGGGCAGGCGGTGGGTCGACAGGTATCGGCACTCGAAATGGCAAGGGCTCTCCGCCACCCGGGGCCCGGGCGCGTCGATGCAGCGCGCCTTGGTCACACCCGCGCGCTCGAATTCATCGACATCGGCGGGCAGGTCCATCGCGGAGATATTGACCGCTTCGCGCAAGGCGTAGGTTGCCATGTTCCAGACGAACCAGCCGGTCTGTTCGGCATTCACGACCGTGTCTTTGCGGCGGCCGTCGGCCTGCTGGTTGGCCGCGAACATGACCATCGGCGGGTCGAAGGTCAGGTTCTGCCACTGGCTGTAGGGGGCCAGATTGGCGATGCCGTCCGGGCTCAGCGTCGAAAGCCAGCCGATCGGGCGCGGGACGGTGCAGCTCTTGAAGGGTGAAAAAGGGAGCGGACAGGCCTCGGTTTGCGGCGCATAATGCATCTGTCGGATCCCCAGCGTTTCTGGGGGCTTACGTTCATATGTCTAGACATAATTGTCAACGACTTTGCGCGCAGTGCCGCATTGGAATTGTGCAGTGCGATAGATACCCGAACGTTCAGGCTGTTTCCGGTGTATCAGGATTATCCGGCTCCTGCTGTTCGACCGGTTTGCGCAACAGGCGCTGGTAAACCAGGCCGATCGCGATGAGCACAAATCCGAGACCGATAAAGGACAGGGCCCTGAGCACGCCGGTCAGGTTGGCCATGTCGATCAGGAACACCTTGGCGACGACCGCGATCAGGATGATCCCGGACAACAGCCGGACGGGCCGTATCTGCGTGACGAGACCGACGGCAAGGACGACGATCCCGATCACGAGCCAGACCGCGGAATAGACATAGACCTCGGTATCGGTGGTCGGCCCGGTCATGAGGTTGAGCGGATGGAAGGCGTGGCGGATGGACAGCGTGATCCAGACGGCGCCGAGAACGCAGGAGACGCACAGCGCTACCAGCGCATAGGGATGCGGCCGCCGGTTCTGCGCCGTCCAGGCAAGCGCGGCGTAGAGCAGGGCCGGCACAAAATAGCCGAAGGTCAGCTTGTTCAGGATCAGGCCGCCGCCGATCGTTTCGCCGGTCAGAAGGGGATTGTAGACCACCAGCAGACCGAACGCGCTGAGCGCCATGCCGGCATAGCCGAGGCCGGTTGCCGCCGCCTGCAGGACCCGGCTCGACTGCGACCGCGAAAGGCGCAACAGACCGAGCGAGACGCCACCGGCGACAAGCGCCGCCACGGCACCTTCGGAAAGCGTGTCGATCGGCGTGAACAACGCTGCCGGATCGACGGCATGCAGGCCGATAAGCGCCAGCGCCAGCGTCACCGTCGCGACGGCTATGCCCTCCAACGCCTCGAGCCAGAGATCGCGCAGGTCGCGAGCGAACAGGATAGCCGCCCAGGTGAACGCCGCTGCCGGTATACCATAGCCGTAAGTCAGCCAGTTCAGGACCGGCACCGTGCCAAGATCGTCGCCGACAATACGCGGATCCCAAGCGACCCGGGCGACCCACAATAGGGCGAAAACAATCGCCAGGGGGCGCAGGGCGGGCAGAGGGCGCCACGTGTAGACAAAGGCGGTTGCCGGCACCAGCAGGGCAAGGGCGATGGTCAGGGCACCGCGTTCCAGGACGATGCCGAGTGCTAGCGCGATCGCCGCGAGGGCGGCGATCAGGTAGCCGGCAATCGCGGCATCGCGCGCCGGGGCATCGGGACGGATGCGTTGGAAGAGGGCATTGGCAACGGCCGCATAGACCAGTCCGAGACCAAGAGCCAGGGCACCGAACAGCAGCGAGGGCTGGAGCTGCTCCATGCGAAGATAAGCGACGCCGAGCAGCAGAAGCGCCAGACTCGTTCCTGATGCCGCCAGAACGGCCCGCGACGCGGAGACCAGGGTTCCGAAGAGCCCGATGCCGAGCCCGGTCGCGCCAAGCACGAGGCCGGTCCAGACGAACGCGCGGTCGGAGGAACGCCTCAGGTCTTCCAGCATCGGCGTCGTCAGGGCGCTTTGCGACCCGATATCGTCGGCGTAGCGCATCATGTCTTCGAGCGGGACCGACCAGCCGAGATAGCCGGGCACAACGACAAGCAAGGCGGCTACGGCGACGTAGCGGACAGCCGGATAGAAGACCGCTGTACCGAAAGAGAGCACGATGCCGGCAACCATGGCCAGTGTTGTGAGGGCGTCATAGGGGCGGAAGAGAACCGCGCCGTGCAGCAGGAACAGAACGCCCGCAAGCGCGGCCGTAGCAACCCGGTCGGTATTCAGGAAGGTCGCCGGATCGCGCGCGTAGAGGCTCGCCACGAATACGAAGAACACCATGGCCAGGGCCGCGAATGTGTAGCCGAAGACGATCTCCCGGTCACCCGGGCCGCCAATCAGCAGAAGCAGCACACCCCAGGCGACCAGCCCGACCGCCGCTACGATTGCCAGCCAGCGCCACAACCGGAGGCGGGCGACGCCAAACGCGGCGCCTGATACTGCAAGGATGTAGAGGGCAAGCGCGAGGGCATTCGGCTCATCGGTGGTGACAAGAAACGGCACGCTGTAGCTGCCGATCAGTCCGACGCTGGCCAAAAGCAGGCCATGCAGCAGCGCGGCGAACAGCGCAACCACCGCCACGATCCCCAGAACGATGAAACAGACCGCCGGCGAAATCAGCCCGTAGAGCGCATAGGCGGCATAGACCGAGGCGAAGGCCGCGATCGTGCCCGCCGCCGTCAGGATGGCGGGCACATTGGCGCGTTCGTATCCGGCGATCGAAAACACCTTGCCGCGCCGGCGGGTCCATTCGCCGGCCGTTCCGAGCAGACCGGCAAAGGCAAGGCCGATCAGAACGCGTGCCGTCGGTCCGATCCATCCCTGTTCGATGGAGTACCGGACGAGGAAGATGCCGCCCAATGCCAGGGCGAGGCCGCCGATCCAGACGGCCCACAGGGCGCCGATCGTGTTTTCGATGTCCTTTTTCGGCGCGGCGTCGCGGGCGGCAATCGGGATCGCGCCTGCGTCCGGTGCAGCGGCGTCGTCAGAGGGCGGTGTCGGCGTCTCGCGCGGCGGGTCTTCTCGGTCCGAAGCCACGGCCTTGTCAGGCTCGGTAGCAGGCGTCTCATCGGGTGCGGTTTGGTCTTTGCCCGGTTCTTTCGCGCGCGCCTCATCTTCGTCTTTGTTTTCTTCGCGGCGCGGCGCCTCGGACCGTCGTACGGCGCCCGGGTCGGCTTTCGGCGTGCTCCTGGCAGGCGTGTCGGGGTACAATCTGGGGCGCCCGTCAAGCGCCCGTCTCAGGTCGGCGCGCAGCGCAGCGACAGCTTCCTCAAGGGTGTCGATTCGCTCCGGCAAGGTGCTATAGCTGCGAACCTTGAAAAAGCTGTAGAGACCGAGCAGGGCCCCGATGACGAGGGTTCCGGCAAACAGCAGCGCTAACGCGATTTCCAACGGCATGACTTCCTCGGGCCGCTTCCGGCCTGTTCCTTAGTGTGGCGGCCGGTCAGGTGTCCGGTTCGAGAGTCCGGAGGCGATCCAGGACCCCTTGGAGGATGAAGGCAGCGGCGGCTGCGTCGATCTTCTGGGCCCGCTTGCCGCGCGACATGTCGGCATCGATCATGACACGTTCGGCCGCGACCGTCGAAAGCCGCTCGTCCCAAAAGGCGATCGGGAGATCGGTGCGCCCGGCGAGATTGCGGGCAAACGCGCGTGTTGCCTGGACCCGCGGTCCTTCCGATCCGTCCATGTTGAGCGGCAGGCCCAGAATGAGGCCGCCGACGTCGTGTTTTGTGCACTCTTCGAGCAGCGCGTCGGCGTCTTTTTGGAACTTGGTGCGCTTCAGCGTCCTCAGCGCCGTGGCAATGCTGCGTCCCGTGTCGGAGAGGGCCAAGCCGATGGTGCGCGTTCCAAGGTCGAGCCCCAGAAGGCGCTCGCCCGGCTTCAGGCGGTCGGCAAGCTCCTGAAGGCGTTCGGCGTCTGTGGTCATTGGGCACCAGCGGAGGCGGCGAGGGGAGCGGTCATGGATCGGGTTGGCGGAGGCCGGTTGGTTCGAAAGAGGCCGATGGTGTGAAAGTTGGTACCATCGTACCAGTCTATGCAGATGTAGTGATTCTATCCGACGATTTTAGATCCGAATGGATTTTTGTTTGTCACCGACGTCGGGTCATTGTGTAATGCGGCACCAAATCATGCCGCGGCAAGCAATGGATCCGGTTTGCTGCGCTTTATTCCAGTACCTCGACACAGAGGTTTTGACGGTTTGATGGCGAAGACTCGTGGCTGGGCTAGGCGCGTCCCGCAGCGCGATGCGGGACATCGGGCAAGCGGCGCAACGACGCGCAGGCACGAGCCTTCGCCACCGAAGCCGGTCAAACCGTCAAAATCTCTGTGTCGAGGTACTACCAATCGAACATCCTGGAGCCCGCCATGAACCTGACCTGGCTCGGACACGCTGCCTTTCGCATCGAATTGCCGTCCGCCACGATCCTGATCGACCCGTTCCTGACCGGCAATCCGGCCTTTACCGGTGACCGGGATGCGGCGATCCAGGGCTGCACGCATATCGTGCTCACCCATGGCCATGCGGATCATGTCGGCGACACGCTGGACATCGCTTCCCAGACCGGCGCGATGGTGATCACGAATTACGATCTGTGCATGTGGCTCAATTCGAAAGGCCTGGAAAAGTTCGATCCGACCAATACCGGCGGCACGGTCCATCACGACGGCTTTTCGGTGTCCTTCACGATTGCCCACCATTCCTCGGCCCAACTGACCGAAGACGGCGTATCGCACAGCCTCGGTTTTTCGAACGGCGTCGTTGTCCAGGCCGAGGGCGAGAAGACCCTCTACCACATGGGCGATACGGATATTTTCGGCGATATGGCGCTGATCCAGGAGCTCTACGCGCCGCAGATCGGCATCGTTCCGATCGGCGACCGGTTTACCATGGGCGCGCGATCGGCGGCACTTGCCTGCCGCCGGTTCTTCAACTTCGAAACGGTGATCCCATGCCATTTCGGGACCTTCCCGATCATCGACCAGTCCGCGGACGGTTTTCTTTCCGAAATGGGCGATGCTGCGGGCAGCGTCTCGGTATGCGAGATCGGGACGCCGGTGCAGCTCTGAAGCCCCGTTTGAGCGCGGATTTGCCAAGCATTTTACAAGCCGGTATACGCGTCGGGTTCGTCATCTTCGGCGTCCTTAAACTGTCGAGAGATTGACGCGCCTGAACGCCCTGGGGAAACCACCGCCATGTCCGTCGACATTGAAACCGTGCGCCGTGTCGCCCGTCTTGCCCGCATTGCCGTCACCGACGCGGAGGCGGAAAAAATGCAGGGCGAGCTCAATACGATCCTCGACTGGGTCGAGCAGTTGAACGAGGTCGACGTCGATGGCGTCGAGCCGATGACATCGGTTGTCGAAACCGCGATGAAAAGCCGGACGGACGGCGTGACCGACGGCGGCTATCCGGATGCGGTCGTGGCGAACGCTCCGAACAAGGACGATTCCTATTTTCTGGTTCCCAAAGTGGTTGAATAACCCCGATGCCGCGTTGGCGGCGGGGCAGGCCGGTTCCCGGCACGCCCGTACGACAAGGACATTCCCGTGACCGATCTGACCGCGCTGACGATTGCCGACCTGCGCTCGGGCTATCGCGACAAATCCTTTACCGCCGAAGAAGTGACGCGGGCCTATCTGGAGGCGATGGAGGCGGCACGGGCGCTGAACGCCTACATCGTCGAAGTGCCGGAAACGGCCGTCGAGATGGCGAAGGCCTCAGACGCTCGCATTGCCGACGGGTCGATGCGGCCGCTCGAGGGCGTTCCGCTCGGTATCAAGGACCTGTTCTGTACTAAGGGCGTGCACAGTCAGGCCTGCAGCCACATCCTCGACGGGTTCAAGCCACCCTATGAATCGACGGTCACACAGAACCTGTGGGACGATGGCGCGGTCATGCTCGGCAAGTTGAACATGGACGAGTTCGCCATGGGTTCGTCGAACGAGACCTCCTATTACGGTCCGGTGATCAACCCGTGGCGCGAGGACGGCGGCAATGCGGATCTGGCGCCGGGCGGATCGTCTGGCGGCTCGGCTGCGGCCGTGGCCGCCCGACTTTGCGCCGGAGCGACGGCAACCGATACCGGCGGGTCGATCCGCCAGCCGGCCGCGCTTACGGCGACAGTCGGAATCAAGCCGACCTACGGACGCTGCTCGCGCTGGGGCATCGTCGCCTTTGCTTCGTCTCTCGATCAGGCCGGACCGCTTGCGCGGACCAACCGCGATGCCGCTATCCTCCTGAAATCAATGGCTTCCGTGGATCCCAAGGATACCACGTCGGTGGACCGGCCCGTTCCGGACTACGAGGCCGCGATCGGCCAGTCGGTCAAGGGCATGAAAATCGGCGTGCCGAAGGAATACCGGCTCGACGGCATGCCGGACGAGATCGAGACGCTCTGGAAGCAGGCAGCCGACTGGCTGCGCGACGCGGGCGCGGAAATCGTCGACATCTCGCTGCCGCACACCAAGTACGCGCTGCCGGCCTATTACATCGTCGCCCCGGCCGAGGCGTCCTCGAACCTGGCGCGCTATGACGGCGTGCGCTACGGCCTCAGGGTCGACAGCGACGACATCACCGACATGTATGAAAAAACCCGGGCGGCCGGCTTTGGCGCTGAGGTCAAAAGGCGGGTGCTGATCGGCACCTACGTCCTGTCAGCGGGCTATTACGATGCCTATTACCTTCGGGCGCAAAAGGTGCGCACGCTGATCAAACGGGATTTCGAGACCGCCTATGCCGATGGGGTCGATGCCGTCCTGACGCCGGCGACACCCAATGCCGCGTTTCCGCTGGCTGCCATGACGTCCGATCCGATCACCATGTATCTGAACGACATCTTCACCGTGACGGCCAACATGGTGGGCCTGCCGGGAATTGCGGTCCCCTCCGGTCTGACGGCGTCCGGCCTGCCGCTCGCGGTACAATTGATCGGACGCCCGTTCGACGAGGAAACCCTATTTCGCCTCGGCCACGTTATCGAGGCCGCAGCCGGCCATTACTCGCCCGACGCCTGGTGGCGTTAGTCTCTGTTCCTTCGCGCATCCATACGCCGAAGCCGAAACGCCGCGATCAGGTTTGCGCGGTCTCGGACTTTTGCCATTCCATGAAGCGCGCGTAATTGGGACAGAACGTCGGGTCGCTCGTGCGGCCCACAATGTCCTGTTCGGCAATCCAGGTCTGGCATTCACCGGTCGACCGGCACATCATGCAATTCCGGGCGGCCGTGCGCAGGTCGCTTGCCGCCGCGGCGTCGGAACACGGGCGGTTGCGCAGACCGAGCGTCTCCAGCATGCGCGCCATCATGTCGGCTCGTTCGTCAAGGATTTCGACCATATTCTGGAATGGCATCGGTTTTCTCCCGTCTGGAACGAGCGTCAGGCTATCGATGCCCCTTGCGGCCTCGTTTGACCTGGATCAACGCGGCTATCCGGTGATCCTTGTGGTCTTTCCGCAACGTGCCAAGTTATGTCCATAAGTTTCTGTAATTAATGGAATATCGCTCGAATCACATCACTTTCCGAATTGGCATTCGGACCTGTGGCATGTCGCCTCCATCGCCTCGGCGGGCGCCGGTCGGGCCGGAACGGCGGAAACCGCTCGTGCGCAAATCGCCATTGACGTCAGCGGCGATCTTCGCCAACACAATCCGGTTTCGAATTTGTGCAGCAGATCCGGCATGACTTTCCAAGATACACGAAGCCCCGACCCGACCCTGTTCATCAAAGGCGCAACCGGCGACTGGGAAATTGTCGTCGGCATGGAAGTGCATGCCCAGGTGGCGTCGGACGCAAAGCTGTTTTCCGGCGCCTCGACAGAATTCGGCGGGGCGCCCAACGATCATGTCTCGCTGGTCGATGCGGCCATGCCCGGCATGCTGCCGGTCATCAACATGGAATGCGTTCGCCAGGCGGTGCGCACCGGGCTCGGTCTGAAGGCTGCGATCAACAATAGAAGCGTCTTCGACCGCAAGAACTATTTCTACCCAGACCTGCCGCAGGGCTATCAGATCTCCCAATACAAGAGCCCGGTTGTCGGGGAGGGCAGCGTGCATCTCGACCGGGAAGACGGCTCGGCCGTGGAAATCGGCATCGAACGGCTGCATCTGGAGCAGGATGCCGGCAAGTCGCTGCATGACCAGCACCCGTCCATGAGTTTCGTCGACCTGAACCGGTCCGGCGTGGCGCTGATGGAAATCGTCTCCAAACCCGATATCCGGTCGGCCGACGAAGCGCGCGCCTTTTTGACCAAGCTGCGGGCCATCCTGCGGTATCTCGGTACGTGCGACGGCAACATGGAAGAGGGCTCGATGCGCGCCGACGTCAACGTGTCGGTGCGCCGTCCGGGCGAGGCATTCGGTACGCGCTGCGAGATCAAGAACGTCAACTCGATCCGGTTCGCCGGCATGGCCGTGGACTATGAGGCGCGCCGCCAGATCGGCATCCTGGAGGATGGCGGCACGATCGACCAGGAGACCCGGTTGTTCGACGCCAAGACCGGGCACACTCGGTCCATGCGATCCAAGGAAGAAGCCCACGATTACCGGTACTTTCCGGACCCGGACCTGTTGCCGCTCGAATTCGACCAGGCCTTCGTCGACGCGATTGCGGCGGATCTGCCGGAACTGCCGGATGAAAAACGGGCGAGGCTGGTGTCCGATTTCGGCCTGAAGCCGGACGATGCCGACATCCTTGTGCTCGACAAGGCCGTTGCCGACTTCTTCGAGGCCGCCGCCGCCGGGCGCGATGGCCGTATCGCCGCGAACTGGGTCATCAACGAATTGCTCGGCGCGCTCAACCGTGCCGACACCGCGATCGAGGACAGTCCGATGTCGCCGGACCAGCTTGGCGGCCTGATCGACCTGATTGCCGACGGCACGGTGTCCGGCAAGATCGCCAAGGACGTCTTCGACATTCTGATGACGGAAGGGGGCGACGCCCGATCGATCGTCGAGGCGCGCGGCCTGAAACAGGTGACCGATCTGGGCGCGATCGAAAAGGCCGTCGACGAGGTGCTGGCTGCCAATCCGGACAAGGTTGCCGAAGTGCGCGAAAAGCCGAAAATGGCCGGCTGGTTTGTCGGCCAGGTCATGAAGGCCACCGGCGGCAAGGCCAATCCGCAGGCCGTGAACGATATCCTCAAGCAGAAACTTGGTCTGGACTAGGGCCTGTCTACATTCATGGATACGGTGCCGGCGTGACCCCTTTGCCCAATGGCGAGGCGCGAAAAGCGCGGTAGTGTTGACCACTTCAAGCTTTTCGCAACGACGTCCATTGGGCAAAGGGGCCGCGTCCCGAAAGGATTTGGCCAGATTGGTGCAGGAACGCGGTGTTCGTCGTCGAATATGCCCGGCATGTCCTTCCTCCTCACACCCCCTTCCTGCACCAATCTGACCAAACCGGCGCCGCATCCATGAATGTAGACAGGCCCTAGCAACGCCCTATGTCCCCGCAAACAGGGAGCGGGTCGCGACCGGTGGCGCACCGTGTCCGGACCTGTTAACTAACCGTCACGGGATCGTCATGGTTACTATCTAACCACTCGAAGGGAATCCCGAATCGCCAGGAGCCCCGCGTGACCGAGCCATTTTCGCGCAACAGAGCCGAACACCTGAACAAGGCCGTGCACCGCTCCCGGGCGACGTCGGCCGACGGCATGTTGGAGCGGATGTTCACCTTCTTCTTCAAGGGGCTCGTCTATCCGCAGATCTGGGAAGACCCGGATGTCGACATGCAGGCGCTGGCGCTCGGACCCGGCGACCGGGTCATCGCGATTGCCTCCGGCGGCTGCAACATCATGAGCTACCTGACGGCGGACCCTAAACAGATCATCGCCGTCGACCTCAATCAGGCACACGTCTCGCTGACCCGGTTGAAACTCGCCGCTGTCACGCATCTGCCGAACTACGACATCTTCTATCGGTTTTTCGGCGAAGCCGACGAAAAGGCCAATGTGACGGCCTATCGGCGCTTCCTGCGCGACATCATCGATGCCGATACGCGTTCCTATTGGGAAGGGCGCGACTGGGTCGGCCGACAACGGATCTCTTTGTTCTCGCGTGATCTCTACCATCACGGCCTGCTCGGATACTTTATTGGAGCCGGGCATCTGGCCGCCAAGGTCTATGGGATCAACCTGAAGGAACTGACCCAAAAGACCACGCTGGAAGACCAGCGCAGCTATTTCGACACCATGATCGCGCCGCTATTCGACAAGCGGCTGGTGCGCTGGGCCACCTCGAAAAAATTGTCGCTCTACGGGCTCGGGATTCCGCCGGCGCAATATGAGGCGCTGGCTGGGGCGTCTCCCGACGGGCAGATGGCGACGGTATTGCGCGAGCGCCTGGAACGGCTTGCCTGCGACTTCCCCATGACGGACAATTATTTCGCCTGGCAGGCCTTCAATCGCGGATACCCGAAAGGCGAATCCGGTCCGTTGCCGCCCTATCTGAAGCGCAAGCACTTTTCGCAGATCCGCCAGCGCGCCGATCGCGTTTCGGTCTACAATCGCTCGTTCACCGATCACCTTGCAGACGAGCCGGACGAGAGCATGAACGGCTATGTGCTCCTGGATGCCCAGGACTGGATGACCGATGCACAACTCAATGCGCTATGGTCGCAGATCACGCGCACGGCGGCGCCGGGCGCGCGAGTGATCTTCCGGACCGCGGGCGTTCCGACGATCCTGCCCGGCCGGGTCTCCGACGAGATCATGGATCAGTGGGACTACGACGAAGAGACGTCGCGGGAGGCTGTGGCCCAGGACCGCTCGTCGATCTATGGCGGCTTCCATCTCTATCGCCGCAAAGCCGCCTGACCATGGCGTCCACCGAGAGCCAGGCGGAGGCCAGTCCGTCCCGGAGCGCCGGTACTGCTTCTGAAGACGGTCGGGCGCTGATGGATGCCATCTACCGGCATCAACGCCACATCTACGATCTCACTCGGAAATACTACCTGCTCGGCCGTGACCGGTTGATCGACGACCTTGCGCCGCCACCGGGCGGCTCGGTTCTGGAAATCGGCTGCGGTACCGGCCGCAACCTGATCGCGGCGGCGCGGCGTTATCCCGAAGCAGACTTTTTCGGCATCGACATTGCACCGGTCATGCTGGAAACGGCGCAACAATCGATCGATAAAGCGGGGCTGTCCGATCGCGTGCATCTCGGGCAGGGAGATGCCGCCACCGTCTCGGCCGCGGACCTTTTTGCGCGCCCAAACTACGACCGCGTGTTCTTTTCCTATTCTCTGTCGATGATCCCGCCGTGGGAACAGGCGATCGAAAACGGGCTGACACATCTTGCGCCCGACGGCACGCTGATGCTGGTGGACTTTGGTATGCAGAAGCGTCTGCCGGCCTGGTTCCGGGCCTTGTTAAGGCGATGGCTCGCCGCCTTTCACGTCGCACCGCGTGCCGATCTGGAGGCTGCGATGCACCGCGTGGCGGACAAGGCGGGCGCGTCGGCCGGCTTGACGTCGCTCTACCGCGACTATGCCGTGCTCGGCCATATCACGCGGACCTGACGGCGACCCCTTCGAAGGAAGGCTGCCGATTTCGTCCCGGCAGTGCGTAGGGCCCTTGCTTTTCTGCCGGTTCCCGAAAGGCGAGCGGCATCGCCGATGCCTGCGGGATTACCCAGACGGTGTCAGGTGCGCGGCACTTTCCCATGCTCTCACCGACAGACGATGTCGATAAGCCTGGATTGCGCGGCGTTTGCGTCGGTATCGGTCGCCTTTGGCAACGGCGCCGCCGCTGCTATGGTAGATCGCCTCAGATTGGATCGACTTGGCGATTTCACCTTGGAAAAACTCCGCAACCTGATTGAAACCCACGAAAACTGGCTGATCGATCGGGTCCTGCGATATGCGGCTGCCAATGGATACACGGCCGATAGTTCCACGTTGGAACTGCCCTGGCGCGAATCGATCTGCGGCTTTTCCGAGCCAATGCAGCTGATGCTCGCCGAGAAGCGCTGGCCACCGGACATCAAACGCGCCCTCGATCCGAACTCGAATCCGATCGGTGAGTTTGCTGCGACGGAGGCGCGCCTGCACCGCCAGCGCGGCGTGCCTCTCGATCAGTATATGGGTTTAACCAAGTATTACCGACGGGCCTATCTGGAACTCGTTTCAGAGCATTTCCCACCAGGCGCGGATGCGGACCGGTACAAGCAATTCATCGACCTGTTCTTCGACAATGCTGAGATCAGCATCTGCGCCAAGTGGGAATGGCAGGATACTTCCGAAGCGCTTCGCGAGGCGGCGAAGACGACCCGTTTGCTCACAAACGAGAAGAACAGGTATCTTACGATTTTCGAGAGCCTGAACGAGCCGGTCATCATCTTCGACGATGCCGGGCGCGTCACGAACCTCAACCTGGCGGCAAGCCTCCTGTTCGACGAGGACGCGATCTCCGGGCAGGGGTATTACAGCGACAACCGAGACGGCCGACCTGACCCGCAGATCGCCGCCTTGATCGATCACGCGGGCGGTGCGGCGGAACTGGAACACCAATTGGTGACCCGCGGCGGCACGCGGACATTTCACGTCAAAATCCAGCGCATGCTCGACGTGAGCGAGAAATTCACCGGGACGGTGATCATATTATCGGACATCACCGATTTCCGCGCCGCGCAACGCGCCGCCGATGCCGCCAACCGCGCAAAGACGGCGTTTCTCGCCACCATGAGCCATGAAATCCGCACACCCATCAACGGCATTCTCGGCATCGGCGAATTGCTGCGGGAAGCACCGCTGAGCGGCGTGCAGGGTACCTATGTCGATGCGCTGCTGTCCTCGGGAGAACTGCTTCGCGATCTGGTCAATGACGTCCTTGACTATTCCAAGCTCGAGGCCGGCGAAACCGACGTGCAACCGGTCGTTTTTTCGCCACGCGATATGGTGAGGCGCATCGCTCGGCTGTCGATCGGCGAAGCCCGGCGAAAGGGCCTGGAGCTGAAGGTCGAGATCGGCGAGAGCTGTCCGTCTTTGGTGAAAGCCGACAGCGGCAAGGTACAGCGCATCCTGCTCAACCTCATCAACAACGCGGTCAAGTTCACGCAAGAAGGTACGGTTTCAATCTCCGTAGATCACGCGGAGGCATGCTTGTGTTTTGCCGTTCTCGACACCGGTCCTGGCATTCCCGATGCGGATCGGAAGCGCGTTTTCGAGCCGTTTTTCCAGCGTCCTGCAACCGGCACTGAACCGCCGCCTGTCGGCACTGGTCTTGGCCTGCCGATCTGCAAACGCCTTGCCGAAGCACTCGGCGCAGAACTGACGCTCGAAATGGCCGATGGCGGTGGCTCGGCTTTCCGGCTCGACTGTCCGGTGGACGAAGTTGACCGCATGGCCGAAGAGGTGTCGCCCCGGCATGATGCCGTGCAGACACTCGATATCCTGCTGGTGGAGGATAACCAGATCAACGCCATGGTGATCGAGGGCTTTCTTGAAAGCGACGGTCATCGGATCGATACGGTATCAAGCGGCGAGGCGGCGCTCGCGCGGCTGGGCGCACAACCCTACGAAATGGTGCTGATGGACATACGCCTGCTCGGAGCGGACGGGTTCGAAACGATCGCGAGTATCCGGTCCAGCGCCGATCCGGCCGTCAGCAGGCTGCCGATTCTCGTCCTGACGGCGGACCAGACCGATGAGGTGGCACGCCTCTTCGCCAGTTCGGGTGCCAACGCGTTCCAGTCGAAACCGTTCAGTCGTGACGAATTGCGGCGGGCTATCCGGCGCGCCCTGGGACCTTCATCCTCCGGAAATCCGATCGGCGAAACTCAGTCTCAGCCGGATGTGCCGGTTCTGGATGCGTCCGTCATCGCAGAACATCGTGAGATCATCGGTTCGGAGCGGACGACGCGCATTCTTTCGACATTTCTTGAAACCGCCCCGCACCACGAAGCCGCGTTGCATGAAGCCGTGCGAACGGGAGACGGGGTGGCGATGGCGCATATTGCTCATACACTCAAGAGTGCAGCCGAAATGACCGGCCTGAGACGGCTCGGGCGTAGCGCCGATGCCGTTGAAATCCGGATTGCCAAGGGTTGGTCCGAGGACACGCTTGCAGAAATGGCGGACACATTGTGCCAGCAGATCGAAATGGCCATGGAAGCCTTGCGAAATGCGGATGGCACCACGTTGGAAAATGCCGATTTCTGACCGGACTATTGAAGTGTGACGACGGGCCCGTTGCTATCGGGGTCCGCGGATAGACCGGCCTCCGATGCCGGTTGAACAAACATGTACCCAATGCCGTGTACGGTGATCAGGCGCCGGGGTTCTTTCGGATTGTCTTCGATCTTGCGGCGCAACCGACCGACCAGAACGTCGATCGTCCGATCGTACGGATCGCCCGCGCGATGGCTCACATGGTCGAGCAGGGTGTCGCGCGTCATCACGCGCCCGGCACAGGCGACCAGAACGGCAAGAAGATCGAATTCCCCGCGGGTCAGGGGGATGTCCTCGCCCGACGGTGACGTCAGTCGGCGTGCCGCGGGATCCAGCGACCATCCATCGAACGAGAGCGCCGCAGCCGGGGATGTCGATTCACGCACGGCGCGGGTCAGTCGGATGAGGTTTTTGGCGCGCGCCATGAGTTCGCGTGCGTTGAACGGCTTCGTGACATAATCGTGGGCACCGAGTTCCAGCCCCAGGACGCGGTCGAATGCGTCGGTCTTGCCCGTCACCATGATGATCGCGATGTCTGACGTGCGCCTGATTTCCCGCAGGAGAGAGAACCCGTCTTCTCCCGGCAGGTTGATATCGAGCAAGACGAGGTCGACAGGCGAAGCCGCGAGCTGTTTCCACATCGCTTCTCCGTCCTCGGCTTCGCTGACGCGGTAGCTCGCGGCCTGGAAGTAGGACGACAAGGTTGCGCGGGCCACCGGATCATCCTCGACGACCAGAATGTGATGCGGATTGACCATCCGTTCCCCCCGCGCGGTAATGATGTGCGTCATTTGCAATTCATTTACATTTTTTTACATGCAATTAAACCCGTTGAGCAAGCGGGTTTACACGGTCCCCCTACAGAAGAGGAGAGTCATTTGGTCGGGAAGGGAGATACCCGTGCGGCGTTTATGGCAGCTTTTCTGGCGCCCCAGCACAAAATACGGGCTAGGCGTTCTTCTGGTCGTCGGCGGGTTCGGCGGTGTTATTTTCTGGGGCGGCTTCAACACCGCCATGGAAGCCACCAACACGATGGGCTTCTGCATCTCGTGCCACGAGATGGAAGTCAATGTGTATGAGGAATACAAGCAGACCGTCCACTACCAGAATCCGTCGGGCGTGCGCGCGGTCTGCTCGGATTGCCACGTGCCGGACGAGTGGATCCACAAATTCGTTCGTAAGGTCTACGCCACGCGCGAGCTTTATCACCATTTCGTCGGCACGATCGATACGCCGGAAAAGTTCGAGGCGCACCGGGCCGAAATGGCGCTCAGGGTCTGGGCCTCGATGGAGGCCAGCGATTCCCGCGAATGCCGTAATTGCCACACGTTCGAGGCCATGGATTTCGACAAGCAGTCCGACAGGGCCGCCAAGGAAATGCGAGCCGCCCACGAGTCCGGCGAGGGAACCTGCATCACGTGCCACAAGGGCATCGCGCACAAAATGCCGGACCTGTCGACGGGCTTCAAAAAGACGTTTGAGGAACTCCAGGCGCTGGCAAGCAAGCCGGACCGGAATGCCGATGTCCTCTATACGATCGCCACGAAACGCGCCTACCTGTCGGCCGACGATGTTGCTGGCGGCGGGCGCGGTGCGGGCTCGCTCCTGCCGGCAACAGGCGTTCAGGTGCAGGAACGCCGGGGCGATGCGCTCAAGGTCCGCCTGGAGGGCTGGCAGCAGGATGGCGCAGACCGCGTCATCTATGCCCGCATGGGGCGCCGCATCTTCGAGGCAGCGCTCGCGCCGGCCGCGATCGATCAGATCGAGCGCCTGGAAACGCTGCTTGACGAAGAGACCGATCTGACCTGGCACCGGGTCGGGATCGAGCTCTGGGTACCGGCCGGCGGCATGATCGCCGATCTGGATAGACTCTGGGATTATGGCCGCGAAATGCATGTGGCGAGTTGCTCGACCTGCCATTCCCTGCACGAAGCAGACGGTCATCTGGCCAATCAGTGGATCGGCGTCGTCAAGGCGATGGAGCGTTTCATTACGCTCGACAAGGAGGAAACCCGGATGCTGCAGAAATACCTCCAGCTCCACGCCTCCGATGTTCAGCGGGGATCGTGATGCGAAACGACGCCGGGATGACAACGGTTGAACCGACCGGAAAGGCCGTCGTCTCTGACCTCACACCGGCGGAGCGCGCCGATGTCTATCGTTGGTTATCCGGTCTGTTCGCGCGCGAACCCGCACCTGAGTCGCTGTCGTTCTACCGTTCGGCCGAAGGTGAAGCCCTCCTGGAAGGGCTCGGCGGGATCGAAGCGCTCGAACCGGTCGTCCTTGCAATCCGGGCCCGGATATCGCGGGCGACGGAGCCGGATCTGGCGCCGATCGCACTGGAAATTGCCGGTGAGTTTGCGCGGCTATTTCTGGGTGTCGGCGGTCGGTACAGTGCGCCTCCCTATCAATCGTTCTACGTGAATGCGGACGGCCGGCTGATGCAGCATACGGCCGCTGAGATGCAGGAGGAATTGCGCCATTTGGATGTTCGGCTCGGCGACGGGTTTTTCGATCTGCCGGATCATATCGCGGTGCAATTGGCGGTCATGGCCGAACTGACGCAAACCGCCGATATCGCCAAACAAGCGGAATATCTGGAGCATCGGCTTCTCGGCTGGATCGGCAAGTTCCGCGACCGGTGCGTCGCTGCGAACCGCGCAGGATTTTATGCGGCGGCGGCCGGTGCCGTGGTGGATTTCGTTCACGCAGATGTTGTGCTGCTGCGAGGTTGAAACCTGCGCGGCCCCTTGGGGCATTACTGTTTACATCCCGTTTACACGATTTTACAGCGCGTTCACCGGACGCAGGAAACCCGTTCACGCTCACCTCATAGGCTTTCCGCCAAACAACGCTTGCCGATAACCCGATCTGAGGAGCGACCATGACCAGCATACATTCAGCCAGCAAACCGATGCACGTCACCCGTCGCCGGTTTCTTGGAAGCGCCGCGTCGATCGCGGCATTGGCGTCCGTCGCCCCGAGCATCCTTACCGCCGGTGCGGCGCGTGCGGCAACAAGCGGTGAAGTCATCAGCGGGTCGCATTGGGGCGCATTCCACGCCACGGTGGCCGATGGACGCTGGACGGCAATCCGCGGGTGGGAAAAGGATGCGCACCCGAGCCACCAGCTCGAAGGTGTGCTGGATTCGGTCTACTCGCCCACCCGTATCAAGTATCCCATGGTACGTCGCGCCTACCTGGAAAACGGTCCCGGTTCGGACGTCGAAAGCCGTGGCGCTGACGATTTTGTGCGCGTGAGCTGGGAGCAGGCCCTGGATCTGGTTGCCGCCGAGATCAAGCGGATGGGCGAGACCCATGGGCCTACCGCGATCTATGCCGGTTCCTATGGCTGGAAAAGCCCGGGCAAATTGCACAATTGCCAGAGCTTGCTGCGACGCATGCTCAATGTCAGCCGAACCGGATATGTGAACAGTTCGGGCGACTACTCGACCGGTGCCTCGCAAATTATTATGCCGCATGTGATGGGCACGCTGGAAGTCTACGAACAGCAGACGGTCTGGCCCGTCGTCGTCGACAACACCGATCTTCTGGTCTTTTGGGGCGCCAATCCGATCATCACCAACCAGATCGGCTGGGTGATCCCGGACCACGGCGCGTATGAAGGCCTGCAGGCCTTCAAGGAGACGGGCAAGCCGGTGCTCTTTATCGACCCGGTACGCACGGAAAGCGCGGACTTCTTCGGCGATCAGGCCGAGTGGATCGCGCCCAAACCGCAAACCGACCTGGCGATGATGCTTGGCATCGCCCACACTCTCTACACGGAGGGTCTGCACGACCAGGCATTCCTGGACGAATATACGTCCGGCTTCGATCGTTTCCTGCCGTATCTGACCGGCGAAAGCGACGGTACACCGAAGGACGCCGACTGGGCAGCCGAGATCAGCGGTGTCGACGCCGAGACAATCCGGGGCCTTGCGCGGCGCTTTGCGGAAGGCACAACGATGCTGGCCAGCGGCTGGTCTTTGCAGCGTCAGCACATGGGCGAACAGCGGCACTGGATGATCGTCACCCTTGCCTGCATGCTGGGCAAGATCGGATTGCCGGGCGGCGGATTCGGGCTCAGCTATCACTATTCCAGCGGCGGCTCGCCGTCAGCCGATGGTCCTGTGTTGCCGGGCATAACCGATGGCGGAAAGGCGGTCGAAGGCGCGGCCTGGCTCACCGAAAGCGGCGCGGCCTCGATTCCGGTCGCCCGGGTCATCGATATGCTGGAGAATGCCGGCGAGGAATTCGACTTCAACGGAAAGCGAGAAACCTATCCCGACACGCGCATGACCTACTGGGTCGGCGGTAATCCGCTTGCCCACCACCAGGATCGCAACCGCCTCATCAAGGCCTGGCGCAAGTTTGAAACCGTGGTCGTGCAGGACTTCCAGTGGACGGCGACCGCCCGCCATGCCGATATCGTCCTGCCCGCTACGACCTCATACGAGCGCAACGATATGGAACAGTATGGCGATTATTCGCTGAAGGCGATCATTGCCATGAAGAAGGTCATCGAACCGATGTTCGAAGCGCGCAGCGATTTCGACATCTTTGCCGATCTCGCCGAACGATTGGGGGCCGGTGAGGCGTTTACTGAAGGCAAGGACGAAATGGCGTGGTTACAGGAATTCTACAAATCCGCCGAGGATCAGGCCAGTGCGAGAGGCAGCGAGATACCGGCGTTTGAGGACTTCTGGGAGCAGGGGTTTCTGGAGTTCCCGGTTTCGGAGGCTGGCCGCAGTTACGTGCGCTATGCGGATTTCCGAGAAGATCCCCTTCTGGAACCTTTGGGCACACCGACCGGCCTGATCGAAATCTTCTCCCGGAACATCGAGAAGATGGGCTATGACGACTGCCCGCCGCATCCCACTTGGATCGAGCCTATCGAACGGCTCGACGGGCCGAATGCGGAGTTTCCGTTGCACGTGGCCACGAGCCATCCGCAATCGCGGCTTCATTCGCAGCTCTGCGGTACGAAGCTTCGCCAAACCTATACAGTCGCCGACCGCGAGCCCTGCCTCATCAATCCTGCTGACGCGGAAGCACGCGGGATCGCCGATGGCGATGTGGTGCGTGTCTTCAACGGGCGGGGACAGACTTTGGCCGGCGCCGTCGTGACCGACGCGATCAGACCGGGCGTGATCCGGGTGAACGAGGGGGGCTGGTATGATCCGGTTGAACCGGGCAAGGAGGGTAGCTTGTGCGCCTACGGCGACATCAACATGCTATCGCCCGACCTCGGCACATCGAAACTGGCACAGGGCAATTGCGGCCACACCATCATCGGTGATGTGGAAAAGTTCACCGGAGACGTGCCGACGGTGAAAGTCTTCGACACACCCTCCAACGGTTGACGATGATGTGGGTATCGCGTTCGGGACGGGGAGGTGGTTTGCCTGGCAAACCACCTCCAGCGCCGATAATACCTGTGGTTTTCGGATTGCCGGAATGTCGCGTGCCATGAGCTGGAGCTTCGGGCGATAGGTCTGTTTCGTTATGCGGAGGCCCTTGTGCCCTATCTGCGTCCGGCTGCCGCGTTCGTATTGGATTGGTCGGACAGGCTCGCCCAACAGAAAGAGTTACCGGTGCAGGATTCGGGGCCTGATCTCCCATAGCTGGTCCGGTCTGCGTCATTGCCGTGTCGACGAGATTAGAGAAGCGGGCTAGATTGGGAAGAAGGCCGGCCCGACCTGGGTCCGCAATCTCAACCCGATCCTTTGGCATCCATGCGGCTTCCTGCCCTGCAATCCCCGTATTTCCGGATCTATGTCACCGGAACGTTCTTCTCGCTGCACGGGCTCTGGATCCAGCGGATCGTGTTCGGCTGGCTGGCCTGGGATCTGACCGGGTCGGCAACCTGGGTCGGTGGTCTGTCGTTCCTTCTGTTTGCGCCGACCATCGTGTCCGGCCCGCTCTTCGGCGTGCTAGCGGACAGGATCGATGTGCGGATCGCTGCGCTTGTCACACAATCACTGCAGGCGCTTCTAAGCCTGGCAACGCTGATCCTGCACCTCGCCGGTCTGACCTCGATCTGGAGCCTTGCTGCGCTTTGCCTGATGATCGGGACGGTGACCAGCGCGCACCATCCGCTGCGCATGACCATGGCGCCCCGGCTGGTCGCAAAAGATGCGTTGGCAAACGCGGTCGCGATCACATCGGTCAACTTCAATTTTGCCCGCCTGTTCGGGCCGGCAATCGGCGGCATTCTCATTGCCACTTACGGCGTAACGGTCGCAATGGCCGTGACCGTAGTCTGTTTCCTGCCTTTCCTCACAGCGCTGACGATCCTGCGCCTGCGGCCGCGGGATCATGCGGCGGGCACGGACGACGCGTTCCTGGAACAATTGCGCGAAGGCGCGCTCGTCGCGCTGCGCCATCCGCTGATCCGCTCCGCCATGCTGATGACCGGACTGTTCGCCATCGTCGGCCGCGGCACGCTGGAAATCCTCCCGGCGATCGCCGACGGCGCGTTCGAGCGGGGCGCTGCCGGCCTCGGTCAGATCGCGGCCGCGGCCGGTGCCGGCGCGCTGGTTGCCTCGGTTGTCATGGCGCTGCGCGGCGAACAGGCGCCGGACAGGTTGCCGCTTCTGTCGGTTGTCTCGATCTATGTCGCGTTCGGTTTCTGCCTGCTGCTCGGCACGACGGATGTCTGGGCGGTCGCGTTGGTTGCCACCGCCGGTATCGGTTTCTGCGGCTCCTCGGTCGGTGTCGGCCTGCAATCGACGGTGCAGCTTTCCCTGACCGACACCTATCGGGGACGGGTCATGAGCCTGTGGACCGTGCTCGGCATCGGCGGTGCGGCGCTCGGCGCCATCCTTCTCGGGCTTTTGGCGGACGCGGCCGGGTATGCGATCGCGCTTGGCTGGCCGGCGGCAATCGGCACCGTATGCGTTTCTGCGTTGTTGCTGCATGGCGGGTTGCGGTCGGGCGCGGTACCGTATCCGCGGTCACCGAAATGACGGCGACCAGTCATTGGATCGCGTTTTCACCCGCCGGAAAACACGATCAGGACCAGCGAAGCGATCAAGAGGCAGGCCAGGGAAAACGCGCCGTTCCAGTGCCAGGTCAGGTCGCGGGTCGAGTGGCCGGTAATGCGGGCAAGAATGATGGCGGTCACGCCGAAAGGAGAGCCGGTGAGGTTGAGCGCCCATCCGACGCAAAAGCCGAGTGCGAGCAGGGTGGGGTCGTAGTCGAGGCCCGGCAGACCCGACAGGAGCGTACCCAGGAAGGTGATCACCATGAGCGGCGGCAAGCCGACATTGGACAGGGCGACCGGCAACAGCATGGCGGCGGCGTAAAAGCCGAATTCGTGCCATTCGGTCAGGCGCACGATCCGCGAGAAGGCCTCCGGATCGACAAGCCCGGCCGCGCAGATACCGCAATAACCGGCGCAGGCCAGCGTCACCGCCTCCGGGCTGCCCTGGGGCATTGAGGTCCGCACGATCCCGGAAAACCGCGTGCGCAGAACGGTGCCGCGATCCGCTTCGCCGGCGGTCTGGCGCAACACCCAAAGGATCGTGATCAACGGGGCCGCCAGCATCAGGGCCGGAACCGTCGTCACACCGGCTCCGGCGATGATGGCAACCGTGGCCAGGGCAAGCGCTGCGCAGACGGCGCCGAAATCGCGCGCCGCGCGGGCGGGAAACGGATCCGGTCCGGTATATTGCGGACGGGCGTCCGGCGGGATGATGCGCCGTGCCTCGCGTCCGGTCTGCCAGTCGAGCGCCCATCCGGCGAGCGTCGTCAGGGCGACCAGCAACAGACCGATACCGATCATGCGGACCGGATCGACGCCCGGTATGATCGCAAAGACGATCGCCTGGGTGATCGCCGTCGGCGACCAGGCCACCATCCAGGAAAACCCGCGCGACAATGCGGATATCTGACGCTGTACCCGGATCGCGGCGACGGCCGGGTTGTCGGAACTTGCCGAAATGCCGCGCATGATCAGCGGCCCGAGAAGGTTCAGGGATCCGAAGTTCAGCACGATGCCGAGCATGTGGCCGCCGAGATGGATAGACAGGTAACGTCGGCCTGGTGGCTGCCGGGTCAGGTAGGTGCCGACCAGAAGCACGGCCGGAGAGGTGATCGCCCCCTCGCGCAACAGCGCCAGCAGGATCATGAAGGCAGCAAGGAACACCGCCCGGTCGGCGGCCGAATGGAACAGGTCCAGTGCATCCGGGCGTAGCAGGAGCGCTGCGCCGGACAGGACCAGTGCCAGAAACAGAAGGAAATATTCCCGCCGACCGAGACGGTCGAATGCGCTCGCGACAAACACCAGGAAGGCGAGATAGGCCAGAAAGTGCGGCCAGACCGATGCCGTGTACAATCCGGCAAGTTCGGCCACACACAGGGTGAGCATGCTGGCGGCGACGGCGGGATGCGTCCGGGTGTCCGGCACCGGTGACACCGGATCTATGATCTGCGACAAGGGGGCCGGTCCTGATATCGAATGCTTGCTTAGCGAACCGGTTTCGAACCCGAAAGTCCAGAGCCTAAGCGGCTGTTCCATACATGCCGGTCGGGTTGAACCGTCGGTAACACCGGATCAGAGGAGGGACGTGGACAGCGCCATGACAGAAACCGCTCCGCCTGTGCTGTATTCGTTCCGGCGCTGTCCCTATGCCATCCGCGCCCGGCTTGCGCTTGCTTCGGCCGGTATTCAGTGTGCGCTGCGTGAAATCGTGCTGCGTGACAAGGCTCCGGAATTTGTTGATATCTCGCCGAAGGCCACGGTTCCGGTCCTGGTCGATACCGCAGCCGGTGTTCTGGAAGAAAGCCTTGAGATCATGCACTGGGCGCTCGGCCGGCACGATCCGGAGGGCCTGCTGCCGGCGGATCCGGGTCGTCAGACAGAGATGCGCTCGCTGATCGCGGACATCGACGGCGCCTTCAAGACGCATCTCGACCGGTACAAATACCCCAACCGGTTTGAAGACGAGGGCCCGGTGGACACAGCGTCGGAGCGGGCTGCGGCCGGCCGCTTCATCGACGAGCTTGAAACCCGCTTGAGCGACTCCGACTGGTTGTTCGGCGAGCGTCCGAGCTATGCCGATCTTGCCATCCTTCCGTTCGTGCGGCAATTCGCTTTCGTCGACAAGACCTGGTTCGATGCCCAGCCCTGGCCACGGGTGCATGGCTGGCTCGACCGATTCCTCGCATCCGATCGGTTCCTGTCCGTGATGACCAAGTATCCCAAATGGCAATCCGGCGACCCGGTGACGCTTTTTCCGGATTGAGCGGTCGGGCAATTGCCCTACCGAACCCTACGCGGCTAGGTTTACCCTGCGGGCACGCGTCGACAGAGAGACAGGCGTGGACGTTCTTCAGGGAGGAAGGCATGTCCGAAGACATGGTATTGAGCATCATCGCCGAGGACCGTCCGGGCCTCGTCCAGACTGTGTCGGAACTCGTTGCCGGGTATTCCGGCAACTGGATCGACAGTTCCATGGCGCGCCTCGGCGGCGAGTTTGCCGGCATCGTGCGGGTGTCGATCCCAACCGACAACATCGCGGCCTTCGAAGAGGCGCTCGGAGGTCTCAAGTCGCAGGGCATCGAGGTCTCGGTGCGCCGCAATTCCGCGCCGGTGGTGCCGCTTGCCGGCCATCGTGTGGAACTGACGCTCACGGGCAACGACCATCCCGGTATCGTGCACGAAATCTCATCGGCCCTCGCCGAACACGGCGCCAGCATCGAGGAACTGAAGACGGAGGTGTTTTCCGGCAGCATGTCCGGTGACAAGCTGTTTTCCGCACAAGCGCGCATCGTGCTGCCCGCCGACCAGCCGGCCGAGGCCGTGCGCGATCGTCTCGAAACGCTCGCGCAGGACATCATGGTGGACATCGACCTGACCGAGGCGCTTTGACACAGTTTCAGGGGGCCGAGCCAAGCGGAAACTGTCACAGTCTTCACCGAATCTCTCGATATTGTTAAACAAGGTTCGGCCGGCAGTGCTTTTCATAGGGCGCCACGCCAATTAGGTCTGGCACCATTCTGTGTATTTCTTGGAGGTGACAATGCCGTCTGAGGTAACCTCTGCCATGGGCATCGGGCCCGCGGATTGCCGTGGGGTTCCGGTATCCTATCCGGATCGCGACGCCATCGAGGCGCTGGAAAAAGCCCATGAATGCGCGCTGGCGTTTCGCGGCGATGCAATCGCGCTGACCGATGCCATCCTGCGCGAACATCCGAACTTCATCATGGCGCACCTGTTCAAGGGCGCCTGGCTTACCCAGGCCATGGAGACCCGGATCTATTCGGAAATGGTGGATGCCGCGAACAAGGCCGAGGCCCTGGTCGGCAGGGCCAACGATCGCGAGCGCGGCCACCTGGAAGCCCTGCAGGCATGGCTGCACGGCGATTTCTTCGGCGCCGTCCAGAAATGGGAAGCCGTGCTCACGCTTTATCCCAAGGACCTTCTGGCGCTGCAACTGGTCCACCTGACGGATGTGCTTCTCGGCGACGTGGTCGGTCAGCGCGACGTGGTGGCGCGGGTTTTCAACCTGTGGGACGAAAGCGTGCCCGGATACGAATATGTGCTCGGGTTCTATTCATTCGGCCTGGAGGAGAACCGGGACTTTTTCTTGGCCGAAGAAATGGGGCGGCAATCCCTGGCGCTGCGGCCGGACAATCCCTATTCGGTGCATTCCGTCGCCCACGTGATGGAGATGCAGGGGCGCCAGGCCGGCGGCATCCGGTTCATGGCCGACCACCAGGATCGATGGGGCACGTCGAACTTCGCCAATCACCTGTGGTGGCACAAATCGCTGTTCCACCTCGATCTGGGCGACGTCGACGGCGTGCTCGAGATCTACGACAATCACCTGCGCAACGACGATCCGCAGACCACGAAATACGAGGAACTGGACGCGGCGGCGCTGCTCTGGCGCCTGAAGCTGCTCGACATCGATACCGGAGAGCGCTGGGCCGCGCTTGCCGATCGCTGGGAACCGTCGTCGCAGGACACGCTCTACGCCTTCAACGACGTTCATGCCATGATGACGTTCGTGTCCGACGAACGCGAAGAGGCCCAGGCCAAGCTCCTGAGCGCCAACGAGCGCTATGTGGAATCGGCATCGGACGCCAATGTCGCCATGAGCCGGGAAATCGGGATCCCGTTCTGTTTGGCCATGCAGCACTTCCATAAGGGGCGGTACGGGGCCTGTGTCGATACCTTGCTGCCGGTCCGCTACATGACGCACCGGCTCGGCGGCAGTTTCGCGCAGCGTGACATTATCGGGTGGACGCTGCTGGAAGCCGCGCTTCGGTCGCGGCGGTTCGATCTGGCACTTGGCCTAGCCAATGAGCGCTGTGCGCTGAAACCCACCAGCATGCAGAACTGGACTTATGTGAAGCGGGCATTCCAGGGTCTCGGCGATCGCGATAATGCCGCGCGCGCCGACGCTCGTGCACAATCCCTGAAGGCGGCTTGACGGCCGCCCGCCGACTTTCAAGTCTTTCCTGCGCCGACTTCGTGCGGCTGCTTATTCCGCAGCATCGGGCAGACGGCTTACGCCGGCCGGACGTGCATTGCGTGCCGGAACCGTGCGGGTGTCCCAAAGGCAAAGCCTCAGAAGCGGCGGCACGATCAGCAGGGTGAGGATGGCCGACAGCGCAAGGCCGCCAAGCACGACCGACCCGAGGCCACGATAGAGTTCCGACCCGGCGCCGGGAAACAGAACCAGCGGCAACATGCCGAACACGCTGGTCAGCGTCGACATGAAGATCGGCCGGATGCGGTTGCTCGTCGCTTCGATGATGGCTTCGCGTGTGTTGAGACCGTCCTCTCGCCGATGCTGCAAGGTCTGATGCACGATCAGGATCGCGTTGTTGACGACAATACCGACAAGGATCACAAAGCCGAGCATCGTCAGCATGTCGAGCGGCTGGGTCTGATATTCGTTGATGGCGATCAGACCGGCGACCCCGCCGGCGGCCGCGACCGGAACAGACAGCAGGATCACGAACGGCAGCACGAAACTCTCGAACAGGATCGCCATGACCAGATAGACCACGATCAGGGCGATCAGCAGATTGAGCGCGATTGCTTCCTGGGTCTGTGTCAGCTTGTCGGCGGTACCTGACAGCGAAAGCGTGACGCCCGGCGGGAGGCCGGCCGCTTCAAGTTCGTCGACGACCTCGCGATTGACCATGTTGATCGCGGTTTCGAGCGGCATAGCGTCGGACGGCTTGACTTCCAGAGTGACGGTTCGCTCGCGTTCGCGGTGGCGGATTTCGGTAGGGCCCGCGGTCATGATCACATCGGCAAGCGCGGAGACCGGCAGGATCCGTCCCGACGCCGTCACGACCGGATAGGAGCCGATATTCTGCGTGCGTTCCGTCGTCAGGGCGCCGGTCGGCCCCTTCAGCATCAGGTCGATACGCTCGCCGCCGACGGTGACTTCCGCGACGCGCAGACCGTCGTTGTACGCGTCGACGCTCGCCGCGAGTTCCCTCGCGTTTACGCCCGCGTCAGCCAACCGGATCCGGTTGGGCTGCAGCCGCACTTCCGGCGCTCCGAGTTCGAGACCGGGCAGCGGGCGGAACTGGTGGCCTTCCGAGCGCGGCAGGATCTGGCCGATCTTGCCAGCCGCCTGAAGGGCGACGCCGAGAATGACTTCCAGTTCCGGTCCGGAAATGTTGAGTTCGATGGCCTTGCCGCCGCCGATGCCGCGTCCGAACAGCGATCGGCGCGAGATGAAGCCGAACGTACCGGGCTCGGCGAAGATCGGCTGGGAAAGGGCCGGGATCAGTTCGCCGACGCGGGTGCCGTCCTTGGCGGACGCGCCGAGGAACGAGTTGCCGGGCGTTGCGACGAAGAAGAAACTGTTGATGGCGGGCGGACCTTCCGGGTCGTTGACGTCCTTTTCCCATAGCGGGCGGGCCGTCGATTCGATGCGCTCGGCAATGGACGTGGTGGTGTTGAGATTGTAGCCCGGCGGCGGCAGGATCACGCCGAACACCAGGTTTCGGTTGCCTTCCGGCAGGTATTCGCGCTCCGGCATATACGCCCAGGCGCCCCAGACGGCTGTCCCGGAAATCAGGGCGACGCATAACAGGCCGAAAACCGGATAGGCGTTTGTGAGCCGCGCGTAGGCAACAATGATTTTTTTGAAGCCGCCGGCCAGCCAGTCGATTATGGGCAGCCGCATCGGTTTCAACTTGCTCTTGCCGTCGAACAGGCGACTGGTCAGGGCCGGAATGACGGTGATGGCGACAAGCAGCGACAGGAGGACGGCGACTGAGATCGCCACCGCAATGTCTCGGAACAACTGGCCGGCTTCCAACTCCATGATCAGGACCGGGATGAAAACCATCACGGTCGTCAGAGCGGAGACGAGAATGGCGCCCCAGACTTGGCGGGCGCCCTCATAGGCGGCTTTGTGGGCGGGCATGCCTTGCTGGCGCAGCCTGAAGATGTTCTCCAGAACGACGATCGCGGCATCGACGACCATGCCGATGGCAAACGCGATACCGGCGAGCGATATGACGTTGAGCGTTCGGCCAAGCGCCGCCATGGCAACGAACGAGGCGACGACCGACACGGGGATCGCCAGCGAGACGACCAGCGTGGCGCGCGGCGAACGAAGAAAGACCATCAGGATGAACGCGGCTAACAGACCGCCGACCCAGATGTTCTGGATCACAAGATCGATCGCACCGTCGATATAGATCGTCTCGTCGTAGACCTGCGTGATGAAGAGACCGGCCGCGCGTATCTCGTTTTCGTCCAATTGCTTCACCGCGGCGCGGATGGCGTCCATCGTTTCAATGACATTGGCGCCGGTTTCCCGAACGGCATTGACGGCGATGGCCGGATCGCCGAGGTTGCGGATCCGCGCGCGCGGTTCCGAATATCCAAAGCTGACATCGGCAATGTCGCGCACCCGGACACGACCGAAACCAGTCGCGCCGGTATTGGCGGCGCTGCTGGCGACGACGACCTCTTCAATCGCCTCAATCGTATTCAGTTCGCCTTCGGCCCGGACGATGTAGCGCCGTTTGCCTTCTTCGACGTCACCTGCCGAGAGGGAAATGCTCTCGTTGCGAAGACGGTTGACGACGTCCGGGATCGTCAGCCCGTACCGCGCAAGCCTTTCAGGTTGCACGACGATCTGCAATTCGCGGTTTGCGCCGCCAAAGACGTTGACGGCGGATACGCCTTCCACCCGTTCGAGCCGTTCCTGGATAACGTCCTCGGCAAAATCGCCGAACTCTTCGATCGGTCGCGTGTTTTCCGGCAATCGCTTCAAAATGAACCACGCGATCGGATTATCGTCCGATCCGGAAGTCGAAAATGTGGGTTCTTCCGCCTCGTCGGGATAATCGGAAACACGGTCGAGACTGTTGGACACATTCAGGAGTGCCCGGTCCATATTCGTGCCGTTGACGAATTCGAGCGTGATCGTTCCGCGACCGTTCTGCGAGCGCGAGATCATCGTCTCCAGGCCTTCGATCCCTTTGAGTTCGTCTTCCTGGGGATTGATGATTTCGCGTTCGACCTCGGCCGGTGCGGCCCCGGTCCAATTCGTGCGGATCTCGATGACCGGCTTGCGCACGTCGGGGATCAATTGGATCGGGATCGCCATCAGCGCGACGGTGCCGAACAGAATGGCCATCAATACGACGGCAACGACCGCGATAGGCCGTTCGATGGCGATGCGAATGATGTCCATGGGCCCGTCCTATCCGCCGCTTCGGGGCGCGGCACCGACACCGCTGGTCTTGCGGACCGCTTCGCCTTCCGACTTTTCCGCGGACGGTGCGGCCTGGTCATCCTTGTCCGGCTCTTCTTCCTTGAACGTAATGTCCTGACCGGGCCGCAAGCGTTCGTTGCCTCGAATGACGACATAGAGATCCGGCTCGAGCCCGGAAAGCACCTCGAAACGATCGCCGACCGCTGCGCCGATGGTTACCGGTCGCGGCTGGGCCTTGCCGTCAATGGCCGCATAAACGATCCAGCCGCCGCGTGCCTGAACGAGCGCATCCTTTGGTACCGTCAGGACATTGCGTCCGGCGCCGACGGGCACGTGAATCGTGGCGCTCTGTCCCGCCGCCAGTGGCTTCTCCGTCCCCGCAAATACCGGATCCAGACGGACCGGACGGGTCCGGGTCGAGAGGGATTCGTTGGGGATCAGCGCGCGCACGATCGCGCGGTGCTCGGTGCCGTCGTCCAGCGTGACGCGGATCTCCTGTCCCGGCGAAACCGAGCCGATCACTTCGGTCGGGACGTCGGTCTCGATCTCCAGATCGCCGTCATTGAGAAGCGTGACGATGGTCGAGCCGATCTGCAGATATTCGCCGGGCTGAGCCTCGCGCACCAGGACAACCCCGCTCACTGCGGCTCTGATTTCGGTGTTGCGGATGTTATAGGCAGCCTGCGCCAGCGCGGCCCGTGCAGAGGCCATCTGGGCCTCGGCGTCAGCAACCGCACCCCTTGCGGCCTCTTCGTCCTTTAAAAGGTCTTCGAATCGCGCCCGGGAAAACGCTACTGATTCCTGTAAGCTTTCCGCCCGTTCCAGGGTCTGCTTGGTTTTCGACAGGTTCGCATTGGCGACCTCGATCGCCGCCCGCGATTGTGCAAGACTCGCCTCGGCTGCCTGTCTCTGGATCTCAAGCAACTCGCTGTTCAACTTGGCGATGAGGTCACCCTCGGTGACATGATTGCCGACTTCGACGAACACGTTGTCGACAATACCGGCGATGCGCGTTGCAATCTCGGCCTGGGTCGGAGCGACCAGGCGCCCGAGTACGGGCACCGTCTCGGTGAAAAGCAAGCGTTCGGTCTTGGCCACACCGACCAAGGCGGGCCGGCCTTGCGCCGATGCGGTCGACACCGTCGCGGGCAACAGAACGGCAAGGCAGAGGGCCGCAACCGGGCCGCGCATGATCGAGGGTATCAAATCTGTCACCTTGGTTGTCTTGCAGGTCGGCCATGCCGGCGACGCCTGTCAGATATACGGATTCATATCGTATTTGGGTCTCGTCAGCCGAAAGAAACCGCTCACAATCGCATTACTCGTGCATTTATAGCGTGCAGCGGCGGTCCTGACAGGATCCTGCTTCCGGCTTTGCGGACCCGTAGGCGGTCGGGCCTTGCGATCCGAATCGTCCCGACGCGTTTACGTCCCTGCAGCCTTATCGTCGTATAGTCCTGAAAAAATGCAAGGAAAACCGGGAATAGGAGGGCGTTTCGCGCGTTGTCGGATCGACGCCCGCCCTTGAACAAATCCGCGCGGTCCGAACCATGATCGTTTGTCATTGCAATATTCTAACCCGCGTCGAAATCGAGGACACGATCGACGCCCTGCTGCTCACTGACCCCTCCCGTCGGCTGACGCCTGGCATGGTCTATCGGGATCTCGGCCGTCGGGGACGCTGCTGCGGCTGTTTTCCGGTAATCGTGGCGCTAATCGTCGCCGCCGTGGACGCCAGATACCCTGATTTGGCGGGTGCTGACGAGGTGCGGCAGACTGGCGACGCGGTCGCGGCGGAATAGCCGCCATCGACGCCTAATTTAGAATCATTCAAAACAATTGACATTCCCGGGGGACACGTTATCTAGTCGGCACTGTTTGGAATCATTCTAAAAAGAGGTCGGCTATGAAGGGCGAACCGGAAGTCATTGAACGGTTGAACGAGGCGCTGAAACTGGAGCTCGGGGCAATCAACCAATATTGGTTGCATTATCGCCTGCTCGACGATTGGGGCCTGACGAAACTGGCCAAGAAAGAACGTGAAGAATCGATCGAGGAAATGCAGCACGCCGACAAGCTCGTCGAACGCATCCTTTTCCTCGAAGGCTACCCGAACCTGCAGACGATCGCGCCACTTTACATCGGCCAGAACGTCAAAGAGGTGCTGGAATGTGACCTGAAGGGCGAACATGAAGCCCGGGCTTCCTACAAGCTGTCGCGCGAAATCTGTAGCGAAAAGGGTGACTATGTGACCATGCACCTGTTTGAGGAATTGCTCGCGGACGAAGAAGGTCACATCGATTTCCTGGAGACGCAGATCGATCTCCTGGAAAAAATCGGCGTTGAACGTTACAGCATGCTGCAGGCGGATTCGGCGGACGCAGCCGAATAGACGCGGCTAAAATAAAGCAAGCCGGCAGACTTCGGTGCGCTGGTTCGTCCAGCGCCTGTAGACAGTGTTTGTGCAAAACGGTGTGGCACTTATGTGCGGCACCGTTTTCTATGTCAGCAGTCCGATCGCTCTCGCTCAACCCGCTGACAGGACTCTCGATCCGCATCTGTCATACGGCGGTTTCTCGACACATCAGGAGAGAGACCGATGACATTTAAGCCAAACCATTTCACCGTCTGGACAGAAATACCGGTATCCGACCTGGACCGGGCTATCGCGTTCTACAACAGCGTGTTCAAAACCGAGCTGAAAACCGACAATACGGGCCCGAATCCGATCGCCCTGTTTCCGACTGACGATCCGAACGGCATTGCTGGACACCTCTATCCCGGTAATCCGGCGTCAGGCGGCGCCGGACCGACCGTTCATCTGGCCTGCCCGGACGGGTTGGAAGAAACCCTGGACCGCGTTGAAAAGGCGGGCGGAACCGTCGTCTCGGAGCCGATCGGTATTCCGGCTGGCCGGTTTGCCTATTGTCTTGACCCGGACGGCAATTCCATCGGCGCGTTTGCGGCCGCGTAACCGGTCCGGACCTCGACACGAGGGTCGAAAAAACGTCATCCGATATCATGGAAGCGGCATTTTTTCGCAACGGTGAAATTTTCCTTTGAAATTTCATGAACGGCCGATCAGGGTGGGGAAGCTTCACCCTGATCGGATCGCCGCCCTTGACCGCCCTGCCGGTTTCCGCCAATGCCGAAGGCACCGTCGACGCATCCCTCGTCGGAGCGGACATTCGTGCCCTGCGCAAATCGCGCGGTCTGAAACTCAACGAAGTGGCGCTGAAGATCGGGCGCTCCGTCGGGTTTGTCAGCCAATTGGAACGGGGCCTGTCGGACCCGTCGCTGTCCGATCTGCGCAAGCTTGCCACGGCACTCGATGTGCCTATCGGATTTTTCTTTTCGCATCAGACAGATCACCCCAACGAGGCCGGCACGATCGTGCGCGCGCAGAGCCGGCGACGTCTCGGCACGTCGGCGGACGGTCTGTTCGAGGAATTGCTGTCGCCGGATCTCGGTGGCGCCTTTGAAATGTTTCACTCCGTCTTCGGGCCCGGCGCGGAGCTGGACGCTTTCCTGCACCGGGAGACGGAAGAGGCAGGATATGTGGTGTCCGGCGCCATGACGCTTTTTGTCGGCGATCGGCGCTACGAGATCGGCGCCGGCGACAGTTTCCGGTTCCATAACGAACCGTATCGCTGGCACAACCCCCATGATGACCCTTGCGTGATCATCTGGGCGATTGCACCGCCGGTCTACTGACCGGCATTTCCGGCCCGTCTGGGCCGCCAAATGTGGGAGGATCGCATGGCCGAACTGCCAAGCCACGCGCGGGTTGTCATAATCGGCGGCGGTGCCGTCGGGTGTTCCGGACTCTACCATCTTGCCAAGATGGGTTGGACCGACGCCGTTCTTCTGGAAAAGAACGAATTGACCTCCGGGTCGACGTGGCACGCCGCCGGAAACTGTCCGAATTATTCGGCGTCCTGGTCGGTCATGAAGCTGCAATCGTATTCGATCGAGCTTTTTTCCCGGCTGGGCGACGAAGTCGACTATCCGATGAATTATCATATGACCGGATCGGTTCGGCTGGCCCATACCGTTGAGCGTATGCGCGAATTCGAGCATGTCTGTTCGATGGCCCGGTACCAGGGCATCGAGCTCGACATGATGGATCTGTCGGAATTGCGCGAGCGCTATCCGTACATGGAAACCCATGATTTGGAGGGCGGCTGCTGGGATCCGACCGACGGCGACATCGATCCGGCGCAATTGTCCCAGGCCTATGCGAAGGGTGCCCGCGATCTCGGCGCACGGGTGGTGCGGTTCTGTCCGGTGACCGGTCTTCGCCGGGAAAACGGCGAATGGGTCGTCTCGACCGAAAAGGGCGACATCCGGTGCGAATACATCGTCAATGCGGCCGGCTACCGGGCCCAGGAAATCGGCCGCATGGTCGGGCGCGAAGTGCCGATGGTAACACTGGCACACCAATACCTGATCACCGAAGAAATTGCCGAACTGACCGCGCGCGGCGAAAAGCTGCCGCTGCTGCGCGATCCGGACTCCTCTTATTACCTGCGCCAGGAAAAGGACGGGCTCCTGCTCGGGCCCTATGAGCGCGGCTGTCGCGCCCACTGGATGGACGCAGACGATCCGATGCCGGAAGACTTTTCCTTCCAGCTGTACCCGGACGACCTGGAACGGCTGGAATGGTACATTGAGGATGCCTGCGCCCGCGTACCGCTGCTCGGCACGGCCGGCATTACCCGCGTCATCAACGGCCCGATCCCTTACGCGCCGGACGGCAATCCGCTGATCGGCCCAATGCCGGGCGTGCCGAACGCGTTTGAGGCCTGTGTCTTTACTTTCGGCATCGTGCAGAGCGGCGGCGCCGGCAAGGTGCTTGCCGAATGGATCGCCGAGGGCGAGACCGAATGGGATATGTGGGGCGTGGATCCGCGCCGTTTCACCGGGTTTGCGGACCAGGATTATGCCAACAAGAAGGGCATCGAGATCTATTCGCACGAATATGCCATTCACTTCCCGCATTACGAATGGCCGGATGCGCGCGACAAGCGGGTCTCGGCCCTGCAGGGTCGTCTGGCGGATCTAGGTGCGCAATTCGGTCCACGCGCCGGCTGGGAGCGGGCGACGTGGTTTGCACGCGATGGCGACGACACGTCCCTGGAAGCCTGCGAGACCTACAAACGGGAAGGTCCCTGGTACGCGGCTGTCAGAGAAGAATGCCAGGCGGTGCGCGACAATGCCGGCCTGTGCGCGCTTCCCGGTTTCAGCCGGTTCGAAGTGTCCGGACCGGGCGCCGTCGACTGGCTGAAAGGATTGGTCACCGGCGTGGTACCGCGACCCGGCCGGATCGGGCTGGTCTACTTCGCCGATAGCCAAGGCCGCATCCTGACCGAAATGTCGATCGTGCGGCACGATACCGAGCACTTCACGCTGATCACGGCGGCCGGCGCGGAATGGCATGACCATGACTGGTTGGCCTCGCATCTGCCGGAGGGATCGCCGATCCGCATAACGAACCGGACCGAAGATTTCGATTGCCTGGTGCTTGCCGGGCCGCGGTCCCGCGAAATTCTTGCGCCGCTCACCGATGCGGATCTGTCCAACGACACGAACCCGTGGCTGACCCACCAGCACGCAAACGTCGCGGGCGTCGATGCGCTCCTGATCCGCGTGTCCTATGTCGGCGAATTGGGGTGGGAGATCCACGCGGCGGCCGATGCCATGCCGACCGTTTTCGACGCCGTGTGGGCGGCCGGTAAACCAGCGGGCCTGAGGCCATTCGGCATGTATGCCATGGAATCGATGCGCCTTGAGAAAGGCTACCGGGCCTGGAAGCAGGACCTGTCGACCGACTACACGATGCTGGCGGGCGGCCTTGACCGGTTCATCAAACTCGACAAACCCGACTTCGTTGGGCGCGATGCCATTCTGCGGGAAAAGCAGGCCGGTGCGAAGGAGCGTTTTGCGACGCTTGTCGTCGAGGCAAACGGGCTCGACGCTCCCTACCTTTCGACAGTCTGGTCGGGCGACGAGCGCGTGGGCCTGGTGACATCGGGCGGCTATGGCCATCGGATCGACAAGTCGATCGCGCTTGCCACGATCCGGACGGACCTGGCCGAGCCGGGCACGAAGCTTGAAGTGGAAATCTTCGGCGACCGGCGGCCGGCGGCCGTGCAGCCGGACCAGCCGCTCTACGACCCGGAAAATGCGCGCATGAAGGCCTGAGACGCGGCTGCAGACGACAGGGGATCCCCGGTGCCCGGGCCTGGCGTCTCCTGTCTCTAAAACGAAAGGGAAGTGTGATGAGCGATCTACCGACAAAGGCGCGTGCCGTGATCATCGGTGGCGGCGTGGTCGGCTGCTCCGTTGCCTACCATCTGGCAAAGCTCGGATGGACGGATGTCGTGCTTCTGGAGCGCAAGCAACTGACCTGCGGCACGACGTGGCACGCGGCAGGCCTGATCGCGCAGCTGCGCCAGACCCAGAACATGACGCGTCTGGCGAAATACAGCCAGGAACTCTATTACGGGCTGGAAGCGGAAACGGGGATCGCCACCGGCTTCAAACGAGTGGGCTCCATCACCGTCGCACTCACCGAAGACCGGCGCGAGGAGATCTACCGCGCCGCCTCCATGGCGCGGTCCTTCGGCGTGGATATCGAAGAGATCAGTGCCGCCGAGGTCGCCGAGAAGTATCCGCACCTCAATGTCGCCGACGTGACCGGCGCGGTCTATCTGCCGAAGGACGGGCAGGGCGATCCCGCCAACATTGCGCACGCCCTTGCCAAGGGCGCGCGGCAGAACGGCGCGCGGACCATCGAAGGGGTCAAAGTCACCGCCATCCATCGGCGCGGCCGGCGCGTTACTGGGGTGTCCTGGCAGGCCGACAAGGGCGGCGAAGGGCAGATCGAGGCGGATGTCGTCATCAATTGCGCCGGCATGTGGGCGCGCGAGGTCGGTCGCATGGCCGGCGCCAACGTGCCACTGCATGCCTGCGAGCACTTTTACATCGTCACGGAAGCCATTGATGGATTGAAGGAATTGCCGGTTCTCAGGGTGCCGGACGAATGCGTCTATTACAAGGAAGATGCCGGCAAAATGCTGGTCGGCGCCTTTGAGCCGGTGTCCAAGCCTTGGGGCATGGACGGCATTCCGGAAGATTTCTGTTTCGATCAGCTGCCGGAGGATTTTGATCATTTCGAACCGATCCTGGAAAAGGCGGTTTCGCGCATTCCGATGCTGGGTGAGGCGGGTATCCATACGTTCTTCAACGGACCGGAAAGCTTCACGCCCGACGACCGCTACCTCCTGGGCGAAACGCCGGAAGTCGACAATTTCTACGTAGCGGCCGGGTTCAACTCTGTCGGCATTCAGTCCGCCGGCGGCGCCGGCAAAGCGCTTGCCGAATGGATCGACGGCGGCGAGCCGCCCTACGACTTGTGGGACGTCGATGTGCGGCGGATGGCGCCTTTCCAGGGAAACCGAGCCTATCTGAAGGCCCGCGTGACCGAAACCCTTGGCCTGCTATATGCGGATCACTATCCCTACCGGCAATTCGCCTCGGCGCGCGGTGTGCGGCACACGCCGCTGCACGAACGCCTCGAAGCGCTTGGCGCCTGTTTCGGTGAAGTTGCCGGCTGGGAGCGGGCGAACTGGTTCGTGCCGCCGGCCGAGCGGGCGGCAGGCGTCGAACCGGTCTATGAATATTCCTGGAAACGGCAGAACTGGTTCGACTATTCGGCCGCAGAACACCGGGCCGTGCGCGAAGCGGTCGGCATGTTCGACATGTCCACCTTCGGCAAGTTCCGGGTCGAGGGGAAGGACGCCTGCGCCGTCTTGCAAAAGATCTCCGGCAACAATGTCGACGTGGAACCGGGCAAGTTGGTCTACACCCAATGGCTCAACCGAAACGGCGGCATCGAGGCGGATCTTACGGTTTCGCGGCTTTCCGAAACCGTCTTCCTCATCATCACGTCGGCCGGCACGGCGGCGCGCGATTTTTCCTGGCTCGTCCGCAACATTCCGCCGGATGCCCATTGCGTGGCAACCGACATCACGTCAGGTGAATCCGTTCTGGCAGTGATGGGACCGAACGCCAGGGCCTTGCTGCAGGAACTGACACCGGACGACCTGTCCGCGGAGGCATTTCCCTTCGCCACCTTCCAGACGATCGAATTCGGCATGACGCATGTGCGGGCACACCGCATCACCTATGTCGGGGAACTCGGATGGGAACTCTACATGCCGACCGACATGGCGCGCCACGTCTTCGATACGATCATGGCCGCCGGGGACAGGCACGACCTGCGCCCCGCGGGCATGCACGCACTTGATTCCTGTCGCCTGGAAAAGGGCTACCGGCACTACGGGCACGACATCTCGACCGAGGATCATGTGCTGGAAGCCGGTCTCGGCTTTGCCGTCAAGACGGATAAGCCGACCGGGCGTTTCGGGGATTTCCTCGGGCGCGAGGCGGTCTTGAGAAAACGCCAGACCGGTCTTGGCAAGCGGCTCGTACAATTCCGGCTGACCGATGCGGAACCGCTGCTCTATCACACCGAACCGATTGTGCGGAACGGCGAGCTTGTCGGCTACCTGACATCGGGAAACTACGGCCACGCTTTGGGGGCGGCCGTCGGTATGGGCTACGTCGAAACCGAGATCGGCGAAAAGCCGGCCGATGTGCTTGCTTCCACCTATGAAATCGAAGTCGCCGGCGCGCTTGTGCGCGCCGAGGCTTCGCTGAAACCGTTTTACGATCCGGCATCTGAAAGGATCCGCGTTTAGAAACAGCGACTTGACCATACGCTCGGTTGTCCGCTCGTGGGCAACCCGACGGAGTCTGCTTGGGAGGGAACGGCATGGCTTCAGCGGTTGAAAGAAAGAGTGCGCGGCGTGCGGGGGGACGTGCGGCGCGCAAGGCAATGCGGGCGGCACCGCTGTCGGATACGGTGCGACCGATCCGACCGGGTCTGCACGGCGGGCGCTACAAACCGCTCGACGAGGCGGATCTTGTGCGCATCAATGACGCCGCGCTCACCGTGCTCGAAGAAATCGGCATGGCAGACGCGCCGCAATCCGGGATCGATGCGATGGTGGCCGCCGGGGCCGTTTACGGCGACGACGGTCGATTGCGGTATCCCCGGGCACTGGTCGAGGACATGCTGGCCAAGGCCGCCCGCGGCATCACCCTGCATGCCGCCGATCCGGCGCACGATCTCCACCTTGAAGGCACGAAGGTGCATTTCGGCACGGCCGGCGCGGCGGTGCACATGGTCGACGTGGAGAAGCGGGAGTACCGGGATTCGACGCTGCAGGACCTGCATGACGCGGCACGCCTCGTCGACCGTCTCGACAACGTGCATTTCTTTCAGCGATCGATTGTGGCCCGCGACATGGAAGATCCGGAAGACCTGGATCTCAACACGCTTTATGCGTGCCTTGCCGGGACCCGCAAGCATATCGGCACAGCGTTCGTCGACGCTGCGCATGTCGAAAAAGCCCTCGATATGCTGCATCTGGTGGCCGGATCCGAGACCGCCTGGCGTGATCGTCCGTTCGTATCCCTGTCGAACACTTTTGTGGTGCCGCCGCTGAAATTCGCCACCGAAAGCTGTGCGGTCATGGAAGTCTGCATTCGTGGCGGCATGCCGGTGCTGCTCCTGTCGGCAGGGCAGGCGGGCGCGACCGCGCCGGCAGCGATTGCCGGCGCCATCACCCAGGCCGTTGCCGAATGCCTGGCGGGCGTTGTCTATGTGAATGCGATCAGCCCCGGACATCCGGCGATCTTCGGCACATGGCCGTTTGTCTCGGACCTTCGCTCCGGCGCCATGTCGGGCGGGTCCGGCGAGCAATCGCTGCTGACGGCAGCCTGCGGTCAGATGGCCCAGTTCTATGGTCTCCCGGCCGGCTCGGCGGCCGGCATGACCGATGCCAAACTGCCTGACATGCAGGCCGGCTACGAACAGGGCATCACCAATGTGATGGCGGGCCTTGCCGGCATCAACATGGTCTACGAGGCTGTCGGCATGCACGCCTCGCTGCTCGGCTTCTGTCACGAATCGCTGATCATCGACAACGACCTGATCGGGCAATGCCTGCGCTGCGTGCGCGGCATCGAGGTCACCGACGAGACGCTGTCGGTCGAGACCATGCGCGAAGTCTGCCTGGAAGGGCCCGGCCATTACCTCGGCCACAATCAGACGCTCGGCCTGATGCAGACCGAATATCTCTATCCGGAGATCGGCGACCGTACGAGCCCGAAGGAATGGGTGGAGATCGGCCGCCCCGATCTGGTGGAGACGGCGATCAAGAAAAAGCGGGCGATCCTGGACGGGTTCCGGCCGGATTACATCGATGCGGAAACCGATACCGCGATCCGTGAACGGTTCCGGATCTATCTGGACCGTTCTTCGCCGGCAGAGGCATAGGTCCGGTCGGTCGACAAGTCTGCTCGGAGGCAAGACCAGGCCCGCTTCGCGTCGTGCAATCGGGCCGGCAGGATGAAGAGTGCGTGGTCGCAAGTGATTGCGATGACGCTCCGTCGGCTATCGTCCTGTTTACCGGCCGGGCGCCGCAGGCGCTGTCCGGGCAAAGTGTCTTGCGGCCGATCAATATATCAATTAATCATGATATATGGATAAGATTCAGGCGATCACCGCCTTCGCTGCCCTCGGTCAGTCCACCCGGCTCGACGTGCTTCGCCTGCTGATCCAGGCCGGCGATGACGGCGTGCCCGCCGGGGTTCTGGGGGACGAACTGAACGTGCGCCAGAATACCATGTCGGCGAACCTTGGCATTCTTCTGAACGCAGGTCTGATCCGCAACGAGCGCCATGGCCGGTCGATCCGCTACTTCGCCGACTTCGACGGCATTCGCGGTCTGCTGGCTTTCCTCATGGAGGATTGCTGCGGCGGCCGCCCGGAATTGTGCCAGCGCGTGATTGACGAGATCGCCTGTCCGTAGGGAGGGAAAAATGTCAGAACCGGACTTCAATGTTCTGTTTCTATGCACCGCCAATTCCGCCCGATCGATCCTCGCGGAAGCCATTCTCATGCGCGAAGGGCAGGGACGTTTCGGCTCCTTTTCGGCCGGGTCTCAGCCCAAGGAAGCACCGCATCCATACGCGATCGACCTGTTGAAGAAGCTCAATCACGATACCGGTTTCGCACGCTCCAAAAGCTGGCTCGAATTCGCCGAACCCGAGGCGCCGAAAATGGATTTTGTCTTCACGGTGTGCGATTCCGCCGCCGCGGAGGCCTGTCCGGTGTGGCCCGGTCAGCCCATGACGGCCCATTGGGGCGTTCCGGATCCGGCGGCGGCCGAAGGCACAGAGGCAGAACGCCGGCTTGCGTTTGCCGATACCTATAGGATGCTGACCAACCGTATCTCCATCTTTGTCAACCTGCCGCTGCCCATGCTCGATCGCCTGACGCTGCAGAGCCGCCTTGCCGACATCGGAGGAATGAAGGAGCAACCGGGCGACAAGGTGGAGGCATCCCATGGCGTTTGATCTTTCGAGGCGCCTTACCGCGGAAGCGCTCGGAACCGCATTTCTGGTCGGGACGGTCGTCGGATCCGGCATCATGGCGGACCGATTGACCGACGACGTGGCGCTGGCGCTACTCGGCAATACGATCCCGACCGGTGCGATCCTGGTCGTGCTGATCACTATTCTCGGACCGATCTCCGGCGCGCATTTCAATCCCGCCGTGACGCTTGCCTTTGCCATGCGGCGGGAGATCGTGCCGGGTGAGGCTGTGCTCTACACTGCCTTTCAGATTGCCGGCGGTCTTGCCGGCAGCATCGTTGCGCACGCCATGTTCGAGTTGCCGCTGGTGCAGATTTCCGAGACGGTGCGCACCGGCAGCGGGCAATGGATCGCCGAAGTCGTGGCAACTTTCGGCCTTGTCTGCATCATCCTTGCCGGCATCCGGTTTCGCGCCGAAGCCGTGCCGTGGCTGGTCGGGCTCTACATCACGGCCGCCTATTGGTTCACCGCGTCCACGTCCTTTGCCAATCCGGCCGTAGCGATCGCCCGCGGGATTTCCGACACGTTTGCCGGGATCCGTCCTGTCGACGTTCCGGTTTTCATCCTCGCAGAAGCTGTCGGCGCGGCGCTCGCGGTCGCGCTGATGGCGTGGCTGCTCTCCGCAGCGACGCGGTCCGCCGAAGCCGCCGCCGAATAGCCGTTGCAGAATCCGGCCTCGGGGCGAAGGGTCCGTCTCAAGGGCTCCGGGCGGTGCCGGTAAAGTGGCCTTATACTAAACAGCATCTGGATATAAGCCGCCGCGCTCAGCACGCGTATCGTCCGGGCTGCTCGTTTTCGCGAACCGGAGGCTAAGCCCATGCTGGACACAGTCGTCGATCAGGAATCCCAACGCCCGAACTCGCTTGAAGAACACTGGATGCCGTTTACCGGCAATCGGGACTTCAAGGATAATCCGCGGCTCGTCGTGCGCTCCGAGGGCATGTATTGCTGGGATCACAAGGGCGGCAAGCTGATCGACGGCTCGTCGGGGCTGTTCTGCTGCCCGGCCGGCCATGGCCGCAAGGAGATTGCCGACGCTGTCTATGCCCAGATGACGGAGAATGACTATACGGCTCCGTTCTCGCTCGGACAGCCGCGCAGCTTCGAGCTCGCCCGCAAGGTCGCGCAATTGCTGCCGGAACCCATGAACCACGTCTTCTTCGTCAATTCCGGGTCCGAGGCGATCGATACGGCGCTGAAGATGGTGATGGCCTATCACCGGGCCCGCGGCGAAAGCCAGCGCAACCGCTATGTCAGCCGGGAACGGGCCTATCACGGGGTCAATATCGGCGGCGTGTCGCTGTCCGGCATGGTGAAGAACCGCGAAACGTTTCCGTCCGTCATCCCCAACGTCGTGATGATGCGCCATACCTGGACCGGCGATGAGTTGTTCACCCGCGGACAGCCGGAAGACCGCGGCGTGGAACTGGCCAACGATCTGCAGCGCCATTGCGAGACCTATGGCGGCTCGACCATTGCTGCTTGTTTCGTCGAACCGGTTGCCGGGTCGACCGGCACGCTGGCACCGCCGAAGGGATACCTGGAGCGCCTGCGTCAGATTTGCGACCAGCACGGCATCCTTCTGGTCTTCGACGAAGTCATCACGGGCTTCGGCAGGGTCGGCGCTCCTTTTGCCAGCCAGGCCTTCGGCGTCACGCCGGACATCTGCACGATGGCCAAGGCGCTGACCAACGGCGCCATTCCGATGGGGGCCGTCGCAACGAAGGACGAGATCTACGAGACCGTCACCAATGCCAGCCCGCAGAACGCCATCGAATTGTTCCACGGCTATACCTATTCCGGCCATCCGGCAGCCTGCGCCGCCGGCATCGCCGCACAGGATATCTATCAGCGCGAAGGCCTGTTCGATCGGGCGGTGTCGCTGTCGGACTATTTCGCCGATGCGATGCACTCGCTGGCCGACCATGAATTGGTTCGGGACATCCGCACGATCGGTCTGATGGCCGGCGTCGAAGTCCACCATGACGGCGCTCCCGGCCGGCGCGGTACGCAGATGCAGAAGGATCTGTTCTGGAACGGCTGCCATGTGAAGTTCACCGGTGACACCGGAATCGTCGCGCCGGCCTTCGTCGCCGAACGCAGCCATATCGACGAAATCACCGATTGCCTGCGGCGCACGCTCGACCAGCACGTGGCGTAGAATCCGTACGTAGAAACCCGATTTTCCCGCCTGATTCCGGCAAAGCCGGTACTTTTCCCCGGTAGGCTCCTAGGAGTTTACCGGGTTTTTGTCGTGCGCCTCGCGGGCTACGGTGATGCAGATCACACTTAGTTCGTTTTCGGGGCGCCAGAGGCACTGAACCGGTGGTTTGATGTTTACGACCCCCCAAGTCTCACGTTAAGTCAGACACAGACCGCACGGAGAGTCGAACATGTATATCGCCAGACTTTCATTTGCCGCCGGAATGGTCCTGGCCTTCCTGGTTTTGCAGACGCTGCATGTTGTTGTTGACAAGGAATCGAATGGCCCCGCCAACAGCGTGGCTGAAATCGGGCTCAACGCCTGGTCGATCAAACCGTGGAACCTTACCGAAGCCCGCAACCGTGCAAACGAGCGCCGGGCGCGCGAAGGTGAGGGCAACATCGAAACCGGTAAAACCCGTCCGCTGACGCGGTCGCTGACCGGAGCGTAATTCCTTTATGTCCGGCGCTCCGGCGCCGGATCGGAGAGTGCGCGACCGGGACAAGCCTTGTAACGCGCAGAACGACCAACCAAGAATCGCAAAGCCTGCATCGACAGACACCCATCGTTTCAAGCGTTTGTCGTCGTTCTTTCAGAAGTCCGTTTCTTATTACGAACCTGCCGCATTCGGCTGTGAGACCTAAACGTCTCTACTTGTTCAGATCCGCGAATTTACCGCCTTTCCTGGCAAGGTCCGTGAGCAGCTCCGACGGCTGCCAGAAAAAGGCATCCTGGGCGCGATACGTTTCGATATCGGCCACGATCCGATCGAGACCGACCGTATCCGCGTAATGCATCGGCCCGCCGCGATAGCGCGGAAAGCCGTATCCCATGAGAAGCACGACATCGATGTCAAGCGGGCGCAAAGCGATGCCCTCTTCGAGGGTGCGGGCGCCTTCATTGATCATGGCCGCCATGTAACGGCCGAGGATTTCTTCTTCGGTCACTTCACGGGGAACCACGTTGTTGTAGCGCCTGACCGCGTCGACAATGGCCAGCGTTTCCGGATCTTCCTTGGGGTCGCGCGGGCCGTTGGGGTAATTGTAGAAACCGCGCCCCGTCTTCTGGCCGTACCAGCCGCGCTCGCAGATCCGTTCCAGGACCGGCACATGGCGTTCCTTTGGGTTTCGGGTTGCCGCGGCCCGCTTGCGGTTGGCCCAGCCGATATCGAGGCCGGCCAGGTCGGCGACCTTGAACGGTCCCATCGCAAAGCCGAAATTCTCCAGCACGCGATCTATGTCGTACGGAGACGCGCCGTCCTCCATAAGGTAATCCGCCTGTTTGCGGTAGGAATTCAGCAGGCGATTGCCGATAAAGCCGTCGCAGACGCCGGCCCGCACGCCGACCTTGCGCAACCGTTTGGCAAGCGAAAAGCCTGCCGCCGCGACGTCCTGGCCGGTCTTGTCGGCAACAACGATTTCCAGGAGCCTCATGACATGGGCGGGCGAAAAGAAATGCAGTCCGATCACGTCTTCCGGCCGATCCGTGACCGAGGCAATTTCGTTGATATCGAGGTAGGACGTGTTGGACGCCAGGATCGCCCCCGGTTTTGCAATGCTGTCGAGGGACCGGAACACCTTCTTCTTCACGTCCATGTCCTCGAACACGGCCTCGATCACGAGGTCGGCGGATCCGAGATCGGCATAATCCGTTGAAACCCGGAACAGGGTATCGAGAATGTGGGAATGCGCTTCGGGCGTGATCTTGCCGCGCTGGCGGGCGCCCGACAGGACTTCGGCGACATTGCCGCGTCCGCGCTTGGCGCCGTCCTCATCCATTTCCACCATCACAACGGGAATTCCGGCGAACAGATGGGCGCAGGCGATACCGGTTCCCATCGTACCGCCGCCGATGATGCCGACACGCTCGACCGCACGCGGTTCAACGCCTTCCAGTCCCGGGACCTTGGCCACCGCACGCTCGGAAAAGAATGCGTGGATCAGACCCGAGCGCTGGTCCGATTCCATGCATTCCATGAAAATTTCGCGTTCGCGCTTCATGCCGTCGTCAAACGCCAGGGTCGTGGCCGCCTCCACGGCGTCGACGCAGCGAAACGGCGATTCCTGGCCGCGCGCGCGTTTCGACAGGGCTGCCCTTGTCTTGGCGATCGTCTCGGAATGGTCGCCGGCAATCTTGTCGGTCATGTCGCGAACCCGGCGCACCGGCTTGCCCTCTGCCGCGTAACGACCGGCGACCTCAAGCGCAGCCGCCCGGACGTCATCGGTTTCGACGATCTCGTCGACAAGGCCCATGTCGAGCGCTTCGTTTGCCGGTACGTGGCGGCCGGATGTGATCATGTCGAGGGCGGCTTCGACGCCGGCGACACGCGGCGCCCGCTGGGTGCCGCCGGCACCCGGCACGATGCCGAGATTGACCTCGGGCAGACCGCATTTCGCCCCGGGCAGCATCACGCGGTAATGACAGCCGAGCGCGACCTCCAGGCCGCCACCGAGCGCGGTGCCGTGCAGGACGGCAAGAATAGGTTTTTCGATCCGGTCGAAGCCGGCCACGACATCCGGGAGCGAAGGCGCCTGGGGCGGCTTGCCGAATTCACGAATGTCGGCACCGGCAATGAAGGTGCGACCGGCGCCGATCACAGCGATGATCCTGACAGTATCGTCGGCTGCGGCGTCCCGCACGGCCTTTTCCAGACCGGCCCGCACCGCCTGCCCGAGGGCATTGACCGGCGGATTGTCGACGGTGATCAGGCCGACACCGTCCAGAACCTCGAGTTTGACCGGATTGTCAGACATCGTTTCCTCCCAGTTGAACGCAAGATGCCGATGCCGGGCATCCGTCCCCAGATTGCGCTGCCGCGCCGACGCCGCACCATGACGCCTTAATGCTCTCCCGTCATCCGGTTTTGCCCGTTACCGGCTGCAAATCGGCCAGATCGAACGGCGTCGTCCGGTACACCTTGTTCAGCCAGTTGGAAAACAGGAGATGCGCGGATGCGCGCCAGGTGTTGATCGGCTGACAACCCGGATCGTCGTCCGGATAATAATGCTCCGGGATATGGATCGGCAGGCCGCGCTCGATGTCGCGGTCATACTCGTATTTCAGGTTGTCCGTCTCGTATTCGACGTGGTTGAACATGTAGGTATGGCGCCGGACCGGATCGTCGATCAGGGCCGGGCCCGCCGCATCGGATTTTGCCAGCATTTCCAGGCCGCTGGTCAGGGGAAGGTCGGTCTCCCAGTTTTCCGTATGGCGCGATACCGGGATACGGAAACGATCGTCGAAGCCGCGCAACAATTCGGAATGCGGTTTGACCACCTGGTGTTCGAAGATGCCGAAGCACTTGCGCGGCAATTCGTGCTTCGGCACGCCGTAGAAATGGTAGAGCGCGGCCTGGGCGCCCCAGCAGATGTCGAAGGTCATCTGCACATTGGTTTGCGACCAGTCGAGGATGGCGGTCAGTTCGCGCCAGTACTGCACCTCCTCGAACTCCATCGTCTCGATCGGCGCACCGGTGATCACCAGACCGTCGAAGCGCTCCTCGCGCACCTGATCGAAGGTCTTGTAGAAGGCCAGCATGTGATCCTGCGGCGTGTTCGATCCCTGATAGCTGCCGGTGGTCAACAGGGTCAGTTCCACTTGCAGCGGGGTCGAGCCGAGGAGCCGTGCGAATTCGCGTTCGGTGCGGATCTTCACTGGCATCAGGTTCAACAAGGCGATTCGCATCGGCCGGATGTCCTGGCGATGGGCTTCATCCTCGGTGATGATGGCGATGCCCTCGGCTTCGAGTTCGACACGGGCCGGCAGGCTCATCGGGATCTTGATCGGCATGGATTTCAGCGTTCCGGTTGGCGGCCTATTCTCTATCGAGCGCTTCTGCGAGGAGATCGACGAAGCGGTTCTCGATCTCCGCAGCAAGCACGGCCCGTTCTTTCTTATGGGGATTCTTTACCCAGAGATCGGTCAATTCTCCGGCATCGCGCTCCGATATCGCGCAGCCCCAGGCCTTGGCGATCGCCTCGTAGCGCGCCTGCCGGTTGCCGATCAGATTGCGGAAAATCAACGCCTGGAATCGGCCGGGCAGGTCGTTCTCGTCCAACATGCCGTGCCGCTGGAAGGGAGCGAGTTGTTCGTTGAGGAAGTGCGGCTGGTAATAGATCGGTTTCGGGGCGTCGCCGGACCGACGGATCAGTTCATCGCGGCTGGCTTCGTCGGAATTGATATGGACGATCAGCGTGTGTTCGCCGAGATGTTTCAGGACCGGGTCGTCCGCGATGCGCTCGGCTTCCACGTCGACGATATCGCAAAGACTGCCGCCGGCATCGTTGACGAAGCTCTTGTAGCCGTAGACCTGGTGGGCCTTGCGGATGAAGGTGCCGACATCGAGCATGGCCCGGATCTCGGCTTCCCGATAGGCAACCTGGCGTTCACGGAATTCGTCGATCGACAATCCGTCCGGATTTTCCGGGTCGCGGATCGTGCCGAGATAGTCCGACATGATCTGAATGTTGTCGATGTCGATGTTCACGCCGATATGGATCAGGTCGTCGAGCAGGAGGCGCCGCAGGCGATCGACCTTCATCGCCTCGATTTTCAGATTGTCGACGATCGCTTCCTGCAGATGGTGCGTGCCGATCCGGTAGTCACCGGAATAGTGGAACCACCTGCGAACCGATAGCGCGCGGGCAAGCGTGGTCTTGCCCACTCCCGACATGCCCATAAGGGTCACCGACAATCCGGCATCGCGATGGGCGGCACGAAGCTCTGCACTGGATGTGTATTTGGCGGGCATGAATGAGGACCACAGGGAAGGGCACAGGACGAGGCATCCGCGAGCCGGACTGGCCCTAAATGACCGGGTTTGTCTGGGGGTTCAAGGGAAATTGCGTTTGGCGGCCGCGGGCGTTTCAATTCCCAGAACCACTTCGAGGGCGTGCAATGTCGCAAACAGATCGACCGACCGGTCGCTGCCCGCGTTGTCGGCGAAGCGTTCCAGGATGGCATTTTCGAAGACACGCATCTTCGGCACGAGGCGCTGGTAGGCCTGGCGACCCGACCGCGTCAGGCTCAGGAAATCCTCGCGGCGGTCGCCCGGGTTTCGGGCGCGATTGATCCAGCGCCGGTTCTCAAGCGAGGCGACGGCCCGGCTGACCTTGGTCTTGTGCATGGATGCATGAATGCCGATGTGCTTGGCGGTTACCGTGCCGAACTGACCGAGCGTTGCGAGCGTGCGCCATTCCGGGATGGTAAGGCCATGCTCTTCCTTGTAGACCTCGCGCAATTGCCGGCTGATCTCTCCGGCCAGCCGCGCCAGCCTGTAAGGCAGGAAATCCTCAAGAGCGATTGTATCGTCGGATTCGGTCATCGCGCCAACCCGTTGAAATCCCGAAGGAAGTCGGGAATACCTTCGGTTTGTTCCGTTTGCAATTGTTTGGGCGCATACTCGTTTGGGCCGACGGCAAAATCAAGCGGCGGAGAGACCGATGGCGCTGTAATGCGACCCCTGGTATTTTTCACAGGTAGCGTTCTTCACGCCTTATCAAGATTGATCGGTCATAAATCGTCGATGGTACTGTTTTTTCGGCGATTTCATCGGTGACAAATCGATTTTCGGACCTTGTGGCGAATTCCGATTTCTGGGCGTGGGAAACCGACAGCGCCCTTCGGATCGTCTTTCTTTCGGACAATTTCGAAACGCTGACGGGTTTTCCGAAGGAGGCGGTGCTCGGGTTCACGCAGGCCGAATTGTGCGAGCGGCCGCCCGACGATCCGGTGATTGCCGAACACGCCGAAACTTTTGCCGCCCGCCAGCCGTTTCGGGGTTTCCGCTGCCCGACCACGATCGGCGAGGGGCGATTGCGCTGGATCGAATCCAGCGGCCAACCCTGCTATGACGATGACGGCCGGTTTCTGGGCTATTGCGGTCTGTCGCGTGACGTCACGGCCGACATGCAGGTCAGCGAACAGCTGGAAAAAGCCGGCCGCGACATGCGCATCAGCGAGACGGTCTTTCACCACGTGGAGCGTATCGCCAAGATCGGCGCCTGGACGCTCGATCTCCGGTCGCAGAACATCACGTGGACCGATGAAATCTATCGCATCTACGGCCTGCCGCCCGGCAGCGTCGTCACGTTCGAGGATGCCATCGGACCCTATGGCGAAGACTCGCTGCGCGACCTGCAGGCCGCCATGGACTGGACGATCGAGACCGGTGAATCCTTCGATCTGACCCTGAACCTCCACCCGGACGACCAGACAATGCGGTGGGTCCGGGTGATCGGCGAAGCGGAACGGGTCAACGGCGAAACCGTGACCCTGTTCGGCACCATCCAGGACGTGACCGCGGAACGCACGCGCCAGGATGAGTTCCGCAGGCTTGCCGAAACCGATCACCTGACCGGCCTGTCGAACCGTGCGGCCTTCCAGGCAGAGGCACGCAGCGCGATCGAGGACAGCGCCCGGGGCAGATCCTACGGCGCGGTCTGTCTCGTCGACCTCGATCGCTTCAAACAGACCAACGATCATTTCGGGCACGCCGCCGGCGATGCTGTCCTGAAACAGACCAGCGCCTGGCTGACATCAGTGGCGGAGGACGATGCCAGCGTTGCCCGTTTGGGAGGCGACGAGTTTGCGGTGCTGCTTACCGGCTTTCGCACGATTGCCGATCTGGATGCGGCGGTTGAGGACCGGTTTTCCCGGCTCTTGCACAAGGTCGACTTCCAGGGCCGCACGCTCGAAATCTGTGCTTCCGTCGGTTATGCAATGTTTCCCAAGGACGGCAAGACGTTTGAGGAAGTCATCGCCTGTGCCGATCTGGCGCTATACGATTCCAAATCGCGGGGGCGCCGCAAGATCGGCAAGTACCGACCCCGGCTCGGTACGGAGTTCGCCCGCAAGATGGACCTGATCAGTGCCTTCAAGGAGGCGCTGGATGGCGGTCAGGTGGTGCCTTACTACCAGCCGATCGTCGAACTGGAGGCAGGCAGGGTGTCCGGCTTCGAGGCGCTGGCCCGCTGGGACCATCCCGAAAAGGGCGTGCTGGCCGCCGGCCAGTTCTGTGACGTCTTCGACGATCCGGAACTCGTCGTGGAGATCGGCAAGGTCGTGCTCGACGGGGTCATGCAGGACCTGGAAGGCTGGAACAAAAAGGGCGTACCGTTCGGTCGCGTCGGCATCAACTTCACCGACGTCAATCTTCTTGAACCCGGCTTTCTGCTCGGCCTGTCGGCGCGGATCGGCCGTTCGAATGTGCGGCCGAAGCAATTGATCGTCGAGGTTACGGAAAACACCGTCTTCAAGTCCCAGACCCTGATCGTCGATGTGCTGGAAAAGATCCGCGCGTTCGGCGTGCTGGTCGCGCTTGACGATTTCGGAACCGGCTATTCGTCGCTCACCCATTTGCAGGACATTCCGTTCGACATCCTGAAGATCGACAAGTCGTTTACGCGGGGGATCGGCAGTTCCGCGGCGTCACGGGCGATCATCCGGTCGGTCGTGGGGCTCGGCAAGGCGCTCGGCTACACGACCGTGGCCGAGGGCATCGAGACGCGGGCCGATATCGACGGATTGACGGCGCTTGAGTGCGAGCGCGGGCAGGGCTTTTACTTCGCCCGCCCGATGCCGGCCGACGCGGTGCCGACCTTTCTTGCCGAACGGCAAGGCGTCGAACGTTCCGGCAAGCGCAAAGCGTCCTGATCCGTCAGATCCAAAGGCCACGACTTTGTGAAACGCGTGTGCGAATGCAGTCACGCGGTTCTGTGGTAGCAGGACGCTTGGAGCGGCTTTGTCGGGGATAACAATGAATATCGGCTACCGCCTGTTCGGTTGGGCGGCGCTTATCGTTGCTTTTGCTGCATCAATGTTCGTGGTGCCGACCAGTGCGCCAGGCCTGTCGAGCGCAAAGGCCGAACCGATCGTGCTGCCCGGCATCATCGGCGGTGACAGCCGCAAGCGCGTCGACAGCGGTACGGCGCCCTGGAACGCGGTCGGCCGTGTCAATCGGCGGTTCGGCGGGTTTTGCACCGGCGCGCTGATTGCCCCGGACCAGGTGCTGACCGCCGCGCACTGCCTCTACAATGCTCGCGCCCGGCGTTGGCCGCCGGCCGGATCGCTGCATTTCGTGGCCGGTTATCGCCGCTCGACCTATGTCGCCGAAGCGCCGGCGATTGCGGTCGAAAATGACGGCATAGCGCTTGATGAAAGAGGTCGGCCGCAAGAGGTCGGCGAGGACTGGGCCGTTCTTACGCTGGACAAGGCGCTGCCGGACATCATGCCGTTCCCGATGCACCGGGGACCGCTCACGCCTTTTGTCGGTGAGCCGATCGTGCTGGCCGCCTATCACCAGGACGTGGCGCATATCCTGTCGGTGGAAACCGGCTGCCGGCTTGAGGAAGTGTTCGAGGCACGGCGCGTCTTCATCCATACCTGCGACAGCGCCAAGGGCGCCAGCGGCGCGCCGGTGCTCGCCTCCATCGACGGAACGCTTACGATCGTCGGCATCACGGTCGGGATCGGAAAGCGCGGCGGCAAGACGGTCGGGATCGGCGTGCGGCCCGATCTGCAAAATTGAGGCCGCCAACCGGATCGTCTTTCGCCGCAAGCATCACGCGCGACGCTGCCTGCCGTGTTGAGCGCCCCGGCCGGTTGCACCCTGTCCTTCAACCGTCGACGGCCACGGCCACAGGCTCGGAACCAGGGCCGGTTTTTTCCTCCGAATTGCGGCTTGGCGGATAAACCAGTTGACGGTGCGGGTAGGGGATCTCGATCCCGCGTTCGTCAAACAGGGTCTTCACGATTTCCGTGTAAGCGCGGCCGATAGCCCATTGTTTTCCGGGTTTTGTGCGGATTCGTGCCCGCACGACCACGGCGCTGTCGCCAAGCGAGGTCACGCCATGCATTTCCAGATCGCCCAGGACGTCGCGGCGGTAATCCGGCATCTCCTTGAGTTCGGCGAACGCGTCGGTCATGGCTTCCTTGACCGCGGCAATCGGCGCCCCGTAGGCAACGCCGAATTCGGCCACGTGGAAAGCGAATTTGCGCATGTAGTTCGACACGGTGCTGACAGCGCTGAAGGGCACGATGTGATAGACGCCTTCGAGATCCCGGATGCCAACGGAACGGATCGTGAGCTTTTCCACCGTGCCGGTAAAGCCGCCCACCGAAATCACGTCGCCTTCGTTGATCGCGTTTTCCAACTGGATGAAGACACCGGTGATGATGTCCTGCACCAGGCTTTGCGATCCGAATCCGACAGCGAGGCCGATCACGCCGGCGCCGGCCAGCAAGGGCGCGATATTGATGCCGAGTTCGGAGAGCGCCATCATCGTGCCGAACACCAGCACGGCGATCGTGAACGCGTTCTTGAACAGGGCGAGCAATGTTCTCGATCGCGCGCTCACGTTTCGACCGGGCAGGTCGAGTTTCAGCTTTCGATCGATCCAGGCCGAGATCACAGCCCAAACGATGACGGTCGTCAGCACGATCAAGGCGGCGCCGACGACACGCCACAGGAACTCCGCGGAACCGGGCAGAGCGAGCCAGGCCTCCACATCGTAAAGGTGCCAGGCATCGATGAGGAAGGCGCCGCCGCAAAGGATCAGCATGATCGCCGCCACCCGGATCAGGACGGGTACGAAGCCGTCCAACCGTTCTTTCAGCTCTGAAAAGTTGCGCGCGATCGCCTGCGGGAGCGGAAAGGTCGCTGCCGATGAATACTTCAAGGCCCGGATGGCAAGCGCAATCGCTCCGATCGCAACGATTGTCTGCAGTGTCGCGGTGCCGATGAGATCGATCATCAATGACGGCTCTGCGATGGCAATGACATAACATGACAGGATGTAGATGGTCGCAAAGATCGGCCACGACCGTTCGACAAAGGTCGCTGACTGATCGACGATTTCGCTGCCCGCGTCTTCGAGAACCTCACCCACCGAACTGGTTGCGGAGGCGTGGACTTCCGTCCTGTCGGCCTGCTCTTTCCGAAGCGTGCGCAAGGTCGAGGAAATACGGCGGATGGCAAGCAACGCCAAAATCGCTCCCAGCGTCAGAACAACGATGCGGACGCTGCGACCAACAAGAAAGGACGACCACAGATTGGCGATCGGGACGGCTGCCGTGATCCCGTAGCTCAGAAGGTAGAAAATCGTTACGAGGCGATTGTGGATGATCCGCTGAACGTCTGCGTCGAAACTGAAAACCGCATGTTCGGGCCGGTCGGGCAAAACGAACAAACGAATGAAAATCCTGCCAACGCCGGCGATCAGGAAGGCATTCAGATACAACGACTGTTCGACCGAAATTACGCCGCTCGTGCCGAAAACCGTCAGCGACAGGGCGTAGCCAGCGGCATAGGCGACCGCAAGTACGGTCAGATCCGAGACAGCGCTCAAGGCGACGGAAATCACGGCCTGGACGATCGTCGTGCGCTTCTGCCTGGGCGCGCGCCGTCGCAATATTCGCGAAAACGCCATTGTCAGTCCGATCAGGATCGCCAGGGTCGTGACGATCGTGGCGAGCAAGGGCAGTGCATTGTTGCGCAAGCGCTCCAGACGGTTTTCGGGAATCCCGTTCAGCAGCACCCTTGCCCCGGAGAACTCGGTCCATAGACGGGTGACGTTGGTGTAGACGGTTTCAGAGGCGTCCTTGGTGAATTCGGCGATCTGTTGCGCGATGCCTGGTGGATCGTCATCCGCCTCCGGAGTGCCGCCGTTTTCGACCGTTGCGCCGTCGCCCGTTTCGAGCCGCTCTATCAGGCGCTGCCGGGCTTCGTCATCTTTCAGGACATCAAGCAGCGTATCGACGGCTGCTTCGGTCTGTGCGTCAGTGGCGGCGTCGCTCGAACCATCAATAGCCTGTTGGGCCAATGCGGGAGCCGCAGCAAGGCCGCCGATCAGGATCAAAGATGCGGTCAGAGCACGTGCGCCCACAATAACGGTTCCAAATTTCATTCCATATTTCCCGGAGTTACAGCGAGAGATCCTGTTGGTGGCACCATTCCGCACAGACCAGCGGCACTCATCGTAGAACCGCTTCAGCGGAATGCCTGGTACACCGCATTGGGAGCAGCCCTTCCGACGGCGCGCATCTGCCTGGCGTAGGAAGGAGTGCTTTCAATTCGGTACCGCCGGCCATGTTTTATCGGACGCATTGTGCCGACGTCTGTCGGCCTTTTGCCCGACAGTTCGGGTGCCGGTAAGGCAAATTTTCTTGAAGATCAACAATCGTGGCAATTGTCGGCGGGTTTCGTGCCTGCATCTCCAAAGGGCCGCCCGCTTGCCGGCACCTCAACGGATACCGCTGTCGGTCGAGGCGATATTGTCCGGCGCATGGCGCAGTTCGCGGCGGACTTACCATGCCGGAACACACAATCACCGTTGGACGCAGTGGGTGTTCCATGGGTTGATGTCACATCTGACAATCCCGTTCGGTTTCCTGGCAATTCATCGATCGCACCGGCCCAAAATTACAGAGGCAAGCGTCGTCGAGCCGAAAATTTCATGTAGAATAGTGTTGGCGACATTTTGTTACCGTTTCGAGATGGTGTCCTCGCGCCGGAGCCCGGAATGCCAACGGAACTTCCTTCATTTTTCACGACGCTGGACGTTATCGGGGTCACGAAAGGATCGCCGCGCTGGACCCTGTATTTCAGCAATGGAAGCCGGTTCACGCAAATGCATCGCTCGCCCGACAACCTCGGATACCACGCACCGGAGCCGCACTTTTTCTTCGGCAATGTCGATGAAGGCCCGATAGTCGAGAAGCAGGATCAACTCTTGGCACGATACCCGGACGGCGGCGCGGCCATGTTCGCCGCCTACAGCGCCTTTTTGTGCTCCTATGCCGCCGACAACATACAGAAAAACAAACACGTCAATCCGACCCGCCCGACACGCGGCGAATCCGCGGACGGCAAGCGTCTGCTTGAGGTCAAGGGAACGGCGACCAACCCGATCGGCCACAATTCCCGCGCCGCGCTCGAAGCCGTCACGATCGACGAGGCCGCCAAACTGCTCGCAGAGATACGCGGGCGCACAAGCGAGATCACGATCGAGGAGGGATTGTATTGTTTTGCGGATCACTAAGGATAGCGCAGTGGGTCAAGCAAGGCTTGGATCCCAATCGAACCCGAAGGGTTCGCAAGCCCGACCGGGCGCCGGGCGGTCAGCCCGCCCATCGGAGGCCTTCGGCCGTGAGATAAAAGAAAACTACCCCTCGAACCCGAAGGGTTCGCAAGCCCGACCGGGCGCCGGGCGGTCAGCCCGCCCATCGGAGGCCTTCGGCCGTGAGATAAAAGAAAAT